>CAZEKB010000252.1:0-2551 GCA_964512225.1 uncultured Rickettsiales bacterium | reverse complement strand
CGCCGCGCGGGCCAACGTCGAGCAGCTCCATGCCGAGCTTGCCGAACTGGAGGCACTCGCCGAGCACGCCAACACAATGCTCGAGAGGTTGGCGGGATGAGTGCCGCGAAGGCGTTCGACGCTGGCGGGTCGCCGACGGTCGAGCTGGCCCCGGTCGATCCCGAGGAGAGCTCGATTCGCGGCTGGCTTCGCCACGCCGAGGTGCTTGCCTGGCTCCGCGTCGACCGCCGCACCCTCCGCGCCCGAATGGCGGCGACCCCGCCGCAGATCGAGCGCCCCTGGCTCAACATCGGCTCGGCCGCCCGCCCCGAGTACCGCTGGCGAGCCGACCGCATCGACACCTGGTGGATCGAGGTACACGCATGGCGAGCATCGAACGAAGAGACGGCAAGTGGCGCGTCCGCTGGCGCGACCCCGACGGCCGCGCCCGCAGCCGCTCCTGCCCCGACAAGCGCACCGCCGAGCGCGTCTCCCGCCAGGTCGAGCAGGCGGCCGCGGAGGGCCGGCGATGGGAGCCTGCTGGAGTTCGTCAGGAGCCTTCCCTCGAAGACCTCCTGAAGGCGTACCTCCGCGACTGCTCTCGCGCACTCGGCGGCCCCACGGTCGAGCGGTACGCGACTGCGCTCGACCTCTTCCTCCGGTGGTTGAAGCGGCGCCACGGCGCCCACGTGACCGGTGCGATCCTCTCCCGCACCCTGCTCGCCGAGTACTTCGATGACCTCGCAACCGGCGGCCGACACGGCCGTCCCCGCTCCCTGTCCACCCGTCGCAAGCTCGTCGAGAATGTCCAGCGCGCCTGGCGCTGGATCCACCAGGACGACGACCTCGGCCGCTTCGTCCCTTCGCCCCGCACACTTCGAATGCCGGCCCCGCCCCGGGAGCGAACCCTGGCCCCCACCTGGGCCGAGATGGACTCCTGCATCGACGCCCTCAACGGCTGGCAGAGCGACCTGGGGCTCCTGCTGCGCTTCACCGGCCTCCGGGTCCAGCAGGCGATGGGCCTGACCTGGGACGACGTCGACCTCGACCGCCACCTGCTCCGCGTCCGTCCCGAGCTGGGCAAGTCGGAACAAGAGCGGCGCGGCCGGATCATCCCGATCTCCGGCCACCTCGCCGAGCTGCTCCAGACCTACCCTCGCCACGACGAGCCCTGGATCGTGCACAGCCGCCGCCACCGAGGCGGCCCTCGCGAACGGATGGCCCGATCCCGAGACTTCGCCCGCGCCTGGGCCCGGGCGGGCGTCCGACCCGCAATCTGGAAGAAACGGCCTCACCACTGCCTGCGCAAGGGCTACGTCAGCGGTCTACGCCGCCTCGGCGCCGACCCCGACGCCGTCGAGTTCCTGGTCGGCCACTCCCTCGGCCTGCGCGGCGTCTACACCGACCCGGCAGCGCTCCCGCTTCGAGCGGCGGTCGACCTCATCCCGGCCCTGGGCGAGTCCCCGCCCGTCGACGACGCCGAGCCCCGCTTCGAGGGCCTCCCCGACGCCGACGAAGTCCGCCCGCTCCGCGAGATCACCCTCGACGGCAGCCGCTGGATCCACCCCGAGCCCGCGACACGCCCGCGTCCCAGGCGTGTCCGCCCGGAGCGTGTCCGTCGAGGAAACGTAGTCTTTGTCGACACTTGGGGAAGGAATGGCGGAGAGGGAGGGATTCGAACCCTCGGTGAGTTGCCCCACACACGATTTCCAGTCGTGCACCTTCGACCACTCGGTCACCTCTCCGTATTCATCCCGACGATTTGCGCTTCGCTCGCAGCGTGGCGAAGAAGTCCCGCAGCAGGTCACCGCAGCGAGTCTCCAGGACGCCGCCGACGGACTCGACGCGGTGGTTGAGCCGCGCGTCGTCCCCCAGCCGATACAGCGTCTCCGCCGCCCCGGCCTTCGGGTCTGCGGCTCCCCACACCACGCGGGCGATCCTCGCGTTGACGAGGGCGCCCATGCACATCGGGCAGGGCTCCAGAGTCACGTACAGCGTGCAGCCCTCGAGCCGCCACCCGCCTCGGCGCGCTGCGCCGCCGCGGAGCGCCTCGATCTCGGCGTGCCAGGTCGGGTCCGCGCGGCCTTCGCGCCGGTTCCGACCCCGCGCGATCTCGCGCCCGTCCCCGTCCACGAGGACGGCCCCGACGGGCACCTCGCCGACCGAGGCGGCGAGCCTCGCTTCGGCGATCGCGCACTCCATCCAGTCCACGTCCGAGGTCGGAGCGTCGGCCGGAGGGGGCGAAGCGTTCATCGATTCGTTTCCCAAGGAACGGCGTCCCCGAGGG
Source organism: uncultured Rickettsiales bacterium (assembly GCA_964512225.1). GTDB lineage: Bacteria > Myxococcota_A > UBA796 > UBA9615 > UBA9615 > CAZEKB01. The sequence goes on along the minus strand of CAZEKB010000252.1, from coordinate 285 downwards.
ACGCGAGCGGCGAAACGTACCGCCCCCCGGGAGGGCGGTCAACGGGGCCTCCGCACACCCGGCGATGACCAGGGATTCTCGCCGGACGGTACTGGGCCGGGCCCACCCCCCTGGGACGAGAATCCCTTCTCGACACCACCACCTCGGCCGGGCCCACCCCACCGGCACGAGAATCCCTTCCCGCCACCACCACCTCGGCCGGGCCCACCCCCCTGGGACGAGAATCCCTTCTCGCCACCACCACCTCGGCCGGGCCCACCCCCCTGGGACGAGAATCCCTTCTCG
>CAZEKB010000251.1:0-2616 GCA_964512225.1 uncultured Rickettsiales bacterium | reverse complement strand
TTGGCGCGCCCGGGTTGCGCTCGGCCCGCGTGGTTCAGGGTGGCCCGGAGGTGGTGGGCCGCGAGCCGGTGGCCGCCCGGGGCGCCCGCCGCCGCGGCCGCGTCCAGCCCGTCCCCGCCGCGCTCCCCGACGAAGGTGGCGTCCGCGTCGGCCGCGGCCAGGGTGGTGCCGCTCGCGGCGGCGAGGGAGGCGCCGGAGAAGAGGTGGACGACGCCCGAGCCGAAGCCGTTGAGGTCCGATCGGGGCGCGGCGGCCACGAGATCGCCCCGCCCGTCGCCGTCGACGTCCCCCGCCGACGCCACCCAGGAGCCGAACCGGTCGTCGTCCACGTCGCCCTCGAGGGTCACGTCGGCGTCCTCGGGCCCGAGCGTCCCGCCCGCGGCGAGCGTGCTCCCGAAGACCAGGTACACCCGCCCCCGCTCCGAGTCGTCGGCCCCCGCCTGGGGGGCGCCGATGGCGACCTCGGGCAGACCGTCGCCGTCCAGGTCGTCGATCGCCGCGAGGACCTCGCCCGCGCGCTCGCCCGCGCCGCCCAGGAAGCTCACGTAGGCAGCGCCCGCGAGCGAGCCCGCGTCGCCCCCGTCGCAGTCCCCGTCCACGGTGTCGAACTCGCCCTCCCACGCCCCGGGGTACCGGGCGGCGTCGTCGTCCGCGCAGTCGCCGCGGCAGCTGGACCAGCCGTCGCCGTCGCCGTCGCCCGGGCTCTTCGACGGATCCTCGTCGTCGCAGTCGCGCGCCGGATCGCCCTCGGGGGCGTCCCCGGGGTAGCCGTCGCCGTCGCGGTCCACACCGTCCACGCCGTCGCAGTTCTGGTCCACGCCGTCGCCGTAGTCGTCGTCGATCCCGGGCCTGCGGGTGGGGTCCTCGGGCGCGCAGTCGTCGATGTCCGCGATGCGATCGCCGTCGGTGTCGATGGTGGCCGGGTCCGCCTCGCACCCGCTCAGGAGCACGATCGCGGCGAGGGCGAGCGCGCGCACGTCAGGCCCCCTTGCTGCCGCCGCGGCACACCGGACTGTCGCGCACGCCCCCCCCTCGGGCCGTCCACTGGGCCACGGTCAGGGCCTCGATCGAGAGGGCGTGCAGCCCCGCCGCCAGCTCCTCCTGCAGCGCCTTGTTGACCGCGCGGTGCCGCATCACGAGGGACTTGCCCTCGAACGCGTCGCCCACCACCACGACCTTGAAGTGCGTCTCCGAGTTCGGGGGGACGCTGTGCATGTGGGACTCGTTCAGAACGCGCAGCGCGTGCGGCGTGAACGCCGCTTCGAGCTTGCTGCGGATGGCGGTCTCGATCGGCCGGTCGATGCTCATGGCCGGAGGATAGCCCGCACGCGGGCCCCGGGGTCAGTAGCGCGGGACGCCCGAGTCCACCGTCTGCGACCACGCGTCGATGCCGCCCGAGAGGTTGAACACGTTGGTGTACCCCTCGGCCACGATCTGCTCGGCGGCCTGCTGGCTGCGCATGCCGTGGTGGCAGTGCAGCACGATCACGGTGTCCTTCGGGAGCTCCGCCAGGGTCCGGCGACCCGCGTCGTCGAGGTGGACGGCGCCCGGGATCGACGCGATGGCGCGCTCCTCGGAGGTGCGCACGTCGAACAGGGCGACGGTCTTGCCGTCGTCCAGCCAGCCCTTCAGGGCCGGAGGCGAGAGCTGGCGCACCTTGGCGGGCTCGCCCGGGTTCGAGATGCGGAACCCTTCGCCCATCGCGCTCTTCTCGTAGTCGATCACGGTGCCTTCGGCCCGCTTCGCGGACGCGCGGTCGAGGATCAGCTCCACGCCGTTGGACGTGACGGCGAGGTCGAGGCCGCCCTTCGGGTCGAAGGCGAGGTCGTACTGGTAGCGCCCCGAGATGCGGAAGCGCAGGGGGCCCCCGCCGTCCGCGAGCGCCGCCTGGAAGACCGCCGCGGCCGCGTCGGTGATGGTGATGTTCGGGGGCTCCACGTGCTCGATCTCGATGCCGAGGGCCTTGTGGAGGTCGCCGCTGCCGGCCATCTCCCGGACGATGTCGCACCCGCCCTGGAACTCGCCGCGGATGTACAGCTGCGGGATCGTGGGCCAGTCCGAGTAGACCTTCACGCCCTCCCGGATGTCCTGGCGGGAGAGGACGTCGACGGTCTGGTAGTCGTCGACCAGCTCGTCGAGGATGCCCGCGACGGTGGCGGAGAAGCCGCAGCGGGGGAAGCGACGGTTGCCCTTCATGAAGAGGACGACGTCGTTGTCTCGGACGAGCGTGTCGAGCTCGGAACGGAGGGCGTCGGAGAGGGACATGGGGACCTCGTTGGGGGTGTGTGATCCCGCACGGGCGGCGCGGGCCGCGAACAATAGCCACTGCTCGCGCACGAGCAAGAACGAGATGCCCCTTGCATGGGGGGGGCCGGTCCGCTAGATCCCGTCCGCCATGACTCGATACGCGCATCTCTTCGCCATCCTTCTCCTCCTCTTCGCCGCGGGCTGTCCCGACGATACGAACCCCGGAGGCACCGACGACGACGACGACGGATCCGACGACGACGACTCCGGGGGCGACGACGACGACGCCGCCGACGACGACGACGACCCCGACGCCGACGCCGCCGACGACGACGACGACGCCGCCGACGACGACGACGCCGACGACGC
>CAZEKB010000250.1:0-2721 GCA_964512225.1 uncultured Rickettsiales bacterium | reverse complement strand
CGCCACCCGGCTGTGGACAACCTGGGGGGCTACACCAACTGTCGGGACGCTACCCGTCGAGGCGATCACCACCCGCCGAAACGAACCGTTTCGGCGACCCGTGAGCGTCGAGGCGATCACCACCCGCCGAAACGAACCGTTTCGGCGACCCGTGAGCGTCCAGACGATCACCGCCCGCCGTCACGGGTCTCGTCTCAAGCCCAGCGAAAGCTCTCCATCGTCTGGTCCTCGTCGAACCGGTGCTCGAAGCCCGTCGTATCCCGGAAGAGCTTGCCGTCGATCACCACGGGGAACTTGAGGTGGTTCACGGCGCCGACGGGCAGGCGCGGCAGCCCGAAGTGCCCCAGGACCCGACCGAGGAAGACCTCGGGGAGACTCACCTCCTTGCGGCCCGTCGTCCGGATCAGCAGCGACAGCGGCACCGGCGGGGGGCCGGTGACGTTGAAGACGCCCCGCACCCGCTGCTGCAGCGCGACGGTGACGGCGTCCACCACGTCCTCGTCGTGCATGAACTGGAACAGCGGATCGAAGCCGAAGACCGACGGCACCGCGGGCCCCCGCAGGAACGACGCCAACGTCCCCCGACGACTGGGCCCGAGCGTGTAGACGAATCTCAGGACCGTCGTGCACATCTCGGGATGGCGCCACAGCGCGGCCCCGGCGTAGAGGTCCGCGGCCACGAGGTCGGCGAGGTCCGGGAACGTCGCCACCGCCATCGGCGGGTCCGCCTCCGTGTGATAGAGCGGCGAGTCCGCGGCGGCCCCGTAGTACGTGTGCCGCCCCACGAAGAGCACGTGCCCCACCCCGTACTTCGCCGCGTGGTCGAACACCGCGCGCGTCCCGTTGAGGTTGATGCGGTACCGCTCCTCACCCGAACGCTGGAAGTGCGTCACCGTCGCCATGTGCACCACCGCCTCGGGGTGGTGCCTGCGGAACACGTCCTCCGCGGGCCGCTTGCGGATGTCCACCGGGAACATCATCAGGCCGCGCGGCGGGTCCGGCCACGGTCGCCGGTCGATGCCGAGCACCACGTGCCCCTCCGCCAGCAGCCGGCGCGCCAGCACCCGACCGAGCCGCCCCGCGACACCCGTGACGAGGACCTTCACGACGACCCCTCCCCGCCCGGGAACTCGAACGGCTCGTCCAGCGCGCCCCGGTTCCGACGGTCGACCCCGAGCTCGATCATCGCGCCGATGCGCACCTTCACCTGCTCCACGTACTCCTGCACCACCTCGTCCGCCTCGTTGCCGTCGCCGTCGAACTCCATCGGCGGCCCGTAGTAGATCTGGCACGCGGTGGGCCGCGGGAGCGCCACGATCCACGGCGTGAACGGCACGTACGGCGCTCCGAGCAGACGGCCGAGCGTCCGGCTGTTGTGGATGGTCGGGATCGCCTCGCCGCCGCCGATGAACGCGACCGGCACGATCGGCGACCCGGTCTGCAGCGCCAGCCGCATGAACCCCGTCCCGAACCGCACGAGGGAGTGGCGCTCGGGGTACAGCTTGGCCGTCCCGCGGGCGCCCTCGGGGAACACCATGAGGAGCCGCTCGTCGTTGAGGAGCCGACGCGCGTGCTCGGGCAAACCCGTCAGCTGACCCGTCTTCGCCGTCCACTTCGCGCTGAACGGTGCCGCCGCCAGGAACTTCTCCGCCATGCCCTGCGCGAGCCGAGGGGGCTCCTTCTCGTAGAACGTCGCCCCCCAGATCAGCGCCCCGTCGAGCGCCACGCCCCCGCTGTGGTTCCCGATGAGCATCGCGCGACCCCGGTCCGGGACGTGCTCCAGCCCGTACGTCCGCATCGTGAAGTAGCGCTTGTAGAGCGGCCGGAGGAGCGTGAAGAAGCGCGTGAGCTCGGCCTTGTCGAGGCCGTAGGGGTCGAGGCCGTGGCGGCTGAACGGGATCTCGAGGCGGTCGACGCGTTCGGCGATCTCGGGGGAACGGAGCGACGGCAGCAGGGGCATGGACCCAGGGTACTCCGGCGAAGATTCCGGGGTCGCGCGCCGCCCCCGATCGCGTACGCTCCCCGCCCCACCCGGAGGCCCCATGCCGATCGACGAGAGCCGGACGTTCCTGCCCGTGAGCATCGCGGTGATGACCGTGTCCGACAGCCGCACCGAAGCGACCGACCGCAGCGGCGCCACCCTCGTGGAGCGCCTCACGAAGGCCGGCCATCGCAGCGCGGGCAAGGTGATCGTGGCCGACGAGGTCGAGCTGATCGAAGCCCAGCTGCGCGCCTGGGTCGCCGATCCCGACGTCGACGTCGTCCTCACCACCGGGGGCACCGGCGTCACCGGTCGCGACACCACCCCGGAGGCCGTGCAGGCCGTCGTCGAGAAGGAGATCCCCGGCTTCGGCGAGCTCTTCCGGTGGATCAGCTTCGAGAAGATCGGGACGTCGACCATCCAGTCGCGCGCGATGGCGGGCGTCGCCGACGGCACCTACATCTTCGCGCTGCCGGGCTCGCCGGGCGCCTGCAAGGACGCCTGGGACGGGATCCTGTCCACCCAGCTCGACCACCGGTTCCGCCCGTGCAACTTCGTCGAGCTGATGCCCCGGCTGAAGGAGTAGCGGCATGACCCGGACGCGCTCGATCGGGGCCCTGCTCCTGCTCGCCGCCTTGGCGGCGTGCACCCCCCGCGGCGGCGGTCGCGGCGGCGGCGGCGGGAGCGACGACGACGACGCCACCGACGACGACGACGCCACCGACGACGACGACGCCACC
>CAZEKB010000249.1:0-2760 GCA_964512225.1 uncultured Rickettsiales bacterium | reverse complement strand
GCCGTGGACGACGACGACGCCGTGGACGACGACGACGCCGTGGACGACGACGACGCGACCGACGACGACGACGCCGCCCCCGTCTGCATCGTGGTGCCGGCCGACCACGACTTCGGCGACTGCGAGATGGCGCTGGGGGTCGCGTTCGACGGCCAGGCCTGCGTGCCGCGCTCGGGGTGCGACTGCGCGCCGTACTGCGACGACCTCTTCACGGATCTCGCCGCGTGCGAGACGGCGTGTCCCATCACGTGCCCGACCAGCGATCCGAGCTTCGACTACGGTCCGTGCGACGCGGTCCTGGGGTGGATCTTCGACGGGTCCCGGTGCGTGGAGAGGAGCGGCTGCGACTGCGCCCCGAACTGCGACGACTTCTTCCCGTCCGAGGCCGCGTGCTGGGAGGCGTGCCCCGGGTGTGCCTCGCTGTCCGGGGTGCTCGAGGTCGACTTCGGCCCGTGCGACGCGGTCCTGGGCTGGGTGGACGACGGGACGGTCTGCCTCGAGGTCTCCGGCTGCGACTGCGCGCCGTACTGCGACTACTTCCACCCGTCCCAGGCGGCCTGCGAGAGCTGCGACTGAGGCGGCGGCCCTGGTTCGGGGCGCCCGCAAGAACCGGCCCGGCTCGGTGAAGCGCCGGAGTTGTTGCCGCAGACCCGGCAAGAACCGGCCCGGTTCGGTGAAACGCCGGAGTTCTTGCCGCCTGCCGGGATCGGTCTCGGGACCCGCGGAGGAGCCCTCCAGGTTCGAGGGGGGGCGTTCTTCAGCGCCCTAGTTCCAGAACCTCCACCACGGCCGGGGGCGGCGGGCGCCGAGCACGAGCGCCTTCGCTTCTCCCGCGAGCGTCAGCCGGTACTCGGTCATCCCGCCCCGGGGAGCGGTCCACCAGTCCCGGGACGCGCCCGCCTCCAGCGTGAGGTCCGCGGCGAACTCGCGGATATTCCGGACCTGGTCCCCGTCCCGGTCGATCTGCCTCAGCACGACCCCCTGCACCGCCGCCGACGCCGTCAGCTCGAGCTGGAGGCCGTAGGACTCCGAGCCGAAGAGGCGCAGGGTGAGGGGTCCGTGCTGAAGGCGCTCCTCGATCGGTCGGAAGGACTTCTCCGCGTCGGGCGGGTCCGCCCGCGGACGCAGGAGGATGAAGCGGCGCTCGCCGTCGGGTAGGTCGCCGTCGTCGTGACGGAAGTCGGTGAGGAGCTCTCCGAGAACGTGCGGGATCTCGTACAGGTGGTCGACGTCGGCGTCCTCGCCCTCCGCGTCCTGCCGCGCCTGCTGCCCCGCCCGTGCCTCCTCCAGCGCGTCGGGCGGTTCGCCGCGGACGGTGGGGGTGGAGACGCCGTGGGTCCCCCGGTAGTCGACGAGCCAGCGCGACGTCCCGTCGGCGAACTCTTCGAGCCCGGACCTCATGGGGGTGTCGTCGCCCCACCAGTACAGCGTGGGCGCGGTCTTCGACAGGGCCTTCGCGTGGTCCTCCGTGAGCAGTTCCATGTACTCCCACCCCGCCGCGCAGATGATCAGCCAGTCGCCCCGATGCACGGCCCACAGGCCGGTGTCCAGGTGCTCCTCCTCCCGCCCCGTCGGCTCCCACTCCAGCAGGTCCAGGACCCGATCCAACGCGACGCCGCGGGCGGCCATCCAAGTCGATCGGTAGCCCATGGGTCGAGCCTAACCGACCGCGCGGGGGCGGGAGACGCGGCCCGCGTGCGAGGATGCGCCATGCGTCGGCTCCGGTTCCCAGCGGCGATCGCGACCCCGCTCGAGCGCCCTCCCGCGACCGTCCTCGGGAGCCCGACGTGAGCAGACGGGGGGCGGCACTCGGAGCCGGCCTCCTCGTCCTCGTCGGGCTCCTCCTGATCGCCTGGTGCCGGCACGGGCCCGGCGAACGATCGAGCTCCCCGCCGGCGCCGGACGGCCCCCTGCCGTCGGCGGCGCAGGAGCGGACGGCGGCGGGGTCCTCGACCGGCGGGGGGACGGCGGCGACACCGGCGGCGTCGGCGGCCTCGCAGGGAGCGACGTCGCACCGGCCCCCGGGCGACTCCCGAGCGGGCCCGCGGCGGGTGCGTGTTCCGCGGCCCGAGCGCCTATCGGACCGGCGGACGCGCCCCCGGGTCTCCGAGGTCGGGGGCCTCACGGATCGTCGCGCCGAGGCGGGCGAGGACGCGGCCGAGGTCATGGCGTCGATCACGGCGGGCATGGAGCTGGTGCGCGACGACATCACGGAGTGCCTCGACGCCTGGTACGAGCTCACCCCCGACCTCGAGGCGAGCGTCGACCTGGCGTTCCAGCTCGACTCCAGCGGTCTGCAGGACGCCTGGGTCGACGATCACGACGACGTCCCGTTCGGGCCGCTGACGTGCTTCGGCGGGGCCGTCTACGAGGTCGACTGGTCGGGGATGACCTCCTCCCCGATCGAGGTCACGTTCACGTTCGACGCCGAGCCGGAGCGGTGACGAAGCCGGCTCCGCGCCCGTGCCCGACGGCGCGCCTCGGCTCCTCGCCGGCGCGAGTCGTGCCTGCGCTCCCAGCGCCGCGAGGGGGTCCGGCCGCCCGCAAGCTGCGAGCGCCGTCGGATCGAAGATGCGACGCAGCGGCGGCATGACCGCAGCCTGCGGCACGCGGGCCCCGAGTGCACGCGCGGCCTCCCCCCGGGTCGAGTAAGGTCCGCCGCGGAGGCGCTTCCTACGCTGGTGCGGGGCCCGGTCTTCAAAACCGGTGGGCGGCGGTAGCCCCGTCGTTGGTGGGTTCGATTCCCATGCGTCTCCGCCA
>CAZEKB010000248.1:0-2766 GCA_964512225.1 uncultured Rickettsiales bacterium | reverse complement strand
GCGAGCGGTGAGCGCCTGGACGATCACGACCCCGCGAAACGGCGCGTTTCGGCGACCCATGATCGTCGAGTGCGCCATTTGACACAGGGGCCGGGTATCGTCCCCGAATCCAACCAGGAGGAGGCGAGATGTCGGAGCAGAGCAAGGGCAAGGTCATCGGATACTGGATCTGCACGGTCCTCATCGTGCTGAGCCAGGGAGCGTCGGGGGTCATGGACCTCCTGGGCGCGGCCCCGGTCCTCGACGGCGTCACCGCCCTCGGGTACCCGGCCTTCATCCTGAACATCCTCGGACCCTGGAAGCTGGCGGGCGCGATCGTCCTCGCCATCCCCGGCAAGGCGCTGTGGAAGGAGTGGGCCTACGCGGGCTTCGTCTTCGACTTCACCGGCGCGGCGGCGTCCCACATCATGCACGGCGACGGCCCCGACCTGTTCATGGCCCCGATCATCATCCTCGGGATCCTGATCGGCTCCTACGTCCTGCGCCCGGCGGACCGCCGCCTGCCCTGACCGGCCTCGTCGGACGTGTGTCCGGTGGAGGGCTGCTCGAGCGTGCCGAGCGCCCCGAATCCGGACAAATGTCCGGCCCCGGCTTGCCCCGACCGGCGAAAACCCCCGGCGGGCGATTCGAGAATTCGAAGGTTGCCGGCGGCGGCGTATTGCTGATATACGCCCCGCCACAACCTCCGACTCGTCATTGGAGAGGCCTCGCGGCCTCTCTTTTTTTTCGCCTGGAACCATCATGGATCCCGCCGTCATCGTCGACATCTCGGCTCGCGCCGAGCGATTGCTGACCCCCGTCATCGCGACGGAGGGGTACCGGCTGTTGCTGTGCGAGTACGTGGGCGGTGGGCGCGGACGGATCCTCCGGGTGTACATCGAGCGCGAGAACGACACGCCCGTCACGCTGGACGACTGCATCCGCGTGAACAACATGGTGACGGACCTGCTGGACGTGGAGGACATCATCCCCACGGCCTACAACCTCGAGGTCTCGTCGCCCGGGGTGGAGCGCCCGCTCAAGCGAGCCGAGCACTTCTCCGCCGTGCTCGGCCGGGTGATCCGGATCAAGAGCTGGGAGCCGATCATCGGCCGCAAGAACTGGAAGGGCGAGCTCATCTCTTTGGATGACGACATCCTCACCGTCGAGGTCGACGGCGAAGACCATCGGATTCCGATCCCCGCCATCGAGCGGGCCAATCTGGTCTATGAACCGCCCCGCAAGGGGCAGAAGAAGGGCGGAAGCGGACGCAAGCGCCGCTCGCGCAAGTAAGCGCGACGCCCCGGGAGAAGAACATGGAAGGTCTCAGCCGCATCATCGAGCAGGTCAGCCGCGAGAAGGGCATCCCCGTGGATTCCCTGCGCGAGACGATCGAGCAGGCCATGGTCGCCGCGGCTCGCAAGGTCTACGGCCAGCTGAAGGACATCGAGGCGCAGTACAACGCCGAGATCGACTCCATCGAGCTGTTCGAGTTCCGCACGGTGGTCGAAGAGGTCGAAGAGCCGGACACCGAGATCACGCTCGAAGAGGCTCGCGTCATGGATCCCGGGGCGATGATCGGCGACGAGCTCGGCCAGAAGATGATCCTCGAGGACTTCGGCCGCATCGCCGCGCAGACCGCCAAGCAGGTGATCATCCAGCGCGTCCGCGACTCCGAGCGCGAGAAGATCTACGACGCCTTCGTCGACCGCGTCGGCGAGCTGATCACCGGCATCGTGCGCCGCTTCGAGAAGGGCGCCATCATCGTCGACCTCGGCAAGGCCGAGGCCGTCATCCCGTCGCGCGAGCAGGTGCGCACCGAGACCTACCGCCAGGGCGACCGCATCCAGGCCTACATCCTCGAGGTCGCCCGCAACGCGCGCGGCCCCCAGATCGTGCTCAGCCGGACCCACCCCGGGCTGCTCGTGAAGCTGTTCGAGATGGAGGTCCCCGAGATCTACGAGAACATCGTCACGATCGAGGCCGCCGTCCGCGAGCCCGGCCACCGCGCCAAGATCGCCGTCTCCAGCCGGGACCGCGACGTCGACCCCGTCGGCGCCTGCGTCGGCATGCGCGGGTCCCGCGTCCAGGCCGTCGTCCAGGAGCTGCGCGGCGAGAAGATCGACATCATCCCCTTCAGCATCGACCCCGCCCGCTTCGTGTGCTCGGCCATCAGCCCCGCCGTCGTGACCAAGGTCATCCTCGACGAGGACACCCGCACGATGGAGCTGATCGTCCCCGACGACATGCTCAGCCTCGCGATCGGCCGTCGCGGCCAGAACGTCCGCCTCGCGGCCCAGCTCACCGGCTGGCGCATCGACATCCACAGCGAGACCAAGCTGCGCGACATGAACGACGAGGCGCGCACCCAGCTCGCGCGCATCGAGGGCCTCAACGAGGACCACCGCGAGATCCTGATCCGCTACGGCTACCGCACCGTGCAGGACGTGGCCGACAGCGAGATCGAGGACCTTGTCGAGACCCTCGGCATCGAGGAGGGCCGCGCGGAGAAGGCGATCGACTTCGCCGACGAGATCCTCACCGAGGAGATGCGCCAGAAGATCGCGCACGACGAAGAGAACGCTCGCCGGCGCGCCGCCGGCCTGCCGACCATGGAGGAGGAGGCCGCCGCCAAGCTCGCCGCCGAGGAGGAGGCCGAGATCGCCCGCCTCGAGGCCCTCGTCCTGGCCGCCCGCGAGGCTCAGGCCGCCCAGGCCGCCGCCGAAGCCGCCGCCGCTCCCGCCACCGACGAAGCCGCCCCCGCCACCGACGAGGCCGCTCCCGCCA
>CAZEKB010000247.1:0-2863 GCA_964512225.1 uncultured Rickettsiales bacterium | reverse complement strand
CCCCCCCCCCCCCCCCCCCCCCCCCCCCCCCCCCCCCCCCGGCCCCCCCCCCCGCCCCCGCGCAGGTGCAGCACCCGCTCCTGGGTGACCAGCACCCGGCCCGGCGCCATCCCCTTCTTCTTCTGAACGTACTTCGCCCGCGTCCACGCGACGTCGGCGGCCTCTCCGTCCGGAACGCCCGAGTGGGCCATGGCCACCTGCGCGGCGAGTCGCAACAGCTCCGGGGAGGGGCTGGGCCCCGGGCCGCGGACGACGACGTGGGCGCCGGGGCGTCCCCGCACGTGCAGCCAGACGTCGTTGCCGTTCGCGTGCCGCAGAGTCAGCTCGTCGTTCTCCCGCGCCCCGCGTCCGGCGAGGATGCGAATCCCCTTGCCCGTGACGTAGGTCCGCCAGGGTCGGGCCCGCGACTCGACCGACTTCGCGGCCGCCCGGGCGACCCGCGGCCGCAGCTCGCGGGGCAGCCCGTCGCGGATGTCGTGGACATCGTCGACAGAGCGCGCTTCAGGGAGCCGCGCGAGCGCGCGCGTGAGGGCATCGATCCTCGCCTCCGCCTCGGGGATGCGCAGGGCCGCGGCCTCTCCCGCGCGGGTCGCCCGTCGCGCCGCGCGGTAGAGGCGCTCCACCTGTTCGGCCGGTGCCAGGGCGGGATCGAGGGCCACCACCACCGGCTCCCCGCCCCGGTGCCAGTCGGGGACCTCGATCGAGGCGAGCCCCCGCTTCAGGAGGTGGAACGCGCCCTGGAGGAGGTCGCCCTCGGCCCGCAGCTTCGCGGCGTGCGCGCCGCGCTCGGCTTCGACCCGCCGCTTCGCCAGCAGCCGTCGGGCCGCCTTCGCGCGGGAGGCGAGGTGGCGACGAAGGTCCCGGCGGGCGTCCTCCAGCTCGGTCCCGGCGCGCAGGGCCTCGAAGTGGGCGCGGAGCTCGGCCTCCCCGAAGCCCCGGGAGGGTCCCGGCGGGGCGCCCCGGTCCGACCCGAGGCCGTCCCCGGACCGGTCCATCGAGAGGAGCTCGATCCGCCCGTGACGTCCCCCCACCCACCGCACGGTCCGCGCCGCGTCGCCCTCGCCGAAGCGCAGGGTCAGAGCCCGGCCCGACCCCTCCACCCCCAGCGCGGTGAGGCGCCCGCGGAGCTCCTTGCGCAGGAGCCCCTGCAGCGCCAGCGCGACGCGGGGGTTCGGGGGAGGTCTCTCGATCGTATGGAAGGAAGCGGAGGGGGTCCCGGCGTCGAGCAGGAGGTGGACCGTCTCCCCCGGCCTGCGCAGGGAGAGCACCACGCAGCCCGGCCCCGGGACCCGAACCTCCTGCAGCCGCGCGCCCTCGAGGAGCGGCGCGAGGACGGCCGCGGACTCGACGACCTCGCTCGCTCGCAGCGTCACGAGTCGGCCCCTTCGACGCTCGTGCGGGCTTTGCCGTCTCTCACCTCCGTACTATAAAGCGCCCCCGATGCTCGATCTCCGCTCCGCCGCCCTGCCGCTCGTCCTCGCCGCTCTCCTCTTCCCGGGCGCCGCGCGATCCGCGGACCTGCCCCCGCTCGACGCGTTGACCGAGCGCATCTCGATGGCGCTCGGCGGCGCCGACGGGGGGGCCAAGGCCCTGGCGTCGGCGGACGAGTTCGAGTTCGTCTACCGCCGCACCCTCCACGAGGTGCTGTCCGACGACGAGCTCACCGCGGACCATCGGTACGTGACCGAGGCGGCGGGGACCCGCGTGCGCCTCGACATCCGCGTCGTGCGGGGCAAGGGCGAGGACAGCGCGACGCTGCTGCACGGCGGGGAGGCGCACCTGCTCACCGAGGGCAAGGCCCACTCGGTGAACGTCGACGCCGTCCGCTCGCGGCTGGCCGAGTTCGGCCCCGATCACCTCTTCTCGGTCCCCCTCGCGCTCGCTTCGGACGGCCGTCGCCTCCTCGGCGACACGGATCTCGTCGTCCAGGAGAAGGTCGTGGACGCGGGCGGCTCCCGGATCGTCCTGGTCGCCAACGACGACGAGGGAGCCGAGACGGCCCGGATCGAGGTCGACGCTCGCACGTACCGCCCGGTGGCCGTGTCGTTCCGGTCCCCCGCGGGGCTCGTGGCGTACCGGTACGGCGATTACCGGGAGGTGGCGCCGGGCCTCATCGTCCCCTTCGAGCGCGAGTTCTCCCGCAACGGGCGCACCGTGAGCGTCACCAAGGTCCTGAGGTTCCGCCTGAAGGCTCCCTCGGACCCCTCCAGATTCGACTCGTCGGTCACCGCCTTGGGCCCGATTCCGAAGGTCCCTCCGCCCCCGAAACCGTGATCGGGGATCCTGTTGACACCCCCCAGGGTCGCGTGTAAAAGGCCGTCTCGCTCGCCGCGGCCTGCATGAAACGGACCATGGAGAGCGAGTCGAGTCGCCGGATTCGCTGGCGTGGCTCAACTGGTAGAGCAGCTGATTTGTAATCAGCAGGTTACGGGTTCGAGTCCTGTCGCCAGCACCAGCCGACGAGGAGACGAGACACAGACGCGGAGGGCTGCCCGAGTGGACAAAGGGAGCGGACTGTAAATCCGCCGGCGTCGCCTACGGTGGTTCGAATCCACCGCCCTCCACCACCTGACTGCGGGAATAGCTCAGTTGGTAGAGCATCAGCCTTCCAAGCTGAGGGTCGCGGGTTCGAGCCCCGTTTCCCGCTCCAGGAAAGGAACATTCCCCCGCCTCTCGGGGGTTCGAGACGGCGATTCATTCATCGCCCATGTAGCTCAGCGGTAGAGCACGTCCTTGGTAAGGACGAGGTCTCCGGTTCAAGCCCGGACATGGGCTCCACTTCTTCAGAGTACGCAGGAGAGACGGTTCGATGGCCAAGGAGAAGTTCGTTCGGGACAAGCCCCACGTGAACATCGGGACGATC
>CAZEKB010000246.1:0-2891 GCA_964512225.1 uncultured Rickettsiales bacterium | reverse complement strand
GGGGGGGGGCCCGGCGACCGCGCCGGGGGGTGGGGGGGCCGCCGCCGCCGCCGGGGCGGGGGGGGGCCCGGGGCGCCCGCGGCGGGCGAGGGCGCGGGCCCGCTCCCAGGGGCGGGACAGGCGGTCGAGGCGGAGGGCGTCGAGGACCTGGAGGGCCTCCCGGCGACCGAAGGACCGGACGTCCGCCAGGGCGCGCCGCAGAGCCAGGGCGCGGCCGGGGACGCGGCGGAGCAGCCCGTCGTCGGCGAGGCCTCCGCGGACGTTGCCCGCCGCCACGAGGTCGAGGGCCGTCGCCAGGGCGCGGGCGAGGGGCGTCTCCCGGGAGAACTCGTCGAAGGAGCACCACAGGCGCGGGACACCGGTCCGCCGGAAGCGGACCAGGCTGCGCGAGTCGACGCGGCCCCGGATCGTCGTCAGCTCCTCGCGGACGGGTCGGTAACCGCGGCGCAGTGTGCCGATGAGGCCCTCCACCTCGGCGGTGAAGTCGAGGTGGACGAGGGGGCGCAGGAGCCACGCGCTGCTCGCTCTGCCCAGGAGCCGCCGATCGGGGGCGGCGCCCGCGGTGCCGAGGCCGAGGCGGGCCTTGAGATGCAGCAGATCGACGACGGTCCCGCCGCGCTCGCCGGGCGGACTCTCGGTCGGGGGGCGGGCGACGACCTGCTCGACCAGGGGGCTGCGGTCGTTCCGCTCGGCGCCTTCCGCCGAGTGGCGGACCAGGCCCTCGAGCACGGCGAGCTTCGCGGCGGGACCGTCGACGCGCACGGTGTCGAGCTCGTGGCCGACGATCAGGAGCGACGGCCCGTCCCACCGGCACGTCGACTCGGCGGGGCGACTCGCCCAGACCTTGGGCAGCACGGCGACGGCCGCCTGGTGACGACCGTCCCCGGCCAGGGCGATGCCGGCGCGTCTCCCCCGAGGGGAGAGGCGCAGCGCCAGGACGGTAACGCGGGCGCGTCCTCGATGAGCGGGGCGCGCCCGACTCCGGTGCCCGATACGCCCACGCGGAGCCCGAGGGAGGCGATCCAGGCGTCGAAGGCCTCGAGGGCGGCGAGGGCGGCGGCGCGGCGATCGTCGTCGATCTCGGCGCGCCCCTCGAACCACTCTTCGCGTCGATCGGGGTCGAGCAGGACCTCGGCGCTGCCCGCGACCATGGTGTCGGCGAGCTGGGGGAGGACCTCGAAGCGCCACGTATCGCGCACGGCGGCGGCCGCAGACCCGTCCTGCGGCTTCGACAGCCGGATGGAGCCCCAGTGTTTGCCGGTGGGGGAGCGATCCCAGTCGCTCGCGGCCTCCAGGACGGGCCGCGCGGCGGGCGGGACCTTGTGGACCTCGAAGTCCCCGGGGGCGCGCTCCAGCATCACCACCACGGGCGCGGTGGGATCGAGCGGGTCGATCAGGCCGGGCGGGAGCTTCTGCCAGCGCCACATCATGTTGGGGTTGGCCCCGCCGTAGCCGGGGCCGCCGCCGAAGTACTTCAGCTCGGTGTCCTTGGTGTCCCCCTCGTAGGCGACCCGGATCGAGCGCGTCCCGCTCGTGGCCGCGAGGGACGGGTCTCCGGTGAGCAGCTGCGGCTGCCCGCGTCCCGGGTCGCGCACGCCCTTCTTGGGGAGATCGGCCTGGGTCTGCGAGCCCCCGGTGCGGCCGAGCTCCATCCAGATCGCCCGGCGGATGGGGCGACCGTCGCGGGTCCGGCCCGAGAGCATGAGGCGGTGGACCGCCGCGAGGGTCGGGTCGGCGTCCCAGGAGGGCAGCGCGTCGTCGCCGGTGCCGAGGAGCGCCCGGGCGAGCGCGAAGAGGTAGCTGTGACCGAGGACCGCGTCGGGGCCCAGGCAGGGGCGCAGGAGGTCGTCGTTGAGCCGGCGCCAGGGGGCGATGGACTCGGCGGTCTTCTGCATCGCGGCGTCGACGGCGGCGGCGGGCCCGGTGAGATCGGTCCGGATCGCGGCCTCGAGCGGGCCTTCGCCGAGGGGCTCGAGGCGGACGAAGGCGAAGCGGCGGCGGAGGGCCGCGTCCATGACCGCGACCGACCGATCGCTCGTATTGGTGGTGGCGACGACGTACAGGTTCGCGGGCACGAAGAAGGGGCGGCCGGTGTACGGCAAGGCGACGACCGCCGCGTCGCGCACGTCCCAGGCGGTGCCGGTCCACGGGGCGCGCTTCGTATGCTCGAGGGTGGTCAGCAGGTCGCCGAGGACCTTGGGGATGTTCGCGCGGTTCAGCTCGTCGAGCAGGACGAGGTGGTCGTGGTCGGGCTGCGCGAGGGCCCGCTTGCAGGCGCGCAGGAAGAAGCCGTCGGCCGCCTGGAACTCCCCGGTCCCGCCCGGGTCCGACGCGAACCAGCCGCTCACGGTGGTCTCGCCGCCGAATCGGAGGACCCGGATCTCGGTGTCGTCGGCGTCGGCCTCGCCCACGGGGCGGAGGCCCTCGACGAAGTCTTCGTAGGCGGTGCTCGGGTGCAGGGTGGCGGCCCAGTCCCCCTTTCCGTCGCCCCCGAGCGGCCGACCGGTGTGCAGGTGCCAGGATCGAGCGACCCGATCCACGGCGATGGTCTTGCCGACCCCGGGGACGCCCTCGAGGACGACGTTGTGAAAGCGGGAGAGGGCGCCGACGATGCTGCTGATGTTCACCGCGACATCATGCCCGTGCCCGTCGGCTCACGTCGGGGCCCCGGGGGGCGGGGGCGAGAGGGGGTCGTAGCCGGGCGAAACGGTTCATTTCGGCGAGCTGCGGGCCACCAGAGGGTCGTAGCCGGGCGAAACGGTTCATTCCGCCGAGCTGCGGGCCACCAGAGGGTCGTAGCCGGGCGAAACGGTTCGTTTCGCCGAGCTGCGGGCCTCCAGAGGGTCGTAGCCGGGCGAAACGGTTCATTCCGCCGAGCTGCGGGCCACCAG
>CAZEKB010000245.1:0-2951 GCA_964512225.1 uncultured Rickettsiales bacterium | reverse complement strand
GGGGGGGGGGCGCGGCGGGGGGGGGGGGCGCGGGGGGGGGGGGGGGGGGCGCGGGGGGGGGGCGCCCCGGGGGGGCCCCGGGCCCGCCGGGCGCCCCCGGCTGCCGGATTGTCCCGGCCGGGCGGCCCCGGCTGCCGGATTCTCCCGGCCGGGAGGCGGGCCCACCCGAGGTGACTCCGGCAAGGATCGCCCCCGCACGCCGGACCGGGCCTCGCGGCGTGGCAACCTCCCGACGTGACCGCTCCGAAGGACGTGCTGATCATCCGCGGCGACTTCGAGGAGGAGACGCTCGCCGACCTGTCCGCCCGGGGGCGGACGCTGACCGCGAAGCGCTTCGAGCGATGCACGTTCGTGCGCTGCGACTTCGGCGAGGCTCGGTTCGAGGACTGCCGCTTCGACGACTGCCGCTTCGAGCGCTGCGACCTCTCCAACTGCAAGGTCCCGCGCACCGCGTTTCGAGGCGTCGAGTTCGACGCCTGCAAGGTGATGGGGGTCGACTGGCAGCAGGCCGTGAAGCTGCTGTTCGAGGTCGCGTTCGTCGACTCCGAGCTGTCGTACTGCACCTTCGTCGGGCACCGGCTGCGAGGCCTCCGCGTCCACGAGTCCCGGGCCCGCGACGTCGACTTCTCCGGCTGCGACCTCAAGCGCGCGACCTTCACCCGATCCGACCTCGCCGGCGCCCGCTTCGAGCGCTCCGACCTCCGCGGCGCCGACCTGAGCGAGGCGACCCACGTCGCCCTCGACCCCGCTCGCAACCGCCTCGGGGATACGAAGATCTCCGTCGACGCGGGCCTCGAGACGCTCGCCCGCCTCGGCTTCGTCGTCTGAGATACCGGCGACCGGCGCCCCGGACGGATAGAGTCCCGCATGGCCGACGACCAGGGAATCACCCGGCGCGGGTTGTTGCGGGACGGAGCGGTCGCGGGGGCCGGTCTCGCCGTCGCCGCCGAGGCCGCGGCCGCCCCCCCGAAGGACCGCCCGTCCGAGCTCCCCCGGGTCCCCCGCCGGAGGCTCGGACGCACCGGCGAGGACATCCCCATCCTCCTCTTCGGCGGCGCCATCGACCTCAAGCCGCGCAACGACCCCCGCATGAAGGAGGCCTTCGAGCACGGGCTGAACTACTTCGACGCCGCCGCCCTCTACGGTGACCGCAACGGCTCCTGCGAGCGCGCCGTCGGCCGGTTCATCAAGGAGGTCGGCGACCGCGACAAGCTCTGGATCACCACCAAGAGCCACCTCCACGACCTCCGCGGGTTCGCCGCCACCCTGGACCAGGCCCTCGACCGCCTCGACACCAGCTACATCGACATGTTCTTCCTGCACGGGCTCGAAGACCCCGGGTTCCTCACCCCGGCCCTCGCGGAGTACGTCGCCGAGCAGAAGGCCGCCGGACGGATCCGCCACTTCGGCTTCTCGTGCCACAGCGCCCGCGTCGTCGAGCTCCTCCACGCCGCCGCCGAGCGCCCGTGGGTCGAGGCCGTCATGTTCCGATACAACTTCCAGCGCTACGGCGACGAGGACCTGAACCGCGCCATCGACACCGCCTACGAAGCCGGGGTCGGCCTCATCGCCATGAAGACCCAGGCCTCCTCCGTCTCCTTCAAGGACACCTGGTCCGAACACGTCGGCATCGGGAAGTGGAACCGCTTCCAGGCCGTCCTCAAGGCCGTGTGGGCCGACCCGCGCATCACCGCCGCCATCTCCCACATGGACACCCTCCCGAAGCTCCGCCAGAACATCGCGGCGGCCCTCGACCCGGGCTCCCTCGGCGCGACGGAGTGGGACACCCTGGACCGCTACGCCGGCGCCTCCCGACACCTGTCCTGCGACGGCTGCGACCACCTCTGCAACCCCGCCGTCGACGCCCCCGTCCGCATCGGCGATACCCTGCGCTACCTGACCTATCACGAGTCCTACCGCGAGCCCGAGAAGGCCCGCCGACTCTTCGCCCTGCTGCCCGAGCCCGCGCGCCGCGCGGCCGCCGAGGCCGACTTCCGAGGCGCCGAGCGCGCGTGCCCCCACGGCGTCGAAGTCTCCCGCCACATGCGCCGCGCGGCCGAGCTCCTCGGCTGAGGCGACGTGCACCGCGCCCGCGTCCGCACCATCTCCACAACTTCTCCGAACGCTCGTTATGTTTCGTCACACCTCTGTGACCTGCACGCGTAGAACATGCGGCGCATGAGACTCCTGCGCTTCCTCCCGATCGTGCTCGCCGGCTGCGCGCCCCTGCCCGAGGCGCCCGAGACGCTCGACGATCTCGTCGTCTACTTCTACGAGAACCACGACAACGAAGACCCGCTGGTGCTCGCCGCGGGCGTCGATTCGTTCTCGACGTGGGTCGAAGAGCACGGCGCCGACCTCGAGGAGAAGTACGAGATCGGCGCGCTCTCCGAGGAGACCGTCGACGCCCTCGACGACCAGGACCGCACCACTCGCGGCCTCATCGGCCTCGCGGTCATCACCGAGAGCGTGCATGCGGTGGACGACGCCGCCTTCGCCAACACCGCCGTCAGCATCGAGGACGTGTACGGCGACACCTACAGCGAGGTCGAGCGCACCGTCGTCGGCGACACCGACTGCTTCCTCGCCGTCGACTGCGACCGCCTCGAGGCCGAGGAGCGCTACCTCGCGACCTTCGCCCCCGGCGTCACCTCGCGCAGCCACCTCTGGAACCAGTACGTGTGGGGCGAGTCCGAGACGCTCCGGGCCTACCAGCAGCGCAACTGGATCCTCGAGAAGCCCGAGGTGTCGCAGCAGTCCCTGGACGTGGACGAGTCCTTCTACCTCAACGTCTTCCTGCCCAAGGACGGCGGCGGCCACTGGCGCCTGCAGAGCACCTGGATGGTCGCGACGCAGTCCGGCGTGGACCCCGACGTCGCCCTGAACATCACGGGCAACTCCATGCGCAGCTCGTCGGGCGACCTCGACGACTGGATCACCGAGAACCTCTA
>CAZEKB010000244.1:0-3040 GCA_964512225.1 uncultured Rickettsiales bacterium | reverse complement strand
CCTGGTGGTGCTTCTGTTGGGGGGGCTGGGGGGGGGCGCCGGGGGCCCCCGCCGGGCGCTTCCCGCGCCGCGGCGGGGGGGGGGGGGCGCGGGGCGCCGGGGGGGCGCCGCCCCCCGGCGGGATCGAGCTCGTGGAGCGCCTCCCGAGGCGGCTGATCTCCTGAGATGCCTTCGACTTCTCCCCCAGGGTGTCCATGTCCGTCACACCGGACAGATCGAGGGCGGCCATGCGCGTGATCGTCGGGCCCGCGGCGACGGGCACGCCGGTCTCCCCGAGGAGCAGCCCCTTGAGCTCGTCGGCCAGCTCCGAGGCTCGCTGATATCGGTCGTCGGGGTGCGGCGCGAGCAGCTTGCGCAGGACCTCGCCCATCCCCTTGAGGCGACGCTCGGCCTGCTCGAAGGCGTCCCCGACCTCGACCCGGGCCACCCGCTCCATCACCTTGAGCATGGTCGGGCCCTGGAAGAGCACCTCGGCCGTCAGCAGCTCGTACAGGATCGCGCCCAGGGAGAAGAGGTCGGACCGGCCGTCGAGATCACGGCCCAGCACCTGCTCGGGGCTCATGTAGGACGGCGTGCCGCGGATCACCCCCTGAGCGGTGAGCGCGGCCCACGAGGCCGTCGCCCGGGCGATGCCGAAGTCCATGACCTTCACCACGCCGTGCCGGGAGCGGATCAGGTTCGCGGGCTTCAGATCCCGGTGGACGATCGTGAGGGGGTTGCCGTCGTCGTCCCGGAGGCTGTGGGCGTAGTCGAGCGCGCGGCAGCTCTGGATGACCACGTCGAGGGCGGTGCTCGCCGGGATCGGCTCCGAGCGCTCCGCCGCACGCTTGAGGAGATCGTCGACCGTCTCCCCCTCCACGTACTCGAGGACGAGGACGTAGAGCTCGCCGTACTGCTCGAACGACAGCGTCTGGATGATGTTCGGGTGGCGGAGCATCCCGCCGATGGCCGCCTCGCGCATGAGGAGGCGCACGAAGTTCTCGTCCTGGGCGAACTGGACCCCGACGACCTTGAGCGCCACCTTCTTGCGGAAGCCGCCCGGGCCGGCCTGCTCGGCGAGATACACCGAGGCCATGGAGCCCGCGCCGAGCAGCCGCAGCGGCTTGTAGGGCCCTACCTGCTCCGGGATGTCGATTTCGGAAGCAGGGCGGGTCATCGCGAGCTGGTGGAAGTCCCCGAGAATCGTCTCGAATCGCGCGAGACGAAGGTCGCCGACTCTACCACGCGCGCGCGTGGGACCGCTTCCACCGGAGGGGCGGAGAGGGCGCGGGTCGTCAGTACGACAGGAGTCGCGGGAGGTTCCGATCGATCCAGCGGCGGGCTCGATCGAAGTCGGGGTGCGTGGCCTCGCGTCGGCGGAACGCCACCGAGTGGACCACGCGTCGCCCGCCCGCGCTCTCGGAGCCGAACTCGGCGTGCAGCATCTCGTGGAAGACCACGAACGTGACGACGTAGCGCGGCACCGACCGCTGGTCGAGGGCCGGATGGATCCGGATGAGCCGGTGCTCCGAGCTCCACGACCCGAGTCGGATCGTCCGGCGCTTGAGCCCGCGGTCCGTGCGGGACCAGCCGATCCGGCCTCGGAACGTGCCCGCGAACTGCCGACGGTTCTGGTGCGCGACGATCGCGTCGAGGTCGTGGTGCCGCCCGCGGAGTGTCTGGACCTGGGGTCCTCGCCGTCGGGGCGGTCGCAGCCGGAACCTCTGGGCGGCCCCCCGGACGAGCGCCCGGGCTCGGGGGTCCCCGGTCCGGATCAGCTCCGCGGCCGCGTGGATGATCTCGTCGCCCTCGAACGCGAACTGCCGTTGCATCCGGACGCGCAGGACCCCGGACTTGCGTCGCCGCCAAGAGATCAACGTTCGCCGGTTGTCGGTGGGGATCAGATCGATCGACTCTCCCAAAGCTCGGGCGAGGCGACGATGCAGCTCTTCCACGAGGCCCGCGGGAACCACCGGAGCCGCAAAGTGCGACTCCGGTGGAACACGGTCCATGGGTAGGGGCAGCCGAAGTTGGAGCGGTTCGGTAGCAGGCAGCAGCAGCATCAAAAACAACAGCAGTACAGCGATCACGAAGGCTGAACGGATCTCACCATCCGCCGCCTCCCCACAGTGACCTCGTCATAGCACTGTCTCACGGGCAAATGGAAGGGGTTCTCCCAGTATTTTCATGGATGATTCCAACCCGCATGTAACTCGATCCGAGCCTCGGATCGTGCCCTCGATCGCCGGATCCCACTCGGGTCGGATCGCTCGCCCGCCGGATCCCACTCAGCCCGAACGACCTATGCGATCAGGATCAGAAGGGAATGTCCTCCACGACCTCGCCGCGCTCCTCTCCGGTGGGCCCGGGAGGGGGTCCCGCGGGGCGAGCGCGGGGTGCCGTGCGCGGGCGTCCGGCCGGGGGCGCTCCCAGCAGGATCAGCTCCCGCGCGTTGATCTCGGTCCGGTGCCGCTGCGTCCCGTCCTTGTCGGTCCAGCTCGAGGTCGACATCGAGCCCTCGACGTACAGGGGCGAGCCCTTTCGCACGTTGTTGGAGACGATCTCGGCCAACCGGTCCCAGAAGACGACCCGGTGCCAGGTCGTCTCCTCGGGGCCGTCCTTCCGGCGGAGGTTCGTGGCGATGCTCAGGTTCAGGACCGACTTGCCGCTCTTGGTGGCGCGCAGGACGGGGTCGTTGCCGGCGTGTCCGATGACGACGGCGCGGTTGTAGGTTCGCATGGGGCATTCCTCTCGGTGAATCGTCGGGCTCCGTGCCCGACAGCACCCCCCTCCATCGCGAACTTCGTGCCGGCCCGGCCACTCCGTCCGCAATTCGCCGCAACCTCTTGAAAAGACAGGTGAAAGCAATTCACTTGCTGGATGCAAGCACCCCCGCGGAGGTGTCCGGGACCGTCCGATTTTCGGACACTTTCGGACAGTGCAGGACGGTCCCGGACGGCGGGCGCCGGCGGGGGGGGGGACCCCCCCGCTGAAGACCCCCCGTTACATAGCCGTCGCAGGCGGGTTCGGGGGCGGAAACTCCAGCCTCACCCCGGGGCGC
>CAZEKB010000243.1:0-3102 GCA_964512225.1 uncultured Rickettsiales bacterium | reverse complement strand
GCGGGCGGTTTGGCCGGCGCTCTGTTGCGCGCGGGGGGGGGGGGGGGGGGGTGCCCTCCGCCGCACGACCTGCATGGTGATCGTGGACGCCCCGGACACGACCCGTCCCCTCCTCACGTTGCTCACGGCCGCCCTCACGACGGCCGCCGGGTCCACTCCGAGGTGGGTTCGGAAGCGCTGGTCCTCCAACCGGATGAGGGCGTCGACGTACGCCGGATCGACGTCGCGGGCGGCGACCGCGATGCGGCGGCGGCCGTCGTCGGCGAGGAACACGTGCGCGACCGTCCCGTCGCGGTATCGGACCACCGGGGAGGGCTCGGCGAGGAGCCGCTCGGGCAGGGGCGTGGAGAACGCGAGCGCCCCCGTGAGGGCGCCCAGCAGGGCCGCCGTAGCGACCCCCCCGAGCGCCGCCGCGATCCGAGGATTGCGGCGCAGCGCTGCGCTCACGCGGCTCACGGGACCTCGTCGTCCTCCTCGTCCAGCGCCGCGGGCTCGGGATCCCACGGGCCGCGCACGCGCACCGTCCCGGCGACGTCCGTGGAGAGGACGTCCGGGTCGTACATCGCCTCGGCCTGGGCCGGGGGGGCCGTGAAGGTGCCCGCGGTGACCGCGCGCACGGCGTAGCTGAAGGCGCGGACGCCCCCGCCCGGCAGGTCACCGAACAGCTCGACGCGGTCGTCTCGGAGGTTCATGGCGGCCACGTCGAAGGGGTCGCCGGGGACGTCGGTCACGGCGTCCCGGCCGAGCCTCGGGTTCTCGATCTCGAACCCCGCGGGCAGGCGATCGACCACGGCGAGGTTCGTGATCGGCGCCGAGTAGAGGTTCCGCACGACGAGCACCACGTGCATGAGGTCGCCCAGCTCGGGCTCGACGTCCCCCGGCAGCTTGGCGCCGGTGGGGCTCGCCCAGTACCGGGACACGGCCACGCCGCGGTCTTCGTCGGTCCAGCTCGCGTCCTCGCGCACGCCCTCGGACGAGACCAGCAGGTACAGCGCGCCGTCGCCCTTCGACGGGAGCGTGAGCGTGAGCTCGCGGTACTCCGAGGCCCGGGCGAGGGTCCAGGAGCGGGACGAGTCCTCCTTCTTCCGCGCGGTCGGGGTGGGGTCGAGGACGCGCCCGTTCGCCGTGAGGACGGGGACTCCGAACGCGGCGGGCCGCGACGTCTGCCGCTTCGCCAGCCCCGACAGCGCCCAGGCCATCTCCTGCGTCGTCAGCCGCGAGGAGCGGCGCCCGGCCACGCTCGCCGCCACCAGCCGCTCCAGCTCGCGGGACTCCGCGTCGCCGAACAGGTCCGTGATGACCGAGAGCTGCACGCCCCGAAAGCGCAGGTCCGAGTAGAAGCGTCGGCCGCTGCGCTCGTCGCGCCTCACCGGCCCGAGGTCCGGGCTCTTGAGCTCGTGCTCGTGCCGACGGTCGCCCGCGAGCCAGAGCGCGGCCTTGAGGAGGTACGCCCGCTCCGACTGCGCCCCGCGCACCTGGGGCGGCATCTCCGCGAGGAGCGTGCGGGCGCGGGCGAGGCGGCCGCGATCCGCGAGCGCGAGCACGTAGTGGGCGTAGGCGTCGCCGTGGTGCAGGCGCCGGGGATCGGTCCGCTGGGGCAGCGTCCGCTCCAGCCACTCGAGGCCCCGATCGATGGAGACCCGAGGCACGTCGTGACCCCCGTCGGCGGCCTCCAGCAGCGTGTGCAGGGCGTAGGCGGTGCCCCAGGTGTGGCCCGAGTCGGCCCGCGGCCAGTACCCGAAGCCGCCGTCGGGGAGCTGCATCGAGAGCATGCGCGAGATGCCGTGGTCGACCATCGACGCGAGGGTCGCGCCCTCCCGGAGCGACGCGTCGACGTCGTCCAGGAACGGGCCCGCGTGCACGAGGGCGCGGGTCTGCGAGGTGGTCTGCTCGAGGCAGCCGTATGGGTAGCGCACGAGGTACGACAGGTGGTCGAAGGCCTCGCCGTAGGGGTTCGTGGTGACCCAGAACGTCGTCTGCTCGGTCGTGGGGACCCAGCCCGCGAGGTGCTCGCGCAGGTCCAGATCGCCCGCCGCCTCCAGGGGGATGCGCGCGACCCGGCGCTCGCGCGGACCCCGGGACAGGAAGGGCACGTCGACCTCGTCCCAGGACGTCTCCAGCCCCGCGGCCGACGCCTCCACGCGGATCCGCCCCGCCCCTACGGAGGCGAGCGCCTCGACGTCGAACACGGCCGTGCCGCTGCGCCCGGGGGCCAGCGACAGGGTCTGGGTCGCGGGCCCGTGCACGCGCAGGGGACCTTCGTCCGAGGCGTCGAGCAGGAGCCCCGGCACCTCGATCTCGGACGCGCGCAGGGACACCGCGACGGCGTGATCGTCGGGGGTGGTGTTCGTCACGAAGACGGGCACGTGGATGCGGTCGCCCCGGCTGAGGAATCGGGGGAGCGTCGGCTGGAGGACGAGGGGGTCCCGCACGAGGACGTCCGCCCCCGCGCCCGCCATGCGGGAGGCGTCGGCGGCGACCGCCATCACCCGGAGGCGACCCCGGAACGACGGTACGTCGAGGGGCACCACGAGCTCCCCGCCGGACGGGATCTCGACCACGCCGGACCAGAGCGCGACCGGCTTCGTCATCTGCACGCGCCCCAGCTCCTCGCCGTCGAGGCCGCCGCCCTCCGTGCTCGACGTGCCCGACGGCGGGAGGAGGAGCGACCAGCCGACGGTCTCGAACGTCTCCACCCCGAGCCGCCGCGCCGAGAAGACCTCGGCGAGCGGGTCCGGCGAGTCGAAGCGCGTGAGCTGGAGGATCCCCTCGTCCACGGCCGCGACCGTGACGTACGTGGGCCCGGAGACGCCGTCGACGTTCACCGTGACGGGGAGGGTCGTATTGGGCCGGATCTCCGACGGGACCGACACGGCCAACGGCAGCGTCTGCGCCTTCGGGTTCACCCGGACGGACTGCGCCCCGAACGCCCGGTCGGGCACGTACGCCAGCGGCGACTCGAGGTGAGGGTCCTTGAGCAGGAGCACGCTCACGTACACGTTGGGGGCGAACTCGCGGGCGCGAAACGCATGCGCCACGGGGCCCGGGGCGACGGCGACGGCGACCGTGACCGTCGCCAACGTCGCCCCGACCTTCACCGGC
>CAZEKB010000242.1:0-3132 GCA_964512225.1 uncultured Rickettsiales bacterium | reverse complement strand
CTAGTGGCTCTCGCGGGTCACGACGTCGCCCGACGCCCCCACGAGGAAGTCGCAGTCCACCCCCCGGTCGGCCTGCTGGACGGTCGTCACGTAGAGCCGCCCCCAGCCGCGATCGTGTCGCGGGGACGGCTCCATCCACATCGATCGACGTCGATCGAGTTCCTGTTCGGAGACGTCGACCATCAGCCGCCCTTCGGCGACGTCCAGGGTCACCCGGTCCCCGTCGCGCACCAGGGCGAGGGGCCCGCCCACGGCGCTCTCGGGCGCGACGTGCAGCACCACGGTGCCGAACGCCGTGCCGCTCATCCGCGCGTCGGAGACTCGGACCATGTCGGTGATGCCCCGCTTCACGAGCTTGCCGGGCAGGGCCATGTTCCCCACCTCGGGCATGCCCGGGTAGCCGCGGGGACCGCAGCCCCGGAGCACGAGGACGGAGTCGGCGTCCACGTCGAGGTCGGGGTCGTCGATGCGCGCCTTGAAGTCCTCGATCGACGTGAAGACGACGGCGCGGCCGGTGTGCTGCAGCAGCGCGGGGGTCGCGGCGGCGGGCTTGATGACGGCTCCGTCGGGCGCGAGGTTGCCGCGCAGGATGCGCAGCCCGGCGTCGGCGAGCAGGGGGTCCGAGGCGGGCCGGACGACCTCGCGATCGAAGCACTCCGCGGCCGCGATCGACGCCGACAGGGGCGTCCCCGCGACGGTGAGGGCGTCGCCCTCGATGCAGTCGAGCTCGGCCAGCACCGCGGGCAGGCCGCCCGCGTGGTGCAGCTCCTCCATGAGGAAGCGGCCTGCGGGCATGAGGTCCACGAGCAAGGGGACGTCGCGGCCGCCGGCCTCCCAGTCGTCGAGCGTCAGGGGGACGCCGACGCGCCCGGCGATCGCGAGGAGGTGCAGCACCGCGTTCGTGGACCCGCCGATGGCCGCGACGGTGCGGATGGCGTTGCGGAACGCGGCGGGCGACAAGACCTCGGCGGGGGTCGGCCCGTCGTCGGCCATGGCCACGGCTCGCCGGCCCGACGCGAACGCCAGCTCCTGTCGACGCGCGTCGACGGCCGGGATCGTCCCGTTGCCGGGCAGCGCCATCCCCATCGCCTCGACGACGCAGGCCATCGTCGAGGCGGTGCCCATGGTCATGCACGTGCCGCGGCTGCGGGACATGCAGCGCTCGGCGGCGGCGAACTCGGCGGGGGACATCGTGCCCGCGCGCACGGCCTCGCTGAACCGCCAGACGTCGGTCCCGGACCCGATGGCGCGGCCCCGAAAGCGGCCGTTCAGCATGGGGCCCGACGAGACGACGAGCGTCGGCAGGCCCACCGAGCAGGCGCCCATGAGCTGGCCCGGGGTCGTCTTGTCGCACCCCCCGAGGAGCACGACGGCGTCGATGGGGTTGCCGCGGATCGACTCCTCGACCTCCATCGCGAGGAGGTTGCGGAACAGCATCGGGGTGGGCCGCATCTGGGTCTCGCCCAGGGACATCGCGGGGAACTCGACGGGGAAGCCGCCCGCGGCCCAAACGCCGTTCTTGACGTGCTGGGCGAGGTCGCGGAGGCCCGAGTTGCAGGGCGTCAGCTCCGACCACGTGTTGCAGATGCCGACGATCGGGCGACCGTCGAAGGCCTCGTCCGGAAAGCCCTGGGCCTTCATCCACGACCGGTGGATGAACCCGTCCTTGTCGGCCTTGCCGTACCAGGCGGCGCTGCGGCGCTTCTTGCTCACGCGGCGCCTCGCGAGCGAGCGATCAGGTCGACGTACGCCTTCGCGCCGTCGCGCAGCGTGCGCTCCTGGGTGTCTCGCGCGACGCCGAAGAGGCCGAAGCACGGGCCCCACCCTTCGGCCCACTCGAAGTTGTCGAGCAGCGACCAGTAGTGGAAGCCGCGGACGTCGACGCCGTCGTCCATCGCGCGCCTCATCGCGTAGGCGTAGCGGCGGATCCAGTCGGCGCGCCGGTCGTCGCGGTCGTCCGGGATGCCGTTCTCGGTCACCACCACGGGCTTGCCCAGCTCGCCGATGCGCATCAGGGCCCGGTAGAAGCCCTCTGGGTAGACGGTGTAGGCCATGTCGCAGGCGACGTCGCCGGGGCGGCAGAGCACCTCGAACGGCGGCTCGCGGTCCATGAAGAGCCGCACCATCACGTGCGAGTAGTAGTTCAGGCCCACGAAGTCGAGGGACCCGGTGATGCCGGGGATCTCCTCCTTCAGGTGCACGAGCCCGGGGATGCGGACCTCGAAGACCCCCGTCTTCAGGCACCGCAGGACGGACTCGTTGTACGCGTGGTCGGCGGCGCGGCTGAGGACCCACTGACCCAGGTGCCAGCGGTCGAAGGGCTCGATCTGGAAGATGTTCTTCACGAGCGCGATCCGCGCGCGGTCGCCGCCGGGCATCCCCTTGATGGCCGAGTAGATGCGGGCGTGGCTGTGCATGAGGTTGCACAGGACCCGAGCGTAGCGCTTCGCCGACTTGACCCCGGGGGGGAAGACCCCGAGCGCGTAGCCCATGAGCGAGTAGGGGCCGGGCTCGTTGTGGGTGTTCCAGAAGGTGACCTTGCGGCCGTACTCCGCGAAGGCGCGCTTCGCGAACCGCACGAGCAGGTCCACGTTCTCGAGCTCCTCGAACCCGCCCTTGTCGGCGAACCAGAGGGGATCGCTGAAGTGGTGCAGCGTGACCATCGGCTCGACGCCGTGCTCGATGCAGGCGTCGATGACCTCGTGGTAGTGCGCGAAGGCGTCGTCGTTCCAGTGTCCCTCCACGGGCTCGAGGCGGGACCACTCCAGGGAGAAGCGGTAGGACGTGGCGCCCAGCTCCTCCTTCATGCGCCGGATGTCCTCGCGGAAGCGGTCCCAGTGCTCCACGGCGTTCTCGCTGCGGTGGCCGTGCAGGATGCGCGGTCGCCCCTCGCGGTCGGTGCTGTGCTCCCAGCGGTACCACTGGTTGTTGGTATTGCCCCCTTCGACCTGGTGGGCGGCGGTCGCCGTGCCCCATACGAAGTCCTCGGGGAAGGTCACGTCGGGGTCGATGCCGGACCAGTCCCATCGCAGCTCGGGGTGAGCCCGATGGAGCCGGAAGACGACGACGACGTAGGCGACGACGAGCGCCGTCGCGATGGCGAGGGCCGGGACCATTCGATGCTCGGGGCTA
>CAZEKB010000241.1:0-3150 GCA_964512225.1 uncultured Rickettsiales bacterium | reverse complement strand
GTACCACGAGGCCGTCTACGAGGGCGCCGGCTGGCGGTCTCCGTTCGAGTCGATCTCCACGCCGGGCGAGATGATCCTCGCCTACTCCACCCCGTTCTGCCGGGGCGGAGCGTGCGAAGAGGGGGCCGAGCCGGACGGGGTCCTGTCGGCCTCGATCCGACTGACGGGGCTGGAGGCGATCCTCCGGGGGAACAACCTCGGCGAGGACGGAGAGACCTACCTCGCCGACGAGCACGGACGGCTCGTCGTCCACCCCCGCATGGAGCGGGTCCGCAGCCGCATGACCCTGCACGAGAAGGCGGCCATGGCGAGCGACGAGGACCTCGCCCGTCGCTACCTCGCGGCCCTGAGGGAGGAGGCCCCCGACTTCGACGACGGGGAGCAGCGCGACGACCAGTCCACGGGCCGCAGCGAGCACTTCTTCTCCTCGGCGCTCGAGGGCGGCGAGCACTTCCTCTTCGCCCACGCCGCCCAGCAGACGGCCGGATCCCCGGAGACGCGCCGCCACCGGCTCGTCCTCGGCTGGTTGCCCTGGACCACCGCGGGGCTCCTCGCCTCGCTGATGCTCGTGTGGCTGGGGCTCGCCGACCCGACGCGCCGGGCCTGGGCCGCCTCGTCCCTGATCTCGGTCGCCCTGCTCGCCGACATCGGCTTGCTGTGGTGGGCCACGACCGAGCACCCGAGCGTGAAGACCGCGGAGTCCACGCGGGTGGTCGGGGCGGGGGACCTGGCGAGCTTCGAGGCGGGGTGGGAGCGGGTCTCGCAGGCCCGGGACCTCGACGATCCCGCGTTCGTCCCCACGGGGATCTTCCTCCAGTCGGTCGAGTTCCAGTCGGCGAACAACGTGACCGTCAGCGGGCTGGTCTGGCAGCGGATGTCGTGCGGGGACCCGGTGGACGAGCCCGACGAGGAGGCCGGCGGGCCCGGGCCTCGAGCGGCCCACGCGGCGTCGATCGACTGCGCCGCGGACGACGACGAGCTCTCGCCCGCGTTCTTCTTCCCCGAGGCCGACCCGGGGGAGGAGCTGATGGTCGACCTGGCCTATCGACGGCCCGAGCTCGGCGCCCAAGTGCTCGGGTGGCGCTTCCGGGCGCTCCTGCGGCAGGACTTCAACTACGACCCGTACCCCTTCGATCGCCAGGAGGTGTGGCTCCGGATGCTCCCGACGCAGTTCGACGCGAACGTGGTGCTCGTCCCCGATCTGCTCGCCTACGACCGCACCCATCCGGAGTCGAAGCCCGGCATCGAGGCGGAGCTGATTCTCCCGGGCTGGGAGATCCGGGGATCGGGCTTCTACTACCGCTGGCGCGACTACGACACGGACTTCGGCATCCACGACTACGTCGGCCAGTCCGGCTTCCCCGAGCTCGTCTACACCGTCCACATCAGCCGGGCGTTCCTGGGGCCGTTCGTGGGCAAGATCATCCCCCTGACCGTCGCCGCCGCGATGCTCTTCTGCATGGTCCTGCTCGGGAGCCGCCGGGAGGGGTTCGCCGAGCGGTTCGGGTTCAGCGCGCTGGAGGTGGTGCTGGGCGCGGCCGCGCTCTTCTTCGTGGTGATCTTCGACCACTCGGCCCTGCGCGAGGATCTGGCCACGGTGCGCCCCTTCTACCTCGAGTACTTCTACTTCGGCATGTACCTGGCGCTCATGTTCGCGTGCGTCAACGCGATCCTGTTCGCCATGGGTCGCGTCCAGTGGATCCAGCGGACGGACAACCTGCTGCCCAAGGTCCTGTTCTGGCCGGGCTACCTCGTCGGGCTCCTGCTCGTGACCGCGGTGTTCTTCTACTGATGCCGACCTCCCCACCCCGCGTGAAGGTCGTGGTCGCGGTCGTGGTCGTGGCCGTGGCGGCGGCGGTGACCGCGGCCGCGCTCGACCGCCCCGTGGAGGTGGGCCTGCTGCACTCGCGGACCGGGGCCTTGTCGGCGAGCGAGCTCCCGGTGCTCGAGGCGACCGAGCTCGCGCTGCGCGAGCTCAACCGAAACGGCGGGGTGCTCGGGCGTCGGATCGTGTGGACGGGCGACGAGAACGCCCGGCTGCGCGTCGACTGCGAGTCCAAGGCCGACGTGTGCGCCGCCGTCGCGCGGGAGCTCGTGGACCGCGGCGTCGATACGCTGTTCGGCTGCTGGGCGTCCGCTTGCCGCAAGACCGTCCGGGAGACCCTGGACCGGGGCGACGCCGGCCGCGACTGGCTCCTGTACTACCCCGTGTACTGGGAGGGGATGGAGTCGGACGAGCACATCGTGTACGCGGGGGCCACCGCGGGCCAGCGCATCCTCCCCGCCGCCCGATGGGCGCGCATGTCCCGGGGCCCGCGGGCGTTCCTCGTGGGCTCGGACTACATCTTCTCCCGGGCCGTCCACCTGCAGATCGAGGCCCAGTGGGAAGAGATGCGCGGCGAGGTGGTGGGCGAGTCGTGGCTGCACCTCGGCGACGGCGAGACCCGGTCCG
Organism: uncultured Rickettsiales bacterium; assembly: GCA_964512225.1. Taxonomy (GTDB): domain Bacteria; phylum Myxococcota_A; class UBA796; order UBA9615; family UBA9615; genus CAZEKB01. Next base: position 698 of record CAZEKB010000241.1, on the reverse strand, counting down.
ACACGCCCTGGCTCGTCGCCGAGGCGAGGGCGGCCGCGGACGCGATCGGGCGCCTCCGTCCCGACGTCGTGCTCAGCTCGATCAACGGCGTGGGCAACGTCGCCTTCTTCGAGGCGCTCGCCGACGCCGGCATCACGGCCGACGACGTCCCCGTGCTCGCGTTCGCCTACGAAGACTCCGAGCTGCAGGACCACAGCGAGCTGGTGGTCGGGCACTACACGACCACCAGCTGGCAGGCGGCGTCCATCATCGAGGCCAACGAGGAGTTCCTCGAGCTCTGGCACGAGACGCACCCGGGGCAGGCCGTGAGCGAGCCGATGGTCGCGGCCTGGTCGGCGGTGCACCTGTGGGCGGCCGCCGTCGAAGAGGCGGGGAGCTTCGACCTCGCCGCCGTGCGCGAGGAGAGCAAGGGGCTCGGGTTCGGAGGACCGACGGGGTTCACGTTGCTCGGGGACGGGCGGCACGCGTGGCACGGCGTCCACGTGCTCCGGCGGATGCCCGAGCAGGACTTCCGGGTGGTCTGGTCGGATCCGTCGCCGCGCCCGCCGGGGCTGTGGCCTCCCCGGATCGACGCCCCCGAGGAGTGCGCGAAGCACGAGCGGATCGACGACTGGTGGGACTGCCGCTTCGAGCTGATGCGGCAGGAGCACTGGGCGGGCGGCTGGCAGGCGCCGACGCCGGGCGCGCCGACGGACTAG
>CAZEKB010000240.1:0-3287 GCA_964512225.1 uncultured Rickettsiales bacterium | reverse complement strand
GTGCTGGACTCCGACCTGCTCGGGGTGACCGCCCGCTGCAAGCGCGTGGACAACTCGATGGCCGCGGACGTCCCCGCACTCCAGTCGTTCCGCGTGGGTACGCGTCTGACCAGAGCCCTGGCGCTGTTCTCGTTCGGCGCAAGACCCGGCGAGGACCGCGGTGTTCTCCGCAGCGATCTTCTCAGCGCAGTGCAGGTCCCTGGCCTCACGGCCGACGTTCTCGACGTGGCCCTGCAGTCACTCACCGAGACCTTGCTCTACGTCCACACGTCCGGGCGGAGATTCCGGTTCGACAAGAAGCCGAACCTCAACAAACTGATCGAGGAGGAGATCCGGAAGATCGACGGGACCGAGGTGCTGGCTGAGCTCCGCAAGGAGTTCGAGCGCCGTCTGGACGCCCACACCGGCTTTGTAGTCTGGCCGAAGAGCAGCGCGGGTGTCACTGACAAGCGAGCACGGTTCCACGTGGTCTTCCTCGGCCCCGAGCACGCGCTCGCCTCCGCGGAGGAGCTCGAGAAGCTGGCTCTGGACTGGACGGAGAACTGTGGCGGGAGCAAGCGGTCCTACCGCAACACGCTCGCCTTCGCACTTCCGAGCGCCTCCACTGTGGACCGCGCGCGCCTCGCCGCACGGAAGCGCAGGGCGATCGACCAGCTGATCAAGGACAAGGGCCGCTACGGGTTCGACAACGAGGACTTGGAGGACCTCGATCAGCGGAAGAGGCGAGCGTCGGACGACCTCCTGGCCTCCGCTCGCCAGATGTACCCCGTCGTCCTGCTCCCGGTGCCCGCACCACCCGCGTCGAGTACCCCGATCCGGATGCAGCGGTTCGATATCCAGAGCTACCAGGCGCTCGGGTCCGGCCTGCTGTCCAGCATCTATCGGGTGCTGGAGAACTGGGTCTTCGAGACGGCCGTCCCGGGCAAGCTCGTCAGCTGCACCCATCTGGGCAAGGGGGAAGCCGGAACTCGAAGCCACTGGATCTCAGGCACCGAGCTGACGGACCAGTTCTTCGGCTCGGTCCACTACCCGAAGCTGCTGACGTTGCACGGTCTCAAGGCCACGGTCGCGAAGGGCGTGACCAGGGGGATCTTCGGCTACGTCATGGGTGGCCAGGAGGTAGACGGCAAGCTCCGGGCAGACGGTCCAGACAACCTGACCATCAAGGAAGACGTCGAACCCGACGACATCGACCTCTCCGAGGGAAGCTGGATCGTCTCGAAGGCGCAGGCCGAGGAGTGGCTCGCCGAGTGGAAGAAGCGGAAGAAGAAGAAGGACGACGAAGACGACGAGCAGGACGACGAAGACGAGGACGAAGACGAGGACGAGGAGGACGACGAAGACGACGAAGATGAGAAGAAGCCGGTGGATGACCGGACGGTTCGGCTGGAGTTCCGTGCGAAGGGAGGGCAGCTCTTCGAGGCGTTCACAGCTCTCCAGGTGCTATCAGAACTCGCCGACGACGAGTTCGTAGCGAGCGTCCACATCTACGGGAAGAGCAAGGGCAAGCTCGACCGAAACACCTACGAGATGTCGGTCGTGATGTCGCTCGAAGAGGCGGACATCGAGATCGTGAAGTCGTAGGCCGCGGGAGGAACTGACCATGTCCGACGACGGCTTCACGCTCGAAGAGTTGAGAATCGCCTACGCCTTCCGCATCGCGCAGCAGATCGCTGGTGCGGATGGGGAGATCCGGCCCGAGGAGGCGCAGCTGATCGGCCACAACTTCCCGCTCGCCCTGATGCGCGCTCACGGGTTCCTCGGGAAGGACGGCCCGTTGCCCCGGTTGTTCGAGGCGGCGGCGCTCGCCATGCAGATCCTGCCGGAAGAGCTGTCGCGGGACGAGCGCCTGGACCTCGCAGTCTTCTTCTTCAACGTCTGCCGGATCGACGGCTCCGTCGATCCCCGCGAGATCGAAGTCTTCGCGGTGGCCCTGGAGAACCTCGAGTTGGAGCCATCCGAGTTCGACCAGCGGATGTCGGAGCTGGCGGTCCTCGAAGCTGGTCAACCCGACGAAGAGCCTTACCTCGACCCCGGCGATCCCCTGCTCCAGGAGGGCTGGCGCCGACTCCGGGTCGCCCAGCACCAGCTGTTTGCCTCCTTCTCTCGCCTCGCCGAGGGTGAGGCGCTGCTGCGCCGGAAGAGGATCATCGAGCTCCTGCGGAACCCGGCCGGAAGCCTCAGTGTCGTCACGTTCGCCGATGAGGTGTCTCAGGGTTTCATCGGTGGCTGGTTGGCGCTGCTGCGTGGGCTCAAGGAAGAGGGTTTGCTGGGCGACGCTGCGGGGCGGTTGATTCTCGAGACCGAAGGCTATGACGACGACCCCCGCGAGCTGTTCCAGATCCCCGAGGCCCACCGCTGGCTGGTCCTGCTCGCGAATCGCGTTCCCTGGCTGCCGGTCTGGCTCGACCCGACGATTCCCGTTGCCGCGCAGTTCATCGCCAGCGGCGGAGGGATCGAGGTCAGTGCGGGCGGAGCCAGCGTCACAGAGCGCGGCATCAACCTGGCCGTCTACATGGCGAACAACGCGGTCGCGGCGACTCGCTCGCTCGGATCTCCGCGCATGGATCACATCTGGAGCTTCCTGGCCGTCTTCGGGATCGCGGAGCAGCCGCCGGGCTTCTTCGACGGCGTGGAGAGTTTCGTGGCGGGGATGGACGACGACCTGTTCGTCCCGGAGCAGTAGAAAGAGGTTGCGGGTATGAGCCATGAAGACGCCAGAGCCGTTGCGGCGTGGGTCGCTGACTGGTTTGGGAGCCTCTCCTCGTCGGGCAGGGCCGCCGCCGGGGCAGTCGGACCAGTTCGCTACCGGGGCTCGCCGTACTGGAGCGCCCCGACGCCCGCCGGAACGTGGAATGGGTACTACGGGTGGTTCGAGCTCACCGCGCGCGACGGCAGCCAGCACGGTCTCCGGGTCTCTGCCTACCTCGGCGATGAGGACGAACGGTGCTACCTCGTCTTCGTCCTCGATGACACCCCGACACCGACCTTCGAGTTCCACCTGGAGGCGAACCGGGTCCATGCGGTGCCCGGCGGGTGGCTGCTGACACACCTCAAGTGGATCGGGCTCGGCGCGGGAGGAGGTTCCATCGGCCAGGACCGGGTGATGGGGACGGTGCGGCGGAACGCGCCGTGGCTGCTGGGGCCGGGCTTCGTGGATCTGGGCGTTCTGTACCGCGACGACGCCGATCCGATCGTGGGCATCGCCGGCGGGGACGAGCACGAACGCCTTGCCGGCGACGGGCCGGAGGCGCTGGAAAGGGCCGCAACCGTGAAGCCGGACGTGA
>CAZEKB010000239.1:0-3387 GCA_964512225.1 uncultured Rickettsiales bacterium | reverse complement strand
TCGGGCGGCGCTCGACGCGCTCCGGGCCGAAGGGGTGGACTCCGTCGCGGTGGCGCTCGTGCACGGGGCGATGTTCCCCGAGCACGAGCGCCGCGTCGGCGCGTGGGCCCGCGCCGCCGGCATCCGCCACGTGGCCCTCTCGCACGAGGTCTGCCCGGAGATGGGCTACGTGGGCCGCGCCGGGACGGCCGCGGCCGACGCCTTCGTGGGACCCGTCGTGCGCGGCTGGGTGGGCGCGCTGCCCGAGGGCGTGCTCCTGATGCGTTCGTCGGGCGGGCTCGCCGCGCCCGGGGCGTTCCGGGGCGTCGACGCGGTGCTCTCCGGGCCCGCCGGGGGCGGGGTCGCCGCCGAGGCGCTGGGGAGGCGACTCGGGCTCCCGCGGGTGCTCGGGTTCGACATGGGGGGCACCTCCACGGACGTCTGCCGGTGGGCGGGCGAGACGATCCGTCGCGACCACCTCGTCGTGGCGGGCGCCGAGATCCGCGTTCCGTGCCTCGACATCCACACCGTCGCCGCGGGCGGGGGATCGATCCTGGCCGTCGCGGACGGGCGCCTGCGCGTGGGCCCGGACTCCGCGGGGGCGCACCCCGGTCCGGCCTGCTACGGCCGCGGCGGGCCCGCGACGGTCACCGATCTGAACGTCGCCCTGGGGCGGGTGCGCCCGGGGTCCTTCCCCGCGGTCTTCGGGGCCGGCGGGGATCGTCCCCTGGACGCCGGGGCCTCGGAGGCCGCGTTGGCCGCGCTGGGGCCGGACGGGGACGCGGGCGGCTTCCTGGCCGTCGCGAACGAGGCCATGGCGGCCGCGATCGGCGAGCTGTCCACCGCCCGCGGGCACGATCCCCGGGACCACGCTCTCCTGGCCTTCGGCGGCGCGGCGGGGCAGCACGCCTGCGCCGTGGCCGGGCTGCTGGGGATCCGTCGCGTGGTCGCGCACCCGCACGCTTCGGTCCTCTCGGCCTTCGGGATCTCCGAGGCCCGCAAGTCCGCGATCCGAGCGCGGCCCCTGGGCGAGCCCTGGCGGGACGATCTGCCCGCGGAGCGGGGGGAGCTCGTGGCCGAGCTGGCGGCCGCGGCGCAGGCCGAGGTGGGGGACCCCTCGGATACCACCGTCCGGTGGGAGCTCCAGTATGTCGGGTCGTCGCGGAGCCTCCCGGCGAGAGACCGGGCCGACTTCCTGGAGCGTCACCGACGTCGGTTCGGCTTCGTGCGGCCGGGCCGGGCGATCGAGGCCGCGCGAGTGGTGGTCGAGGCGCGGGCTCGGGGGGCGTCGGAGGGGCCCCCGGGGACCCCGCCGACGGCCGCCGGGGTGCCCATCCCCGCGTCCCTGCTGCAGGCCGCGGGCTCCGTGGGGCACCCCACGGAGCGAGGTCGCGTGCTCCGCGCGCCCACGCCCGTCGTGGCCTGGGACGCGCTCCGAGCAGGGCAGGGGGCCCCGGGCCCGCTGATGATCGAGGGCGCCGCGACCACGGTGGTCGTCGATCCGGGCTGGCGCGTGGTGGTGGCTCCGGGGGCCGTGCTGCACCTCCTGCGGGACGAGCCCGCCCCCGTCGCGGTCGACGACGACGTGCGGGTCGACCCGGTGCGGCTCGAGCTGTTCCACAACCGGTTCATGTCGATCGCGACGCGGATGGGCGAGAACCTGAGGCGCACGGCCTGGTCGCCGAACATCAAGGAGCGCCTCGACTTCTCCTGCGCGGTCTTCGACGCCTCGGGGCGGCTCGTGGCGAACGCACCTCACATTCCCGTACATCTCGGTGCCATGGGGGAAACGGTTCGATCCCTCATCCAATACTTCAGGAATGAAGCCGCGGCCGGCGAGCCCCGCGCCGCCGCCCTCCCCGGCGACGCGTGGGCCATCAACGATCCCTTTCAAGGTGGCTCACACTTACCGGATATCACCGTGATATCTCCGGTGCGAATCGACGGACATCCGCCCGTGGCGTGGGTCGCCTCTCGGGCTCACCACGCCGACGTCGGGGGGATCACGCCGGGGTCCATGCCCCCGTTCTCGACCCGCCTCGCCGAGGAGGGCGTCCGGCTGGAGTTCCTGCTGGTCTCCCGGGGCGGCGTCCTGCGGTCGGAGGCCGTCGCCGCCGCGCTCTCGGCGGGCCCGTACCCCGCTCGGGACGTGCCCGGGACCCTCGCGGATCTCGAAGCTCAGGTCGCGGCCGCGGCGCTCGGAGCGCGGCTGCTCGCCGGGCTGCACGCCCGGAGCCCGGCGGTCACGGCCGCCTACCAGCGCCACATCCAGGCCAACGGCGCGGACATCGTGCGGCGGTGGACCGGGGAGCTGGGGGGCCTGCCCCGCCGGTTCGAGGACCGCATGGACGACGGGACGGCGGTGGTCGTCACGCTGTCCGTCGCGGAGGCGGCCGCGGGCCCGACCCTGGTGGTGGACTTCGCGGGCACGGGCCCGGCGTCGACCGGCAACCTCAACGCTCCGCCCGCGGTGGCCCGCGCCGCGGTCCTGTACGTCCTGCGCTGCCTGCTCGGGCGGGACATCCCGCTCAACGAGGGCTGCCTCGACGCGGTGGACCTTCGGATCCCCTCGGGCTGCCTGCTCGATCCCCCGCCGGGATCCGCCGTGGTGGGGGGCAACGTCGAGACCAGCCAGCGCGTCGTCGACGTGCTGTTCGCGGCCTTGGGCGTCGCCGCGGCGGCCCAGGGGACGATGAACAACCTCACCTTCGGCAACGACGGGTTCGGCTACTACGAGACGGTCTGCGGCGGGGCGGGCGCGGGGCGCGGGCACCCCGGCGCGTCGGCCGTGCACACCCACATGACGAACACGCGGATCACGGACGTCGAGGTCTTGGAGGCTCGCTGCCCGGTCCGCCTGCGGCGGTTCGCGATCCGCCCCGGCAGCGGCGGGGAGGGGGCCTGGCGCGGGGGGGACGGGGTCGTGCGCACCCTGGAGCTGCTGGAGCCGGTGCGCATGTCGTTGCTGTCCGAGCGCCGGACCTCGCGGCCGTTCGGGCTGCAGGGGGGCGGCCCCGGGGCGCCGGGGGAGGCGCTGCTCGTCGCCCGGGGCGGGTCGAAGGAGGCCCTGGGCGGCCGGTTCAGCCGGGATCTGGAGCCCGGCGACGTCCTCGAGCTCCGGACCCCGGGCGGGGGTGGCTTCGGGGCGCCGGATGGCGGAGGTGTGGAAGTTCTGTGACGAGCCGCGAACACGCTTGTCGCGCCCGCGCGAAGGGAGCAGTGTGGCGGTCAGTCGGGTCGATCCGCGACCCGCCCCTCGGAGGCAACGCATGCGCACCCCGCTCGCTCCCCTCGCCGCCCTCGCGCTCGCGCTCCTGGCCCCCGCCGCGGCCCCCCCCCCCCCCAAAAACAAAAAAAAAACCCCCCCCCCCCCCGCCCCGGGGGGAGCCCAAACAACCCAACACCAAC
>CAZEKB010000238.1:0-3393 GCA_964512225.1 uncultured Rickettsiales bacterium | reverse complement strand
GGGCTTTGCCCGAAAAGTGATGCTGGACAGCGACTTGTCGGTCAAGCGTAGCTGCTATAGCGATTTTTCGGTCAGACTGCTGCCTACATGTTCCACAAACGCCGAAGCTCCCTGATGGTGGATGTAAAGTCCCCCGCCTCTTTCAGCAGATCAAGAACGAGAAGACGGGGATCGCCATTGAAGCGTCTTGCCATTCTCTGCTCTTCCATGTCCGTCATGCCAGGGCGGACTCCTGACGTTTTCCAGACGATCTCTGCGAACTGGTCGGATGCCTCGTGCGAAATCTCATTGCGAACGATGTAGTAGGCCAGCGAAACGAGGACGCTCAAGAACTTTGCAGAACTGCCTTTCGGTGGAAGGCGGTACTTGACCTCCAAGCGCGTGACGATGGCTTTCGCAAGAGAGAGCGTCGCCTCCTTGACCAGCGGAAGCAGCGCCGCACGAAGGTCGGGCCGGTCGTGGGCGAGGCGGATCAGCTTGCTGCGAAGGTCGGGCATGCGGGCTCCAGGGTTCCTACCCCTTCGGCCCGATAGCCAGAAAACCGAACCGGGTGCGTTGATCCAGCCTCCGCCACTATGAGACTCTACGGGCATTGTAGGGAGGACAGCATGGCCTGTAGTGTTTGCGGGGCAGGGAACCACACGAAACGGAACTGCCCCACATTGAGCAGGTGTTCCAACTGCGGCAAGGCGGGCCACAACATCCAGACTTGTCCCAGCGCCCGCCGATGCTCCAAGTGCGGGAGTTACAAGCACGATCTTCGTACTTGCCCGCAGCGGGACGAGTAGGGGGAAGCATGGCGGTCACGCAACTACAGAAGGTCCACGGCGTTGTCCATACGGCAAGCGCCGCCGCTGCCGGTGTAGGTGGTGGCCTCGCTCAAATACCCGGCTCCGATGCCCCGATCATCGCAGGCATCCAGGCAACCATGATCGTCGGAATCGGAGAGGTCTACGGCGTCAACGTCACAAAGGCAGCAGCCACTGATCTTCTGCTTACCTTCACCGCCACTATGGCCGGTCGCACAGCAAGCCAGTGGCTGGTCGGCTGGATTCCTGGCTACGGCAACGCTATCAACGCCAGTACAGCAGCGGCACTCACCGAGGCGGTCGGCTGGGCCGCGAACGCATACTTCCAAGACGCTTCAGACGGCTGACACTATTCGCCAGTCTTTGGCGTTCGCCGGGGCTTGTTCCAATAGGGGCTCTTGCACTTCGGGCAGACGGTCGGCAGCTTCTCCGGTGGCGGCTCGTCACCGGACACCGGCTTGCGGGGGAGCCATTCGTAGGTTCCTCCAGAGCATCGTTCGCAGCGGAACGCCCACACTGTCTTCTGGAAGACCGCCATCAGACCGCCCCCTCGTCCCGCCAGAACTCGGGCTGGATGCCGAGTTCGTAGATCGATGAGATCAGCACACAGATGTTGTGGCAGAGGTACTTGAGATAAAGCTCGTTCGCCTGGGCGATCTCGTCCTTCGACCGGACGCTGCCACCGAACTTCATCTTGATCATCGCAAACAGCGTCTCGACGTTCGACCGCTGGTGGTAGTGGCGGTCGAAGTCCTCCCGCTTGTACTCGTAGTACAGCCACATCTTCCGCCACATCTCGGAACCCTTCGCCTTGCCCGTCGTGCCCGCCTTGAAGGGGATGTACGGGATGGCTCCGTGGGCCGCAGCGGCTTCCATGTTCTTCCGCGAGAGGTACGCCTTGTCGGCTGAGATTTCCTCAACGTGGAACCGGGCAGCAGTCCGGTCGAGCAGCGGCTTGAACTGCGTGGCATCGCCTTTACTGCTGATGATCAGGTCGGTGACGATGTGCGTGAAGTCACCGCAGATGGCGTGGGCCTTGACCCACTTCTTCTCCTTGCGGCTCTTGCCCCACTTGTGGTCGAACCAGCGGACGTAGCTCTTTGTGGAGAAGCCAGACGAATCCACGGCGAACCGCCGCTCGATGCCCTTCAACGGCAGCGCCGACTCCTGCAACAGCGTGCGAAGCAGCGGAGTCAACTCCGGGTTCTTCATGTAGTCGGAGATCGTGTTGTAGGGGACAGTCTTCGACAGGAGCCCCTGTTCGGCGGCACGGCGGATGTAGCTCTCTGCACGCCTTCCGCTCATGCCGCTGTAGACCTTGAGGGCGCTGGCGAACACTACATCGGCCAGTGGAGTCTTGGGGCGACCCCGCCCCGTCTGAGGCGGCATCGTGATGCCATCGCACAGCGCGTGCAGAAGCTCGTGGAAGTGATCGCCTTCGTTGATCTGAGCGAGCCGGTACGCAGGCCAATCCTGTGTGTACTTCTTCGGCTGGTCAGGGTTCTCGGGGGACACGGTCAACCGTCGCTCGTGGATCTCGATGGCGAAGATGTGCTTGCAGAAGGCCGAACGCTTCTCGTAGTCGGGACAGGTGCAGGTGGGCTCCCCTTCGGAGTAGTCCACCATCCACTTGCCCGAATGCGACTGAGACGGGACGAGCCAGAGGTCGGTTCCCCGCTGCCGGATGTTCCCGGCTTCTGCAATCTCGACTGCCTTGAGTTTTCTTGCTTCCATACCCGTACTATACACGTTCAACGTATAGAGTCAAGAGTAAAGGTCGCCTTGTTACTTGATTGAGGAACACTTTTCGGTGCCCGGAGGTTCAGGTTTAGTTTCGGTGGGTGCCGCGTTCAATTTGCGGACGGGACGGCCTTGAGCGTCGTCCCTCGGAGCTTGCGGCCAGCATCGGTTAGTTTGTACTTCCCCCACCCGGCGCTTTCGATCAGGTCGAGCTTCTTGCCCTTCTGGACGCGCGTGTGGACGACGCTCTCCTTCATACCGAGCTTCTGGCAGAGGTCGGGCTTGCTGATCTCCCCGTTGAGGGGGATGGCGAAGACAACCTGCTGGATGCTGGGCGGGAGCGTGACGGGTACTTGGTGGGCGGGCCTGGGCGGTGGTGCCGCCGCTGCGACAGCAGAGGGCGACGGAACGCCAGATTGGTCGGCCTGCTCCAGCACAGCATCGAGTTCATCTTGAAGACGCTTGTGCTCTGCGAGGGCCTCGGACTCTGCCGTCCGTGCCTCTTGGTGCTGCGCCTTGATGTCCTCGACCTGAGCCTTGAGTTCAGCCGTCCGCTCCTGCGCCTCGCGGAGCCGCTCACTCGCCTTGTCGTATCGGGAACGAAGTGTTCGTAGTCGTGCCATGAGGCCGACTAGATCGCCAGACCACACATCTCGGGTCAAGAGAAAAAGTGATGCTCAACCGGCGTCGTGGGGGTGATCGCATTGCGGCCCAGGCGGCGAGGCGCATTTCCACCCTAGTGATTACGGGCACTTACGGCGGAAGTGTATTTATCGGTCAAGAGAGATCCTCAAAGAACAAATCTCTCGACTTGTCGGTCAAGATCGAATTATCGGGCAAAGCC
>CAZEKB010000237.1:0-3430 GCA_964512225.1 uncultured Rickettsiales bacterium | reverse complement strand
ACTAGGGTTTGATAAAACCACTAGGGTTTCACCCAACCACTTGGGTTTGATAAAATCGCTTGGGTTTGATGAAATAACTTGGGATTGATGGGACTACTTGGGTTTAATTAAAATCATAAATAATTCCATAAATTTTTCCCTACCCCCCCCGGGCGGGCGGGGGGGGGGGGCGGCGGCCGACGATCCCGAGTGCGTGCCCGTGCCCGAGCGGGACGAGCTGTTCGACTGCAACGGCGACGGCGTCGTGAACATGGAGGACTGGGACGGCGACTCGCGGATCCTCCCCGAGATCGGCGAACTGCCGGGGGGCCACGCCTCGGACATCCGCGACCCGAGCGACCTGATCGCCGTGTGGTCCGACGGCGTCGACGACGACGGCAACGGCTACATCGACGACATCGCGGGCTGGGACTTCTTCTGGAACGACAACAACCCCTACGACGAGGCGCTCAAGGACGGCTACTCCCACGGCAGCAAGGAGGGGCGCTGGTCCATCGCCGAGGGGGACGGCGCGGGCGGCTCCATCGGCAGCTGCCCCAACTGCATGGGCGTGTTCCTGCGCGTGGGCGACAGCTTCGTGGCGGATACGAACAACTTCGCCGACGCCGTCGCGTACGCGGTGGACAACGACGTCGCGGTCATCCAGTGCGCGCTCGGCACGCTCAACAACACCCAGGGGGCGGTGGACGCGATCGAGTACGCCTGGGACTCGGGCGTGACGCTCATGGCGTCGGCGGCGGACGAGACGTCCTGGCACGCGAACTTCCCGTCGGCGAACCACCACACGGTGTACGTGCACGCCATCCGCCACGACTCGACCGAGCACGAGAACGTGCGCTCCTACTTCGCGTTCTCGAACTGCACGAACTACGGCGGCCGCCTGCAGCTGTCGGTGGCGGCCGAGGCGTGCTCGTCGGGCGCGGTCGGCGTGTCTTCGGGCATCGCGGGGCTGGCCCACTCGGCCATGCGCGACGCGGTGGAGGACGGGGTCCTGGCGTCGCCGCTGACGTCCAACGAGATGTACCAGCTGATGACGCGGGCGGTGCACGACGTCGCCTTCAACCCCGACGACTCCGACGAGGAGCGCTACCCCAGCCGGGAGGGGTGGGACGCCTGGTTCGGCTACGGCCGCATGAACGCCGACGCCCTGGTGCAGCGCATCGCCACGGCCGACATCCCCCCCGAGGCCGACATCCTGACGCCGGACTGGTTCGTGCCCTTCGACCCGGCGCAGACGCCGACGATCGAGGTGACCGGCCTCGCCGCGTCGCGGTCGTCGGACTTCACCTGGGCCCTGCAGGCGGCCCCCGGCATGGACCCGCTCGAGGAGGAGTTCACGACGGTCGCGACGGGCGACGGCGGCGTCGACTCGCCGGTGAGCGGGCGGCTCGGCACCGTGAACCTGGCGGAGATCCACCCCGACCCCGACGCGCCCATGGGCCTCTACCGGCGGGACGACACCAACGTGAGCAAGACCTGGAAGGTGCACGCCCCGGCCGTCACGCTGCGGCTGCAGGTGACCGACTCCGAGGGCCGCCTGGGGGAGATGCGCAAGATGATCTACGCGCGCACCGACCCCCAGACGATGCCCGGCTTCCCCAAGAAGCTGGGGCACTCGCTCGAGTCGAGCCCGAACGTCGCGGACCTCGACGGTGACGGCCTCGACGACATCGTCATCGTGAACAGCGACGGCGAGCTCATGGCGATGGACGGCACGGGCGTCCTGAAGCCGGGGTTCCCGGTGAAGGCGGCGCTGCTCGAGGTCGTGGACCCGGACCACGAGCGCAACCACCTCGACGCCGCGGCCTACGCGGGCGGGGCGGTGTCCTCGGACCGTCGCCAGACCGTCATCTCGTCCCCCGCGGTGGGTGATCTGGACGGCGACGGGACCGCCGAGATCGTCTTCGCGACGATCGACGGCGGGCTCTGGGTCGTCGAGCACGACGGCGCCGTGCGCGGGGGCTGGCCCTTCACGCTCGACGAGACGCGCGTGCGCGGCAACAGCAACGGCGACAACGCCTGGGAGCTCGGCTTCTTCAGCAGCCCGGCGCTCGGGGACCTCGACGGCGACGGCGACCTCGAGATCGCCATCGGGGGGATGGACGGCATGGTGTATGCGTTCCACGACGACGGCACGTTCTCGGCCGGGTTCCCGCTGGAGCTGCGCACCGAGTACGAGCAGGCGGGCGGGACGGTCAGCAAGGGCGAGCGCATCATCAGCTCGCCCGCCATCGGCGACATCGACGGCGACGGGCACCCCGAGATCGTCATCGGCACGAACCAGAAGACGACGGGCACCTACGGCCTCGGGTACGCCATCTCCCACGAGGGCGTCATCGAGGAGGGCTGGCCCGCGTACCTCTTCGGGGCGTACACCAACGCCTTGCCGGTGGTCGGCGAGGGCGTGCCCGGCTCCCCGACGATCTGCGACCTCGACGGCGACGGGACCATGGAGGTCGCGATGCACACCATCGCGGACGCGGGCGTGATGCTGAACCACGACGGCAGCGAGTACGCGCGGTTCGCCCGGGTCGCGTCCGAGTTCGGGACGGGGACCAACAGCTCCGAGGGCGGCGCCGGGCTGATCATGATCAACAGCGGCGCGTTCGGCGATCTCGACCAGAACGGCAGCGTCGACTACTTCGTCGGGGCGATGGGCTTCGAGTACGCCACGGGGCTGCTGCACGACGGCAAGCGCCACGACCACGACCACCTGCTCGCGGGGTGGAGCGGGGCGACGATCGACTCGAACGTGGGCCCGAAGATGCCGTACCTGGAGTTCTTCCCGCGGATCATGGAGGACATGCAGTTCTTCCTGAACCCGTCGCTGGTGGACCTGAACGGCGACGGATTTCCCGAGGCCATCAACGGCTCCGCGGGCGGGGTCCTGCACGCGTTCGACCACACCGGGCGCGAGCCGGCCGGGTGGCCCAAGCACGTCGGCCAGTGGATCCTCGGCACCCCCGTCGTGGGCGACATCGACGGCGACGGGCTGCTGGAGGTCCTCACCGGGACGCGGTCCGGGTGGCTGTACGCCTGGAAGTCCGAGGCGGTGGCCGCGGACGCGATGCGGCTGTGGAACGGCTTCCACCACGACCCCTGGAACTCGGGCGACTGCAGCCGCGCGCTGCGGGTGTACGAGCCCATCGAAGAGGACGGCTGCGCGTCCGAGGAGGGCTGCGAGTCCTCCCTGAGCGGCGCGGTCGGGGGCTGGGTCGCGCTCGGTCTGTTCGGCCTCGCGGTGCGTCGTCGGCGATGAGGGCGCTGCTGTTCGCGGCGGCCCTGCTGCTGCCCACGTCCGCCCTCGCGGACGACCTCGACGACGCGCGAGCGATCGCGAAGCAGCTGCTGAAGTCGTCCCTGTCCGACAACCCCGCGCAGGCGCGGCGGGACATCACGACGATGGCGGCGCGCGTCTCCAACCTCGAGG
>CAZEKB010000236.1:0-3444 GCA_964512225.1 uncultured Rickettsiales bacterium | reverse complement strand
GAGGCGCGGCGAGGGCCTTGGGCTGCCTCGCCTTGATGGTTCTGACGGCAGCATCGGCATCGGAGGGGGCCGCGACGACGCCGAACTCCGTCTGCCAGGAGTGTCACGCGGTCGAAGATCTGCGGTTCACGGATCGCGACACCGGGGAGTCGAAGCTCTACACGATCGAGCCTCGTGCGTACGCCGAGTCGGCCCACGCGGGCGTGGACTGTGTGGCATGCCACGACTCGGGCTACGGCGATCATGTCCCCCACGAAGGCCCGGCGATGCTCCCGCGCTTCTTGTGTGTGGATTGCCACGAAGCGCTCGGCGACCTCGAGCACCTCGACCTCCCCGATCGGCGGGACGAGCTGAAGCGGGGCGCCCACGGGGACGAGGGCTCCCGGCGCATGGACTGCCACGACTGCCACGACCCCCACCGGTTCGCGATGATCCGCTCGGAGGAGAGGACCTACGACCGGATCGCGGCGGGGAACGAGATCTGCCTCAGCTGCCACGGGCCCGCCGACGATCGCCCCTTCGGGCAGGACGGGCTCAACGACTCGGCCGAGACGCACGGGCACTTCCCCAACGCCCTGCGCCACTTCGCGCGCGTGAAGTGCGTGGGCTGCCACACCCCCCGGGGACACCGGGAGGACCACGACGTGCTCGCCGCGGAGGACTCGCTGGAGGACTGCGCACAGTGCCACCGGCGCGAGGACCCGGCCTACGCCGCGAGCTACGCCACGCCCGGGAGCGACGTCGACCGCGGGTGGTTCGACCACGTGTACGTGATCGGCTCCACGCGGAGCGCGCTGCTCGATCGGACGAGCCAGTTCGGCTTCGTCTTCTTCCTCCTGCTCGTCCTGCTGCACAGCGTGCGGCGCCGCCTCTCCACGGGCCGCTGGAAGCGCACCCGCTGGCTGCACGTGGAGGGTCCGCGCTCGATCCGCGTGTGGCACACGGTGCAGATCCTCCTGATCGCGGGGCTGCTCGGCTCCGGTCTGAGCATGCACTACGGCGACTCGGGGCTCGCGCCCCTGTCGTTCCGGACGGCGGTCACGACGCACAACATCCTCGGCGTCGCCAACATCGCGCTCTGGCTCACGTTCCTGGTCGTCAACATCCGCAGCGGCAACGCGCGGGCCTACGTGACGCGGCTGAGGGCGCTACCCCGCGAGCTGCCGCGCCAGATCCTGTACTACGCCAAGGGCACGTTCCGGGGGGAGGCGGAGCCCGGTCCGGTGCACGCCGGCGACCGCTTCAACCCCCTGCAGAAGCTCGCGTACCTCGCGGTCATGTACGTGATCTCGCCCGTCGCGGTCGTGAGCGGGAGCCTGCTCCTGTACCCGCTGCTCGCCCCCGAGCGCGCGCTCGGCCACCCCGGGCTGTGGCCCATGGCCATGATCCACCTCGCGGCGGGCTACGCCGTCACGCTGTTCGTGGTGGTCCACATCTACATGGTCGGCTCGGGGCGGGAGTCGGGCGACTGACTCGGGTCCCGTCCGTCAGCCGTCGCACAGTCGGCTGCGCAGCCGGCGGGCCTCCAGCGACGGTCGGGCGTCGAGCTCCTCGCGGAGCACCCGGACCAGCGCCTTGTACTGCTCGAGGGCGTCGCCTCGGCGGCCCGCGTCCAGGAGGGTGCGGATCAGGCGCAGGTGGATGTCCTCGCGCAGGGGGTCGGCGGCGACCGCGCTCCGCAGCAGACCCACGTCGCCCGCCTCTCCGCCCGCCTCGAGGCGGTATCGCTCCAGCCGGAGCAGGGCGTCGATGTACTGCTCGCGACACCGGCTCCGGGGGTCGATCGTCCAGACGGTGTCTTCGTTGCCCGCCAGGAGCTCGCCCGCGTAGAGCTCGACCGCCTCCTGCAGCCGGGCGGTGACGACGTCCGCGGGGGCGTTCTTCCCCTCGGCGGAGCGGGCCTGGGCCATGCACTCGCGGAAGCGCCACAGGTCCACGACCGTCCCCGGCGGGGCCGCCAGCGAGTACCGGTCCTTGCTGCAGACGATCCAGCTCCCGGCGTGTCTGCCCTTCTGAGGCTCGAGCGCTCGCCGCAGGGCGTGCACCACCCCGTGCAGTCGGTTCTTGCCCGCTTCGGGATCCACCCCCGGCCACAGCAGCCGGGTGAGCTGGGCGCCCGTCACCGACAGCCCCGGCTTGAGGGCGAGGAGCTGGAGCAGGTCCGCCGCCTTCTTGCGAGAGAAGGCCGAGGGCGCCAGGGGCTCGCCGTCGAGCCGCACCTCGAAGCCGCCGAAGCACCGGATCTCGAGCGGCGGGGGCGGGGTCGGGGTCTCGATCGCGCTCAGCGGGATCAGGGGCGCTCCCGACGACGTCGTACAGTCCTCGGCCGCGGTGAGGGACTCGATCAGGTGTCGGGTGGGCGGCCAGGGCGTCTCCTGGTGATAGGAGAGCCTCGCGATCCCCTCGACCTCTCCGTCCCGCTCGAGCGGCACGCAGTACCGCACGCCGGCCTCGCCGCAACGGGTCAGGCATCGGCCCTTCCAGCGCGACGGGTCCCCGAGCAGCACGCGGGCGCCGCGCGACGCGGCGCAGTTCGGCACCGACAGGTCCCAGAGTCCGTCGCCCGGCCGCGCGTCGGGGTCCGCGTCGTCGGCCCGGGGGAGGATGCGCATCAGCGTCACCTCGTCCGCGTGCGTGAGCTGCCGGAGCCGCTCGTGCGCGTCGGCCGGGTCCCCCTGCCGCCGGCGGGCTCGCACCGCGGCCGCCGCCAGGACGGCGGTCCCCACGGGTCTGCTCAACCACGCCATCAGCCGCCCCACGCGCTCGAAGTCGACGTCGTCCCGCTTCCACGCCAGGTCCAGCGTGCCGAGCACCCGCCGCGATCCCCCGATCGGCACCGAGATGAAGGACCGGTAGCCGGCCTCCTTCACCGCGCCGCGCAGGAATCGGTCGTCGTCGGCCAGGCGCCGGGTCTCGATGGACCGGCCCGTGAACACCGCCAGGCCCGGGTAGCCGCTGGAGACGTCGAACCGGCTCCGTTCGGCGAACGCCCCGGCGTCCT
The DNA here is from genome assembly GCA_964512225.1 of uncultured Rickettsiales bacterium. Lineage (GTDB taxonomy): Bacteria > Myxococcota_A > UBA796 > UBA9615 > UBA9615 > CAZEKB01. The sequence continues at coordinate 443 of CAZEKB010000236.1, read as the reverse complement.
CGCCGCGCTGGAGCGTGAGGACCAGCTCGTTCCCGGTGGGGTCGAGCAGGAACACTTCGGCGGACTCCGCCCGAGTGGCGCTGCGCAGGACGTCGAGGACATCGTCGAGGCTGTTCAGCGGGTCGACGGGGTCGAGGATCAGCGCGATGCGGCCGAGGAGGGCGAGATCGCGCTCGGATCGACTCCGGGCGCGGCGCTCGCCGAGGGATGGGAGATCCGTCCGCGGCTGCACGGCGGGAAGGGCCATCGTTTCGCCTTTTGCGGACTTCGCCATGGTCAGACCGGATTGCTACCACCCGCAAGGGCGGCGATGGATGATGTCGCGCATACGAGTGGGGGGCGGGGGCGCCCCCCCCCCCCGGCCGGCGGGCGGGCCCCCGGGCCCGCGGCGGGGGGGGGCGGGCGGGGGTGGGGGGGAGGGTGGCGAATTATACCCTGGGCCT
>CAZEKB010000235.1:0-3521 GCA_964512225.1 uncultured Rickettsiales bacterium | reverse complement strand
TCCACGAACTCGGGGCGAACGGCGCGTTCCCCCCCGGTTCGCAGACGCGAACCTCCACGAACTCGGGCCGAACGAGCCGTTCACCCCTACTTCGCAGACGCGAAGTTCCACGAACTCGGGGCGAACGGCGCATTCCCCCCCGGTTCGCAGACGCGAACCTCCACGAACTCGGGCCGAACGAGGCGTTCCCCCCCGGTTCGCAGATCCTCGTTCCCCTTCATCGGCAAGAAGTCGGGGTGTTTCGGCGAACCGTGCGGGTTGTTGCCGGTTTCGCGGCAAGAAGTCGGGGTGTTTCGGCGAACCGTGCGGGTTGTTGCCGGTTTCGCGGCAAGAAGTCGGGTGTTTCGGCGAACCGTGCGGGTTGTTGCCGGGTCCGCCCCGGGCTCAGGGCTCTTCGATGCAGGGGGGCCGGTTTTGGCAGCCGGGCGGGCCGCCCGTCTCGTTCTCCTGCACGTAGGGGTTCGGCGGCAGCGAGTAGTCGCACACGCCCTGACCGATGCAGTACTCGCCGCTCTTCTCGTTGGAGACGGCGCCGCAGGAGTCGCGCACCCGCATCTCGAAGTCGACGAACACGTCCTGGGCGAGCTCTTCGGAGCAGAAGATCCAGTCGATCGCTCCCTGGGTCGCCGACAGGTCGGGGACCTCCGCCTCGCCGAGCCAGGTCGAGTCCGTCTGGAAGCCCTGCATCTCCGCGCTGATGTACCCGCCGCGCATGTTGGGCGCGGAGCCGCCGTCCACCGGGTCGAGCCAGTCGAAGTGGATGCACATGACCCACAGGCCCGTGTCCTCTTCCTCCCAGGAGTTCAGCTCGAGGTTGTTGATCGCAGGGGCGCCGTTGCCGACGCACTCCTCGGGGGGCGTGTACACGCCCGGCACCTCGGTGCAGCCGGCGAGGACGAGGAGGAGGGCCGAGATCAGGGCGAAGCGGTACACAGCGGCATCCTACCCGATCACCCCAGCTCGACTTCGCCGAAGCCGTGCGCCCGGGCGGGCCCCATCCCCACGTAGTGGATCGCCCGCAGCAGGCGCTCGAACGGGGTGAAGTCCCCCTTCCACGTCACCGACCCGAGCAGCGATCCGATCGCGTCGGGCCCGTCCGCGACGCCCCCCACCGAGCGCGCCGCGAGCTCGACGATGCGGGTGTGATCCGCGGCCGTCTCGATGCCTCGCGAGGCCCGCAGCAGGTCGTCCCCGGGCAGCCGAGGCCCCCGGTGTCCCGTGCGATGCATCCACGTCGCGAGCCCCCGCCCCGCGCGGTCGAGCACGAGCGGGAAGGACGCGTGGGGGGTGCCCTCTTCGCCGAGCCGGTTGAGGGTCGTCGGACTCAGGAAGGCCCAGGTGAGACGTCCGCTGCGCAGGCGGGGCTCGCTCACCTCGTCCAGGGGCAGCAGCATGTCGCCCGGGGACACCTTCTTCGCCGACCGCCACCGCGGCTCGGTCTCGGCCCCGGCCTGGATGTACTGGATCGTCCTCCAGTCCACGTCGCCGTCCCGGTCGTTGCCCAGCGACGACACCACCCGGTCCGCCCCCTCGGCCGCCCGCCCCGCGAGCACCAGCTCGATGCGCGTCGTCGCCCCGGCGACCCCGCGGCCCTGCATCGCCATCGACGCCCGCAGCGCGATCGGCGCCCACGGATCGCCGATCCCCGACCCGGGCCCGACCTCGTGCCGCCCCAGCAGCTGATGCGACGGACACGACCGCCTCACGCACTTCACGCCGCACGTGCACAGCGCCCGGTCCACCGCCCCGCAGACCCAGCCGTGCAGCCGGGGCCCGGGGTTGCGCCCGAACGCCGTCTTGCGGCGCAGGTCCCCGACCAGCCGGAGCCGCACGATCGGCCACCCCCGCAGGGCGTCGCGGACCTCGGCGTCGATCCGAGCGGCGTCGGGCGCGTCGCCGTCGGGGATCCTCACCCGGATCGGCGGGGGCAGCCCCCGTTCGCGGGCCGGGCCGTCCGGTCGCTTGAACCACCGGTGGGTGCGCGGATGCTTCATGACTTCACTCGCCGCCCGCGTCCGGCTTCTCGCCCGTGATGATCGTGCGCGCGACGGCCACCGGATCGAAGAAGCCGAGGATGCTCTCGAGGGTCTCCTGAGAGGTCGCGGGCGCGCTCTCGGACTCGATGAACCAGCGCGCTCCGGGGGGCTCTCCGCCCGCGCCGAGGGCGTCCTGCGTCACCCGGAAGCGAGCGCGGACCGGCGCCTCTTCGATCACCTCCCAGCCGTCCGCGGGGACGGCTGCGCCTTCTTCCAGCTGGATGAAGGAGACCGTGACCACCTGCCCCGTGTGGTTGACGAGGGTGAACCGCGTCACGCTCTGGCAGTCGCCGTCGACCTTGCGCTTCCCCGCCCGCGGCCACAGCACGATCGTCTCGCGGACCTCGGTGGGGAGCCTCGCCGCCCGGTCCGCCGCCTTGGCGTGTCCGGAGCAGCTGCCCCGGGAGAGGTCCGTGTCCTCCGGCGTCGTGCGCCCGTCCCCCGCGACGGCCGCGCCCGCCCCGAGGGCGGCGGCCGCGACGATGGTTCGGAGGACGAGGCTGCGCATGGCCGGAAGGGTACCCCCTCCCGCCGAGAATCCGGTCTGGCACAGCAGAAACCCCCTTGGTACAAACCGCGCCCGCGCACCCGTGGAGGAGATCCAGATGTCCCTGATCCGCACCGCCTTCGCCGCCCCCGTGACGGCCTCCCTGCTCGTTCCGGTGACCGCTTCCGCCGACGACGACCCCCGGAACTACTACACGCTGCCCGACGCGCTCGAGCTCGACGGCGTGCGGATCGAGTTCAAGGAGGCGTGGGCCGAAGACGACTTCGTCAAGGTCAAGGTCAAGATCTTCAACGAGACCTCGGACTACATCTTCTTCTACAAGCACGAGGCCGAGTTCGACGGCGACTTCGGCAAGCTCAAGGCCCACGACGGCAAGAAGAAGCGGCCGGTCATCATCGACCCCAAGAAGTCGAAGGGGCACACCTGGAAGATCGACGGCGAGTCCGGCTTCCTGGTCAAGGACTTCGAGGTGAAGGTCGGCGGCTTCTACCGCGTGAGCTCCGACGGCGAGGTCCTCGAGGCCGCCGACTTCCAGCTCCCGGCCGCGCGCAACGACTTCGACGCCGGCCCCTTCAAGTGCAAGCTCAAGAGCAAGGTCTACCAGGAGACCAAGGAGACGAAGGCCGAGTTCGAGTGCACCTACAAGGGCGACGCGATCGGCTGGATCGACTCCGCGTCCCTGGGCATGCGCGTCGACAAGGCGAGCGAGGAGTCCAAGAGCTCGGCTGTGGGCACGGAGTTCGCCAACGACGACAAGAAGCCCAAGAAGACGATGCTCAAGCCCACCGACAAGGGCACGTTCGCGGCCGTCTTCCACGTCGAGTACCGGATCACGGACATGCAGTTCTCCACCCTGAACATCCTGTGGCGCAATACGTTCGCGGAGTCGGCGATCGAGCCCATCGACGGCGAGGACGTCGAGTTCGAGGTCGACGAGGCCCTGACCGCCGAGAAGGCCGAGTAGCACCGAGATGACC
>CAZEKB010000234.1:0-3527 GCA_964512225.1 uncultured Rickettsiales bacterium | reverse complement strand
TTCATGAGACTTGTATGCTTGGTCGTCCCGGAGACGACGCTCATGACCCGACACGTCCGAAACACACTCTTCGTTCTGCTCCCGTGTCTCGTCCTGGCGCTGCTCGTGTCGTGCTCGACCCGCCGGGGGGGCGGGAGCGGGGGCGGAGCCGGAGACGACGACGACGACGACAGCGCGAACTGCGACCTCTGCGCTTGCTGGGACGCGGACCTCACGGTCGTCGCCGGCTGCGAAGGGTGGGCCGACGCCGAGTCCTGCAGCGCCTGGAACAGCCTCCTCGATGCGCAGGGCCTCAACCCCGGGACCCGCCTCTGCGACGGAACCGAGCTGGCGTGGATCGGCGGGGGCGGCGAGTGTGTGATCCGTCTGGACTGCTGGGCGGGCGGCGACGACGACTCCGCCATGCGCTGAGGCGCTCGCGTCCCTGGCCGTGCTGCAACATCGGATCAACCGATCGGTCGATTTCGTGACCCCGGTGTGCCGGGGGTCGGGGTAGACCTCCGGCCATGCATCGCTTCGTACTCCTGCTCCTGCTCCTCCCCACGCTCGCCTTCGCGGGCAGCCACCACCCCCACCCTCACCGCGGCGTCTTCCCCGCCATCACGTCGGACCCGGGCCCCGTCGCCCTGACCGACGACGAGGAGGCGCGGGTTCGCGAGGGCCGCCTCGTGCAGAAGATGAAGCGGGGAGAGGACTCGGGCTGGGGCTCGGCCGTCCAGCTGGTGAACGCCCCGCCCGCCGTCATCTGGGACACGATCCTGAGCTACGATCGCTACGTGGACTGGGTCGACAACGTCAAGTCGTGCTCGGTCTATCGCCGCGAGGGCGACACCGTCTGGGTCGACATGACGAGCGGCGTCCCCGGGTTCAGCTTCGACGTTTACACCCGCAACGTGGTGAAGCGGGAGGAGGGGTGGATGGCGTGGACGCTCGACTACGATCGTACGAGCGACGTCTACGACATGATCGGCCACTGGCGCGTGACCGAAGTGAGCGCGAACCCGCCGGTGAGCAGGCTCGACTACTCCACGCGGATGAAGGTCCGGGGGGTCCCGAACTTCGTGGTCGGGTCGCTCACCCGGAGCAGCCTCGAGAGCGGGACGGCCTGGGTGAAGAAGCAGGCCGAGGCGACGAGCCGAGCGCGGTGACCGGCGGGCCCTCCGTCCCCGGTCGAGGAGCGCTCCGGCCGGGCAGCCGGAAGCCCGCCCCGGATCCCGCTCCGGTGCGTTTCTCTCTCGTAACGACCCCGCGCGGGAGGCATCGCTCCCGGCGCGTCACCCCCGGAGGTCCCATGCGGATGTCGAACCTGCTCGCGTTGCTGCTCCCCCTCGCTCTCTGTCTCGCCTGCAACCCCGAGTACCCGCCGCCCGCCGAGCTCCCCGCGGAGTACACCGCCTGCGACGCCCCCGACGATTGCACCGTGGTCGAGCTGGGCTGCTGCGACGAGTGCAACGGCGGCACCGCCCGATCGGTCGCCACCGAGCACGCGGCCACCGTCGCGGAGCGCTACGCGGAGGGCTGCGCGCCGGGCCAGGGGTGCAACGAGATGGGATGCGCCCCCTGGGCGACCACCTGCGAAGACAACGTCTGCGGGCTGCGGCGAACCGAGTTCTGAGGATCGCCGCCGGCGCCGTTGCATCGGCTGCCCGACCGCCGCTACGCGAACCGGTGGACGAGCTCTCGCTGCTCCCCGACCAGCCGGAACCGCGGGTTGCCCCGGCGCACACGCTCCATCGCCTCGGGCAGCGTCCACCCCAGGGCGAGGTGGGCCGCCAGCAGCATCGTCGAGGTGCGGCCGATCCCCGCCAGGCAGTGGACCCCCACCCGGCGTCCGCGCCCCCGGGCGTCGTCCAGGATGCTCGCGAGGGCGTGGACCTGCTCGTCCGTGGCGGCGCCGAGGTCCGGCTGGGGGAGGCAGTGCAGCTCGAAGCGCTGCGAGATCGCGACCCGGTCGAACGGCTCCTCGACCAGCGAGACCACCACCTCGAACCCCAGCTGCTCGAGGCGATCGAGCTCGTCGTCCAGGCGGTGCAGGCGCTCCGGCATGCGCACGACGTCGTCGTCGTCGAGCCGCGGCGCCTCGCTGAGCAGCCCCGTACCCCGGTTGAGGCGCTCGAACGCCGCCTGCAGCCCGTCGCGCCGACGCAGGCGCCCCAGCGTCTCGTCCAGCGCCTCGGCGGACAGCCCGTAGAACGCGCGGATCCGCCGCCCGTGATCGGCGACGTGGGCCGTCACCTCGTCCATCGGGGCGGGCCCCAGCGCTCGCTTGCCGATCCAGCCGAGCAGCAGGGCCTCGTCGATGGGCAGGTCGAACCAGTGGGCGCCGTTGAAGCCGGGGCGCGCGAAGCCCGCCACGCGGCCCTCGTCGAACCACCACAGGGCGGCCAGATCGGAGCGGGGCGTGGTCGGGGCGTCGGTCATCGGGGGTCGGGGGGCTCCTCGTCCTCGTCGGGGGTTCTACCGCGCAGCGAGAGCTTGATGGCGAACGCCTCCCGATCTTCCAGGGGGACCACGTCGGCCGTGGGCAGGGGTTGGAAGAGGGCAGGCCGCGCTCCCAGGGCCGCCATCTCCGACGCCAGGCCCCGCAGCATCGTCGGGATCGTCCGCACCTCCGCCACCTGCCCGGACAGCACGCACGGGTCCCCCGAGGGCTCGCAGTCGACGGCCAGCTCGTCGATGTCCTGCTGGTCCTCGGGCAGCCCCCGAATCGCGTCGAGGATCGCCTCCTCCAGGGTCTGATCGACGGGCACCACCGCGCGGCTGTCGGGCGCCTCCTCGGCGTCGGCCTTCGGGGCATCGACGGCGGGTGGGGCGGCGACCGTCGCCTGCGGAGCGTCCGGCGGCGGGAGCTCGGCGATGAGGGCGGTGAGGGCGTCCGCGTCGACTTCGACCTCCGGCCCCCGGGGAGCGTCGAGCCACACCCGGCCCCCCAGGATCAGCGCCCCGACGACCGCCAGGGCGGCGACCATCCCCCCCACGCCCGACACCGCCGCGAGCGCCGTCGCGCTCTGGGCCTGCCCGGCGACGGCGACCTCCACGGCGGCCAGCGCCTCCGCCCCCGGCGCGCAGGCCGGCAGGACGACGGCCAATCGCTCTTCGACCCCCTCGCGCAGCGCCGCGCGCGCCCGGCTCAGTCGCTTCTTCACCGCCGCCTCGGACAGGCCCAGCAGCAGGGCGACCTGGCGCACGGATCGCCCCTCCCGGTAGAACAGGACGAGCACCTCGCGCCCGTCGTCGGGCAGGGCGGCGAGCGCTTCTTCGAGCACCCGCTGCTCCTCCCGCTCGAGGATGTGCTCCATCGCGTCGTCGCCGGCCGCGGCCGCCACGGCGTCGTCGTCCACGTCCAGGAGACGACCCCGCCGCCGTCGGCTCCGCAGGAGGTCGAGGCTCTCGGACCGCGCGATCTGGCGCAGCCAGCCCCCGAAGCTGCGCGGGTTGCGCAGCTGGGGGAGCCGGCGCCAGGCGACGAGGAAGACGTTCTGGACGACGTCGTCCGCGGCCACGGGGTCGCGGGTGATGGCGAGGGC
>CAZEKB010000233.1:0-3962 GCA_964512225.1 uncultured Rickettsiales bacterium | reverse complement strand
GAACCGGACATCTCTACTTTGGAGAAACCGGACATCTCTATCTGGGTACTACAGGAGCGGCTATGTGCAACACCTGTTATGTCAACTGAAGGGACACAAGATCCCCGCCGCCTGCTCCTGCGAGCACCGGGTGCCCAGAACACCGCAAACCACCGCCAGGCAACCACAGTCACAGTCGTGGCATGCCCCGCAGTGGTGGGCCCGCCAGCGGGGACGGCGGAGTCGACGACGTTGGGCCGCACGCTCCGGCCCCCTCCCCGCGCGCCGGGTACGCTCGCCGCCATGGGCAACCTCTACCGCGTCACCAGCAACCCCATCGGCTACCCCGCACCCTTCCCGGGCGAGGTGGACATGGAGACCTTCCTGTTCGAGCACATGTCACTGCTGGGGGAGCACCTCGGCAACGGAGACGCGGAAGCGGAGGTCTTGAAGACCTGGCGGCAGATGCACCTGCCGAAGAAGCGGTCGCAAGGTCGGCTCGACCTGGTCTTCCTCGCGCTCGACCGCGAGCAGCCGGTGCTGTACCTGGCCGAGTTGAAGAACGAGCCGATCGGGAAGCGCGCCGTCAAGCAGCTCGCGGGGTACCTGGATGCCTGGCGCAAGGACACGAACGCCGGCAACCGAGCCACGGTCGCCAGCTGGATCACGTCGAGGGAGAGTCCGCCTTCCCAGGACGAAGCGGACAGGATCGCGCTCGACGTCCAGGGCTTGCTCGTCGGCTCTGGCTACGCCGCCGAGGGCATCGAGGCCGTCGTGCAGCACGCGAAGGACCATCCGAACATGCCGGTCCAGGCGCTGAAGCTGCTCCGCTTCCGAACCGGGGACGGCGAGGGGCATGTGGTCCTCGTGGACGATGTCTTCATCAAGCCAAGGAGGGGGCAGCGGGTGACCCTTCGCTGGCCCGATCTGGCCCGCCGGGGCCTCGTCACCGAGGAGACGATCTTCGAGATGGCCTGTGCAGGCGGCACCTTTGAGGCGACCCCCGACTTCATCGCGGGCCGAGGCAAGAACCTCACCCTGGCGCCGAAGCACCGACAAGCCGCGTTGAAGGCGCTGAACACTGCGGAGCAGACGATCCGGCGGTTCGCGGAGCAGGGCGGAGGGGATGTCGGCTGGGTGATCGACAAGCTGCGGCGGGTTCATCGACTCATCCGGGAGGGCCAGAGCGTGCCGATGTCGAACCTGGCCCTCTATGTCCAGTGTGCCTTCGGCGGCGAGGGCGAGCCGGACTGGCAGCGGCCGGCGCACCTCTGGCGCATGCGCGGCGGGGACAAGCTGTTCGTCTGGGAGCTCGACGCGAAGCTGAAGTAGCCCGCCTGCGGTGGGCGACGGGGTAGCCTCGTCGCCATGGAGCTTCACGCAGAGTACGAGAGCTGGCGTCAACGGCACACCGGCGGCTGGGGCCTCGCGTGGTACCTCGCCGCAGAGTTCACGCAGCGCTTCTACGCCTCTCACGGCATCGAGGCCGTCGTCATCGAGAAGGAGGGGCTCGGCTACTACGGCATCCTCCTACGCCACGTGCTCTGTGCGCGGCACCGCAAGCCCGTGCACCTGGGGCGCTTCACCATGGCGGGCAACGTCGAGAACTGGCGCTCGGGCGGCCCCGGCGACCATGGGCTCCAGCTCGTGAAACGGGCCACAGCGGGCGAGGCGGTGGAGCCGATGATCCGCGAGGCCATCGCGCACCTGGGCCTGCGCGCCGTCCCCCCTGGGTCTCACATCGGCTGCCGTCACCATCGTTGGGGGCCGTCGGCCGTCCTGGTCTTCCGCCTCGCCGCTGCCCTCGCCCTGCGCCACGCCGCTCACATCAGGGTCCACAACGCGCGGGAGATGGTCGAGCGTGACCTGGGACCCCTCGACCCCAATCGGGAGCAGAAGCAGCACCCGGGCTGGACGCTGCTGCGCGGGCCCGCCGGCCGAGTCGTGCTCGCCAACGACGGGCGGGTGCTGGAGCCCGCTGGGCAGGTGCCGCTCTGGACGCGCTACATGCGCGGCGAGACCGAGGAGGCGGTGCTGGGGTGGTTGGAGAAGGAGCTGGGCCTCTCCGCAGCGCCGTCCCGTCCCAGCGAGCCGGCATGGCGCGGCCAGATGCGGGCCTGCAGGACATGCCACGAGGAGTGTCCCGAGGCCATCTACTCCGGCCCGGAGGGAGACGCCCAGCCGCTGCTTCACGAAGAGGGGAACCTGAGCGCGAAGATCCTCTTCGTGGGCGAGGCTCCCAGTCGGGATGACACCTTCTTCGACCCGGACAACGCGCGCCTGAAGATCGGCGTCGAGTCCGACACCTCAGGCAAGTACGTCTACAAGCTCCTGTCCGACGTGCTGGGGCTCCACCCCACCGAGGTGCTCTTCACGAACGCCGGGCTCTGTCTGCCCGCGGGGTCGGGCGGGAAGCATCCGCTCAAGGCGGAGCAGCGGAAACGCTGCGCGGTCCACCTTCGAAGGACGATCGAGGAGGTCTCGCCCGACGTCGTCGTGACGCTCGGTCCGACGGCGCTGCAGGCAGTCAAGGCCGTCGAGAAGCACTCCCTGAAGCTGAAGGACGCCGTCGCCACGGCGCACCCGTGGTTCGGCCGCCTTCTGTTCCCGCTCTACCAGCCGAGAGTGGGGAGTCCAGCGCAACGCTCGGTGGCACAACAAGGAGCCGACTGGCTGGCGTTGCGGAATGTCCCGACCCGGTACACCGCCCAGGTCGCCCGGCGAATGCAGACCCCGATCCGCTACGAGCCCTGGTTCGTGCTCGTGGTGACCCCCGAGCGCGAGCTGCTCGTGTTCGCGGCGAACGCACCCGCGGAGGTGGCCAAGCAGTGGGAGGAAGACCTCTCCGCGGGCCTGGCGAACTACGACGAGCCGACAGACTTGCTCGACTCCCTGTACGACCGGAACAGCACCGTCACCGCGTTCGCCCGTCCGGTCGTCCTGACCGCGAAGAGCCCCGAGGACGCAGCGCGCAAGCTCGTCGAGATGGAAGAGGCGCCCGAAGGGTGACCTCGGGCAGGGTGTCTGCGTCACCGAAGGAGGGCGCCCCCGCCGAGGTGACGACAGCGTCGAGCTGCGGCACTCACGGGGGACTCACGCATCCGGCCAGAACGACGCGACGTCCCGCCGGACCTCCGAGCCGCAGTCGAAGCCCCACTCCCGGACGAGCACTCCCACGCAGCTGAACGCGGCGATGCGCATGTCGTCATCGATCAGACCGGGGTCGAGCTCGTCCTCCCCCTCAGGCTGCAGATCGATCACCGCCAGCGCGCGGGAGAAGTCACAGGGGACCTCGTCGGACGAGAACCACTGGCGCTCCAGGTCTCGGGGCATCTGCACGAGCCACGCGCGGCCGGTGATCTGCTTCGCCGCCAACGCGAGGGCCTGCCAGATGTCCCCGGGGCTCGCCTCCAGGGCGCCGAGCGCGCTCCTGCCAGCATCGGTGATGACGTGCTCGCCGCGGGGGTCTGCGGGGTCTTCCGGGACGAGGAGACCCCGGCCCACGAGCGACCGCACCGTGTTCGGTCGAACAGCGCCGAACGCGTCGGGCACCAGGAAGAACTCGTCGGACCAGGCGAAGAGCAGCGCGCGCCGCTGGGAAATGGACAGGGACACGGAGAGCTCCAGGGGAAAGGGAACGGCGGGACGTGACATGGACTCGCGGGCCCGGGCGGGCGGCCGCACGGGCCTACCCCTCGGCCGAGCAGTAGGCGTCCAACGTCCCGTGCAGCGCCCGATGCCGGCGGGCCATCAGGCTGATCGGCGTCCGCTGCGTCGTCACCGCCTGGTAGAGCCGATTGACGTTCCAGGCCTCGGCGAACTCCGGGACGGAGGGCTCGCGCCAGTCGCCCAGCACTCGGTGCAGGCGGCTCGGCGGGAACACGCCCGCATCCAGCAGCCGGATGATCAGATCGGGGGTAGGAGGAACAACGCGCCATCCTACCAGCGGCTCCGAAGCCGCGTAACACCTGTTATGTCAACTG
>CAZEKB010000232.1:0-3996 GCA_964512225.1 uncultured Rickettsiales bacterium | reverse complement strand
CGGGCGCGGGGACCCGGTCGGGGGCTTGCCCGGCCTCCGACGGCGCGCAGCCGACGAGGCAGAGGGCGAGGGTGAGGACGAGCAGACGGCGCATGGGCGACTCCGGGTGGGCGCCCCTCACCCGACATCGCGCGCGCGGACTGGTTCCCTCGGGCGCTCGGTTTATGCGCTGGTTACAACGACGTGGACGCGCGCCGCGGCATCTGTAGAGTGCCGCGCATGTCCGATTCCGCCCGCCTGATCGCCCTCCTCGTCGCCTCCACCGCCGTCGCCTGCACGCCTCCCCCCGAGGCCCCCAGCGACCTCGAGGAGCTGAGCACCTTCCTGTTCGCGGAGTTCGAGTCCGAAGCCGACGTCCTCGCGGCCGGGGTCGTGAACCTCGAGACCTTCCTGCTCGACTTCGAGTCCACCAACACCCTGGCGGCCGACGCCAACCGCCGGGATCGCACCTGGTCGCTGCCCATCCTCGGCTACGAGTCGATGGACATGACCGACCGCCCCGCCGACGAGGACTTCAACCCCGCCACGCAGCTGCCCGTGGCCCTGGCGATGCGCTCGGCGTTCCCCGGCCAGGACCACGTGGACCTCATCGCCCTGCCCGATCAGACCCCGATCGAGGCGGACAGCGCCGAGGCCTACGACCGCACCTTCACCACGGACGCGGCGTGCTTCCTGGACGCGAGCTGCGACCGGCTCGAGGTGCACGACGTCATCCACCGCAACAGCGCTCCGGTCATCAACCTCGTGTACGAGCAGGAGAAGTACTACCGGCACATCCCCTACGGCGAGGACGGCGACGTCGCGGTCGTATCCCGGTCGTGGGTCTGCGAGGAGTACACGAACGACGACGGCGACTTCATCGACCAGTGGTTCGGGCTCAACGTCTACATGGCCGACGCGGGCCAGACGATCCGCTACAGCGCCCTGTGGGGCTCCAGCAGCGTCCGCGAGACCTTCGACGACGACACCCTCGTGAACCTCGTCGCCAACGGCATCGAAGAGTCGTTCCAGAACACCGAGACGCACCTCGGCGCGCGCTGAGCCCGCTCAGATCCGGCGGCTGACGGGAATCCAGAGGATCCCGAAGTCGCGCACCGCGATGTCGTTCTTCTCCAGCCGCACCTCGCGCTCCTCGATCGCGTCGAGGGCCTCCATCGCCTCCTCCTCGATCTCGGCCCGACGGGTCTCCAGATCGTCCTGGAGCTCCTCGAGATCCGCCTGAAGGGCCGCGAGGTCGTCGGCCGCCGCCTCGGCGCGCTGGGCCGCCGACGCCGAGGCCTTTCGGCGCGACGCGACCGACGTCAGCGACCGGCGGCGCCCGAAGAACATGGAGGCGAGCACCTCCACGCCGTTCACCATCTCCTGGGCCCGGTTCGCCTTGACCTTGCTCTCGTACTGAACGACCTTCGCCTCCTTCTTGCGGATCTTGTCGCGCAGGCGGTCGACCTTCTTGTCGGCGGTGCGGCTCAGCTTCTCCAGCCGGGTGTCGGCGAGGTCCTCGGCGCCCTCGCGGCACCGGTCCTCGAAGTCCTCCCGGGACTCGCCCGCCCGCCCGTGCAGCTTGAGCGGGGGGCAGACCCACTGCCCGCGCGCCTCCGTGCGCCACACGTCTTCCTTGAGCGCCTTCTTCGCGCCCGAGAGCTCCTTCTTGTCGTCCAGGAACTCGGGGAGGGACGCGAACCGCGCCCCCGACGGCGGACCGGCGAGCAGATCCCGCGGATCGAACGCTGCCCGGATCGGTTGATCCGGAACTCGCGTGCCCTCGAGGGGGAAGAGGACGCGGTGCTGCGTCTCTTCGTGTACGTAACCCACTCTCTCCTCGTCGAAGCGAAGGTCCACTCGGGCGTAGAGCGCAGGCCGGTACTCGATGGCGCCGTCGTCCCGGGCGGCCTCGCCGAACGCCTCGAACGCCCCCTCGAGGCGGGCGGAGAAGACTGTCCGCGGATCGAGGAACCAGCGGCCGTGGCCGCCCGGCGTGCGGGGGGCCTGCGACGTGGTCCCGTCGTCGGGGATGGCGGGGGAGGCGGGAGCCGGTGGGCCCGCCGCGGGGGCCGCTGCGACCCCGGGCGCCGAGGCGGCCGTCCGGGGAGCGGTGAGGCCGGGCAGGTCGGAGAGCTCGTTGCGGGAGATCGGCCCCCGGAGGAACGACATCGCCCAGCGGACCGCGAACGTGGACGGCCGATCCTCCTTCACGTCCCGGTGGACGAACCGCCGGGGCTGCAGCGCCCCGATCGTGCGGGAGATGTCCGCCCCGCCCGCGGCCGCTCGCAGACCCTCGGAGACCCGCTCCACGTCTTGCTCGGTGGACAGGCGGCCGATGAACCACGAGCCCGCGTTGGTGAGGGCCTTGTAGTCGAGGTCGACGGGGTTCTGGGTGGCCAGGAGCACGCCCACGCCCACCGCGCGAGCCTGCTTCATGAGCGTGAGCAGGGGCTTCTTCGTGGGGGGGTTCGCGGGGTGCGGGGGCAGGTAGCCGAACGCCTCGTCGAGGTAGATGAGGGCGCGGAGCCCCCCGGTCCCGGGCAGCGACCTCGACCACGCGACCATGCGCTCGAGCAGCAGCGAGGCGAAGAACATCCGCTGCGTATCGTCGAGGTGGGCCATGTAGAAGACCGACACGGGGGTGCGGCCGGGGGGCCCGGCGGTGAGGGCGGCGGGATCGAGGGGCGCGCCCCTCGTCCAGGCGGCGAAGGCGGGAGACGCGAGCACGCCGTTGAGGCGCATGGCGAGCTCCATGCGGTCGTCGGGCTTCCAGAAGCTGTCCACCGGGAAGACGCCGACCTTCTTGAACGGCGGATCGACGACGCGGAGGATCAGCGCCTCGGCGTCCAGATCCTCGCCGCCCGTCCAGGCCTCCTCGACGATCCGGGACATCACGAGGTGCTCGGGGTCGCGGACGGGGTCGGCTTGCACCCCCACGAGGCCGAGCATGGCCGAGACCGTGCCCCCCACGAGGGCGCGCCGGGTGTCGCCGTCGGCCAGCGCCTCGGCGTCGGGGCGACGGAGGGCCGCCACGACGTCCACGGGCGTGCCCGCGTCCGAGCCGGGGGTGTAGACGGTGAGGGCGGTGCGGTCCCGCAGCTGCGCCAGCCGGTCGGGGCCGATGCCCCAGTCGGCCAGGCCCCGGCCCCAGCGCGACGCGATCTTCGCTCCGAGCTCCTGCTTCGACGATCCCTCGCGACGCGCCTCCTCGGGGTCGACCCAGGCCCCGAACTGGTCCCCGGACAGCTCCGGGAAGACGAGCGCGAGGTTCGCGAGGTCGCCCTTGGGATCGAGCGCGATCACGGGGATCCCCGAGAGGATGAGCTCCTCGAGGACGACCACCGACAGGCCGGTCTTGCCCGAGCCCGTCATCCCGATCACGACGCCGTGCCGGCGCAGGCGCTCGGGCTTGATCTCGTGCATCTCTGCGATGTCGCCGGCGTCGTCCAGCCGGCCCCCGATGAAGAGGCGGTCGCCCATGATGGTTCTCCAGCGGCCCCGGGGCCGCCGGTTATGATGCCGTGGCACGCAGGGAGGTGCGATGAAGCTGCCGAAGGTCTCCGATTACATGGACGTCGAGGTGCACACGCTGCGCCCGGACACGCCGATCCACGACGCGGTGTCCTTCCTCCTCGACAACCATGTCACCGGCGCGCCCGTGACCACCGAAGACGGGACCGTCCTGGGCCTCCTCTCCGAGAAGGACTGCCTCCAGCTGCTCGCCGCCGGCGACGACCACCAGCGCCCCAAGCGCACGGTCGCGGAGTACATGACGAGGGACGTGCAGACCATCCCGCCCACGATGAACGTGTACTTCGCGGCGGGCATGTTCCTGAACACGCACGTGCGGCGCTTCCCCGTGGTGGCGGACGGCAAGCTCGCGGGCGCGATCACGCGGTTCGACATCCTGCGCGCGATCCGCGCCGCGCTCTAGGACGGGGCGCCCCGGAAGACCCCACCCCGGTTCGGCGAAACGACCGAGTTCTTGCCGCAGAACCGGCAAGAACCGGCCCG
>CAZEKB010000231.1:0-4005 GCA_964512225.1 uncultured Rickettsiales bacterium | reverse complement strand
CGCGCCGACGGGCGCCCGATCCTCGAGATCAGCGCCATGGTCCCCGAGCACTTCGCCGGGTGCCACCTGCCGTCCAAGACGCAGATGGCGCAGTACGTGCCGGACACGCAGGACTTCGCCGCCATCTCGTTCGGCGACGAGGACCCGGCGGCCGTCGGGCTCGCGAGCGTCAAGCCCGCGGATCGGGCCGCCGCGGCCGTCCGCGTCGCCGCCGACGAGATCGGCCTCACCATCAAGAAGGACGACACCACGTCCTCGCTGCGCCTCTTCGAGGACCGCGCCGAGATCAGCGTGCCGTTCCGCTTCGCCGTGGCCGAGCAGGCCCCGACCGAGCCCATCGCGGGCCTCGTCTACTTCGACGCGACCGCGAAGGGCCTGCGGGTCTACGACGGCTCCGACTGGATCGACCTCGCCTGATCGGCGAGTCGCTCCGAACAGCGC
Source organism: uncultured Rickettsiales bacterium (assembly GCA_964512225.1). Lineage (GTDB taxonomy): Bacteria > Myxococcota_A > UBA796 > UBA9615 > UBA9615 > CAZEKB01. The sequence continues at coordinate 3,564 of CAZEKB010000231.1, read as the reverse complement.
CGGGCCGGTCGTCCTTTGAGGGCGGCCGGCCTCGGCCGTTCTCGGCTCAGCGAAGGCGAGCGTCGCCGTCGTACGTGCCCACGATCTTCCCGGGCCACCAGATGATCATGATGTTGACGACGAAGGCGAGGTTGGCGGCGGCGATGGCGACCACGGCGGTCAGGGGCTCGACCAACACCGCGGCGAGCCCCAGGCCCTGGGCGAGCGCGGTCGGCCACAGCCGCTTCTCCACGAGCAGCGTCGTGAACACGGCGGAGGTCGTCCACAGGAAGAACAGGAACAGCGTGTGGTCGAGCAGGTCGAGGCCCACGTACGTCGTCAGCGTCCCGAGCACCACCTGGGCGGTGAGCAGCACCACGATCACCGCGTACAGCCGGCGGTTCACGAGCGTCTTGCCCAGGGTCTCGCGGGCGAACCACCCCAGGGCCGCGGTGACCACGAGGAACACCGCGGGGGCCAGGAAGCGGTCGCGCATCGTGGGCTCGGCGGCGACCTGGGAGACGACGATCGGCCACGCCGACCACCCCAACCCCAGGAGGCCCAGGACGAACAGCCGCGTGCGGCGTCCGATGCTCAGATCGTTGTCGTCCCCGATCCGCTCCAGCTTTCGGATCCGGGCGGCCTCCCCCGCCTCCCGCGCGAGCGCCTCGTCGACCCGCCGCCGGACGTCCTCGGGGGGTTCGTCGACCTCGGACAGGATCGTCGCCGCGGTCGTGGCCGTCCCGAACGCCAGGACGTGCTCCACCATCGCGAGGATCGTCTCGCGGAGGATCCGTCGGGCCGCGGCGTTGCCGTCCCAGGCGGCGAGGGCCTGGCGGCAGCCGAAGCGCACCTCCGTGAACAGCCGGTGGATCGCGTCCCAGTGCGCCCGGGGGTCCGGCCCCTGCCCCGCCGCGATCGCGGCCCTCATCTCCGCGCTGCGCTCGCCCGCTTCGTCCGCGAGCGCGATGGAGCCGCGATGCTGCACGAAGTCGCGCACGGCCATCCGGAAGGCGTCCACGTCGGGGTAGCGGTCGGCGGCGTCGAGCTCGGTGGCGCGGAGGCAGACCGCTCGGATCTCCTCCGGCACCGTGTCCGGCAGCTCCGGCCGCTCCGTGGCCGCCTGGTACAGGATCGCCATCAGGGAGCCGCCCCGATGAGGCGGGCGCCCGGTCAGGATCTCGCACAGGACGGACCCGAGGAGGAACACGTCGGTGCGGGGGGAGAGCTCGCGACCCTCCCCGCTGAGCATCTCGGGCGCGAGGTACGCCGGGGTGCCGATGATCTCGGTGTTGTCGGCCACGTGGGGGAACCGCCCCGAGGCGTCGACCTCGAGGCTCATCCCCAGGCCCCAGTCGACCAGGTAGACCTCCCCGAAGGCGCCGAGCATCACGTTCGACGGCTTCACGTCCAGGTGGACGATCCCCCGGTCGTGCGCGAACCGGAGCGCGTTGGCCACCGCGATCAGCACCTGCAGGTTCCAGGCGAGGAGATCCTCTTCGCCGAACCGCTCCGCGACGGCCTCGGCGTCGTCGATCAGCTCGCTCCAGGGGGCCCCCTGGATCCGCTTCATCACGATCCGCGGCTCGCCTTCCCCGCGCAGCTCGATGTCGTACACGGGGACGATGTTGGGGTGCTCGAGGGAGCCCGCGAGCCACGCCTCCTGGAGCAGCTTGACGACCGACTCCTGGTCGCCTCGGCGGCTGTCCGTCAGCTCCTTGATCGCGACCTCGCGGCCGAGTGCGACCTGCTTGCCGAGGCGGACGATCCCCATCCCGCCTTCGCCGAGCGTACCCAGGACCTCGAGGCGGGCGCTTCGGGTCTGCGCCGAGGTGACCGCGGCGAGCCCCGCCAGGGCGCGCCCCTCGACCGATCGGACCCCCTCTCGATCCGCGGGGCGGATCGTCGCGTCGGGGGGGAGCGCGACCGTGCGGGCGAACTCCTCGACGCGGTCCCAGTTCTCGGGGCGAGTCATGCCTGCAGAGTGCCCCATCGCGAGGGGTCCGTCAGCGGGAGCGGGCGTCCTGCAGCCGCGCCGACAGCCGCTCGAGCAGCGCGGCGGTGTCCTCCTGCCCGTCCTCCCGGGCCAGCTCGGCGGCCCGATCGAGCACCTCGAGGTAGTCGGGGTTGGCCAACAGCTCGTGCCGCTCGAGGCGCACCAGCTCGTCGACGACGACCGCGACGATCGGCCACTCGCGCAGCTCCGACCGCGCCTGCAGCTCGATGATCGAAGCCGCCCCGGTCAGGTATCCGGGGGTCGGATCCAGCCGCACCCGCGCGCGCTCGATGTGACCGAGCGCCTCCTCGTAGCGCCCCATCTCGATGAGGACCCCGGCGCGGCAGAGGATCGCCATCAGCTCGTGCCGGTTGCCGGTGCGGGCCCACAGCTCCTCGGCCCGGGCGAACCACTGCAGCGACGTGGTGTGGCGACCCGAGGCCCGGTGGGACTCCCCCAGCGACGCGAAGCCGTCGGCCATGAGCGACAGGTGACCCGCCCGCTCGTAGCGTTCGTTGGCGAGGAGCACCCGCTCTTCGGCGCGGCCGTGATCTCCCAGCTGCCGGTGGATGAACGCGTGCACGGCGTAGGCGCGGCCCGCGTCGGAGTCGTCGTCCGAGGCCTCGGCGATCCGCAGCGCGCGGTCGGCGGCGGCCACCGCCTCGTCGTACCGCTGCAGGTGCGCGAGGGCCCGAGCCTGCATCCGGAACAGCTCGGCTCGGGTCTTGTCGGCGGCGCCCTCGAGGCGCGGCAGGGCCTCTTCGATGAGCTCGAGCCCGCGCTCGGAGCGGTATCCGCGCAGGTGGAGGCGGGCGAGCACGAGCAGCGCGCGCCCCTCGGGCTCCACGGCCCCGGAGGCCCGGGCGCGCACGAGGAGGTCCTCGGCCACGGGACCCGCCTGGACTACGTCGCCGATCTCGAGCAGCACCATCCCCCGGACGGCCGCGGCCTGGAGGCTCCGGGGATCGCCCGGGGCCGCGCCGAGGCCGCGCAGCGCTTCGTCCACGCGGTCGAGGACGCGCGCCGCCGATCGGCTCGCTTCCCCCTTCCACAGCCGCTCGGCGGCGTCGAGGAGCGGCGAGATCGCGGCGTCGAGATCCTCGGCGCCGAGCAGGTGCAGGCCCCGACGCTCCAGGTCGGAGCCGCTGGGGCGGCCCGGCCGCTGGGCGAGCATGTCCGCGCACGCCCGGTGATGCGCGGACAGCCGACCGGCGCCGCGGGCCGTCGCGACGATGCTCTCGCGCAGCAGCCCGTGGGCGAACCGCCAGCCGTCCTCGTCGGTGTACGCGAGGCCCGCCGACAGCAGGGCCTCCTCCAGCCCGTCGGCGGGCCGCCCCGCGACGACGCACGCCCGACGCCACTCGGCGCTCCGCACGTGCTCGCCGAGGACGGCCGCGATCTCCAGGGCCCCCCGCGACCCCGAGGGCAGGCCCGCGCAGAGCCGGTCCAGCCGGGCCTCCCAGAGCGCGTGAATGTCGGACGGGAGGGCGGCGGGCGCGCCCCCCCCCCCGCCGGGCCCCACCCCCCCCCCCACCCCCGCCCCCCCCAACACCACCCCCACCCCCAAAAACACCCCGAACAACGGGGTT
>CAZEKB010000230.1:0-4087 GCA_964512225.1 uncultured Rickettsiales bacterium | reverse complement strand
GGTGGGCGGGGGGGGGAGCGGGTTGGCTTTCGTCTGGGCGGCCCTGCCCCCCCCGCCCCGCCCGCCGCCCCGGCCCCCCGCCCCCGCGGGGGCCGCCGGGGCCGCGACGGCGCCCCCCCGAGCGCAGCCCCCGCCGACCGCCTCTCCCGGCGCCGCGCCCGCGGTGGCGGCCGTCGTCGATCCCACCCCGGAGGCCACGCCCGAGCCGGAGGAGACCCCGGCCGCCCCGCTCCTCGAGCCCGAGACACCGATCCAGGAGCTGGTCACCGTCTCGGGCATCGTCCGCGACTCGGCCGACGAGCCCGTGAAGGGGGCCCGGATCATCGTCCACGCGGGCCCCCGCAAGCTCCGCCTGCGCAGCGACGCGGACGGGCGCTTCAAGGCCCCGTACGTGCCCGCCGGCTCCCTCGTCGCCTGGGCCGAGCGCCGCGACGGGGCGCTGTCGGTGTCGAGCGACAAGGTCGTGATGGAGACCGAGGACGGGCGCGACTACGAGGTCGAGTTCGTGCTCCCCACCGAGATGACCGGAGGGCTGGGGGTCAACCTGCGGCCGCACGAAGAGGGCGCGTTGGTGTCGTCCCTGGTGCCCGACGCCCAAGGCGAGTTCATCGGGCTCCAGCGCGGCGACCTCATCCTGGAGGTGAACGGGGAGTCGATCGACGGCCTCCCGCTCGGGGACGTCGCCCGCATGATCAAGGGACCCGAGGGGAGCACCGGCACGATCACCGTGCGGCGGGCGAGGACCAACGCCCAGGAGGAGATCGTCTTCGAGCGGGAGTTCGTGGAGAAGCAGCGGCGGCGGCCGCGCTGAGCCGCCCCGTCAGCGGGCCCGGACCCAGCCCGCGGCCTCGCAGTGCCCCAGCGCCCGGAAGAAGCGGTCGCGCCACGCGGCCTCGTTGTGCGGGGCGTCCGGCTCGTGCCAGTGGGCGAGGTCGACGCCGAACTGGTAGCCGAGCCCCGCGAGCACGTCCCGCAGCTGGGTCGTGGTGCAGTAGTTGTCCGCGTCGTCGGAGTCCTCGACGATCCCGTCCCCGTCCCCGTCGAAGCACGAGCCGTTCACCCCGCCCCCGCTGTCCAGGTACACGGCCGTGTCGCCGTGGCCGACGGTCCCGGGCCAGACGTTCGCCAGCGCGCCCGCGCCGTCGGACGCGAACGCGCCCCACCCCAGGGTCGGCGAGAGGGCGGCGACGCAGCCCTGCAGATCGGGCTCGGCGACGGCCCCGTACAGGGTCACGAGGCCCCCGAGCGAGCTGCCCGCGACCATGAGGCTCGCCCCCTCCGCCGCCACGCCGTAGCGCGCCCGGAAGAACGGCAGGGCCTCGGTGGTCACGAGGGCGAGCAGATCGTCGGCGCGACCCCCTTGGACCCCGCCCCCGACGTCGTCCTGCACGTGCGTGTACGCGTCGAACCGATCGGCGGCGTTGTCCACGGCCAGGAGCACCACGTCGTCGTACCCGCCCCCGTCCAGGGTCGCGTCCACGCCCCAGCCGCCCCAGACGGCTTCGGGATCGGCGACGTTCTGGCCGTCGTGCATCAGCAGCGTGCGCGCGTCGCCCGCCGCCGCGGATCGGGAAGCGAACCCCGCGGGCAGCCGAGCGCGGATCCGTCGGGGGGTCTCGAGGTGGGCCGAGACCCAGGGGAACTGCTCGAACCACGCGACGTCCGCGGGGGGCAGGACCCACCCGTGGCGCCCGTTCTCGTCGAAGCCGTAGGCGGTGGCGTCGGGGGGAGCGCGGTGGACGGCGGCGCTGAACCACTTGTACCTGGCGCCGAGGGGGTCGACGAGCTCGTCCGGTCGGACCCAGTACCACCCCCCGGCGACGGGACCCGTCGCGGGCATCGCCCCCGGATCCCAGCCGTTGAAGTCGCCCACCAGGGAGACCGCACCCGGGGCGTCGGGCCACCAGGTCGCGAAGAGGAAGACGTCCTCGTGGATCGGCATCCCCACCAGCGCCGCGGCGGTGAAGGCCTCGTCGATCGCGGCTCCGTCGCCGGTCTGCAGCGCGTCGTAGAGGGCGTCGCCGGGTGAGGGCCCGGCGTCGTCGTCGTCGCCCGCGTCGTCGTCGTCCGCAGGGGCCGAGTCGTCGTCGTCGGGGGCCGCGTCGTCGTCGTCCGGGGCGGAGTCGTCGTCGTCCGGGCGGCCGTCCACGACGCTGACGCAGCCGACCAGGAAGACGAGGGGGAGCAGGAGCCGCATGGGCGAGGATCTAACATGCGCCCCGTGGAGACGCCCCCGGCCCGCGACACCGCCCCCTGGGGCCCCCTGCACGCCGCCGCCGCGGCCCTGCTGCTCGCGCTGCCCGCGGGGTGGCTGCGGTGGTGGATGACGTCGCAGTACTTCGGTCACGAGGAGGAGGACTGGGGGAACCTCGAGATCGTCCGGGGAATCCTCGGCACGAAGTTCCAGTTCATCGAGACCGAGCACATGCCGCTGTTCACCACGCTGTCGGCGTACGCGACCATGGTCGTGGGGGACTCGGAGCGGGCCTCGGAGACCGTCGCCGTGGTCATGGGCGCCCTCACCGTGGTGCTGGTCACCTACCTCGGGATCCGGTGGCTGTCGCCCGTCGCCGGGTTCGTCGCGGGCGCCCTCGCGGCGATCCAGCCCGAGGCGGTCCTCTACTCGGCCAGCCCGCTGCGGGAGTCGACCTACACGACGCTGCTGCTGCTCGGCATCGCGCTCGTCGGCGGGCAGCACTACGGCAAGTCGGCCGTGGCCCTGTGCGCGGCCTTCTTCACCCGCTTCAACGCCGCGTTCACCGTGCTCCCCGCCCTCGCGCTGCACGCCTGGTGGAGCCGGGGCCGGGACCGTCGGGACCGGACCGCCGAGCGGGCCGCCGCCGCCACGGACGAAGAGCGCGCGGCCGTCGACCGAAAGGCCGGGCTCAGGCCCTCGGCGGGGGCGCTCGCGGCAGGCGGGGCGCTCGCCGCCGCGACGTTCCTGTGGGCGCGGTACTACGCCTCGGTGATGGACACGTGGGTGTTCTGGGGCGGGGTGATGGAGCGGAACACCGGCGACGCCGTGGCCGATCTCAGCGGGCGCGAGCACGCGGCGGCGATCGCCGAGGCCGTGCTCGGGGTCGCGTTCCGGGTCCTGCCCTCGCACGTCGGGTGGGCGGTCGTGCCCCTCGCGTTCGTGGGCGGCGCGTGGATCCTGCGGGGGCGCGCCCGAGACCCGGAGAACGCGCGCTGGCTCGCCGTCAACGCGGCCACGACCTTCGGCCTGCTGCTCGTCACCGCCTTCGTCTCCACCTACCCGTCCGACCACAACCTGTACTGGAAGTGGCTCGCCCCGACGGTGCCCTTCTTCGCCCTCCTGGGCGCGCACGGAGCCGTCGAGGGCCTGCGCGCCCTGCCCGTCCCCGAGCGTGTCCCGAGGCGGGCCGCGATCGGGGCGCTGGCGGCGGGGCTCGCCCTCGCCACCCTCGTGGGCTACCGCGCCGAGACGGAGCGGCAGCTCGCCCGCTCGGATCGCTGGTACGGCACCCAGATCCGGCTCTGCGACTGGATCGAGGAGACGATGCCCGACGCCGGGGTGCTCGCCACGGGCATCCCCACGTCCTACCTCGAGCGACACGAGTCCGGGGTCCGCACGTACTCCTGGCACACCGAGGATCTTCCCCGGGGCCGCCAGGCGGCCTTCGGACGCTGGCTGGTGGAGAACCGGATCGACGTGCTGCTGTGGATGCGCGAGTCGTGGACGGGCGCGCCCGAGGCGGCCCCGCACCTCGCCCGGGGGCGGACGGTGGTGCACGGTCCGGCGACGCTGGTGCCCATCGCGCGGGAGGACGGCTACGGCTTCATCGCCTACCGCGTCGACGGGATCGACGGCCGGGATCCCCCATCCACGCCCCCTCCCCGCGCAGCCGGCGGCCTCGCGCAAAGATAGCTACGGTCCAGGGTCATGTCCGACGACTCCTCCGCCGCCGAACCCGACGGCGCCCTCGCGGTCGAAGCCCCCACGGCCGCCGCCCCCCCCCCCGCCCGGGGGGCGGCGGCGGCCGGGGGGGGCCCCGGGCGCGCGCCCCGCGGGGGGCGGCGGCGCCGGGCCTACGGGCCGGAGGGGGCGGGCGGGGGGGCGGGGGGG
>CAZEKB010000229.1:0-4093 GCA_964512225.1 uncultured Rickettsiales bacterium | reverse complement strand
TCGGCCTCCTCGTAGGAGACGTTGAGCTGCTTCTGGATCTCTTCGGTGTACTGGTTGCCGCCGAGCGTGATGTCCCGGGTGAAGGCCGTGAGGCCGCCGCGCAGCACGTTGATGTTGATGATCGACGCGCCGATGTTCACGAGGACGATCGTGTCGTCGGGGCTGAGGTCGTAGTTGACCTCGAAGGCGTTCTCGATGGCGAAGCTGTCCACGTCCATGACGACGGGATTCAGGCCGGCCTCCTGCACGATCGCGACATAGTCATTGATCATGTCTTTCTTGGCCGCGACGAGCAGGACCTCCATCTGGCCCGCTTCGTCCCCCACGTCGTTCAGGATCTGGACGTCGATGTTGACGTCGTTGATGTCGAACGGGATGTACTGCTCGGCCTCCCACTGGATCGACTCGTCGAGCTCGTCCGGGGTCATGACCGGGAGGTTGATCTTCTTGATGATGACGGAGTGCCCGGACACCGAGGTCACGACGTCCTTCGTCTTGATCTTGTGCGAGCTGACCAGCTCCCGGATCGAGTCGACGATCACGTTGCTGTTCATCAACGCCCCGTCGACGATCGCCTCCGGGGGCAGCTTCTTCATGCCGAAGTTCACGAGGGACCACTTGCCCTTCGCTTCGTTCAGCTCCAAGAGCTTGATGTAGGAGGACCCGATGTCGAGGCCGATGGCGCTTTTCGGCCGCCCGAAGGAAAGAATTCCCATCCTCAGCCTCGTCGCGAGCGTCGACCGTCAAGGGTCGCGTCGCCTCTGCACAGCGCACCAGGGCCCATCTTCGGACCTTGGCCGGGATCGTGGATCTTTCAGAAAAGCCCCGTGATCCCTGGAGATTAATCAAGCCAAGGTTTCTACAGCCCATTCACGCTGTCAAGGGAGCGACGCGCCGGCACGCGGCTAATATGAGGTCCCGCACCCCTTGCCGGGAGCGAAAACCCACGCGCCGGCGGTGATCTTGCCCGGGCGCCCTCGTGCACGGTCGTCGGTGAGTTCGAGCCCCCGCCACCTGATTCCGACTCTCTCCGGCCTGGGGCTGGCGTTGGTAGCTTGCGCCGATATCGGCGCGATTCACGGGCTCCCCCCCTGGGCCGCGACGGCCCCCGCTCTGGGCGCCGGACTCGCCCTCGGCGCGCTCGCGGCGCCCGGCCCCGTCGACGCCCGCGCGCGCTGGGCGGGGCTGGTCGTGATCGCCACGGCCGCCGTGTGGCTTCCCGCGCTCGACGGAGCCGCCCGGGTCCTCTCGTCCACGGCGGGCTGGGCCGGGGCGGGGCCCACCGCGGCCCTCCTGCTCGGCGCCCTCGGGGGCCGCTTCGCGCGGAGGCGCGGGCTGTGGGCGCTGCCCGACCCGATCACGCTGCTCGTCGCCGCCGTGGCCGCGATGCCCCTGCTGATGGGCGTCGTCACGCGGGTGGGCGTCGTCGCCGCGGGCGTCCTCGGAGGCGTCCTGTGGGGGCTCGCCCTCGTCCTCCGGGGCGCCCCCGAGGCGGCCCGATCCGCCGACGGGGGTCGCCTCGACGGGCTGCCGGCGGGGGTCCTGGCGGGAGCGATCGCGCCCGGCCTGCTGCTGTGGGTGGGGCCGATCGTCGGGCCCACGGTCGGCATGGTCGCCCGCGCGGGCGCGGCCGTGGCCGCGGGGCTCGCGATCGCGTCCCTCCTGGCCGGGACTCGCGCGCGCGCGCTCCGCTTCCTCGGCCCCGCGGCGGGCTTCGCGGGGCTCCACCTCGCGGCCGCTGCACCCGCACTCCTGCTCGCCACGTCCACGTCCCTGCCCGTCGGCCCCGACGACGCCGCCTGGGTGTGCGGGGCCCTCCTGGTGGCCGCGCTGCTCGTCCCCGCCGCCCTGACGACGCCCGTCGGCCCGGGGACGCCTCCGGGGCTCGCCCTCGGGCTCGCCGCCTGGTGGTGGCTGCCGGGGCCCGCTGCGGCCATCCTCGCGGGCTCGGTGGCGTGGTCGCTGGCGCTCCTGCCCGACGTGCGAGCCCTGCGTTCTCCGGCCGCCCGCGCCGCGGCCGCTCTCGCCGTCGCGGTCGGGGCGGGGTCCCCGCTGCTGCCCCTGCCCGACGACGGTCTCCGGGCGTTCGCGCCGCTCGCGCTCGGGCCGGACGGCTCGCGGTTCGAGGACGTGGTGGAGCGCTTCTCGAGGGCGTCGGCGGAGACGGTCGGGGGCCCGGCGGGGCAGGTGCTGCTCTACGAAGAGGAGGACGGCACGCGACGCCTGTGGCGCGACGGGCGCAGCCTGCGGTTGGACGAGCGCGTGCGCGAGCCCGATCGCTTCCTCGGCTACCTCCCCGCCCTCGTGGGGCCGACCCCCGAGCGCTGGCTGGTGCTCGGGGACGGGATCGGCGCGGTGACGGACGCGGTGCGACGGATCGGCCCGGTCGTGGTCACGGCGTTCCCGGGCCACGCGGGGGCGCGGCTCGCGGGCGCGCGGCTGAGCGACTGGAACCGCGACCTGCGCGTGGATCCGGCGGTCCGCGTCGTCGACGTCGACCCGCTGCTCGCCGGGGGCGCGGAGTACGACGCGGTGATCGTCGACCTGCCCCCGCTGTGGGCGTTCGGCGCCGGGCACGCGACCTCCGACGGCCGCCTCGAGCGCGTGGCGGAGTCCCTCACCCCCGGGGGCGTCGCCGTGTTCCGGATTCCGCTGGCGACGCTGTCCGCGGAGGAGCTGCGCCGACTCGCGGGCCGCTTCGCGGGTCGCTTCGGCGCCCTCACGGCGTGGCTCGACCCCGCCGGCTCCGACCACCTCCTGCTGGTGGGGACGCGCGAGGACGCCAAGCCCGACGCGGGCGCCCCCTACCGGCTCTGGGAGCGTCCCCGGGTCCGTTCGGACCTCCGGCTGGCCGCCCTGGACGAGCCCGCGGCGGTCCTGGATCGGGCGATCGCGGACCGTCCGGCGCTCCTGCTGCTGGGGGCGGACGTGCCCCGGAGGGACGCGGCGGGCGTGGCCGCGCTCGCGGGGCGTCGACTGGAGCGCGGAGCGCGGACCCTCGCCCTGTCCGCGCTGTCGGCGGCCGCGTCGGACCCGCGCACGCTCTTCGACCTCTCCGGCGTCCCCCCGGACGCGCGCGAGGCCCTGGACGAGCGCCTCGCGCGCGCCGCGGACGTGCGCGAGAGCTACCTCGAGATGCTCGGGCACATCGCCGCGGGCGACCCCGCCGCCGCCATGACGGCGTCGCGGTCCCTCGCCGAGGGAGGTGGGTCCGCGAGCGACATGCGGGTCCTCACGGAGCCCTTCCTGCGGCGGGGCGACGCGCTGATGGCGAAGGGTCGCGTGGAGGCCGCCCACGCCGAGTACCTGCTCGCCTACAGCTTCGCCGGGACGGACGTGGAGGCGAACCGCAAGCTGGCCGACAGCTACCGGCTCCAGAACAAGGTCGACGACGCGATCCGCCACTACGGAGCCGCCCTCGAGCTCGATCCCACGAGCCTCGAGGCTTCCCTGGGGTTGGCGGACGCGCACGCGCGCGAGGGCAAGCCGGAGCGGGCCGCGGCCGCGCTCCGCGACGTCCAGGAGGCCCACCCGGGGAGCTACGTGCTCCTGGTGAACCTCGCGCACTTCGAGAGCGAGATCGCGTCCACGGGCACCGACGACGCGCGCGATCACGGGGCCCGGGCGCGCGTCCTGCTCCAGCGCGCGGCGGCCCTCGAGCCGGGTCGGCCGGAGGCGCGGGCGGGGCTGGCGCGCGTGTACTACCTGGAGCAGGAGTACGACCGCGCGCTCGAGGAGATCGACCGGGCCATCACCCTCCGGACCAGCTGCATCTACCAGACCTGGCGCGGGCTGATCCAGTACGAGAAGGGCGCGCTCGACGGCGCCGCGGGCGACCTCAAGGCGGCCCTGCTCACGTGCCCCGAACACCACGAGGCCCGGAACACCCTCGGCGCCGTCTACGCCGCGCAGTCGAAGCGCGAGCAGGCCGAGGCCACCTGGCGGGACGTGCTCGCCCGCGACCCCGGCAACGAAGCCGCGACCCGCAACCTCGCGACGCTCGAGGCGACGATCCTCCTCACGCCGCCCTAGCCGGTCGGCGGCGCCCCGCGGGGAGAACGCAGAAGGGCGAGCCGCAGGGGCTCGCCCTTCT
>CAZEKB010000228.1:0-4196 GCA_964512225.1 uncultured Rickettsiales bacterium | reverse complement strand
CTAGCGGCCGCCGAGGTGCTTCGGGCCGTTACGGACTGCGTCGGCGTCTACGGGACGGCGCCGACCTGCTACCTGTCGCTCCTCGCCCGCATCGACGGCTTCGAGCTCGCCCACCTGGATCGGGCGCTGTACGTCGACCGGACCCTGCTGCGGGTGCGCGCGCAGCGCTACAGCGTGCACATGCTCACGCGGGCCGACACCACCCTCGTCCTGTCGGCGGTCTCGGCCGTGCACCGGAAGGCCGTGGAGAAGATCGTCACGGCCACGCTGGGCGACGACTACCCGGTGTGGGCCCCGCGCATCGAGCAGGTGCTGCGCGACGGGCCCATGCCCAAGGCGGCCGTGCGGGCGGCGCTGAACCCGCCGGACCGTCGGGTGGCGACGTCCCTCAAGTACGCGATCAGCCTCCTGGCCGCGGAGGGACGCGTGGTGCGCACGACCGTCGACGGGGGGTGGCGCAGCGACCGCCACGCCTACTCGCTGTGGTCCGGCTGGGCGCCGGGCCTGGACCCGTTCGGCATGGACCCGCACGCCGCCCGGGTGGAGCTTGCGCGGCGGTACGTCGGAGCGTACGGGCCGACGACGGAGCGGGACTTCCGCTGGTGGACGGGCCTGCGGGCGTCCGAGTCGAAGCCCGCCTGGGCGGAGGCGGGCTTCCCGCTCGCGGGGCCGGCGGGCGAGCGACGGTCGACGGCGCTGGACGTGGGGGTGCGGTTGCTGCCCGTGTGGGACGTGCTGATGGTGTCCCGAAAGGACCGGTCGCGGCTCGCCTCGCCGGAGCAGCTGGACATGCTCTACGACCGCCTCGGCAACGCGACGTCGGTCGTGCTGGTGGACGGGCGCCCGGCGGGTGTGTGGGACCTCGGCCGGGACGACCGTGACCTGCGGGTGAAGGTCGCCATGTTCGAGCCGCCCGGCGCCGAGGTGCGCGACGGACTGTCGCGCCAGGTGCGGCGCATCGCTACATTGATCGCCGCGCGGGGCTGGGAGCTCGGACTTTGTGGACGCCCTCCCGTGTTGCGGACCGCACCGAAGAACCGGTTCCTCCGTCCGTTGGCGATGGTGGAGCCTTCGTCCCGAGTGACCTCATGAGCCACCCCGTGCAGTCCGTCCAGCGCCTCGACTTCGTGTGGCAGACCGCCGACCCGTTCCTGTTCTGCGTGCACCACGACGACGCCTACCCCGAGGGCGACGCGCGCATGGCGCCGAGGGGCTCGCTCGAGGGGCGGAACATGGGCAGCGACTTCAGCGGGATCGACGGCTGGAGCATGTACCACGGGCGCACCGTGCCCGGCTTCCCGCAGCACCCCCACCGGGGCTTCGAGACGATCACCGTCGTGCGTCGAGGGATGGTCGACCACTCCGACTCCCTGGGGGCGACCGGACGGTTCGGCGGCGGCGACGCCCAGTGGATGACCGCGGGCGGGGGCGTGGTGCACTCCGAGATGTTCCCGCTGCTTCGAGAAGACGCCGACAACCACATGGAGATGTTCCAGATCTGGCTGAACCTGCCCGCCGAGCACAAGCTGGTGCCCGCGCACTACAAGATGCTGTGGCGGGAGGAGATCCCGATCGTCGAGGAGCGGGACGCGGAGGGTCGGCTCGCCCGCATCACCGTCGTGGCGGGGGCGTACGGGGACGCCTCGCCGCCGTCGCCGCCGCCCCACTCCTGGGCCGCGCGGCCGGCGTCGAACGTCGCGGTGTGGGTGGTGAAGCTCGAGCCCGGGGCCTCGTGGCGGCTGCCCGCGACGCAGGCCGGCACCAACCGTCGGCTGTACGCCTTCCGGGGCGGATCGCTGGACGTCGGGGGCGTCGCGCTGCCCTCGAAGCACGGCGCGACGCTCGACGCGGAGCTGCCGGTCACCCTCACGGCGGGCCCGGAGGGGGCCGAGGCGCTCCTGCTCCAGGGCAAGCCGATCGGCGAGCCGGTCGCCAAGTACGGTCCGTTCGTCATGAACACGACGGCGGAGATCCGGCAGGCGATGATGGACTACCAGCGCACGGGGTTCGGGGGGTGGCCCTGGGATCGCGACGATCCGGTCCATCCGCGCGAGGCCGGGCGGTTCGCGCGGCACAGCGACGGGACGGTGGAGAGCAAGGCATGAATCGACTCTCGGTGGGGGCGGCAGCGGCCCTGATGTGGGTGGCGAGCGCGGGCTTCGCGACGGGGTCGGGCCTCGCGACGGGGCCGGGCTTCGCGACGGGGCCGGGCTTCGCGACGGGGCCGGGCCTCGCGACGGGGGTGCCCGCGCCGGAGAAGGTCCGGTTCGTGGTCGGGGCGGGCGGCATGGACTGCGCGGGCTGCAACAAGAAGATGACGGCGTCGCTCTCGGCCCTGGACTTCGTGACGGCGGTGCACGCTTCGTTCGTGCTCCAGAAGGCCTGCGTCGAAGGCGAGGGCGCGGTGGACGAGGAGGCGGTGAGGGCGGCCGTCACGGGGCTCGGCTACGAGTTCGGGGGGATCGAGTGGGTGGACGAGTGCCCCGAGGGGCTGCGGGGTGTCCTCCCGTCGCCCTGGGATACGCGGGCGGAGGGGCTCGACGTGGTCACGATCTCCCGGGGGGAAGAGGTGGACTTGAAGGCCCACCTGGCGCCGGACAAGTACACGATCGTCGACTTCGGGGCTCCCTGGTGCGGGCCGTGCCACACGGTCGCCGAGGAGCTCGCCGGGTACCTCCGCGAGCACGCGGACGTGGCGGTGCGGGCGGTGGACCTGGAGGGCGGGACTCCGGACGAGTCGTACGCCCGTCCGGTGGTCCAGCAGCACCTTCAGTACGTCGACGGCATCCCCTGGATGGTGGTCTACGCGCCCACCGGCAAGGTGCTGGTCAAGGACCGCAGCGTCGAGCGCGTAGTCGCCGCCATCGACAAGCACCGCGCGCGCATGGCGAAGAAGAAGAAGTGATGGCCCGGCTCCTGTCCCCGGCGTGGTTGGCGGTGCTGGTGCTCCTGTTCGCCGTCCCGAGGTCCGCCGTCGCCTCGTGACCGGGGTGAAGCAACCCGACGCTCCAGGGTGGAGCCACACAACTCGATGCCTCTCTCGCCGCCGGTCGGCTGCGTCTGGACGTGTCGTTCCAGGCGATGGGCGCGGAGGACGTGCGCACGATCGACTGCACGAGCTCCCCGCGGCTGTGTGTCGACGAGCCGGTCCCCGAGCACGTCCGCACGCAGACCTTCACGGGGCTGCGCTGGGGCGTCGGGGCGTCGATCGGCCTCGGGGAGGGCTTCCAGGTCGGCGTCGTCCTGCCGATCCAGCTCAAGGGATTCACGATCGACCACGCCTTGGCGGACGGCACGCCGTACGACACCCCGTACTGGCTGAACACGGGGCCCAGCGAGGTCGAGGTGGGGCTCGGCGACACCGAGGTGATGGTCCGGGTGGTCCGTCGGGTGCCCGCCACGCCGCTGATGCTCGGCGTCGGCGTGGGGGTGGCGCTGCCCACG
Organism: uncultured Rickettsiales bacterium; assembly: GCA_964512225.1. Lineage (GTDB taxonomy): Bacteria > Myxococcota_A > UBA796 > UBA9615 > UBA9615 > CAZEKB01. The sequence goes on along the minus strand of CAZEKB010000228.1, from coordinate 752 downwards.
GGTCGGACGTCGCAGGATCCGTTCGACCCGGCGCTCCCCGCGAGTCGCCGTCAGCACCGGCAGTTCGGCAACGGGACGGTGGATCCGCGGGTGGACGCGTCGGTCGTGGTGGGTACCCGGCCCATCGGGTTCCTCGCGACGGGGTCGTTGCGGGTGCCGGTCTACGCGAGCGAGCACGGCTATCGAGGGCAGCGGAGGGTCGGGGGGACGATCGGGATCGTCGCGGCCGTGCCCCCGCCGGTAGAGGGGCTGCAGCTGATCCTCGCGGCGGACCTCGCGCACGCGTCGCCCGCCTTGTGGAACGGGCAGGCGGCGCTGAACTCCGGGGCCCGGTCCATCGGAGTGCGCCTGGGCTTCGAGTGGGCGTTCCGCCCCGGGGCGTCGCTGCGAGCAGCGCTTGTCACGCTCCCGCTCCAGACGCTGTCCGGCGAGCAGTTTCGGACGCCCGTGACGGTGTCCGTCGGGCTCTCGGGCGTGATCGACGTGCGGCCCAAGAAGGACCGGCACGCACACTAGAGGGGTGGGGCAGCTGGACGATCACGACTCGCCGAAACGAACCGTTTCGTCGAGCGGTGATCGGCTGAACGATCACGACTCGGCGAAACGAGCCGTTTCGCCGAGCGGTGCGCGCTTGAGGGCGGATTCTCGCCCCCGGCCGCCGGGCCGTGCCGACCCCCGCGCTTCGAGAATCGCTTCTCGCCCCCGGCCGGTGGGCCGTGCCGACCCCCGCGCTTCGAGAATCGCTTCTCGCC
>CAZEKB010000227.1:0-4243 GCA_964512225.1 uncultured Rickettsiales bacterium | reverse complement strand
GCGGAGGGGGTCGTCGTCGTCGCAGTCCTCGCACGAGCGGGAGCCGTCTTCGTCGGCGTCTGTGGAGTCGAGCGTCTCCTCGTCGCAGTCGTTGTCGAGCCCGTCGCACACCGTCTCCGGCTCCGACGGCGAGATCGTCGGGTCCGTGTCGTCGCAATCGACGAGCTCGTACACCGCCGCGCAGGCGGGGTTGTTGCCGTCGAACCAGCCGTCGCCGTCGGCGTCGAAGGGGGCGTCCAGCGTGCCCTCGACCGACTGCAGCACGCCGTCGCAGCTCGCCGAGCCGCTCAACGCGACGTCCGAGCACCCCGACAGCGCGATCAGGGCGGACAGCAGGAGGGCTGGGCGATGCATGCAGCGGTCACCATAGCCGGGCCCCGCGCCCCCGCACGGTCCGCTCGCGTTCAGCCGGTCGACGCGACGTACGCTTCGATCACCGGCCGGTACTTGGCGGGCCCGTCGCCGAGCACGGCGGCCCCGTGGCCCGGGAGCACGTTCTCGAAGTTCAGCTCCAGGACCGCGGCCACCTGCGCCGGGTTCGGCTTGAGCGACTTGACCCACCCGGGGCCCAGCTGGTGCGGCTCGAGGAACCCCATCCGGCCCATGACGAAGCGGGCGAGCCAGTTGAACCACCGGTCCGCCGTGGCCCAGTTCTGCAGGCTGTCGCCGGTGATGATCGTGCCCCCGCCCGCGGCGATCCGGAGGATGCCCTCGGCGGGCTCGGTGTCGAAGCGGTGGAGCGACGCGCCCGCGAGGGGCAGCTCGCCCCCGGGCTCCATCAGCGCGTCCGGCTCGAAGTAGATCTCGCCCTTGGCGGGGTTCAGGCCGGTGAAGTAGGTCTGCCCCTTCACGGCCCAGACCTTCGCGCCGTAGCGCTCCTTGTAGAAGGGGTCGTCGCTGCCGTGGAACCCGGCGAGGCGGACCACGTCCGTCACCCTGCCGAGCGCGTCGAGGGCGGCGAGCCCCTCCTCCCCCAGCCGCAGGGAGTTCACGAGCACCAGCCGGTCCCCGTCGCGCAACACCACCATGTTCCGGCTGAACTTCGTGACGCTCATCTTCATGGTCCCGCTCACGAAGAAGACGCCGGGGAGGACCTCCTCGAGGTCGCCGTGCGGTCGCGCGGGGGGCATGGAGCGGGCCATCGGCCCGGGAGCCTACCCGGTCTTGCGCGGTTCTCGCGCGCCTGCCCGATCGGTCAGCCAGCGAGCGACCTCGGCCCCGATCCGGTGCGGGTGCGTCTCCTGCATGAAGTGCTTGCCGGGACCCAAGTCGACCACCCGCAGGTCCGTCAGGTTCTCCCGACACCAGGCCACCTCGGCCTCCTTGATGGCCACACCGTCGTCGCCGTGGAGGAGGAGCAGGGGCACGTCGGTGCGGGTCAGCCACTCGCGGTAGGCCTGGACGACCGCGGCGTTGTCGGCCGGGGCGCCGTCGAGCGGGACCTCGGCGGGCCACTGCTGCACCGCCCGACGGCTCGCGATGGTGGGGAAGGCCGACCGGTAGTGCGCGAGCGCCTCGGGGTGAATCTCGGCGTGCGTGAGGTCCGGCAGCATCTTCCTGAGGACGATGTCGGCGACGCTGATCATGAGCCAGCCGATGCCGGGGGTGCGCATCATGCGGAACGCCACCTTGAGGCTCGGGGGCATGTCGGCCAGGGACATGGGGCGCACCATCGCCTCCAGGAACGCGACTCCTCGCACGGCGTCTTCGTGCTCGTGGGCCCAGCGGAAGCCCAGCGCGGAGCCCCAGTCGTGGATCACGAGGGTGAGGCTCTCGCCGATGCCGAGGGCGTCGATGAAGGCGCACAGGTATCGATAGTGGTCGTCGAAGCGGTAGGGGATGTCGGGGTGGTCGGACCTGCCCATGCCGATCAGGTCGACGGCGATGCAGCGGCCGCGGCCCTGCACGTGGGGGATGACGTTGCGCCACAGGTAGGCCGACGTGGGGTTTCCGTGGAGGAAGAGGATCGGGTCCCCGTCGCCGACATCGATGTAGTGCATCTTCGAGCCGAGCACGTCCACGAACCTGGACTCGAAGGGGAACGCCGGGGAGATCGCCGGGGCGGGGGTGGGTCGTGCGGTCATGGGTGCCTCCCGAAGTTGATTCACCCGGAGGCTAGAGAAGCCGGTGGCAACAAAGAAGCGCCAGAAACGCCCGTGGGGTGTACAAGAATGAACATGCAACCGACCGAACCGTTTCATTGGGACGACGTCCGCGTATTCCTGGCCATGATGCGCACGGCGAGCCTGCGTCGGGCGGCGGTGGAGCTGGGCGTGAGCCGCCCCACGGCGGGGCGGAGGCTCACGGCGCTCGAGGGACGGCTGGGGCTGAAGCTGTTCGATCGCCGGGCGGACGGACTGCACGCCACGTCCGAGGCGGACGAGCTGCTCGGGGCGGCCGAGGAGGTCGAGCGGGCGATGCTCGCCATGTCGCGGAAGGCCCAGGCGGTGGACCCGGAGCTGCGCGGGCCGGTGCGCGTGACCGTGCCCGCCGTGGTGGCGTCCGACCTGCTGATGCCGGATCTCGTCGCCTTCACCCGACGCTGGCCGGAGATCGATCTCGAGATCGAGGGCAGCTACGGCCTCACGAGCCTGGCGGAGCGCCGAGCGGACGTCGCGATCCGGTTCATGCCTCACGGGACGGCCCCGCACGAAGGGCTCACCGGCCGCCTCGTCGCCACCGCCTACATGGCGGCGTACGGGCACGGCGACTGCTGGATCGGCCAGCGGGGCGGGGCCTTCGACGCGCAGTGGGTGCGCGAGTCGGACTTCCCGGATCTGCCGGTCCGCGGCGCGGTCCTCGACGGCGAGATCCAGCGGAGCGCATGCGCCGCGGGGATGGGCCTGGCGATGCTGCCGTGCTTCCTCGCCGAGCCGCTGCTGCCCCGGCGCTCGGAGCCGAAGCCGGGGCTCGACATCTGGGTCCTGGTACACCCCGATCTGCGCCGCAACCCGCGCCTGAGGGTGTTCCGCGACGCGGTGGTCGCAGCCCTGCGTCGGATGCGCCCTCGCCTCGAAGGACGGCCCGCCGAGCCGGCGACGCCCTGAGCAGGCTGCTCTACACCGACGGACGGGGCGCGTCGGGCTCGGGGCGCGACCTCCGCGACCGCGACGGCAGCGGCACGAACTTCGTGGGCACGCTGTTGCGCCCCATCGGCCGCTCTTCGCCCATCAGCTCTTCGTGGATCCACCGCCGGAAGGCGTTCACCTTCTCGAACCCCTTGGGCACGTCCTCGAAGAACCGGTACTCGGACTTCTCGAAGAAGACCCGACGGTCCTGGCTGTGCAGCCAGTAGGTCTGCAGGAACATGCTCCACGGGTAGACGAGGCTCAGGAACGACGCGACGTCCGGCTTCCGCTTCCACGTGCGCTTCGGCATGTAGAGGCTGAGCGTCCACTCGGTCACCTCGTCTTCGATCGGCGTGGTGCAGTGCACGACGAGCGACTCGAAGCCCTCGACGTTGACCGTGTTGACGTGGATGCCGAGGCCGTGGAACTCCGAGTCCATCCGGATCTCGATCTCGTCGAGGCCGAAGAACTTGAAGCGACCGAGCCGGGGAGCCGCCACGCGCATCGTGTTCTTGGTCTTGAACCGGTGCTTGTGGTGGTACGTCAGGAGCTCCGAGGAGTAGCGGTTCGACTCGTGGAGGAGCATGAAGTGGGCGTCGTCGACGATGTTCTCGTGCAGGGGCGCCATGTGCGTGGGGGTGATCGAACGGGACACGGCGTGCCGCTCGAACCGGGACACGTCGGGCAGATCCAGCTCCCAGGTCGGATCCCCTACCCCGTCCTCGGCGGTCGCGTCGAACCAGAAGAAGATCAGCCCCGCGACCTCGCGGATCGTGTGGCAGGGGATGCACTTGCTCGGGTCCTTGCGGAACTCCCCGGGGCCGCTGCGCGGCACGCCGTCCTCGAAGGCGTAGCGGTGGTAGGCGCAGACCAGGCGGCCGTTCTCGACCGTGCCCATCGGGGCGAACGCGCCGTCCATGTGCGAGCAGCGGTTGGAGTGGACGACGGGCTCGCCGGCCTGGTTCCGGTATGCGACGAGGTCCAGGCCGTTGAGCTTCTTGTGGACGAGCTCGCCCACCGCCAGGTCCTTCGACGGCACGAACAGGTACCAGCCCGAGAAGTAGCGCGGGAACTCCCCGTAGCGACGCTCGTAGTCGGCCTCGGGCAGGAACACCTGCGAGTCCTTGAGCACGTTGTGAGCGAGGAGGCGCAGGAGGTACTGCGCGAAGAAGGCC
>CAZEKB010000226.1:0-4470 GCA_964512225.1 uncultured Rickettsiales bacterium | reverse complement strand
CCTCTCAACGTGGTAGTCGAACACCTCGACGGGGTCGAAGTCGCGTTGGTCGGCCTCTTGGAGTATCGCGTCCCATTCGGCTTGCGCGTCGGGGTACACGCTGTGCGCGAGAAACTTGATCTGCCCGTCGCCCTCCGCCAAGACGCCGACGACGGGCAGCGGCCAGTCGGCCGTGCTACTCGCTGCTACGAAGGAGTACCTCATCGCACCTCCCGTTGATCTTGGAGGCCATCTGGGCCCGAAGCTCGGTCTGCGCCAGCGCTTCGTTGACGGCTTCCGTCTCGACGGGCAACCAGGTGTTCTCAAGCGTGTATCGGACCTCAGGGACCTCGTCACCGGCCGTCACGATCCAGCCGTCAGGCGTCTCCTCGATGGCGGTCACGCGCTCGGCGCGGGGCTTGTCTCCGACCCAAGCGAAGCCGAAGGCGACGCGCTTGGCGTCCCCCTTCACGAGCCAGTCAACAACGGGATAGGTCCCGACCTCTCGGGGTCCGCTGTCGCGCAGGACGAACACGACCGTGACGAGGATCCCCCGCTCCCGACGCTCTTCAAGCCAGGCGCGGAGGGCATCAATTTGGGCCTCACCAGGCACTGAGGCTCCTGATGTAAGTCTCGATGGGGCGCCCCCGAAGCTCGGTGATCCCGTTGTCCTTGAACGCCTTGATGATCTGGTCCCTCTCGGACTTGTTGTTCACGACGAACTCATCCAGATACTTGAGCATGTCGAGCGAATCCTTGATCAAGAATTCATTGGACGTGTTCCTCACGATGGTTGCTGCCGTCTTGTCCCCGCCGTATCCACGCGTCTTGGTACGCAACTTGGCCGCTCCGGGGGAGGACGCAAGGTGTTCTCGGGTCTCCCTCATGAAGTCGGGGTCAACCTGGCCGTATTTGTCGCCGTTGTACCAGACGGCGTCGGCGTCCTTCATCAGCCTCCGATCGAAGTACAAGCCGGACGCTCGGCGGTCCTTCCTGATCCGCAAGAAGATGTAGCTGGCCCCGCCGGTCGTCTGATCTGCCGATGCCGATGCGCCGGTCGATGTCGGGACGCCGGTGCGGATCCTGTTCTCCGTGGCGAGCAGGGCGTTGGTCTTGCCTTCCAAGATGGGCTTGAACTTCCCGGGATTCGTCCCCCCGCCGAAGGTCAGATCGTGGTAGACGATGAAGTCGGGGTTGCTGTCGAGGTTCAGATCGAAGCGGTACCAGTGCGGGCGGCGACCGACCGATGGACCGAGACGCACACCGGGGTGGAGGCCGCGCGGGCGGTGTTCGCGTCCGCCGAGGGCATGTTCGGCATGGGCCGCGCGGTCCTGAAGGGCCCGTGCCCGGAGTCGCTCGACGCGGCGCAGTGCGGTCTCTACGGCGCCGCGCTGGCGTCCAAGGCGCTGCCGCTGCTGCAGCGGGCGGAGCAGCTCCGCGCGGTCGCGGCGGAGGCGGACGGGTGGTCGCGCAAGGAGCAGAGGGGGCTGGCGAAGCTCGCGGAGAGCGTCGCGGCGGCGTTGGCGGCGGCGAAGGAGCGGGGCGCCGTGCCCGAGCCGCCGAAGCCGGACGGGCCGTGGGTGGCGGTGCGGTACGGGGCCTGGTTCCACGGCGGCGGGACCAAGGCCCGCGAGACGGGCTGGGAGCACCCGGAGTTCCGTCCGCCGAACCGGATGCTGCTGGTATCCGACCAGCTGCCGGAGTCGGGGCGGGTGCGGGTCGCGTCGGTCGGCTACGAGCGCGGTCACTGCCTGGAGCGCGGCCCCGTCGGTCAGGCGTGGCGGCTGGAGCTCGAGGTCGACGTGAGGGACCTGGTGTTCGTGACCACCACGCGCCTGAAGGCCCGGTTCGACGACGGGACCGGCTACGACCTGCCTCCGGGCGTCGCGCTCGACGCCGAGAATCGCCCCATCTCTCGCGACGTCGTGGTGCCCGTCGTGGTCGCCGAGGACACGCGGACCTTGGTGTGGCGCGCGCGCGGGATCCACGTCGAAGACGACGGGACGGCGGACTGGATGCCCGTCGAGATCCCCCTCACCGTGGGGGGGAAGCCGACCCCGGTCCACGACGACGGTCCCGAGGTGCCCCTGGACGCGGTGGAGACGAAGGACGGCAGGACCCTGGTGACCTTCGAGACCGTCTGCGGGCGGGTCACGGCCGAGCTCGGAGGCGAGCTGCCCCCGCCCGAGACGGGGAGCGGAGGCCTCGGCGGGATCTTCGGATCCATGTCGCAGTCGGGCCGCGTGCGCGTCGCCCCGGGCGACGTGTGGTGGCCGGACGGCTCTCGGGCCGGGAAGCTGACCGAGACCCGCAGCTTCCTCGTCGACGAGGTGGAGTCGAAGGACGGGACCTCCTGCGGGGACGTCCGGCTCGGGTACCTGCACTACCCCGACGGCGTCCCCGAGGACGGCGCGCTGCGCGTATGCGTCCCGGACGAGCGGGTGACCCCCGCCGAGCCTTCTCCCGGCCTCGAGGACCTGCTGAAGAAGAGCGACCAGTAGGGCTGATGAACGCCTTCCCTCGAACTGGTGGGCGGCAAGAAGTCGGGCGTTTCACCGAACCGGGCCGGTTCTTGCCGGGGCGCTCGTAGTCGCGGATCGACTCCACGTTCGCCTCCCAGTCGCGGCCGTCGAAGGGCTCGATCGTGAAGCGGTCGAGGGCGTCGTCGTCCAGGGCGCGGACGTTGACGTCGACGCCGTCGGACCGCGGCACGATCAGGTGCAGGAAGCCCTTCTTGAGGCAGATCGAGCAGTTGCAGTCGAGGGCGGTGAAGGCCTCGACCGTGACCTGGAACCGCACGGCGCCGCAGTGGCACCCGCCGGTGAGGGCCGTCACGCGCGCTCCGGGAGATCGGGGTCGATCTCGGGCGGACGACCGGTCAGGGCGCGCGCCGCGCACACGACCATCGCCACGGTGCCCCAGCCGAGGCCGAGGACGACCCCCGCGTCCACGATCCCGCGCCAGGGCTGGGGGAGGAGCCGCACGAGGACGATGAGGGCGACGATGCCCACGACCAGGATCCGAGCCACGATCTTGCGCTTCCGCGTCGCGCCGAACAGCCCCATGACGAAGAGCGGGGCGAAGAGGACGCGGACGGGCTGCGGGTCGTCGATGAGGGTGGCGGCTCGGGCCACGACCCGCGGGGCGAACATGGTCTGGAACCCGCGGTAGCCCTCGGAGTAGGCCATGAACAGCATCCAGGGGACGAAGACGCACCACTGCGCGACGGTCCAGGGCATCGCCCAGGCGTCGACGGCGAGCGGCGTCAGGCGAACGAGGGCGTCGCCGACCAAGGCGATCACTCCGCCCACGCCCCAGACAGCTCCGATCCTTCCCAGGCCCGACACGGCGCCGATGGTGGCACGGTGGCCCCGCCCTGTCGGGCTCGGTGGGACGGAATCCCATCCAGAGGGCATCGGGGTGGCGACGGCGCAGGCGCTCCCGGAGCCAAGAGGCGCGGCCCCCCCGTAGAGGCACGCTGCCGCGCTCGAGGCGGGCCGTGAGGTGGAGGCTCCCGGACAGACAGTCCCGGACGCGTGGCCGGCACACTGCGCGCCATGTCCGAGTTGGCCGAGATCGCGCGAGAGCTGAGCCGCGCCGTGGGGGAGCTGTCCTTCGGGCCGCCCGTCACGCACGTGTACAACCCGCTGGACCACGCGTGGGTCCTGCACGAGCAGTACCTGGAGCGGTTCGGCGGGGGCCGGAAGGAAGCCGTATTTCTGGGCATGAACCCGGGCCCCTGGGGCATGGCCCAGACGGGAGTGCCCTTCGGAGAGATCGCGGCCGTGCGCGACTGGATGGGCCTCCGGGGCGCCGTCGGGAAGCCGAAGAACGAGCACCCGAAGCGGCCGGTGACGGGTCTGGACTGCCCGCGCTCCGAGGTGAGCGGCCGACGCCTGTGGGGCTGGGCGCGCGACCGGTACGGCACCCCCGAGGCGTTCTTCGCGCGGTTCTTCGTCCTCAACTACTGTCCGCTGTCGTTCATGGAGGGCCCGGGCGGTCGCAACCGCATCCCCGAGAAGCTCCCCAGGGCCGAGCGCACCCCCCTGTTCGCCGCCTGCGACCACGCGCTGCGGCGCACGCTCGCGGTGCTCGAGCCGCGCCGGGTCGTGGGGGTGGGCGCGTTCGCCGAGAAGTGCGCGAAGCGGGTGCTCGGTCCCGACTCGCCGGTGAAGGTCGGGCGCATGCTCCACCCGTCGCCCGCGTCCCCCAAGGCCAACCGCGGCTGGGCCCCGCAGGCGGAGGCCGATCTGGAGGCGCTCGGGATCGAGCTCTGAGCACGGTCGGGACTCGAGATGGCCGGTCGGCGCGGGGAGGCGTATCGTCGCGCTCGGGAGACTCACCATGTCCAAGTTCCGCCTTCTCTACGCCCTGCCGTTCGTCCTCCTGCTCCCGCTCGTCGGGTGTCCGCCGACCACCGACGACGACGACAGCTCCGACGACGACGACGCGGTCGACGACGACGACGCGGTCGACGACGACGACGCGGTC
>CAZEKB010000225.1:0-4573 GCA_964512225.1 uncultured Rickettsiales bacterium | reverse complement strand
GACGACGACGACGCAGTGGACGACGACGACGCGGTGGACGACGACGACGCGGTGGACGACGACGACGCCGCGGACGACGACGACGCCGCGGGGGGCGACGAGGGGACCATCCCCTGCAGCATCGAAGTCATCGACGGGTGGAGCTTCACCGCCGAGACGGGCGCCGAGGTCGTGGTGCGGATCGACTCGATCTCCGCCGCGGACACGGCGGACCTGGCAGGCTGGGTGAACACCGGCGACGACCCCGTGGATCCCACCGCCGAGTTCATCCTGGGGGGCGACGACGAGTTCGCGTGCGCCTTCCCGCCCGCGTTCGGCCGCTGCCCGGAGATCGTCTTCACCCCCGACCCCGGGGGCACGTTCGTGGCGGCGGTGCAGATCACCTCCGACGCGTCGTGCGCGGGCGGGACGGTCGGCTACGTCGTGACGGCGACCCAGAGCGGGGCCGACCTCGACCTCACCCTCAGCGCCGACGACGTGGCCTACAGCCGATGAGGGGGGTTGCGGGCGAGTAGCCGGGCTCAGCCCGCCTGCCGCAGGGTGCCGACCAGCACCTCGACCGACTCCCGCGCGTCGCCGAAGAGCATGCGCGTGTTGTCCAGGTAGAAGAGCGGGTTGTCGACCCCGGCGTAGCCCGCGGCCCGGCTGCGCTTCATGACGATGGACGTCTTCGACTCCCACACCTCCATCACCGGCATGCCCGCGATGGGGGAGCTGGGATCGGTCTGCGCCGAGGGGTTTACGATGTCGTTCGCCCCGATCACGAGCACGACGTCCGTGTCGTGGAAGTCCTCGTTGACCTCGTCCATCTCCAGCACGATGTCGTACGGCACCGCGGCTTCGGCGAGGAGCACGTTCATGTGCCCGGGCAGCCGCCCCGCGACCGGGTGGATGCCGAACTGCACGTCGACCCCGCGATCGCGGAGGAGGTCCACCAGGTCCTTGACGGTGTGCTGCGCGCGGGCCACAGCGAGGCCGTACCCGGGCACGATCACCACCCGCTTGGCCACCGCCAGGAGGTCCGCCGCCCCGGACGCGTCGATCTCGTGGACGGGCAGCGCCTCGCCCTTGGGCTGGTCGCCCTTCGGCTTGGCCGGCTCGGCCCCGAAGCCCCCGAACACGACGTTCCAGATCGACCGGTTCATCGCCTCGCACATGATGTAGCTGAGGATGGCGCCCGAGCTGCCCACGAGCGCGCCGGTGATGATCAGCAGGTCGTTGCCGAGCATGAAGCCGGCGGCGGCGGCGGTCCACCCGGAGTAGGAGTTCAGCAGCGACACCACCACGGGCATGTCCGCGCCGCCGATGGCCATCACGAGGTGGACGCCGAGCACGCCCGCGATCACGGTGATGATCGCGAGGGAGCTGATCGCCGTCGTGCCTTCGGCCTGGAGGAACACGTACCCGAGGGCGAGACAGGCCAGCACCATCGCGGCGTTCAGGGCGTGCCGGCCGGGGAGCAGCAGAGGCCGCCCGGACAGGGATCCGCGCAGCTTGAGGAACGCGACGACGGAGCCCGTGAAGGTGATGGCGCCGATGACCACGTCGACCCACACCTCGCCCAGGAAGATGACGCGGGAGCCGTGCACGTCGTCGGCCATGTAGCTGGCGACGCCCACGAGGACCGCCGCGGCGCCCACGAAGCTGTGCAGGAGCGCGACGAGCTCGGGCATCGCGGTCATCGCCACGCGGGCCGCCATCACCGCGCCGATCAGGGTGCCGACGCCGATGGCCACCCCGATCACCGCGTAGGCGTCCACGACCGCGCTCATGACCGTCGCCACGATCGCGAAGACCATCCCGACGATGCCGTAGAGGTTGCCGCGGCGCGCCGTCTCCTGACTGGAGAGGCCCTTGAGGCTGAGGATGAAGCAGACGGCGGCGAACAGGTACGCGCTGGAGAGGAGGACGTGTTCCATGGCGGCCTACTTCCGGAACATCTGCAGCATGCGCTGCGTCACGAGGAAGCCGCCCGCGACGTTGATCATCGCCAGCAGGACCGCCGCCGCTCCCAGGAGGGCCGCGGGGGACGTGGGGTCGCCGTGCAGCTGGATCAGGCCGCCGACGATGATGATCCCGGAGATCGCGTTCGTGACCGACATCAGCGGCGTGTGCAGCGCGGGAGCGACGCTCCAGATGAGCTGCCAGCCCGTGAAGACCGCGAGGACGAACACGGTGAAGTGCTGCAGGAAGGCGATGGTGCCGGGGGAGGCCTCGTCCGCCCCGAAGCCGAGCTTGAGGGCGACCCACAGGACCAGCAGCGCCGCCCCCACGATGGGCACCATCCTGGTCCGGCGAGCGTCCGCGGCGGCGGCGGCCAGGGCGGCCACGGCGGGGTCCGGCTTGGGCACGGGCGGCGCGGCCACGGGCGGCGGCTTCACCGGCGTGGGCTCGACCTTCGGAGGCGGCCACGTCAGCTCGCCGTCCTTGAGGACGGTGGCGCCGCGGATGACCTCGTCGTCCATGTTCACGTCGAAGGCCTCGGGCGTCTTGCCGAGGTCGTCCATCAGGTGGCGCAGGTTGCTCGCGTACAGCCGCGAGGCCGTGTTGGCCGCCTTCATGATGAGGTTCGTATCGCCGATGATCGTGACGCCGTGCTTCACGACGGTCTCGCCGGGCACCGTGAGCTCGCAGTTGCCGCCCGTGGCGGCCGCGAGATCGACGACCACGCCGCCGGGGCGCATGGTCTGCACCATGTCGGCCATCCACAGCTTGGGGGCGGCGCGCCCCGGGATGGCGGCGGTGGTGATGACGATGTCCACCTCTTGGGCCTGCTCGCGGAACATGGCCATCTCGGCGGCGATGAACTCGTCCGACATGATCTTCGCGTAGCCGCCGCCCCCGTCGCCCGACTCTTCGAACTCGAGCATCAGGAAGTCGGCCCCGAGCGACCGGCACTCTTCCGCGACGGCGGGCCGAACGTCGAACGCTCGCACCACGGCGCCCAGGCCCCGCGCGGCACCGATCGCCGCGAGCCCGGCCACGCCCGCGCCGATGATCAGGACCTTGGCGGGCGGGATCTTCCCGGCGGCGGTGATCTGCCCGGTGAAGAAGGACCCGTAGACGTTGGCGGCCTCGATGACCGCGCGGTAGCCCGCGATGTTGGCCATGGACGACAGCACGTCCATCTTCTGGGCGCGCGTGACCCGCGGCACCTGGTCCATCGCCAGGACCGTCGCCTTGCGCTGGGAGAGCATCCCCAGGAGCGTCTGGTTGCGGGCGGGGTCGACGTAACACGCGAGCACGCCGCCCTCCTTGACGAGGCCGACCTCGTCCGGGGTCGGGGCCTGCACCTTGAAGACGACGTCGGCCGACCAGACCGCGGCCCGGTCGTCGGTGACGGTCGCGCCGGCGTCTCGGTAGGCGGCGTCCGTGAACTCCGAGCGCGTCCCCGCCCCGGCCTCCACGACTACGTCCCAGCCTGCCTTGACGTACCTGGCGACGGTCTGAGGGGTGGCGCCTGCTCGGGCCTCACCCTCGGCGACCTCGCGTGGAACACCGAGCCTCATCTTCGAGCCTCCTCCGCGTGCCGCAAACGCGGAAAGACCCACGCGCGCGGGCCCCTACCTACCACGATTTCGCTCGAAATCGCTCAGGGCGGCCACGCGTGGAAGTTGATCGCCGCCCCGCCGGTCAGCGCCGTGATCGCGTCGCCCGCCTCCGCCGATCCCCAGGCCCACCCGTTGACCGTGTTCACGACCACGCGGATCACGCCGCTGCCGCCCGCCACGCCGCCCGCGGCTCCCCCACCCGGCGCGCCCCCGTCGCCGCCGTAGACACCCGGAGACCCGCCGCCGGGCAGGCCCCCGGCGGGGGCGCCCGAGCCGCCCGAACCGGGGATCGCGCCGCAGCACCCGTCGCCCCCCACGCCGCCGCCGCCGCCCGGGCCGCCGGACGCGTCGATCGCGACGCCCGACCCGATCAGCGCGTCCGTGGCGAGCAGGATCGAGCCCCCCGAGCCGCCCATGCCGCCCTCCCCGCCGCCGCCGCCGCCGTCGTCGTCCCCGGGGCCGTCCGTGGTCCCGCCCGCGGTCCCGCCGCCCCCGGAGCCGCCGACCGCGGCGAGCCCGCCGTTCAGGGTGATCGTCGGCGCCCACATCAGGATCGCGCCGCCGCCGGCCTCGCCCGGGGCTCCCGCCGCGGGGCCGCCTCCCGGGGCGGTCTGGACGCCGCTGCCCGCGTTCGCCCCCGAGGCCCCGCCGCCCGCGCCCGCCGAGCCGCCGCCCCCGAGCACGAAGGTCGAGAAGTCGCCCGCCGTGACGTTCAGCCCGGCGGTGTGCGCGGACCCGCCGCCCCCGCCCCCGCCGCCGGTCGGAGGGACGCCGCCCGCGCACTGCGTCAGCTTCCCGCCGCCGCCCCCGCCGCCGAGGCCGCCGAGCCCCCCGGGGTTGTCGCAGGAAGCCGCCCCGGCCTCGCCCGAGATGCCGTTGCCCGCGGGGGCCCCCGCGCCGTCGCCGCCCGCGGCCCCCCCCCCCGCCCCCCCCCCCCCCCCCCCCGCGGCGCCGGGGGCCCCCCAGGGGGGGGGGGGCCCCCCCGGGGGGGCCCCCCCGGGTGGGGGGGGGGCGCCCCCCCC
>CAZEKB010000224.1:0-4575 GCA_964512225.1 uncultured Rickettsiales bacterium | reverse complement strand
TTGGGGCGCCCGGGTTGCGCCCACCGTACCCCGCGGGGCCTAACCGCGCCGTTTCGGCGACTCGTGAGCGGCCGGGCGATCACCGCGCCCCGAAACGACTCGTTTCGGCGAGTCGTGAGCGTCCAGCCCTCAGGGCGCCCCGAGCCAGGCATCGAGGTCGACGCGCAGGACGCCGCAGATGCCGCCCGCGATCAGGCTGCGCCCCCCCTCCGCGAGGGCGATGTCGCGCACCCAGCCCCCGAGGCGGAGCCGCTCCGTCTCCTCGTCGCCGTCGGGATCCACGGCGTAGAGCCGCCCGTCGTACGTCGACGCCGCGAGCAACCGCCCGTGCCGATCGTCCACGGCGAGAGCCCGCACGCCGTACCCGACCCGGTGCGTTCGAATCGGCGCGAGCGTGGCGGCGTCCAGCTCCAGGATCCCGCGGGCGTGGAAGCGACCGAGGTAGAGCCGATCCCACGACGTCGACGGCGCCAGCGCCCAGTTGAACCCGCCGACGTAGCGACGGTCGACCACCCGGCCCGCGTCGGGGTCGATGCGGACGAGGTCGGGCGACGTCCACAGCGAGACCGCCAACCAGCTCCCGTCGGGCGCCACGAGCAGCTCCTCCATCTCGCCCGCGCCGTCGATCGTTCGGCGCTCCAGCACGCGCCCCGCCTCGGGGTCGTGCTCCATGACGTCCCCCCACCACTCGCAGCCCGCGACCCCGAGGCCACGCCCCGCGTCCCAGGCCCACGACGATACGAAGCAGGCCCCCGACCGCTCCCACGTGCGCACGACGTCCCCGGTCGCCGGATCGAGCAGCAGCAGCGCGGTCGTCGCCTCCGCCCGCGGGACCTCCACGAACGCGTGGACCGGCCCCCCGGGCCGCGTCCCCAGCTCCTCCGGGAAGCCGAACCGCGTCCCCTCCTCCTCGACCTGCCCGTCGTACGCGTCCAGCGGCAGATCACGCACCGCCAGGAACGTGCTCGACCGCGTGCGCAACCCGATCCGCGCGACCACCCCCTGCTCCCGGAACGCCACGAAGGCGGCGTCCTCCGGCGGACCCGGCACCGCCTCGACGGCGAAGCTGCCCGACGCGTCCAGGAGCGACTCCACGGCCTCGTGCGCCCGCACGTCGTCGCAGCCGAGGAACCCCGTGACCGCCGTGTAGCCGAGCG
This sequence comes from uncultured Rickettsiales bacterium, assembly GCA_964512225.1. Taxonomy (GTDB): domain Bacteria; phylum Myxococcota_A; class UBA796; order UBA9615; family UBA9615; genus CAZEKB01. The sequence goes on along the minus strand of CAZEKB010000224.1, from coordinate 3,418 downwards.
CCACGAGGCCCGCCGCCGCCACCACCACCCCCCGCCGGGCCGTCTCCAGGGGGTCCGTCCCCAGCCGCGGGATCGGGCGTCCCCCGAACCACCCCGCCGCGAGCCCCGCCACCGTCGCCACGACGATCCCCGCCGCCCCCGCCGCGAGGGGCGTCGCGTGGAGCCCGGTCCGGCCCAGGAGCTGCGCCAGACCGAGCGGCGTGGGCGCGTCCCCCGGGCCCGACGCCAGCATCGTCGCCCCGTTGGCGAGCACCAGCGCCCCGCCGACCAGCGCGATCCACCGCCCCGCGCCCCGCTCCGCGCCCCGCCCCGGGCCCGGTCCCGCGCCCCGCACCGCGCCCCGGCCTCCCAGCACCGCGCCGACGACCGTGAAGCACGCCGCGATCACGAACATCCCCGGCGCCAACCCCGCGCCAACCCCCGCCACCGCCGCCACCGCCGCCAGCGCGGGCAGCCCCAGGACCCACCGCATCGCGAGCCGCGCCCGGGGCCTCTCGGAGGTCGCCCGCCACAGCAGGCCCGCCCCCGCCGCGACGGCGAGGGCCTCGATCTGCAGGAGCACCGGGTCGTGCTCCAACCCGCCGAGCCGATCGAGCTGCACGGCGGGCCCCACCAGGAGCTGCACCGCCGCGTGCTCGAGGCGCGCGGCGACCCCCGTGAACCAGCCGCCGTAGACGTCCGCCAGGACCGGCAGCGCGAGCACGACGGCCACGCCCGTGACGACCCGCTCGCGAGCGACGAGTCGGGCTTCGGGCGATGGGCTCGGCGCGGTCTGCATCAGGCGGTCCCGACGATCCTAGCGGCAGGCCCCGAGCCGGGCGTCTCGCGGGCCCGGAACGCCCCGAGCGAGCCCCGCCCCCGGCAGCGCGCGACCCCGCGACCGTGCTACTTTTTCGCGGTGTCGAACACCGAGCAGGAAGAGGTTCAGACCACGACCCAGCAGGTGATGGAGGCCCTCACGGACCTCGACATCGCCGGGTCCGGGGACGGCGAAAAAGTCGATCTCGAGCAGGAGCTCATGCGGCCCGAGGTCGACCTCGGGACGAACGACCGCACCAAGCAGGCCAACGCCTGCATGCTCTCGCTGGCGCGCGCCTCCCGCTCGTATCTGATCTACGACCCCCGCAACAACGTCATCCGCAAGTTCCTGCTCAAGGTCCAGCAGTCCTTCCAGGAGTTCAGCAGCCGCTACGGGGACATGGAGCTGCAGGTCCGTCCCTTCGAGCTCGTGCTCGACGGCGAGGTCATCTACCTCGAGCGGGACTGGGAGCGGTCGCTCGCGTTCAAGCTGTTCCGGGACGGCGTCCGCCGCCTCATCATCCAGGCGGGCATCACCTGGGAGGAGCTCACGCGGCTCCTGGAGATCCTCTCGATCCGGTTCGTCGGCGTACGCCTGCAGGAGGACGACGTCCTCACCCTGCTGTGGAAGGCGTCGTTCGACAACATCCAGATCGAGGCCGTCGAGGGCTTCGTCCCCGTCGACGACGAGGACGCCGTGCAGGCCGAGGCCTCCGGCGCCGCCCTGGCCAGCCTGGGCGTCGTCACCGGCGGCTCCGAGGGCGAGGGCGCCAAGCGCGCCCCCATCGACTTCGACCTGCCCCCTCCCGAGCTCCCCGAGGGCGTCGAGACCTTCTACAAGCCCGTCGACGACGCGGTGACCGCGCGCCTGCGGGACGAGTTCCTGTCCACCCACGTCGCCGACGAGGTCCTCGACCTCTGCGCCGCGCTGGTGGACGCCGCCGCGGACCCGGTGGACATGATGTCCTTCGACGACCTCGGCCACTTCCTGCGGGAGACCCGGGAGTTCCTCCTCTCCGAGGACGACCTCGAGCAGCTGATCTCGCTCAACAGCCTCCTGCAGGGCTACTCGGAGGACGCGACCCTCCAGGAGGAAGAGGCCGATGCGCTGAAGCGACTGATGGAGGGGTTCACCAGCGAGCGCGCCATGCGCAAGCTCCTCGGCTCCATCGATCGCAACGCCAACAAGCCGCCCAAGGAGATCTACGACCTCCTGGCCATGCACCCCACGGACCCGCTCCCGGGGCTGCTGGACGTGCTCGAGATCGAGCGCACCGGGCAGCCCCGGCGCATGGCGCGGATGCTCGTGGAGAGCTACCTGCCCGAGCGCGTCGACGCCGTGGTCGAGCGATACAAGAAGAGCACCGACGACATGGCGGCCGACCTCCTGCGCGTCCTCGCCTACAAGGCGCCGGACACGGTCAAGGAGCTCTTCAACGAGCTCGTGCACTCGGGCAGCCGCGCCGAGAAGCTCGAGTTCCTGAGCCAGGCCGACGGCGCGGACCTCGGCACCGGCCTGCGCCTCTTCCTCACGATCCTGCTCGACGACGACGAGATCATGGTGCGGCTCAAGACGATCGAGGTCATCGCCAACCAGGGCGAAGGCGGCGCCTACCCGAAGTTCACCCGGCTCGCCCACTCCGTGGCGAAGTCCGGCGGCGAAGACCGCGAGCTCGAGGCCATCGGCAAGGCGATGATCAAGGTCAACCCCAAGCGGGGGGCCGAGGACCTCACGAAGTGGGCCCTCCCCAAGGGGTTCTTCAACAAGCTCAAGGGCGACACCCAGGGCCTGCGGAGGTGCGCCGTCGCGGGCCTCGTGGAGCTCACCGGCGAAGAGGTCGACAGCGTGCTCCGCAAGGTGGCCACGAGCCGTGACGACGACGTCGCGCGCCTGGCCCGCGACACCCTGCGCAAGCGCGGCACGCTGGCGCACCCGCTCGTCCAACCCGGGGAGAGTCCGTCGTGATCGAAGAGGAAGAACTCGACCTCTCGACCCAGGCGATCCCCACGATCGCGGCCGCCCAGGAGCAGCTGGGCAAGGCGCTGGACGAGGCGAAGGCGAGCGAGTCCAAGGAGCTCGCGCAGATCGTGCGCGACAAGGGCGACCGGTTCGTGCGCGTGCTCTCGGGGACCATCTCCCTCAGCCGCATCCACGACCTGCGCAACCGCGCCTTCGATCAGCCCGTCGCGGACCTCTGCAGCGCGATCGAGACGATGCATGACCTCCTCGGCCCCGTGACGCTGATCATGGTCGAGGATCAGGTCTACGTGAACGACATCCGGATCCGGTTCGGGATCGGCAGCGACGCGGGCGTCAACCTCGGCCGCATCTGGTCGCAGCACAACGTGGGCGGGATGATGATCCACACGCCCGTCACCGAGGACCAGATCCGGCTCCTCGTGAAGCACGTGTCCGAGCCGCCCCCCCCCCCCGGCGCCCGGCCCCCCCCCCCCCCAAAAAAAAAAAAAACCGGCCAGGAGATGATACAACACCACCAGTGGTGGCAATACTTACACCAATTTCAAGTCAAACAGTTGGTGATACTGTTTTAATCTCTGGTTTTGCCATAGACAACATGGGGATTGAAAATGTTAAATTCTATGTAGATGATGAATTAGT
>CAZEKB010000223.1:0-4665 GCA_964512225.1 uncultured Rickettsiales bacterium | reverse complement strand
CGGCCCGGCCCAGGCGCCCCGGGCGAGAATCCGTTCTCGAACCTGCGTGCCCCGCGCGCGGCTCAGCGCCGACCGCCCCGATCGGCCCACTTCGCGGCGACTCGGCCCACCATCGGCAGGCGAACCGGCTCCCCGCCGCGGGCGGCGAGCCCGGCTTGCAGCACGTGCGTCGCCGCTCCCCCGAGGGCCGCGACGGGCGCCAGACCGGCGGGTGCGCAGGCCGCGATCACGGCCAGGGCGATCGCCGCCGAGAGCACGGCCTGGGCGGCGTGGAAGCGCAGGACCCACAGCCCGGGTCCCCCCACGAAGAACGCCAGCGGGAACCCCGGGACCGGAGCGAGGTAGCACAGCGCCGCCCAGGAACGGGGTCGCAGCCTCGCGAACAGACGACGCGGGCGGGCCGCGGCGACGGCGCGCTCGTCGGCTCGGAGGCGGTGGTCGTAGGCCGCCCGCGTGACCGGATCCGACAGCACCCGATAGGCCTCGGTGAGCGCCGCGGCCTCGGCGGAGTCCCCCCCGACGTCGGGATGCGCCCGCCGGGCCGCGGCCCGATAGGCCGCCTTGAGCGTCGCCTCGTCCGCGTCCGCGTCCACCCCGAGCAGGGCGTAGTGCGTCATCGAGGCTCGGGGCGCCGGGGGTTGATCCACGCGAGGGAGCCGTCCTCGAAGCGCACGCGCACGTACGACCCGCCGGGCACGCGCGGCACGTCGATCCACTCCGCGCGACGGCGGCCGGGGGCGAGCGTGCGCTCCGATCCCGTGCGGGCCGCCACGAGCACCACCTCGGCGACCGCGGCGTCGCTGCTGATGCGGAGGCGTCGCCCGTCCTCTCCGAGCTCCAGGATCGGTCGCCCCCCCGTCGTGGCCCAGGTGCGCCCGGCGCGCATCGCCTCCAGCACCCCCATTCGGGTGATCTCGTCGACCTCCATCCCCGTGAGGCCGCCCGGGTACGGCCCCCACCGCGTATCCCCGGGGCGCCCGTCGTGACTGTCGCCCGCTGCCAGCAGACACAGCGTCGGGTCGCGGATCAGGTGCGAGCGCACGTCGGAGACGGGCCCGTCCTCGTCTGTCCCCTCCGAGCTCACGGCCCGGGCGCAGTCCGCGCACTCGCTCGAGCCGTGGGCGCTGTAGATCTCGACGCACCGCTCCCCCGGCAGCTTGCCCCGACGCGGCGCCGCCGTGCCCATGCCGCGCGCCAGCGTGGTGTGCGAGGCCGTCAGCGTCGACGTGCGCAGGCGCAGGATGAGCTCCCGAGGGCGAGGCGAGAACCTCGCCGGCGTGCCCCCGAAGTCGGTCTCCTGCCAGATCGTCCCCACGCCCCCGCCGGCCCCCAGGTGCGACAGGCTGCGCAGCGCCCCCGAGTCGAAGAACCACGCGACTTCGTGCCCGTGCACGTTGATCTCGAGCGCGGGCAACGCCACGAACTCCCCCGGCACGTTCGCCTCGTCCGCGGCCTTCACCAGCTGCTCGAACTCCCGGGGGGTGAGCTGCCAGTCGTGGTCCGAGAGCGCCGCCACCCGGACCCGCCCGCGACGGCGCGCGAACGCGAAGTAGCCCGCCGGGGAGCCGCGACCGTCCGACAGGCCGCTGTGCCCGTGCAGGTCGGCGAAGATCACCGTCCGCCCCGACGCCGTGCGGTGCACCGTCCTCTTGGCGCGCGACGCGGGTCGCTCGGCGGGCGTGATCATCACCCCGGGGACCCCCTCGAGCGCGACGGGGTCGTCCCCCCCCTGCGCGTCGAAGAGGACCAGCGGGTACAGCTCTCCGGGGACCCCCGGGGGCGGGGCGCGCGTCACCCGGACCTCGATCTCGGTGCCCGCCGGGACGGCGCGGTCGAGGCGCGCCTCGGCGTACCAGCGCCCGTACTCGGCGGGGCGCCGCCGCGCGGGGAGAGCGACGCCCCCGGCCCGCGCCGAGACATCCGCCTGCCCCGTGCTGCCGCGCATGCCGTAGTACCAGTGGGGGAACCCCACGAGGAGCACCCCCTCGGCCTCCAGGGGTCCCCCCTGCGCGGCGACGACGACGGTCAGATCCAGGGACGCGTCGTCGGGGCCGCCCCCTCGGACCGCCGTGACCACGGGGGCCCCGGGCGGGGGCGGGTCGGCCGGACCGTCGCACCCCACGAGCAGGCCGAGGACGGCGACGGCGGCGATGATCGCGAGGGTCGGTCGAGCCACCGCCGCATGGTAGACCTCCGCCCCATGACGATGCGCGCCGCTCCCCTCCTGCTCGTCGCCGCCCTCTTCGTGCCGGGCTGCGACGAAGAAGTCGACCCCATCGAGCTCACGGTGGACCCCTACTGCGAGTGGCTCGAGGAGCGCCACTGCGTCCTGCCCTGGCCGTCGGACCACTGGCTGGAGCCCGCCGACACCGAGACCGGGGTCCGCATCGCCTACGACACCGCCTCGATGCCCCTCAACGACACGTTCGAGCCCTTCGACGTGACCGAGTACCACCGGTTCGACGGGTTCAGCGGCAGCTCCCCGATCATGACGACCTTCGGGGGCGCCATCGACCTCACCGGGTTCGCCGCGGACGACGACTTCGCCCGCTCCCTCGAGGCGGACAGCCCCACGGTCCTGCTCGACCTGGGCACCGGGGCCCGCGTGGCCCACTCCGTGGAGATCGACCTGCGCTGGGACGAGAGCGTCGCGGACGGTGACCTCAACCCGAACGTCATGGTGTACATCCAGCCCGCGCAGCGGCTGCGCGGCGCCACCGAGTACGGCGTCGCCTTCCGCGACGTGGTGCGCGAGGACGGCACCACCGCGTCGCCGTCGCCCGGCTTCACCGTGCTGCGCGACGGCATCGTCACGACGAGCCCCGAGGTCGAGGCGCGGCGGGATGCCTACGAGGCCATGTTCGAGGCGTTCACGGCGGCGGGCGTGGACCGCGCCGGCCTCGTCCAGGCCTGGAAGTTCACGACGGTGTCGGACTCGATGATCCGTCGCGACCTGCTCCACATGCGGGACGACGCGATGACGCGAATCCCCGTCGGCGGCGGGAGCTGCACCGTGGAGGAGATCAACCGCGCGGGCGACCCCGAGGACGCCCCCCGCTCCGGCATCGCCCTGCGGATCGAGGGCATGCTCGAGATCCCCCTGTACACCGACCGGAACGCCGCCCCCACCCGCGTGGTGCGAGACGCGGACGGGCTGCCCGAGTTCCAACGGATGGACGAGGTGCCCTACATCCTCGTGGTCCCCGAGTCGGTGATGGAGGCCGGCGCCGAGCCCGCGCGCTTCTTCGGCTACGGGCACGGCCTCATGGGGAGCCGCCACGAGATCAACAGCCGCTTCGTCGCGGAGATGACCAACGAGCACCACATGGTGGCCGCCGCGGTCGACTGGGACGGGATGAGCGAGGACGACTTCGTGACGGTCGGCTTCGCGCTCCAGGACGTCAGCACCTTCGCGCGCGTCGGCGAGCGCCTGATGCAGGGCGTCATCAACCACCTCGTGCTCACCCGGGCGCTCACGGGGGCGTGCCGCGAAGACATCACCGAGCTGCAGCACCCCGACGGCCACTCGGTCATCCGCGACGGAGAGCCCTACTTCATCGGCATCTCCCAGGGTTCGATCATGGGCGCCACGACCGTCGCCGTCGGGCACGACGTGCGCCGCGGCGCGCTGATGGTCGGGGGGATGAACTACTCGGTGATGATCCCCCGCTCGTCCAACTGGACGACGTACGAGGCGATCCTGCGGGCCTGGTACCGAAGCCGCCTCGAGCGCGAGCTGCTGCTCGGCGTCATGAACAGCCACTGGGATCTCGCGTCGCCGGACGCGTTCCTGGCCCACTACGCCGGCGATCTGCTCCCGAACACGCCCGAGAAGACCGTCCTGTACCAGATCGCCCGGCACGACTCGCAGGTCCCCAACCGAGCGTCGGACATGGCCGCGCGCACCGCGGGCTTCGAGCTCCTGACCCCCTCGCCCGTCGCGCCGTGGGGCGTGCCGACCAGCGACGCGCCCGAGGGCAGCGCGATGGTCTACTTCGACTTCGGCGTGGAGCCGAACCCGCCGGGCAACCTCGTGCCGCCCGAGGACAACAACGTCCACAACGATCAGCGCTACCTCACCGCCACGAAGGAGCAGGTGAGCCTCTTCTTCAACGACGGCGCGCGCATCGAGAACACGTGCGACGGACCCTGCGACCCGGAGTAGTCGTCTAGACTTCGCGTGTGTTCCAAATCTGCCGCGCGACCTCCATCACCAACGACGGTTTCCTCGCCCTGCTGACGCAGGTCTTCCTCGAGAACGACCTCGGCGTCCCCGACAAGGCAGCCCTCGATCGCTTCGAGAACACGATCCGGCAGGACCGCGTGCGGTTCCTGATGGCGCTCGAACAGCAACGCGTCGTGGGCGTCATCTCGGTGACGTTCAGCTTCTCGACGATGCAGATGCGGCCCTACGCGATCCTCGGCGACCTCTACGTCCACCCCGGCCACCGCGGCCGGGGCTGCGCGGCCGCCCTCGTCGTCGCGGGCATGGACGCCGCCCACCGCGAGGGCTGCGCCCACTGCGTCACCGTGTCCTACGAGGGCCTGCAGGGCATCTACCAGCGCTTCGGCTGGACCCCCCGCCAGGACACGCTCGTCACCGAGATGGACCTCGACGGCCCGCCGCCGTCTCTACTACAAACCGGCGACTTCTACTTCGACTAG
>CAZEKB010000222.1:0-4899 GCA_964512225.1 uncultured Rickettsiales bacterium | reverse complement strand
CCCCGCCCCAACCCCCCCCCCGGGGGGATAGCTCACATCAAACACAACCCGGGGGGGCCCCGCCCCCCACTACGCGACCATGCGGGAGGTCCTGGGTCGGCGCTTCAAGCGCGGCATGAGCGGCGACGACGGCTGGGAGTGGCCCGATCTCGTCGTCATCGACGGCGGCAAGGGGCAGCTCGCCATGGTCGTGGCGGCCTGCGAAGACCTCGGCATCGACGTGGTCACCGCCGAGGGGGCCCAGCTCATGGACTTCGCCCGACGCGCGGGCCGAGAGCGCAGAGACGACCGCCCGAAGCTGCGCGTCGTGAGCATCGCCAAGCCGCGAGAGGGCGAGCCGACCGACAAGGTCTACGAGCCCGGCCGCGCCAACCCCGTCGCCCTCAAGTCCCACGACCCCGCGCTCCACCTCCTGCAGGCCGCGCGCGACGAAGCGCACCGCTTCGGCGTGTCCCACCACCGCAAGCAGCGCAAGAAGCGCACCCTCAAGTCCGGCCTGGACGCCGTCCACGGGATCGGCCCCACCCTGCGCAGGCGCCTGCTCCGCACGTTCGGCAGCCTCAAGCGACTCAAGCAGGCCGATGTCGAGGCCATCGCGGCCGTGCCGGGGGTGGGCCGCAAGAAGGCCGAGGCCGTCGCCGCCGCCCTGCGCTGAGCGGCCTTTCCCACTCGCGCGAGCCGGCGTGTCCATCGGGTATGAGACGACTCCGCTGCCTGCCCGCCGTCCTCCTCACCGCCGGCCTCGGCTGCACCGCGCCGGGCTACGCCCCCCTCGACGACGACGACACCACCGACGACCCCCTCGAGATGTTCGACGCCCACCTGCACTTCGTGCCCGGCGCCGACGTCCCCGCCCTCGTGGACGAGTACCGGGAGCTCGGCGTCGTGGGGCTCGCCGTCCTGGGATTCACGCCGTTCGAGCGACTGCACGACGACTTCCCGGGCTACGCGTTCGGGTACACCTACATCCCCGGCGGCGGCGCGACCGAGCTGACCGACGAGACCGTCGACGCCGTGGTCGACGCCCTCGAGGACGGGGCGCGGGGCGTCGGCGAGCTGTCCGTCCGCCACTTCGCCGCCGGGGACGACGAAGCCGTGGACCTGCCCGCCGATCATCCCTTCCTCATGCGGATCTACGCCGAGGCCGCCGCCCACGCCGCGCCGGTGAGCATCCACTTCGACTTCGAGACCGGCCGCATGGGCTCGCTGCAACGCGCCCTCGACGGCAGCCCGGGGACCGACTTCGTATGGGCCCACGCGGGCGACGCCGAGCCCGACGACGTGGCGCCCCTGCTCGAGGCCCACGCCAACCTCCACGTCGACGTCGCCTGCCGGAACCCCTACTACCCCCGGTGGACATCGACCGGCCGGACGCAGGAGGTGCAGCGCATGGACGACGGCGACGGCGCGCTCAAGGACGACTGGCGCGACCTGCTCGAGCGCTTCCCCGATCGCGTCGTGTTCGGGACGGACATCGGGCCGGGTACCCGCCACGAGCAGCTGGGGGACGTGATCCCCTACCACCGCGAGCTCTTCGAGCAGCTCGAGCCGGACGTCGCCGAGGCGGTGGGAGCGGGGACGATCCGCCGGCTCCTCGGCCTGGACCAGTAGGTCGCCGGCTAAGCGAGGCCCATGCGGATGTGGTTCAGCGCCGAGCCCGCCTCGAACCAGTCGATCTGATCCGCGTTGAGCGAGTGCTTCGTGGCGAACGACTCGACGGTGCCGTCGTCGTGCGTGAGCTCGATGGTGACCGTGCTGCCGGGCGCCAGCGTCGTGAGCCCGCGCACGGCCACGCGGTCGTTCTCGCGCACCTTGTCGTAGTCCGCCGGGTCGACGAAGGTGAGCGGCACCACGCCCTGCTTCTTGAGGTTCGTCTCGTGGATGCGGGCGAACGACTTCACGCACACCATGCGGCACCCGAGGTGCCGGGGCTCCATCGCCGCGTGCTCGCGGGAGCTGCCCTCGCCGTAGTTCTCGTCCCCGAAGACCACCCAGCCCCGACCCGCCGCCTTGTAGCTGCGCGCGACCTGCGGGAACGACTTCGTCTCGCCGTCGAGCTGGTCCTTGCCCGTGCCGTTGTCGCCGGAGAACGCGTTGAGGGCGCCCAGGAACATGTTGTCCGAGATGTTGTCGAGGTGCCCCCGGAAGCGGAGCCACGGGCCCGCCTGGGAGATGTGGTCCGTCGTGCACTTGCCCTCGGCCTTGAGCAGGACGAACAGGTCCTCGTAGTCCTCGCCGTGCCACGCGTCGAACGGCGTGAGGGCGGCGATGCGCTTGGACGTGGGCGAGATCTGCACCGTCAGGTTCGTGCCGTCGGCGGCGGGCGCCTGGTACCCGTCGAGGTCGAGCTTGAAGTCCGCCTCGGGGAGCGCCCGAGCCTCCGGGGCCGCGAGGCCGACGCCGTCGATCGTGTCCCGCGTGGGGTCGAAGTCGAGCCGCCCGGACAGAGCGATCGCGGTCACGAGCTCCGGCCCTCCGATGAACGCCAGGGTCGCCGGCGAGCCGTCGGCGCGCTTGCGGAAGTTGCGGTTGAAGGACGTGACGATCGAGTTCGGCGCGTCCATCTTGCCATCCTCCCGCTTCCACTGGCCGATGCAGGGGCCGCAGGCGTTCGCCAGCACCACCGCGCCGATCGCCTCCAAGTCGCCCAGGAACCCGTCGCGGTCGATCGTGGCCTGCACCGTGTCCGAGCCCGGCGAGACCCAGAAGGGGATCTTCGCCCGGAGACCCGCGGCCGCCGCCTGGCGAGCGATGTGGGCGGCGCGCCCGATGTCCTCGTAGGACGAGTTCGTGCAGGAGCCGATGAGGGCGTTGGTCACCGCCACCGGGAACCCGTTGGCCGGGGCCGCCTCCCGCATCGTCGAGATCGGCCACGCCCGGTCGGGGGTGTGGGGACCCACCAGGTGCGGCTCGAGCGTGTCGAGGTCGATCTCGATGACGCGATCGAAGTACCCCTCGGGGTTCGCCTCCACGTCGTCGTCCGCGCGCAGGTGCTCCGCGTACTGCTCGGCGAGGTCCGCGGCCGCCCCCCGCCCCGTGGACCGGAGGTAGGCGGCCATCTGGTCGTCGAAGGGGAACGTGGACGTCGTCGCCCCGTGCTCCGCGCCCATGTTGGCGATGGTGCCCTTGCCGGTGCAGGACAGCGACCGAGCGCCCGGGCCGAAGTACTCGACGATCGCGTTGGTGCCGCCCTTGACGGTGAGGATGTCCAGGACCTTGAGGATGACGTCCTTCGCGCTCGTCCACCCGTTGAGCGAGCCGGTGAGCTTCACCCCGATCAGCTTGGGCGCCAGCACCTCCCAGGGCATGCCGACCATCACGTCCACGGCATCCGCGCCGCCCACGCCGACGGCGACCATGCCCAGGCCGCCCGCGTTCACGGTGTGCGAGTCCGTCCCGATCATCATCCCGCCGGGGAACGCGTAGTTCTCGAGCACGACCTGGTGGATGATCCCGGAGCCGGGCTTCCAGAAGCCGACGCCGTACTTGCGCGACACCGACTCGAGGAACTCGTAGACCTCCTGGTTCGTATCCAGGGCGACGAGCATGTCCTTCTCGGCCCCGCGACGCGCCTGGATCAGGTGATCGCAGTGCACCGTCGTGGGGACGGCCGCGCGGTCGATGCCCGCCATCATGAACTGCAGCAGCGCCATCTGCGCCGTCGCGTCCTGCATGGCGATCCGGTCGGGCCGCAGGAGCAGGAAGTCCTTGCCCCGCTCCCAGCCGACGTCGTTCGGGTCGTCGAGGTGCGAGATCAGGGTCTTCTCGGCGAGGGTGAGGGAGCGGCCGAGCGTGGCGCGGGCGGCATCGAGCTTGGCGCCGAGCGTGGGGTAGAGGGCCTGGGCGAGGGACAGGGAATCCACGGCATGTCTCCGGTCGGGTAAGGACGGGGGCGGGAGTGTAGAGCAACCGCCCGACTGCGGGGATAGAGTGGTCGGGCCCACGATCATTGGTCCAACGAATGTTTTCGATGCTTGCCATAGAGAGTGCTGATGGGAGCCGGAACTGCGCGGGTTTGCTACGATCTCCGCGCTGTGGACCGCGCCTCGCGGCCCCACGAGGGAGGACGCCGGACGTTGGCCAAGCTGTCCGTCATCAGCAACGGAGTCGTCAAGAAGACGGTCGAGCTGGGAGCCGGAGAGCTCTACATCGGCCGCGGCGACGACGTCTCCATCCAGCTGAAGCACCCGCTGATTTCACGCAAACACGCGCGCCTCTACCTCACCCCGGCGGGGTACATCGTCGAGGACCAGGGCACCAAGAACGGCACGTTCGTCGCGGGCCAGCGCGTCCAGCGGCATCGCCTGGTCGACGGGGACCGGGTCGAGATCGCGGACTTCATCCTCCACTACCACGCGGACGGGTTCGTCCCCGTGGACGACCAGATCCCCCCGCCCGGGGTCGGGCTCGTGGGCAAGAGCCGCGAGGAGGAGAAGAAGCTCAGCCCCCTCGAGGCCTACATGGCGGCGCTCAAGCGGGGCGGCGCAAACGCGACGGCGGCGATCCCCCCCGAGGCCATGGCCCGGCTCCGGGAGCAGGCGAAGCGCAAGGCCACGCCGCGGCTGCAGTTCGACGGCGGAGAGGCCGTGCCCTTCGAAGAGGAGCGGCGGACCATCGGCTACGGCAGCAAGGTCGACCTGAAGATCGGCGGGTGGTGGTTCTGGATGAGCGAGGTCGCGCGGCTCGAGCGCAAGGACCTCCAGGTCGTCCTTCACCGCAAGAGCAGCTGGACCACCATCAAGATCAACGGCGTGAAGGTGTCCGACGCGCAGATGGTGATCGAGCTCGGCGACACGATCGAGGTCGGCGGCAAGCCCATCCGACTCCTCGAAGGCGAGGTCGGCTTCTAGAGACCTGATCAGGTGAGAGGGATCGACTCGGGATCGCGTCTGTGATCCA
>CAZEKB010000221.1:0-5314 GCA_964512225.1 uncultured Rickettsiales bacterium | reverse complement strand
GACGCCGCCGTCTTCGATCACGCCGCCGCGGTGATCAATGTCGGAACCAGACCCAATGAGGATGGCCACCTACGACAACGTAAGCGTACGCGAGCTGAGCGGGAACCCGGTGATCACCGGCGCGACCGCCGAAGACGACGGCCAAGGCAAGCTCATCGTCGAGAGCAGCACGAGCCCGACCCTCAACGTGGGGGAGACCTACCGCATCGACGGCGACCCCGACCTCAGCGTCAACGGGGAGCTGATGTCGCAGGGCGGAGGAAAGTACTCCTTCAAGGTCGACTGACCCCGCGACGCCCTCGGCGGCTCAGTCGTCGAGGGCGTCGTCGTCGATCCCGAGCTCCTTCTTGGCCTCCTCGGAGATCATCCGGGGATGCCAGGGGGGATCGAACACGATGTCTATGTCGACGGTGGCGATGTCGTCGAGCGTGACCACCTTGCGGCGCATGTCCACCGGGATCTCCCGGGCGGACGGGCACGACTCCGATGTGAAGGTCATCATGATGTCGGCCCGATCCCCGTCGACCTCGACCTCGTAGATCAGGCCCAGATCGTAGATGTTGACCGGGATCTCGGGGTCGTAGCAGGTCTTCAGCTTCTCGATGATCTGTTCGCGCAGTTCCATTCGGGCTGGCTCCGGGCTCGATTCTGGACTCAATCAGTCCAGAATCGATAGTGATAGCATGGGATCGCATGCCTGACCCGGACGACCTGTACATGGAGGGCCTCGATCGGTTCGCCGACGAGGACTGGCACGGGGCCGTGGAGTGGTTCGAGAAGACGGTCGCCGCCGCCCCGGACTACGTCGACGCGTACCACGGGATCGCGCGCGCCTGCTTCGAGGCCCGCGAGACCGACCCCGAGCTGCTCGACAAGGCCATCGAGGCCGCCACGAAGGTGACCGAGCTCGCCCCCGACGACGTGACCGCCTACTCGACGCTGTCGCAGTGCTACGTCTTCAAGGGGGACAAGGACACGGCCGAGGAGTGGGGCGCCAAGGCGAGGGTCGCGGGCTGGAAGCAGCAGCTCGTGCGGGACAAGAAGAAGCGCGAAGGTCGGCTCGAGAAGGAGCGCGATGCCCTTGGGATGAAGCGGGGGTGATGCCATGCTGACGCGGGCTGCCTCGGGAGGGGGCGGCCGGGAGGTCGGCATGGGTCCGGTTCATCGATCGCTTGGTTCTGTTCTCGCCGTTCTGTGCATGCTCGGGGGGCTGTGGGCGTGCGACGACCGTCGGCGCGGGCTCGAGGAGGAGGAGACTCCCGAGGAGGACGACGACGACTCCGGCGTCGTGGACGACGACGACGCCGTGGACGACGACGACTTCGAGTGGGAGGGCGACCCCGTCCTCCTCGCGAGCTACGACTTCACGCTGGTGATCACGAAGAACGAGCTCTCGGGGCAGTTCGCCGCGATCCACGGGGACATGGACGTGTCCGTCACGGAGACCCAGCTCCTCGCCGAGCTCCGGACCGACGACGGCGAAGCCTGGGACTGGTTCGGGAGTCTCCGGAACACCGCGTCGTTCGACGTGAACGGGAGCTTCACGCCCCCGGGTGCCCCCTCCACGATCATCAACGTGGCCGGGAACTTCCTCGCCGATGCCGGGCGCGTGGACGGCTCGAACAGCTGCCTGACCGGCCTCGGCAAGGACGACGACCCGAACCTCGGGACCGAAGAGGGGCTCTTCGTCCAGTTCACCTGGTACGCGTGCCGCCAGGACGCGACCCCGTCCCTGATCGATCGCACCGGCCCCCACAGCCCCACCGCCGCGGTGGTGTGGGACTACTGCTCCGGGATCTGGAACAACTGGCCGAGCGAGACCTGGACCCTCGAGGGTCGCAACCTCCGGATCACCAACGCCCGCGGCGACCGAGGCTGGGGCGTGATCTCGGACGATGGCCGCCTCTTCCGCTACACGATCCTCGAGTCGGAGGATCCGGGGCGGAGCGTGAAGGTGATCGGCGACTTCCAGAGCCCGACCGAGAACCAGGCTCAGGCGAACGGGTACTGCGGCGACGGCCAGATGGCGTCGGACGCGCGCCTGAACATGAACGGCTACTGACCCCTACTCCTCGAAGTCTCCGAAGAAGAAGTCGTCCATCGGCGCCGTCTCGCCGTCCGTGGAGTCGCCGTCGGCGGACTCGTCCTTGTCCGACGAGTCCCGAAGCCCCGGAGGTCGCGAGCTCCAGGTGACGGCGGTGTCCTCGCGCTCCGGGGGGGCCGGTTCGGTCGCCGAGTCGACGGTCTCGGGCGGGGCGGGGCGAGTCTCCTCGGAGAGGCGCTTCCTGATCGCTTCGTCGCTGAGGGCGAAGTGCTCGGATGTCGGGGGGTCGAACAGGCTCTTCTTCGCCGCCTTCGACGCGGCCGAAGGGGGCTCGGTCTCGTCGTCGGCCGCCGTCGCCGCCGTGCCCGAGACATCGGACAGCTCCTCCCGCGGCGCGAGATCGGCGGTGGTCGGCAGCTCCGAGCCGGTGTCGGTCCCCAGGGGTGCGGCGGCGTCTTCCTCGACCACGAGCGCGGCGAGGGACGGCGCGCTGGGCAGGTCGGTCGACGCCAGCACCGCCTCGACGGACCCCAGGGAATCCGAGGAGGCGACGGCGTCGATCGAGGCGATGGACGGGCTCGTCGGCACCGCGTCCTGCTCCCGCTGGGCCTCCGTCGGCCCCGCGTCGAGCAGTCCGGAGGCGGGGGTCATCTTCATCGACGAGCTGCCGCTGAACGTGCTGTCCTCGAAGATCATCTCCGCGCTCGCGTCCGCGTCGGGCGGTGCCGGCGGGGTGGGCTCCGCAGCGACCGGGTCGGGAGGGCGCTCGGGAGCGGGCGCGGGGATGGGGGCCGACACCGACTCCTGGGGGGTGGCCTCGCCCGGTCGCTTCTTCCTGCGCTTCCTGCGCTTCTTGGGCGGGGGGGGCGGCGGCTTGCGTCCGAGCAGCCCGCTCATGAAGTTGAGCACGCCGCCTTCCTTCGCCTTCTTCTTGCCGCCCTTCGCCTTCTTCCGGGGTCTGCGCTTGGGGGGCGCGTCCGGGGCCACGGCCTCCATCCGGGTCGACGTCGCCCCGCTGAGCAGGAGCTTCTCGAGATCGGTCGCGGCCTGGTCGCAGTCGGGGTAGCGATCCTCGGGGAGCTTCTTCCACATCCGCCCCAGGATCTTCCCGAGCCCGGGCACGAGCGCTTCGGCGACCTCCAGGGCGTCGCCCACGTCGGCGCGGGCGACCCGCTGCATGATCATCACGAGGTTCGCGGCCACGAAGACCTGGTTGCCGGTGAGGAGCTCGTACAACACCGTGGCGGCCGCGAACTGGTCGGTTCGGCCGTCGAGGTCCTTGCCGGTGACCTGCTCGGGCGCCATGTAGATCGGCGTGCCGCGGACCTGACCGACGGTCGTGATGCTCGCCGCCGCCACCTTCGCCTTGGCGATGCCGAAGTCCATCACCTTCACCTGGCCGTGCCGGGACAACATGATGTTCCCGGGCTTCAGGTCGCGGTGGATGATCCCGAACGGCGTGCCGTCCTGGTCGGTCAGCTTGTGGGCGTAGGCGAGGCCCTTGAGCACCTGGATCATCGACTCGACGGCGAGGACCTGCGGGAGCCCCGCGCCCCCTTCGTCCGCGGTCTTCGACAGGAGGTCCGCGAGGGTCTCGCCTTCGACGAACTGCAGCGCCAGGAAGTGGCGGCCGGCGTCCTCGTTGAACTCGAGGGTCTGGACGATGTTCGGGTGCTGGAGCCGTGAGCCGATCATCGCCTCGCGGGCCAGCAGCTTCACGAACTTCTCGTCCCGGGCGTAGTCGGGGCGCACGACCTTGAGCGCGACCTTGCGCCGGAATCCGCCGAGGGCGTCGAGCTCGGCCAGGTAGACGCGCGCCATCGCGCCCTCGCCCAGGGGCTTGAGCAGTCGATAGCGTCCGATCCGCCCGAGGCGGAGCGTCGGCTCTTCGGCGTAGGGGCCGTCGCTCATGAACTCACCGTCCCGCCCCGGACGTGAGTCCGGCGCGAGTGACGATCCTGCTCGACTGGTCAGTCGTCCTCAAGGATCCAGACCTCATCGTCGTCGTCGTCCTTGGGCATCGGCGGCGGCGCCTTGCGGCGGCGAATGCGTGACTCCGCGCCCTTCGCCGGACCGGAGCGAGGGGCCGCCTTGGGCGCGGACCTCTTCGCAGCCGCCCTGGGCGCGGGCCTCTTCGAGGGCGCCTTGGGCGCGGGCTCGTCGTCCTCGTCCTCGTCGAAGTCCCAATCCCAGTCGGGATCCCAGTCGTCTTCGTCCGAGTCCTTGGACGCCTTGGGCGGCGGCTTCGGCTTGGGCTTCTCCTTGGGCTTCTCCCTGGGCTTCGCCGCGGGCTCGTCCTCGTCGTCGGACGGGGCGGGGGCGTCTTCGTCCTCGTCGTCCCACGGGTCCCAGTCGTCGTCCCAGACTTCGGCGGCCTTCTCCGCCTCCTCGCGGGCCCGTTCGTCGGCTCGACGCTTCCGGTCGGCCTCTTCGGCCTCCTGGCGCTCCTTCTCTTCGCGGGCGAGGCGCTCGGCCTCCTCCCGCTCCACGCGCTCCTCTTCGGACTCCTCGTCCTCCCAGTCGTCGCCCCAGTCGTCCTGGCGGTCGTCGTCTTCCACGACCTTCGCCGCGCGCTTGGGCTTGGACTTGGGCTTCGGCTTGGGCTTCGCCTTGGGCTTGGCCTTCTTCGGAGCGGGCGCGGCCTTCTCGGCGGGCTCGTCCACGGCCGGGAGGTCGTCCGGCGACGGCGGGTTGGTGGGCGCGTCGGTGGTGTCGGCCTGAACGGCGGACGCCGCCTCGGCCCCCGACATCCCGCGGACGGGCTCGTCGTCGGCGGAGGGAGGGGCGCTCCGCGGCGCGGGGTCCCGGCCGGCGTCGTCCACCGACGCGATCAGGCCGCGGCCCCGGCGGACGCGCGCTCGCCCCTTCGCCTTCTTCGCCGCGCGAGGTCGGGCGGGGGGGTCCGGCTCGGCCTGCGTCTCGAGGCGGAGCGACACGCCGCCGCCCTCGTCGCCGCCGATCTCCTCGTCCTCCGCGTCCATGGCCTCGGCCTCGTCGGCCTCGGCCTCGGCCTGCTCCACGACCGGCGCGTCCGGGGCGGGCGCCTTCCGCACCTTCTTCTTCTTCGGCTCCGCCTCGGCGGCGCCCGCCGCCCGCCCCCCCGCCCCCTCTGCTTCGCGGGCCGCCAGGGCGGCGCCAGGGTGACTAGTGTGTGAAGCGTGAACACGGCGGAGCCTCCAGCGTTCCTTAACCGAGACCAAGCCCCGCACTGTCTCGCGGCCGAGGGAGCGGTGATGGCGTCGGTGATCATGCCAGGATCGTAGGCGCTCT
>CAZEKB010000220.1:0-5389 GCA_964512225.1 uncultured Rickettsiales bacterium | reverse complement strand
GACGACGACGACGCCACAGACCCCCTGTTCCCGTGCCCGGGCACGCCCATGCAGACCTTCGTCGAGGTCGAGTCCAACGACACCTCGGCCACGGCCCAGGCCCTCGGCAACATCGCGGTGCCCCTCATCTGCGTCCAGGGCTTCAACACCTGCGGCGACGGCACCGGCTACAACGACGCCGACTGGTTCAGCTTCACGATCGCCCTCGGCGCGTTCCCCATCGACTTCACCCTCGACTGGGACCCCACGGCGGACATGGACTTCGTCATCCAGGACAGCAACGGGACCGCGGTCGTCGAGGTCTACACCGAGGCGATGAGCACGCAGGAGACCGCGACCGTGACCCTGGAGACGGGCGACTACTCCGTGTTCGTGGGTTGCTGGGACGGCACCGAGACCGCGTGGGCCCTCAGCGCGGTCGCGAGCATCGCGCCCTGAGGGCCTCTGCCGCGGCGCGCCCCTAGACTGAGGCCATGCGCCTCTTCGCCGCCGTCCTGCTCGCCCTCCTCGTCGCCTGCCCCACGGACGTCGTCACCGACGACGACGCAGCCGACGACGACGACGCAGCCGACGACGACGACGCGACCGACGACGACGACGCGACCGACGACGACGACGCGGGCCCCGTGGAGCCCTGCGCTCCCCTGCCCGCGCCGCCGCCCGACGCGGTCACCGTGACGGAGGGGGACGCCGCGAACCTGCCCCAGCTCGTCCGCGAGGCGGCCCCCGGGACGACGATCCTGCTCGCCGACGGCACCTACTCGTTCGGCTCGAACCAGCTGAACATCCGCGCCGACGGGCTCGTGCTCCGGGGGGCGTCGGGCGATCGCGCGGCCGTCGTGATCGACGGCGGCTACGAGAGCGGGGAGCCCGTCAACGTGGGCGCGAACGACGTGACCGTCGCGGACCTGACGGTCGTCAACGCCTACTACCACGGGATCAAGGTGAGCCCCGGCGGCGACGGCGACATCACCGGGACGCTGATCCACAACGTCGTGCTCCGGGACCACCGCCAGCAGTTCGTGAAGATCAACACCGCGGGCCCCGAGGGCGCCCGGCTCTACAGCGACGAGGGGGTGGTCCGCTGCTCGCTGTTCGAGATGACGGCCGAGGGGCGCCCCGAGATCGAGCCCGATCCCGGGGGCTGCTACACCGGCGGCGTCGACGCTCACCAGGCCCGCGGCTGGGCCGTGTACGACAACGAGTTCCGCGGGATCCACTGCACGAACGGCAGCGTGGCCGAGCACGCGGTGCACTTCTGGACGAGCAGCCGGGACACGGTCGTGGAGCGCAACCGCATCTACGACTGCGCGCGCGGCGTCGGGTTCGGGCTCGGGGGGAACGGCGGCGCCGAGGGCACGCCCCACCGCATCTACGCCGACGACCCCTACCCCGGCGTCGGCTACGTGGGGCACTACGACGGGGTGATCCGCAACAACCTGATCGTCGGCCGCATCGACCACTTCGACACGGGCGTCGAGCTCCAGCAGGCGCGCGGGGCCGCGGTACACCACAACACGATCGTCACCCTGGGCAGCGCGTCGGGCTTCTTCAGCTCGATCGACTATCGGTACGTGAACACCCGGGCCACGATCGACAACAACATCACCCGCCGCATCACCGTGCGGAACGACGGCGAGGCGACCCTGGGCACCAACCTCGAGACGACGGACTTCGACGGTCTGTTCGTGGACATCGACGGCGACGACTTCCACCTCGCCCCGGACTCCGCCGCGCGGGGAGCCGGCACCCCCGTCGCCGACCCCGGCCTCGATCTCGACGGCAACCCGCACGATCCGGCGACGCCCAACCTGGGGGCCTACGCCGAGTAGTCCGCTCCGTCAGCCCTCGGCGTAGAGCCGCCGGAGGCGGAGCGCGGCGCCGAGGTGGAACGCCCAGGCGATCGCTCGGAAGACGCCGAACGGAGCCAGCGCGAGCAGGATCCGGTCGGTCCGCGCGTCGCCGTCGCGGCCCAGCGCGACATCCACGGGCAGCAGCTTGTGGTGAGCGAGCCGGTGAAGCCCGGGGACGTCGAGAACTTGGTCGTGCGCGCGCGTGTACGCGGCGAAGGCGTCGTCGACGCGACCCGCGGCGAAGTGCTCGTCGCCGAGATCGAAGTCCGCTCGCGCCGCCTGCAGTCGCCGGGCGCGGCCCTCCGCCCGGGTCAGGCCGCCCGCCGCAGCTTCACCGGCAGACCGACGCGGTTCTGGTGCATGTGGTTCGACGAGAGGCTCCAGTCCTCGAAGTATGTGCCGCCGAGCAGGTCCCACAGCGAGAAGAGCGCGCCGTGGTTGACCTGAAACCCGCCCGGACAGTGATGCAGCTTGTGCGCGTGGTTGTCCATGAACAGGTACCGCAGCGGCCCGATGTGGAACGTGTGGTTCACGTGGTGCGTCGCCTGGAGCATGAGGACGAGGCCGTAGGCGGTCAGCGTCGCGGGCAGGTCCAGGCCCAGCACCGTCGCGACGATCGCCAGCGGCACCTGGAACCCCGTCACCGCCGTGTCGAAGAAGGAGCTCACGTTGCCCCGGAGGAAGTCGAGCTCGGTCACCGAGTGGTGCAGCGCGTGCTTGCGGCGGAACCACCCGAGGACGGGGTGGCGGCCGCGGCTGTGGTTCAGCCACCGGTGCGTGCAGTAGTAGACGGCGTCGGTGGCGAGCACCGCGAGCGCGATCGTGCCCCACCCCGTCGTCCCGCTCGCGGGGATGCCCACCCCCAGCAGGAACCGACCCCCGAGGACCACGGCGCCCCCGGCGGCCACGCCCTTGAGGAAGACGAGCGCGAGCCCCGTCGTCGCGTCGTCCACCGACGGGTCGTCCAGGCGCACCGAGGGCCCGAATCGCTCCGCCGAGAGCACGATCGCGAGGTTGCCGAGGGAGAGCACGAAGAAGAAGTAGAGGACGTTGTCGACGCTGCGCCCGAACACCGAGAGCAGCGTCACGAAGGCGATCGCGGGCCCGAGGTGGACGAGCATGCCCAGGCCCATGCAGCTGTGGGGCTCCGCCGGGACGGCGGCGTGGGCGGGCTTGCGATGCGGGGTCAGCGTGGAGCGGGTCATGGCGGCCTCCGCGAGGCGACGGCCTCGTGCGGTCCTACCTAGGGGATCGCCGGGGGACCCCACGCGCCGAGGGGGGGACCCGACGCGCCGGCCGAGCGCGTCCTCGGGCGGGCGCTCGTGAATTCGTTGACAAGTTCTTGACCTCTGCAACAACTTCTATTCGCTGTGCGTAACCCCATCGACCCGAGAGATGTCCACGAGATGCCCAAGAATATGTGCACGACTTGTCAAGGAGATGTTAAGACTGTTCACACAATGCTGACGAACTCGCACAACCGGTCGATTCCCTCGTCGCGAATCCCGCGTGCCGTCGGCGCGAACTTCACCCGTCCTTCCCTTTTCAACCTGTTTCGGAGCCAACCCATGACGTCCACCGGACTTCGCCTCACCACCGCCGCCCTCGCGACGGCCGCCCTCTCCCTGAGCGGATGCGCCATCACCGCGGGGCTCGACGCCGCCGAAGAGACCACCCTCAACGGGGGCAACGGCGGAAACGACGACAACACCAACAACAACGACGACGGCAACCTGATCCTCCGCGGCTTCGTCCGCGCGCCCAACGGCATGGGCCTCTCCGACGTGCTCATCACCGTGGTCACCGAGGACGAGGACGACACCGAGTGGACCACGACGTCCACCGGCTCCGGCACGTTCGAGCTCCCCGACCTCAGCGACGGCGAGACCGTCGTGATGCGGTTCGAGAAGGACGGCTACGCCCCCACCAACGGCGCCTACACGGCGACGGACAGCGGCCTGAACTTCTTCTCGCACACGCTCGCCCCGGTCGACGTCGACACCGAGTTCCCCTCGGACGCGGGCTGGACCGACACCATCGACGGCACGCACTCCTTCACCATCCCCGCGAACACGATCGAGTACCTCGACGGCACGCCCTACACCGGCACCGTCGGCCTCCAGGCGACCGTCTGGGACCGCACCACGCCGCTCGACGAGGGTGGTGAGTTCCTCGCGTCCCCCGGCGACGGGCAGGGCACGATGGCCGACGGCAGCAGCCACCTGCTGTACACGCTCGGCATGTTCCAGATCGCCATGCAGGACGAGCAGGGCGCCCCGCTGCAGGCGGGCCCCGGCTTCCAGATGCAGGTCGCGCTCCCCGAGAACAGCAACCTCCCCAACGGCTCGCAGGTCCCCTACTGGAACTACAACGGCCAGCAGAACACCTGGGAAGAGGAGCCCGAGGGCGGCCAGATCGTCCCCCTCGAGGGCGGCGGCCAGGCCTGGGAGTTCGAGCCCACGCAGGGCCTCCCCGCGCGCAGCACCACGGGCATGGTCACGGGCAACCCCGACCACCCGATCATCGTCCAGGTCACCGCCCAGGCGCAGGGCCAGGTCACGGACCAGATGGGCCAGCCGCAGCCCGGCGCGCAGGTCCGCGTCGTGTCCGAGGACCTGACCTACATGCAGCAGACGATCACGGACAGCAACGGCAACTTCAGCGTCAACATCCCGCCCGTCGTCCCGCAGCCCGCGGGCCCCAACGGTCGCCCCGTCTTCTTCGAGGTCGACTACACGGTCGCCGGTCAGCCCGCCCTGTACCGCACGGATCCGATGCCCGCCCCCGGCCCCAACGGCGTGCTTCGCTTCGGCGACGCCTCGCTCGGCTCCATGAGCTGCGTCAGCGGCCGCGTGCTCGACAGCAGCGGCAACGGCGTGGCCGACATCGACGTCCTGAGCCCCCACGGCGGCAACGGCCGGACCGACGCGAACGGCAACTTCGAGATGGACGTGCCGAAGTGGCAGCCCAGCACCCTGTACGCCGCGACGCAGGACAACTCGACGGTCGGCTTCGAGCCCATGATCTTCCGCCCGCGTCCCGACCAGGCCGAGGGCTCCTGCCCCAACGGCGTGACCCTGCACCAGTACGACAGCGTGGGCTGCGCGTCGGGTGAAGTCACCATCGCCGGCTTCGTCGGCGAAGGCCTCCTGGTCGACGCGTTCGACGCCCGCTACCCCAGCGCGCCCATCTTCTCGACCACGGTCGAGGCCGGCTCCTACTGCGTGACCGTGCCCACCGAGCGCGACGTCGTGGTCCGGGTCGGCGCGGGCGACCTCGCGGCCGGCAACGCCTGCGGCGCGCACGGCGTCTTCGCCTTCGACGACGGCCCCGCGACCTGCGGCGGCGACTGGTGCGAGACCGTCCCCTCCTTCGACTGCGGCGTCCCCTAGGCAGCGACGCCCCTCCCCGCACCCCCCCCCCGCCCCCCCCCCCCCGCGGGGGCGGGGGCGGGCCCCCCCCCCCCGGGGGGGCCCCCCCCAACGCCCCGCCCTGCCCGGAATCCGGCTCGGCGAGCGTCAGGACCAGGGCGAACT
>CAZEKB010000219.1:0-5435 GCA_964512225.1 uncultured Rickettsiales bacterium | reverse complement strand
CCCCGGGTTCGCAGACGAAGGAGCCGACCCGCCTGGAGGGTCGTCACGCGCCGCGTCGGGGAGCGAGCGCAGCGAGCGGAGCCGCGGCGGGGCGAGCCCTCCAGGGTCGAGGGGAAGCGTTCTTCAGCACCCTGCTCTAGTGCGCTCCGGGAGGCAGCGGGGGATAGATCACGAGGTTGCCGGTGAGCCGGAGCGAGTGGTTGGACCCCGAGAAGCCGCCCGCCTTCACGAGGCCCCACCCGCCGGGGTCGACGGTGAACATGAAGGCGAGAGGGAACTTCGGCTTGCGGACGATCGCCCCGATCTGAACGTGCAGCGAGAAGTCCGTGAACTGCGAATCGGCGAGATCGGCCCACCCGAATCGCACGCCGATCAGCGGTCGGACGATCGGGATGGGGATCGCGGCCCCCAGCGCCACGTACGGGCCGGGCTTGTTCCACACGACCTGCACGCCTCCCGAGGCGTAGAAGAGGAAGGTGTGGAACCCGGCCCCGCCCTCGAAGTGCGGCCGGGGTGTCGTCCCCTGGTAGAAGCCCGCGCCGCCCCCCACGTGGAACCACGGGGCCGTGATCTCGTCGGGGTGCGCCTCGGCCTCGGAGGGCGCCCCGAGCAGGATGAGTCCGGCCGCCAGGGCGACCGCGAAGCAGAGATGGAGAGTGCGTCGAATGCGTCGCATTTCCCCATTCTGCCGGCAGAGGGCGCGCCGGCGGTATGCTGATTCGGAATGCGACGCGCCCTGCACCGTGCCGGCCTCCTCGCTGTGGTCGTCGGGGCGGTGCTGGTCGCGGCTCCGGCGCCGAGCGAAGCGGGCCCCGCCGAGACGTGGACCCACTACCGTCGCGAAGTCCTCGGCGACCTCGCCGCCCGCCGCGCCAAGGCCGATCAGCGCACCGACGACGCACGCCGGTTCTTCACCGGCGACCTCCCCCTGAACGACGCCTTCCCGCAGCTCGAGGGGGTCCCCCTCGACGCCGCGGGGTCCATCGAGGGGCGCCTGCGGTTGCTCGAAGAAGACTCCGGCGCCCGGGCCGTCGAGCGCACCACGCCGCTGCCGGATCTGGGATCTCAGTCCCGGACCAAGCAGGTGACCAAGGCGCTCACGGCCGCGATCGAGGCCGAGGAGGAGGCCGACGCCCTCGAGCGTCGCCTGCTGATCAGCTACCGCGCCATCCTCCGCGAACACCCCCAGCTCGGCGCGGAGGCCGTGACCGACGCCCTCGCTCCCCTGGACGACGACATCCGGCGGACCCGCGCGGCCCTGCGCACCGAGACCGGCGACGCCCGCGACGCCCTGGAGCTCCGCCTCGGCCGCACCGAGGCCGACCGCGCGGAGTACACCCGGCTCGTCCGCGACCTGCGCTGGGCTCTGCTCGCGGGGGCCGACGACCGCGCCGCCATCGAGGCGGGGCTCGCCGAGTGGCTGCGCGACGTCGACCTCGTCCGCGCTCGAGCCGAGCTGGACGCGGCCGAGGCGGAGGTCGCCGCCGCCCGCGCCCGCGTCGAGGGCCCCGGGGACGACGACGACTCCGCCCCCGAGGAGGCCATCACGCCCCAGGAGGTCGCTCGCCTCTCCGCCGTGCTCCGGGACCGGCAGGCCGAGCTCGAGCGCGTCGGGGGGCTGCTGGCGGAGACTCCCGAGGGCCCGCCGGGGTCCGCCGAGAACGCCCGGTTCGAGGCGATGCTCCTGCGCCGGCGGGCGGCGGCGAAGCGCGTGGAGGCGACCGCCCCGGGGGGGGCCGGGGGGGGCGCGGGCCCCCGCCCCCCCCCCCGTCGGGGGGGGGGGGGGGGGCGGCGAAGCGGGTGGAGGCGACCGAGGGGCTGCTCCTGGAGACCGAAGAGCAGCAGGTCGCGTCCGTCGCGGCCCGGGAGGAGGCGCGCAAGGCCCGCGACGCCGAGGAGCGCGCCCTCAAGGAGGCGGCGGCGGCCAAGTCGGCGGCGCAGGACGCCGTGGGGAGGCAGAAGGCCGAGCACCAGCTGCGGCTCGCCGAGCTGCAGTCGCGAGCGCGCGACTCCTGGGTGGTCACCGAGGCCGCCGAGCTGGAGTCGGCGGGCCGGCGGGCGGAGCGCGACGGGGAGCTCGAGGACGTGCGGGCGCGGGTCGATCGCGTCGCCCGCCTCGGCGACGACGACCGTCGCGAGCAGGCGACCGCCGTCCACCGCGAGCTGCGCCGCTTCGTCACCCAGCTCCGGGCCGCGGGCGTCGAGGCCGAGGGGCGCCTCGTCGGTACCCGCACCGACCGCGCCGCGTCGCTCTCCGAGCTCGCCGACGCCTCGGACGTCCTCGAATCGGCCGCATCGTTCGCCGCCAAGCTCAGCGTGGAGGACGGCGCCGCCCTGGACGAGGCGATCGTGGCCGCGCGCACTGCCGGCGAGACCGAGCGGGTGGCGCTCGACGCGCGGGTGACGGCCGCTCAGGACTACGTCGAGGCCACGCTCACCCAGCTCGAGGCCGCCAAGCGCCTGCAGGCCCGGGTGCGGGAGCACGTGCCCGGCAACGTGCTCCGGGAGGACCGCGCGTACCTGCTGCGCGACCTGCAGCTCGAGCTGGACCTCGTCGTCCCGAACGTCCTGAACAGCGCGCGACGTCGGCTGCACGCGGCCACGGACTTCTCCGGCGGCGGGCTCGTCACCCGGGCCTGGCTCTTCGTTCTGGGCACGTTCTGGGTGGTGCTCGCCCTCGCGGGCTGGCTGTTCCTGAGGCGCCGCGCGGAGTCCATCTCCCGCGCGCTGCTCGAGCGGATGGCGTCGCGCACCTCCCGGCTGTACCGCCGTGCGCTCGTGGCGATCGCCGGCGAGGCGACCCCCACGGTCCGGGCCGCGATCGACCTCCTGGCGGCCGTGCTGCTCGCGCGGGGCCTGCGCGAGTCGCTGCCGGAGGTCGCGCTGATCCTCTTCACGGGGGCCCAGTTCTCGGCCTACCGGGTGCTCGTGGGGACCTTCTCCCTGGCGGTGGTCAAGCAGCCGTCCATCCGGCCCGCCGTCGCCTCGCTCGGCCCCGCCGCGCACGTCGTCGCCATGTCCGCCGCGCGGGCCGTCGCCTTCTGGTTGGTCGCCCGCGGCTTCGTGAACTTCGTGACCGTCGAGCTGCTGCGCACCGACGCCCTCCGGCAGGTCCTGGTGCTGCTGCTCGACGTCGGACTCGGCGTCGCCGTGTTGGTATTGCTGCACCGCTTCGAGCCCGTGTCGCGCACGATCCTGGCGGGGCGCGCGGGGGCCGACTCGGCCCTGATGAAGCCGTTGGTGTCCGAGATCTCGGGGCGGGGACTCGCCGTGCGGTGGCTGCGCGGGCTGGTGGGGGCCGGCGTCCTCACGGTGTCGGCCGCGTCCCACCTCGTCCAGAACATCGCGTCGGAGGGCTCGCTGCTCGGCCGCGCCCTCAACCGCGTCGCCCGGTACCGCATGACCCGAGAGGGGGGCGCCGACGAGGAGGTCCTCGGGCCCGTGGACGACGCCCTGCGCGACGAGCTCCTGCAGGTCGAGTGCGCCCCGCCGCACCGGGTCGCGCGCCCCAAGCTGGACGCGGCCCTCGAGGCGGCCCTGGCGGGGTGGTCCGTCGAGCGCGCCCGGGGGATCGCCGCCGTGATCGGCAGCCGCGGGGACGGCGAGCGGACGTGGCTGGACGGGGTGCAGGCCCGCCTCGAGAGCGAACACACGGTCCGCCGGATCGGCCTGGGGCGTCGCTACACGGAGACGTCCGCGCTGTGCGAGGCCCTGGGCGAGGCCCTGGACCTGCCGCGCTGCCGCGACGTGGACTCGCTCTCCGCCGCCATCGGCGAGCTGCCGGAGTCCGTGATCATCCTCGAGGAGGCCCAGTGGGCGTTCCTGCGGGCGGTCCACGGCCTGCGGGCGCTGCGGGCGCTGCTCGACCTCATGAGTCGCACGTCGTCGCGGCACTTCTGGCTCGTTTCGATCCACAAGCCCTCCTGGCAGTACCTCTCGCGGCTGGGCGAGCTGCTGAAGTTCGATCTCTTCCGCGCCGTCCTCGAGATGCCGCCCATGGGCGAGTCGCAGCTGCGTCGAATGATCGGCAGGCGGGTGGCCTCGTCGGGGTGGTCGCTCGACTTCGCGGGGCTCGCCCGTCCGACGCCGCTGGCGGGTGACCCGGCCCTCGAGGTGGAGCGCGCCGAGACCGCCTTCTATCGACTCCTCGCCGAGTCCTCCGAGGGGAACCCCGCCGCCGCGCTCCGGCAGTTCATCGGGTGTCTGCACGTGGCCGACGCCGACGGGCGGGTCCTGTCCGTCCGCGTCGGCGACGCGCTGGGCGTCAACCAGGTGGACGACGCCGACACGACGGACCTGTTCACCCTCGCGGCCCTCCGCATCCACAAGCGGCTGACGGCCGCCGAGCTCGGTCGGGTCAACAACATGTCCGCGGGTCTCGTGCGCGCGAGCCTCCAGCACCTCACGGCCCTCGGCGTGGTCGTCGAGAACGACGGCATCCACATCAGCTCCGGCTGGGTCCCGGGTGTCGCCCGCACCCTCCGCCGACGCCACTTCCTGCATTGGAGCGAGTGATGCAGGACGTCATCCAGTTCATTCGCTTCGACTCGCTGCCCCTCGCGGTCGCGATCGTGGTGCTCGGCCTGCTCGTCGCCGAGGTGCTGACCCGCACGCTCGACAACATCGGCGAGCGGTTCAGCGACCGACGCCTGCTGCTCAAGAAGGTGAGCGTCCTCGTACGCTTCGCGGTCTACGTGGTGGTGGGCGTGGGCGCGGCCACGGCGATCCTCGACCTCAGCAATGAGGCCGTCCTCGCCATCTCGGGCACCTTCGGGCTCGCCCTCGGCTTCGCCCTCAAGGACACCGCCGCGTCGCTGATGTCCGGCGTCATGCTCCTGATCGACCAGCCGTTCCAGGTCGGCGACCGGATCTCGTTCGACGGGTACTACGGCGAGGTCACCAAGATCGGCCTGCGCTCGGTGCGACTCGTCACGCTCGACGACAACCTCGTCACCATCCCGAACAGCCGCTTCCAGTCCAACTCGGTGGCCTCGGCGAACGCCGGCGAGCTGGACTGCATGGTGGTCATCCCCTTCTACGTGTCCGCGGGCGAGGACTTCATCCGGGCGCGGAGGCTGATCGCCGAGGCCACGGCCACGTCGCGGTACGTCTATCTGGACAAGCCCCTGGTGACGCTCGTGAGCGACGAGTTCCTGGGCGAGCGGTTCGTGACGATCATCCGCGTGAAGGCCTACGTGCTCGACGCGCGGTTCGAGAAGGCGTTCGCGTCCGACGTGACGATGCGCGTGAAGCTCGCCCTGCGGGACGCCGACATCCGAACCCCCGACTCCACCCAGCGGCACCTCGACCTGGAGCCCGCCGGTTCGGAGCAGGTCGAGCGTCGCGCCGGAGGCTGAGCGTTCGAACCCGGGGGGAACGGCTCGTTCACCCCCGCTTCGCAGAGGTTCCCGTCTTCGATCCCGGGGCCGACTAGG
>CAZEKB010000218.1:0-5713 GCA_964512225.1 uncultured Rickettsiales bacterium | reverse complement strand
TGGACCTCAAAGAGCCGCACGTCCTGCGCCACCAGCCACCGAATCAGGCGCTCGCAACTTCGAGCGGTCGATGTCGATCCGCCGGACCACGCGACGAAACGCCGCTTCGCGAGGTCGATCCCGACCACGGCCGTCGTCATGGGGATGGAGGGAGAGTGTCGTCGCATGCGGCCTCCTGAGGTGTCGCGGCATTGCCACGAACAGCTTCCTCAGGAGCTGAAGGACGTGGGGCTTCCGCCCCATAGGATTCTCAGTGGTCGAGGGCGCGCTCCACGTCGAGCTTCTTCTGGTACTTGCTCTGGGCCACGTCGACGGCCACGAGGACGGCGATCGAGAAGTAGAAGGTCGTCTTGCTCATGGCCTCGACGGGGTGGTCGGCGAACTTCAGGTGCGCGAGGTGGCCGCCCTCGCTGAGGAGCATGACCCCCACGATCAGCAGGATGAACAGCCCGAGCACCTCGTACATGCGGTTGCGCTGGAGGAACTCGGACACGGTGTCGGCGAGCGCGATCATCAATACGCCGGAGATGAGGATCGCCGTGGCCATGACCCAGAACACCCGCGTCAGGGCGATGGCGCTCAGGATCGAGTCGAAGGAGAAGACGAGGTTCATCACCACGATCCACGCGATGGCGACGGCGGGCGTGCGCGTCGGGCCCGCGTGGGTGTGGCCCACGTCGTCGATCGACAGCATGTGGGTGATCTCCTTGAAGGCCGTGTAGATGATGAAGACGCCGCCGAGGAGGACGATGGTGGCGTGCACGTTGAACTCGCCCTCCACCACGCCGGTCCAGTGGACGGCGGCGAAGGGGGCCTGGAACGAGTCGATGGCCTTGATGACGACCACCAGCAGGATGATCCGCAGCCCGATCGCGAGGCCGATGCCGATGCGTCGGACCAGCTGCTGCTTGTCCGGCGCGACCCGCTTCGACTCCAACGAGATGTAGAGCAGGTTGTCGAAGCCGAGGACGGCCTGCAGGAAGATCAGCATCGCCAGCGTGAACAGGTTGTCGAGCGTCATGGGCGCCTCCGGTGCGACGCGAAGCGTGCCACGACTCGATTAAGGTGCGCCCGTGGCGACCGCGAACCTGACCGAAGGGCCCATCGGCCCCGCGCTCAAGAGCCTCGCCGTCCCCATGGGCTTCGGGATCGTCTTCCTGATGCTCGTGAACCTCGTGGACACCGTCTACGTGGGCCGCCTCGGCGTCGCCCCGCTCGCGGCGATGAGCTTCACCTTCCCCGTGGTCACCGCGGTCATGGCGATCGCGATGGGGCTGGGGGTGGGGTCCACGTCGGCCATCGCCCGCGCGATCGGGCACGGCGACCAGGCCCGCGTACGGAGGCTCGCGACCCACGCGATGGTGCTCGCGATGCTCGTCGTCGCGCTCGTCTCGACCCTGGGGATCGCGACGCAGGACGCCGTCTTCAGCGCGCTCGGCGCGGGCGACGACCTCCTGCCCCTGCTGCGCAGCTACATGACGCTGTGGTTCCTGGGGGTCGTGTTCCTGATCGTGCCCATCGTCGGCAACGGAGCGCTGCGCGCGGCGGGGGACGCCAAGACGCCCATGAAGATGATGTTGGTCGCGGCGATCGTGAACTTCATCCTCGACCCCATCTTCATATACGGCTGGGGTCCCGTGCCCCGAATGGAGCTCGCGGGCGCGGCCCTCGCCACGCTGCTGGCCCGGGCCTGCATCTTCGTCTACGCGGTCCACGTGATGAGGCGGGAGGACCTCCTCGAGCTGCACGTCCCCACCGCGGCCGAGCTGCTGGCGAGCTGGCGGGCGATCCTGTCCGTGGGAGCCCCGGCGGCGCTGTCGAACCTCCTGGGCCCGGGCGCCGCCGCGCTGCTCACGGCCCTCATCGCCGCCCAGGGGGAGGCGGCCATCGCCGCGTACGGCATCGGCACCCGAATCGAGGCGCTCCTGATGATCGCCCCCTTCGCGCTGACCGCCGCGCTGAGCCCCTTCATCGGCCAGAACTGGGGGGCCCACGAGAACCAGCGGGTGGCGGACTCGGTGCGGATCTCGCTGCGCTTCTCGGTGGCCTGGTGCCTGGGGGCGGTCGTCCTGCTGTGGTTCACGGGGGGACCGATGAGCCGGGCTTTCACGCCCGACGCGGAGGTCGAGGCCGCCCTGCGCGTGTACTTCCGCGTGCTCCCGGTGGGGTACGTGGCCATCGCGGTCGTGAACGTCGTCAACTCCACGTTCAACGCCGTGGACCGCGCCGTCCGGGCCACGCTCGTGCAGGCCGCGCGCAGCCTGCTGCTGGCGATCCCGCTCGCCTGGCTCGGGGGCCGGTGGCTCGGGCTCGAGGGGATCTACGGGGGCGTGGTGCTGGCCGCCTTCGGCGCCGCGATCCTCGCCCTGAAGTGGCTGCCGAAGGTCCTGGACGTGGACGACCACCTGCACGCTGAGACGCCCACGGACGAGCCCGTCTCCCTCGACGCCTTCACCGGCGAGGTCCGGGCCCGCGTCCAGCGCCTGATCGACGACCTCGGCCCCCTCGACGGGGTGCGGGTGCACCCCACCCGGGGCAACGCCGTGGGCTTCTTCATGGGCACGCGAGAGCTCGGGCACGTCCACCCCGCCGGGCACCTGGACGTGGCCCTGCCCGCGGACGTCGCGCACCGCCTGATCGCCGACGGCGCGGCCGAGCATCACCGCCACCACCACGACTGCGGCTGGGTGACGCACCGGCTCCAGGACGACCCGGACCACGCCGAGAGCGAGCGCCTCCTGACGATGGCCCGCGACCTCTTCCTCGCCGCCGCTTGACCGCTACCGGTAGGGGTTGGTGCGGTCCTCCCAGCGCCAGTCGTCGTGGTCCGGGGGGAGCACGAGGTGGGAGGGTGTGATCTCGCCGTCCCCGTCGGCGTCCACGAAGACGGGGTTGGTGACGCCGAACGCCGTCGCCGGCCCGCTCACGTCCCCCGCGCGGATCGCCTCGATCGTCAACGCGGAGCGGTCGCTCGTATTGTAGGGCACCCCCGGAAAGAGACCCGCCTCGCCGGTCGCGATCGCCACCAGCCAGGTGTCCGCGGGGGGGGTGAGGACGTGCTCGAGCGCGACCTCGAGGCGCTCGGAGTCGCCCACGGTCACGACGTCGGGGACGACCGCGCCGCCCGCGAGCACGGTGTTGGTCGCGCCGTCGAGCAGGACGACGGAGTCGAAGGGGATCCAGGTCGGGGCCTGCACGTTCACCCGGACCGTCACCGAGCCGTCGGCGGGCACGACGGTGTCGCCGGTGCGGCCCTCGCTCGTGCCCGTCGCCGTGAGGCGCACGAACGGCCCGAAGCTGAGCGTATTGCGCCCCGAGTGCATCGCCAGGACGAGGTCTTCGTCGCGCATCGCCGCGGGATCGTCCTGCTCGAGCCGCACGTAGTTGCGGGGCCAGCCGCTGCTCTCCACCCGCAGGGTGTGGGTGTCGCTGTTGGCCGTGGCGGTGAAGCGCACGCCCGCGTTGAGGAAGTTGAACCAGTCGTGCAGGCCCTGCACGTCGAGCCAGGTCATGACCTCCACGGCCACGAAGCTCGACGTGAGCATGCGCGCGTCCGCTTCGAGCCGGACGGCCAGGGGGTCGCGGGCGTCGGGCCCCACGTACGCGCCGTCCGCGTCGAAGCGCAGGTCCACGTTGTCGAAGTAGTTCCCCTCCCCCGGCGCGGGCACGGCGCGCGGGTGGTTGACCTGGAAGACCGTGTTCTCGGGGTCCTCGAGCAGCACCGTGCCGATCTCGTCCGGGGACGAGCCGGGCCAGTCGACCGCGCCGCGGTTGTGCACCGACGGGTCGTAGTCGAGCGGGAACGCGTTGAAGTGACCGTAGTCGAACGTCGTGATCTCCTGGCCGGGCATCGTCGCCACCCACGCGCCGAGCCCCAGCTCCTCGACGACCGGGGCGTAGTCGGTGACGAACGCGTGGTCGGTGCTCACCAGGATCTCGACGCCCTCGGCGGCCATGTTGAGGACGCGCTCCGCGTCGCTCACCTGGGAGTCCGGCGACGCCTGGGCGTGCACGTGGAAGTCGCCCGAGAGGTGTCCGGACGTGTCCACGACGCGGTGGAGTCTCCCGGTGAGGGAGACGGTGTCGGTGCCCTGCGTGAACGGGACGCGGTGCAGCGAGTACTCGGGCCCGCGGGTGAACACCGCGTCGTACTCCCCGGGCTCCAGCCGGAAGGAGAAGCGGCCGTCGAGCGAGTCCGCCATGGCGGTCACGCCGGGGGGCGGGGGGTCGAACCGGTCCCCGTCGAGGCGGGCGCTCGGGGGGGAGGGATCGACGCCGTAGATCGTCACGCGCGACGGCAGCGGCGCGCCCGCGGAGTCCGTGATCGTCGCCTCGAAGCGGCCCGTGGGGGGCAGCACGATCGCGCCCGTATCGCCCCCGACGTCCGGGCCCGTCGGCTCGGAGCCGCCGCCGATATACGGGCGGCCCTCCTGTCCCACGAGCAGGCGCGCGGGCCCGGGGGGGACGCACAGCCGGTATCGGCCCGAGTCGTCCGCGCGGGTGCGCACCAGGTCGTCGCCGAGGTCGTCGCCGTCCACCGCGGCCGCCGCGACCCACGCCCCCTCGGCGGTCGAGCCTTCGGCCAGGACGGTGCCCTCGACCTCCACGCAGGGCTCGGCGCCGACGGCGGCCCGCAGGGTCCTCACGACCTCGGAGTGCGTGCGTCCCACGGCGAAGGCCAGCTCCTCCGTGCGCGTGCCCCCGGCGGGCAGCACGTCGGCCGCGTCGGGGTAGTCGAAGATCTCCAGCACCGCCTCGTTCTGGGCCAGCGCGTACCCCCCGACGAGGGAGACGTACCCGCGCCCCGGCCGCCGCTCCGCCGTGAGCGGGACGATGCCGTAGACCGCGTCGTCGCCCGCGAAGACCATGTACTCGGCGCCCCCGAAGGCGCGCAGATCCCAGCCCTCGTCGCCGGGCACGAACGCGCGGGTCACGCCGCCCTCGGCCAGCCACACGAGGATCCAGGGGAGCGGGTCGGGGCCGTCGTTGGTCGCGGTGACGCCGACGCGGACGAAGCCGGCCCCGGGCTCGGCCGTGTAGGTGGTCGTGAACCGGATGGGGTGGATGGCGTTCAAGTCCACGCCGTCGAGCGCGCCGGGCACGACGAGCTCGATGCCCGTGCCCAGGTTGATGTAGTCGCTCAGCACGTACGAGCCGGTCACCCGCACCTGCGCGGCCTCGCCGCACTGCCCGTCGCTCCCCACCTCCACCACGTCCGCCGAGCTCGTGCCCGCGAGGTTCACGAACGTGCCCAGCTCGGCGAAGGAGTCGCGCATGGAGCCGTCGGCGCGGAGGACGTCGGCGTCGATGATGTTCCCGCCCCAGGGGTTCATGGACAGGTTGCGGCCCGGCCCCTGGATCACGACCTGGACCCGGTCGTTGGCGAGGTAGGCGTCGCCGGCCTGGGGGTTCGACAGGACGCCCGAGAAGCGGGGCTCCCAGCCGTCGAGGATGCGCGCCTGGCCCACGGCGACGCACTCGTCGTCGGGGCAACCGGCGAGCAGGAGGGGCAGGAGCAGGAGGAGGCGACGCATCCCGCGCAGGGTACGTCGTGCTCGCAGGTCGTGGACATGCTGCCCGAGCACGTCGAGCCGGTCGGCGAGCTCGTCGATGGCGTCGGTGGATTGTCTGCGAAGTCGGGGTGAACGAGCCGTTCCGGCAGGGTTCGTGGAGGATCCCCTCTGCGAAGTCGGGGGGAACGAGCCGTTCCGGC
>CAZEKB010000217.1:0-5937 GCA_964512225.1 uncultured Rickettsiales bacterium | reverse complement strand
GGCGAACGACGTCCCGTTCCAGCCGGACTTCCCGTACCTGGCGCCGCCCCACTAGGCGACCCAGGAACCGGAACAACCACGGCGCGGCCGCTCGGAGCGATCCGGGCGGCCGCGTTGCGTTCGGAGCCGCTCGATGCACCCACGACTCCCCTCGATCGCGCTCTGCGCGCTGCTGGCGGCGTGTGCCCCGGATCCCGCCCCCCCCGACGCCGCTCCTCCGGCTGCCGGCTCGGCCGCCGTTGCCCCCGCGCCCACGCCGTCGCAGGGCCCGCTCCGACTCGCCGAGGGGGACGGCCTCGCGACTGCCCTGGCCCGTACGGCCGCCTCGGTCGCGGGGGGCCGGGCGAAGGCCGCCGATCAACCGACGGACTGGTCGGGCTGGGCGTCGGCCGCGTCGGCCCTCCTCCAGCGCGCGCGCCTGACCGGGTCCTACGACGACTACGCCGCGGCGGAGGAGGCCCTGGAGGCGGCCTTCGCTCGGGCGACGCCGGGGACGGGACCGTTCGTCCTGCGGGCGCGGCTCAACGCGACGCTCCATCGCCTCGACCGCGTGGACGCCGACCTCGACGTCGTGAAGGACTGGCCCGCGGCGGGGCTGCACAAGCCTTCGCGGGCGGTCGCGGTCCGCGCGGGCGTGGACTTCCAGCGGGGTCGGATCGACGACGCGAAGCGCGGCTGGGCGGAGGCCATGCGGCTCCAGTCGGGGTGGCCCACGCCCGTGGCGGGCCTCGCGCTCGCCCACTGGAAGACCGGCGACTTCGAGTCCGCCGAGGGCCTCTACGGGGACTGCCTCGCGCTGCTGGGCGACTCCCCGGGCGAGCCCCTGGCCTGGACGCACCTGCAGCTCGGCCTGATGGACCTCGATCGGGAGCGGTACGCCGAGGCGCTCGCGCACTACGTCGACGCCGACGCCGCCCTGCCCGGCTACTGGCTCGTGCACGAGCACATCGCCGAGGTGCTGCGCCTGCTCGGGCGGCGGGACGAGGCGCGGGCGCTCTACGCCCGGGTGGTCGCCGACACGGGCGGCGCCCCGGAGTTCCTCGACGCCCAGGCCGAGATGGCCCGCGAGGACGGCGACGAGGACGCGGCCCGGGCGCTCATCGCGCGGTCCCGGGCGAAGTACGAAGCGCGCCTCGAGCGGTTCCCCGAGGCGACGTACGGGCACGCGCTCGACCACTTCGGGACGTTCGGTCCGCCCGCGCGTGCGCTGGAGCTGGCCCGCAAGAACCACGCGCTCCGCCCCGGCGGGGACGCGAAGACCGGCCTCGTCGAGGCGCTGCTGGCCGCGGGGGAGGCCGCGGAGGCGGCGAAGGTGGCGGACGAGCTCGAGGCGTCGGCCTGGGACACGGCGGACTCCCGCGCCGCGATCGCGGCGGCGCGGGCGGCTACTCCGTAGGGGGCGACCCGCCCATCCGGCTGAAGTAGTCGCCGGTGATCTCGAGCAGCTTGGGCATGAGCAGCACGACCGCGATCAGGTTCGGCAGGGTCATCAGCCCCATGGCGAGGTCGCCGTACGCCCACACGACCTCGAGCGCCAGGACCGAGCCGAGGAAGACGAAGCCCGTGTACGCGACGCGGTAGTAGAAGACGTAGGCGCTCCCCCACAGGTAGGTGACGCACCGGTCGCCGTAGTACGACCACGAGATCATCGTGGAGATGGCGAACAGCAGGACGCAGAGCGTGACCACATAGTTGCCCCAGTCGCCCAGGGGGGAAAGGCCGCGCTTGAACGCTTGGGCGGTGAGCGCGGAGCTGTTCAGCAGCATGCCGCCGCGGAGCTGGAGCTCCTCTTCGACCCACTCGCCGGTCTTCACCTCGTAGGTCAGGGCGCCGCTGAAGGGGGCGCCGTCGGTCAGGATCAGGGGGTCGGCCACCTGGGCGTCGCGCGCGATGAAGAACACGCCCTGGGCCACGCCGGACTCCACCGAGACCGACTTGGTGGCGCCCTCGGGCTCGCGCTCGGCGGCGATCGCCTGCCCCTCGATGCCGCCGGAGAGCCGCGCGTACTCGGTGAGGGCGTCCTTGTCGACGAACTCGTCGAATACGACCGTCGCCTCGCCGAGGCCGATCGTCGACTCGATCTTGTCGTCCCAGGTGCTCGTGAGGACGATGACCAGGCCCGTCATCGTGCAGATGATCAGGGTGTCGATCAGCGGCCCGAGCATCGCCACGGCGCCCTCGCGCACCGGCTCGTCGGTCTTCGCGGCGGCGTGCGCGATCGGCGCCGAGCCCTGGCCCGCTTCGTTGCTGAACAGGCCGCGCTTCACGCCCCACAGCAGCGTGATCGACCACACGCCCGCGACGGACCCGCCGAGGCTCGCGGCGGGGTTGAAAGCGTTGTGGAAGATGGTCGTGAAGGCGTAGGGGATCTCGCCGAAGTTGAACGCGATGATGGTGAGGGCCGCGACGACGTAGAGCGAGGCCATCGTGGGGGCGAGCTTCGAGCTCACGGTCGCGATGCGCTTGATGCCGCCCAGGATGACGGCCCCCACGACCGCCGCCGCGAGGAACCCGACCACGTACTTCGAGGTGCCGAAGTCCGCGTCGAGGCTGACCCGGATGCTGTTGGCCTGGGCCATGTTGCCGCCGCCGAAGCTGGCGATGACCGCGCAGAAGGCGAAGAACGCGGCCAGCGGCTTCCACCGCTTCCCGAGGCCCTTCTCGATGTAGTACATCGGGCCGCCCGAGGCGTGGCCCGAGTCGTCGAACTCCCGGTAGTGCATCGACAGCGTGCACTCGGCGAACTTCAGCGCCATGCCGAAGAAGGCCGTGACCCACATCCAGAACAGGGCCCCGGGGCCCCCGTAGTGGATCGCGGTGGCGACGCCCGCGATGTTGCCGATGCCGACGGTCGCGGACAGCGCCGTGGAGAGCGCCGCGAAGTGGGAGATGTCGCCGTCGTGGGACGGGTCGTCGAACTTGCCCGCGACGACGTCGACGGCGTGGCGCACCTGCTTGAGCTGGATGAAGCCGAGGCGCACGGTCACGAAGAAGCCGGTGCCGAGCAGCAGCACGACCAGCCAGGGCAGGGCGGCGGGGGTGCTCCAGACGACCGTATTGCCGATGTCGACGATGGATTCGAGCAGCTCGAGCACGTGTGTCTCCTCCGTGGCCGCCGAAGCGACGCGGGGCCGAATCTGCTAGGAACGCGCTCGGATGTCCACCGCCCGACCCTCGGCTTCCGGCAAGGCGCTCCTCGTCGGTCGCGTGCTCCTCTTCGCGCTCGTGGCCGTCATCGTGTTCGGCTTCGGCGAGCACTTCCGGCTGTGGAACCGCGACGGCTACGTGCAGACGATGCTCACGGTCGCGGCGGCCCTGCTCGCGGTCGTGGGGG
This sequence comes from uncultured Rickettsiales bacterium, assembly GCA_964512225.1. Taxonomy (GTDB): domain Bacteria; phylum Myxococcota_A; class UBA796; order UBA9615; family UBA9615; genus CAZEKB01. The sequence continues at coordinate 2,603 of CAZEKB010000217.1, read as the reverse complement.
CGACGCACGTGGGTCGCGGCCACCGACGGGCGCTGGTCGTGGTCGTCGCCCTCGTATTCCTCGCGGCGGCCGCCCTGGGGGTGCAGGCGGGCAAGCGGCTGTCCCGCATCGGGCAGCCCCAGCAGCTCGGCAACTGGGGCATCTATCACTACTACCTGGGCAGCAAGTACTTCGAGGAGCTGCAGTACACCGAGCTGTACCGCGAGACGCTCAAGGCGGACGCCGAGGGGCCGAACAAGTTCAGCGTCGTGCCCCGGATCCGGAACCTCACGACCTACAAGCGCGAGCAGAGCGCCGACTTCCGCGACGCGCCGCGGCACGAGCGCTGGACCGACGCGCGGTGGGAGGAGTTCCGTCAGGACGTCTGGTACATCGGCAGCCTGCGGATCGCGAAGGACTGGAACAAGATCCTGGGGGACCGCGGCTACAACCCGCCGCCGTCCTACACGCTGATCGCGGGCACCATCAACAACGTCTTCTCGGTCCGCAGCCCCTTCGGTCAGACCGTCCTGTGCCTGCTGGACCTCCTGGTGATCCTCGCGGCCTTCGTCGTGAGCGTGTTCGCGTACGGCTTCAAGCGCAGCCTCATCGTCCTGCTGGGGTACCTGCTGTGGTTCGGGAACCACGGACGCATCTACGGCCAGTTCTGGATCAACGACTGGTTCGCGGCGTGCTGGGCGGCCGTCGCCTTTTATCGGATGGAGCGGTTCCGCTGGGCCGGGGCCCTGGCGGCCTACGCCACGATGATGCGGGTGTTCCCGGGCGTGCTCTTCGTGGGGCCCGTCGTCGCGGCGCTCCCGTCGATCCTCCGGACGCAGCGAGTGCCCCGGTCGCTCACGCGGCTCCTGTCCATGGGCGCGCTCACGGGCTTCCTGCTCCTGTCGGTGTCCGCCGTGCGCTACGGCACCTCGGCGTGGACCGACTTCGCGGGCAACATCTCGACGCACTCGGAGCACCACGAAGGCGGGCTGCGTCGGGTCGGCCTCAAGCACCTGACGGCGCTCGACTGGCAGAACGGGCTGGAGAAGCGGGCCCGCAAGGTCAACGTCAAGAAGAACATGACCGAGAACGCGGACCTGCACCGGGCCGCGATGGTGGTCTTCCTCGTGCTGCTGCTCCTCGCCATGGCGCGGTCCGAACCGCACGACGCGATGCTGATCGCCCTGGGCATCATCTTCGTGGCGACGGTCGCCAGCCGGTACTACGGGGCCGTGTTCGCCCTGTGGCTGCTGCTCCGGGCGCAGCGGGCCCGGGCCCCCGATCCGATCGCCGCCCGCCTCGGCGACTTCCCGACCCTGCGGGCTCCGGCGTGGGTCGCCATGGACGTCGCCTTCTTCGGGATCCTCATCCTGTTCTACGCGGCCCCGATCTCGGCCAAGTTCCCCCGCATCGAGTACATGTGGGGGAACGCGGGGACGCTCGCGTTCCTCACCCTCGTGATCGCCCTCACGGCGTTCGCGCCCCCTCGGGAGGCCCCTCCGCCCGCGTCGGTCGGGCCGGGGCCCGAACCGGACGCCACCCCCGGGTAGGAAGACCCCTCCCGCCTCGCGACGACATGCGTGGGTGCCCGCGGCCGTCGCGGCGCGGTACAAGGCGGCCCATGCGCCCCTTCTCGACTCCGCTCTCCCGCCGCATCGGGCTGACCTACCCCCTGGTCTCGGCCCCCATGTTCATCATCAGCAACCGCGAGATGCTCGTGGCCTGCGCCGAGGCCGGGATCCTCGGGGCGATGCCGTCGCTCAACGCGCGCACGATCGAGGGGTTCGAGGAGGACCTGAAGTGGGTGCGCGAGCGCACGGACAAGCCGTTCGCCATCAACGTGACGATCCAGCTCACGGATCCCGAGCGGCGCGACCAGGACGTCGAGATGTGCCTGAAGTACGACGTCCCCGTGATGATCACGTCCTACGGCAACCCCACGAAGATCGTGAAGCGGGTGCACGAGAGGGGCGTGATCGTGCTGCACGACGTCATCGGCCTGAAGCACGCCCGGAAGGCGGCCGCGGCGGGCGTCGACGCCATCATCGCCGTGAGCCAGGGCGCGGGCGGGCACGCCGGGCGAGTGAACCCGTACGTGCTGGTGCCGCACCTCAAGGCCGCCACGGGCCGGCCGATCGTGGCCGCGGGCTGCATCGGCGGGGGGGCGCAGGTCGCCGCCGCGCTGTCGCTGGGGGCGGACCTCGCCTACATGGGCACGCGCTTCATCGCGTCGACCGAGTGCGGCGCCCAGGCCGCCTACAAGCAGATGGTCCTGGACTCGGGCCACGAGGACATCGTCTACACGGACAAGGTCTCGGGCGTGCACGCCAACTTCCTCAAGGAGACCGTCCCGGACTGGACGCAGCCCGACCACTCGCCGGAGGCCGCGAAGCGCTGGAAGGACATCTGGTCCGCGGGCCAGGGCGTGACGCTGATCGACGAGGTGAAGCCCATCGCGTCGATCGTCGAGGACGTGGTCCGCGAGTACCACGACGCCGTCGCCCGCCTCACGGGCTGACCCGGCCCCGCCCGCTCAGAAGACGAAGGTCGAGTCCCGGTAGGGGAAGCGGACTTCGCAGAGGGGATCCTCCACGAACCCTGCCGGAACGGCTCGTTCCCCCCGA
>CAZEKB010000216.1:191-6018 GCA_964512225.1 uncultured Rickettsiales bacterium | reverse complement strand
CCCCCGGCAGGGGAACGTCGAGCCTGCTGGATCAATGCCCAACGGACTCCTAGGGCTCGGCCGGCAGCTGCGCGAGGCGGCGCTGCGCCATCGGGTACACGCTCATGTAGCTGAACAGGGGCTCGGGCTCGACCCGCTCGTAGGCCGCGCGGGCGGCGGCGGGCGCGCCGTAGATCTCGGCGATCCGCCCCACGACGTACCAGTCCGCCGACGCGAGGGTCGTGGTGTCGGACTTCTCCGTGGCCCGCTCCAGCATGTTCCGAGCCTGCTGGCCCATCCCCATCTCGGCGTAGGCCGTGGCGAGGGTGTGAAGGATCGCGTGGTTCTGCCCCTGCTGCTTCGAGGCCGCCGACTGGGCCGCCTCCAGGGTGACGCTGTCGGCGAGCCCGGCCACGAGGCGCGCCCAGGCCAGATCGTTGAGGCGCGAGGCGTCGTCCTCACCGTCCAACAGGGCTCGCGTGCGGCGATCCACACCTTCGACGTCGCCCAGCGCGACGTCCAGCCACATCCGACGACGCTCGTACCCGGGGAGATCCTCCGGCAGCCCCTCCAGCGCGGCGGCGCGGAGCGCGGCGTCCCCGCTCTGAATCGCCGGGAACGCCACCTCGACCTGCCGATGCGCCGCCTCCGCCTCGGTCCAGGCGGCGGGCGCGTCGGACCCCTCCATCCGCACGGCGCGGTTCAGCGTCGCGAGCTCGGACCAGCGCCCCGCCTGGGCCTGCTGGGACATGAGGTACAGCAGCACGGCCGAGGGCTGCGCGCTCAGGGCGTCTTCGTCGGGGGGCGCCACCGCGTCGGCGCAGGCCCCGGGGTCTCCGCACTTCAGGAAGGCCGCGAGGCGCTCGATGTCGGCGACCTCGGTGGGCGCCTCGGGCCAGAGGGCGCGCACCACGGCCAGCTCGATCGTGTCCGCGCTCTTGCCGAAGGCGAAGCGGACGACGGCGTCGGCGTACTGGACGGCCTGCTTCTTGTTCCGCCGCAGCCGCGCGGAGAGCTCGGCGCCCAGCGGAGCCGCCTCGCTACCCACACCCGACACCCACCACTTGCCCCGCTCGCGCTGGACCACGAACCCGAGGGACTGCGTCGCCTTCGCGCCCACGTAGACGATGGAGAGGCCGGGGGCGACCTCCACCTCGTCGACCTCGAGCCCGCCCATGGCGATGTCGATGCTCGCCCGGGGCGGGAAGGACAGCTTCGAGAGCTCCTCGGAGCCGACGAGGAGCGCGCGCGCCCCGGCGGTGTACTCGGCCGGGTCCATCGCCGAGAGCGCGGCGGGGCTGAAGACGTCCTCGGGAGCCACGGGGCCGTCGGACCCCCGCATCACGACCTCGAAGGCGGTCAGGGCGGCGCCGGCGGCGGTGCTGCGGTCGCGAGCCGGGCCCTCGATGACGCGATCCAGGAGGTCGATCGCGGCCTGGGTCGGGGGCGGAGGGGCGCCGCCCCCGAGGGCCACGAGCACCTCCCGGGCCGCGGCGTATTCGCGGTTGCCCACGAGGTCGGTGTAGGCCCCCCCGAGCATCTGCTTCGCGCCGGCCATGCCGCTGGACCGGCGCCGGGCCTCCCCCATGGCGGCGTCGGCCCCTCCGGAGATCGCCCGCAGGGACACCATGAGCAGGTTCGCGGCCTGGTCGTCCTCGTCCTTGATGAGCTTCTCGAGCTCGTCGAAGCGTCCGAGGCGGAAGAGGTCGACCCAGTGCATCGTGTGCGCGTCGGGGACGTCCTCGTGGGGCAGGTCGGCGAGGAGCGAAGCGGCCTGCTCGAGGTCCGAGTGAGCGGACCAGCGCACGCCGTCGGCGTCGTGCTCCAAGGCGCTGGCGAGGGCCTGCTTCGTCTCCGCCGAGTCGGGATCCAGCTCGAGCGCGCGACGGTACGCGGCGATGGTCTCGTCGCGCTTCCAGCCCGCGCGGAACTCGCGGCCGAGGGCGTCGAGGGTGAGGGTGTAGGCGTAGACGAGCCACGTGCGCTCCAGGTCGGGCGCGAGCTCGGTGGCGCGCTTCGCGAGCGCCTGGCCCGCCTCGCCGAGCCCCGCCTCCGCGAGCAGCCAGCCCTGACGCAGCGGCGGCATCGGGTCCTCCGGGTCGGCGGCGGCCTCCGCCCGCAGCACGACGAGCCCCTCCTCGATGTTCCCCTGCAGCCGCAGCTGCTCGCTGCGGTGCATGGCGCGGATCCAGAGGTAGTCGGACTCGCTCACCGTCGCCAGCTCCTCGGTGAGCGCGGTGTAGTCCTCGGCGGAGATTCGGTCGCGACCGGCGGCGTCGAAGACGAGCTTCATGCGAGCGGTGACGACCGGGCGGTCCGAGCGCGGCTCCTCCTCGGCGAACTCGACGCTCCAGGACGCGGGCCCGACGCTGCCGCTCTTCGCCGCCGGCACTTCGGTGACGACGTACCCCGGCGGGAAGACGAACCGGCGCACGAGGTCCGTGGTGTGCGACCGGAGCAGGGTGACCTCGCCCTCCCGCGGCTCGTCCTCGGGGATCCGCTCGTGGTAGAGCGACGACACCTCGATCAGGAGGTCCCCCGCGTCGACGATCCCCACGGCCTCCTCGGCCCCGTCCGCGGCCCAGTACGACCCCAGGACCTTCGCTTCGATGTCGAACCGCGTGCGCGGGTCGTCGGGATCCGGGAAGTCGAAGACCTCGACCTTCGTCGTGCCGAACTTGTCCTCGGCCCACCCGGACGCCCACTCGAGGACGCCCTCGGACCCCCCGACGTTGCCCGCGTACCCCGATCGCAGCTCCGAGTCGATGTGCCCTTCGGCGCCGAACCGGTGGGTGACGACGGAGCGCCCCTCCACGGGGATGTCGTACGTCGTGTCCTCCCACCACCGGGCCGACGCGGCGTCGGCCACGGGGATGGAGCGCAGCTTCCGAGTCTTCGGCGAGGCGACGAGCGCGAGGCGTCCCTGGTCGGCGTCGGGGAGGACACCCGGGCGGGAGTGGCGGACGGTGGGATCGGCCCAGATCGGGTCGCGCCCGCCGACGTGCACGATCGCGTGGTCGAAGAGGCCGATGCCGGGCAGGTCGGGCACGTCGTAGTACTCGCCGACGTTGAGCAGGGCGACGTGGGCGTCGAGGCCCCGGGCGCGGAGGATGCCGACGAGCAGGGTCGACTGGTCCTTGCAGTCGCCGAAGCCGCGCTCGAGGGTCGTCTTGGGGGCGACGGGGATGAGCGCCTGGCGACCGAACTCGAGGCCGGTGTAGCGCACGTTCGTGACGACCCAGTCGAAGGCCGCGTCCACGATCGCTCGCCTCCCCTTCGCGTCGCCCACGGCCCGCTCGGCCAGCTCGGAGAGGTCGTCCGACGCGAGGACCGCGTCGACCGCGGCGCCGTAGTCCGCGGCGACGGCCTGCCAGTTCTTCGCCGTGCTGATCTCCACGACGGGGCCGGGGATCGGATCGCGGGGGACGTTCCGCTCGTACTCCATGAGGGGGTCCTGGGGCGGGAGGACCCAGCGCAGCACCCGACGCCCGTCCTGCACGACCGCGGTGGCGCGGTGGCTCTTCGGGAGGCCGCGCGGCTTGGCGACCAGCTCGAGGCCGGTGGGCGCCGAGACCTCCAGGATCTGGGTCTCGGTCGTGTCCGACGCCCACATGCCCGCCTGGAGCACCCGCCCCGCCTCGGAGAGCGGCCGGGTCTCCCGCACGGTGAAGGACGACTCCACGACGGCCCCGGGCGCGAGGTGGGGGATCGGACCCTGCAGGGTCTTCGTATCGTCGTAGATGGCCTCGCCCGAGCGCCCCACGGTCCCTTCCACGAGGACGCTCGGATCGAGGTCGTGGGTCGAGCCGTCGGGGAGCACGACGCGCACGCGGATCTCGGGGTCGGCCTGGCGCCACGGGCTCCACTGGGTGCCCACGCCCCGGTCGTTGTCGACGGTCTCCCGATCGAGGTACTTCGACACGACGCGCGAGGTCCAGGTGAGTCGGCCCTCGGCGTCGAAGGCGTAGTCCATGGAGGAGAACAGCAGCACCTCGCCGACGGTTCGACCCGTGGTGGCCGCGGCCGCGGCTTCCAGGGTCGCGGCGGGGTCGGCGAAGGGCTCCATCCACGGGGGATCCGCGGCCACGGCGACGGAGGGGAGGAGGAGCGCGATCAGAACCAGCAGGCGACCCATGGCGGCAGCTTAAGCCGCCGACGTCGGGGCGTCGTGCAGACGGCCTCGGGGGGCGTGACCAGCCCCCACGCGGCGGCGCACTCCGGCGTGCACACGTTCAGGTCCGCCTCGGTGCAGGCGCGGCCCGGGGCGGGGTCGGAGGGCGCCCCGTCGACGCGGAACCGCGGGGGCGGTCCAGGCGCAGGGCGTCGCCGGGCGCGCCTCCGGGACGGCCTCGCCGTCGTCCATCGGGAGGCAGCCCGCGATGACGGGGCCCAGCATCGGCAGCAGCACCGCCTCGGGCACCCCCACCGGGGAGCTGCGGGTGCTGATGTCGCTGAGGCCCGCGCCTCCCGCGTTGGGAGAGACGGCGTCGGGGCGCTGCGCGACGCTCTGTTCGACGGCACCTGCTTCGGGCTCTCGGCCCCGGAGGGAGGCGAGCAGCGCCGCTCCTTCCGACGGACGAAGACTCGTGCCGTCCGATCCGCGACGGGGTGGGCTCGGCGTACTTCGGGACCTGCGATCCGACGACGTCCTTCTGCTGCTACGAGGACTCCGGGTTGCCCGGCGAGGCTCGAGTGCTCCCTGGAGACCTCCACGTGCGGCCGCCCGGCGACGACGCCGCTGGACGTCGGAGAGACCTGCGTCTCGGATGCCCGGGAGCTGGTGGATGTGCGACGGCCGGTAGGGGTCCGAGGGCGAATCGCCGGTGTATCAGGCTGTCTCCACCGGGACCCGGAGGCCCGGAGGAGGAGGTCGAATGGCCGGGTCGACGCTCATTCACGGCGCGGTGGTGGTCGGGGTACTGGCGGCAGCGGGCTGCGCGGACGTGGGCTGCGTTCTCGACGACGAGGCCCAGGAGGCGTTCGACTTCGCCGAGGGCTCGACGGACCTGGAGGCCGGGGGGGTGCCCGGCGGCGAGGCGGAGGGGACGTTCGTGGTGGGGAGCGTCTACACGGTGACGGTGGACGCGGCGACGGGGACGCTGTCGTACGAAGCGGAGACGGGCACGGTGTCGCGGTGCTGGGACGGGAGCAACGACCGGCTCGAGGGAGCGGTGAGCGACGGTCGCATCGGGATCGTGATCACGGACGCGGACCGCGGGGGCGCGGGGATCAACTACAACGAGGGCGAGGGAGCGCTGGTCGGGGCAAGCTGGTCGCCGGCGGGCGCGTTGCCCGTCTACAGCTTCGTACCGCCGGGGACCTGACATGCGCTTCCTGATCATCGCCGTCGCGACCGCTCTCCTCGTCACGGCCTGCCCTCCCGTACGCGGCGGGGGAGGCGGCGGGGACGACGACGACGACGGCGTGCCCGATCTCTCGTTCGTCGACGCCTGGGCGGAGTGCGGCGAGGGTCGCGAGCCCGGGCTGCAGCTCAACCCCACCAACGAGGCCCAGATCGAGGTGCACCACATCGCGGTGGCCGAAGGGTGCTGCCCCGAGATGGGCATCTCGGGCGAGGTCGACGTCGACGAGCGGACGGTCACGGTCGAGTACGACCTCACGAACGACTTCTGCGACTGCGTCTGCATGCTCGACGTGGGCTACGGCATCGACGGGCTCCCCACCGGCAACTGGACCCTCCAGGTGCCGGGAGGGCTCGCAGCGACCTTCGTCGTGGGCGCGAGGTAGGCGAGGCGCGAGGTAGGCGAGGCGCGAGGTAGGCGCGAGGTAGGCCGAGGTAGGCCGAGGTAGGCCGAGGTAGGCCGAGGTAGGCCGAGGTAGGCCGAGG
>CAZEKB010000216.1:0-91 GCA_964512225.1 uncultured Rickettsiales bacterium | reverse complement strand
TAGGCGCGACGAGCGATCACGGCGCGCCGAAACGAGCCGTTTCGGCGACCTGTGAGCGTCGAGACGATCACCACGCGCCGAAACATGCTGT
>CAZEKB010000215.1:0-6161 GCA_964512225.1 uncultured Rickettsiales bacterium | reverse complement strand
GGGGGGGGGGGGGGGGGGGGGGGGGGGGGGGGGTGGGGCCTGGCCCCGGGTGGGGGGGGGGGGCGCCGCGGGGGCGGCCCCCCCACGACCCGACCTGCACGACGCGCACGATGCCGTCGCCGGGGGCGGCGGCGCGAGGGCCGTCGAGGAAGGCGGGGCCGGGGCCGGGGTGGAAGACGCGCGGGGTGCCCCGGGGTCTCCGCTCGGCGGCGATGCGGGTGGGGACGAGGAGGTCGTCGCGGCCGCCGGTGCGCGCGGCCCGGATCCGCCCCCGGAGGCGCCCGAAGCCGGACGGCTTGTCGTCGCCGGGGGGGACCGGGCCGAGCACCCCGGTGGTGGGCGCGATGCCGGACGGCACCTCGGGGGCGAAGGCGACGATCCGGTCCGGGCGGAACGCGGACGCGCGGCGACGAACGGCGAGCTCGAGGGCGAGCTTCGAGCGGACGTCGCCGGCGAGGCCGTCGGGGCCCGGCGTGCCCGTCACGACCGCCACCTCGTGGTCGCTCAGGAGGGCCTGCAATCGAGCGACGTAGCGGCCCTCCCCGCGCGGAGCGTCGGGGGCCAGACGACCGGCGATGAGGACGCGCATCCGCGTCAGCCTACCTCGCCCGCGGGTGGGCCCTCTCGCGCCGGCCTTCCGCTACCCTCGCCGCCATGCCGAAGAACCTGACCCGCCTCATCGGGATCGCGATCGGCCTGGGCATCGCCCTGGGCCTCGTCGCCAACAGCTACCCGGCCCTCGGCCGCGCGCTCGCGCCCCTGAGCGTCGTCGGGGACCTGTTCATCGCCGCCCTGAAGATGCTCGTGGTCCCCGTGATCGCCACGTCGCTCATCGTGGGCGTGACGTCGATCGGCGACGTCAGCCGGGTCGGGCGCATGGGCAGCCGCGCGGCCGCCTACTACCTCGCCACCACGGGCCTCGCCGCCATCCTCGGCCTGACGCTGGTCAACCTCATCCAGCCCGGCGTCGGGGCCGATCTGGGGGCGGCGACGATGACCGAGGCGGCGACGCGGGGCGCCGACCTCACCCTGGGAGGCTTCGTCAGCGACTTCGTCGTGCGGTCGGTGCGCAACCCCTTCGCCGCCCTCGCCGCCGGCGACGTGCTCTCCATCATCGTGTTCTGCCTCCTGTTCGGGGGCGCGCTCGTCTCCCTCGGGGACACGGCCAAGCCCGTCGTCGACGTGTTCCGCTCCCTCGACAAGGCCGTGATGCGGATGATCGAGTGGGTGATGTGGCTCGCCGCGCCCGGCGTCTTCGTGCTCCTGTTCGGGGCCCTGGCCGAGGGCGGCGTGGACGCCCTGTCGTCGCTCGCCCGGTACTGCGTGACGGTCGCCGCGGCGCTGGCCGTGCACGGGTTCGTCGTGCTGCCGCTGCTCGTGAAGTACGTCGGCGGGCGGTCGCCCGTGGAGTGGATGCGCGGGATCCGGCCCGCGATGGCCGTGGCCCTGTCCACGTCGTCGTCGTCGGCCACGCTCCCGGTGACGATCGAGGTCTGCGAGAAGAACCTCGACGTGCCCCGACCCGTCGCCTCGTTCGTGCTGCCCCTGGGCGCGACCATGAACATGGACGGCACGGCCCTGTACGAGGCCATCGCGGCCATGTTCGTGGCCCAGGCCTACGGCATCGACCTCACCCTCGGGCAGCAGTTCCTCGTGTTCTTCACCGCGTCCGCCGCGTCGGTGGGCGCGGCCGGGATCCCCTCCGCGGGGCTCGTGACGATGGCCATGGTGTTCACCGCGGTGGGGCTGCCGCTCGAGGGCATCGGCCTCATCGTCGCCGTCGACCGATTCCTGGACATGGGACGGACGGTCGTCAACGTGATGGGAGATACAGTCGGATCCGTCGTCGTCGACCGATATACTGCAGATGGCGAACCGGCTCCCGAGCCTGCCGCTGCGTGAGGGCCGCGACACTCCGGATCTTGAGGAGTTGTTGCGGGGTGTGAAAAGACCGTAGTGCCGGTCTTCACGGCGTCTTTCCTCTTCCCGGGTGTACCCGGAGGCACTATTGTCCCCAGCGCTTGAAGAAGGGGTTCGACGCTCTCGCGCGCGCGAACCGAGACTGGAGAAACGCATGCACAGCACCCGTGCACCCATCCGGCTCCTCGTAGCCTGCATCGTCCTGGCGGCCGCCCACCTCGGGTCGGCGGCCTCGGCGTCCGCGGGCACGTGCGGGGTCCTCCCGTTCACCCACGGGGCGGACGTGACGGAGGGCGCCGCGACGAACATCACGTCGCTCGTCTCCACCGAGCTGGACTTCCGCGGCGGCTGGACGATCGTCGTGACGGCGAGCAAGCAGGAGATCACGGACGGCTGCGGCGGCGACCAGTCCTGCCTCATGGCCTTCGGCAAGGGCGAGAGCCACGACGGCGTGGTCACGGGCACGATCGCGACCGAGGGGGACGACAAGTACCGCATCACGACGCGCTGGTACGAGGTGGGCACCGGCCGCATGAAGCGCGAGGTCAGCCAGGCGATCAACCGCAGCGCGGACCTGCTGATCGAAGAGGTCCCCGGCCTCGTCACGGAGCTGCTGACCGGCAAGAAGCCCGCGTCGCCCGAAGAGGCGGAAGAGGAGAGCGCCGAGAGCTTCGCGTCCCTGGACGAGATCGACTTCGACGACCTCGACGAAGAGGAAGAGGAGGAGGAGCGGCCTCGGGTTCGCCAGCGGGCCAAGCCGAAGCGCGACAACCGCGGGCGGCTCCGGGAGCCGGTGGAAGAGGCCGACGACCCGTTCGGCTTGGACGTGGACGACCTCGACGACCTCGACGAGATCGAGGAGAAGAACGACCGCGAGCGCGCCGCCGCCCTCGAGCGCGCCCACCGCGAAGAGGAAGAGCGACGAGCCCGCGAAGAGGAGCGACGCCGGGCCGAGCGCATCGCGGAGGAGCGACGCGCCGAAGAAGAGGCCGAAGAGCGCGCCCGCGAGGAGCGCCGCGAGCGCGAGAGCCGGGCCCGGGAGCGGGCCGAGCGAGAGCGCGAAGAAGACGAGCGACGAGCGCGCGCCGAGCAGCGCCGCCGCGAGCGCGAGGAGGAGGAGCGCCGGGAGCGCGAGGCCCGCGAGCGCGAAGAGGAGCGGGAGCGCGCCCGCGCCGCCCGGGAGCGCCGCGAGCGCGAAGAGGCCGAAGAGCGGGAGCGCCGCGTGCGGGAGCGCGAGGAGCGAGAGCGAGAGGCCCGGGTCGCGGCCGCCGAGCGGGAGCGCGAGGAAGCCGAGGAGCGTGACCGTCGCGACCGCGAGGAGCGCGAGGCTCGCCGCGAGGCCGAGGAGCGCGAGGACCGCGAGCGTCGCGAGCGCCTGGCCGAAGAGCGTCGTCGGGATCGGGAGCGGGAGCGGGAGCGCGACCGAGAGCCCGAGCCGGAAGACGATGGAGTCGACTACGCCGCCGTGGAGTTGGGCTCCGCGCTGGCCGCGGGCGCCATCAGCTTCGCGAGCGACGAGGACGAAGAAGAGGGGTACGTCGGCTTCGTGATGGAGGACGCCGACGAGGACGAAGACGACGACGAGTCCTACATCTCGATGGAGGACGCCGACGAGGACGAGGACGACGAGCCGCAGGTCGGCGACATCGTCACGGGCGGCGGATACGACGACCCGGGCGCCCGACGCCGCGCGAACGCCGCGGACCGACGCTCCGACCGCGAGGACCGCTACAGCCGCGCCCGGAGCTTCGGGAGCAGCAGCTCGGACGACGACGACGACGACGACGACGACGGGTACCGGTCGGTGGAAGCGGACGACGACGTCGACCTCGACGACGACGACGACGACGACCGCCTGGCGTCCCGAGACGACTCGGTGGTGGACGACCGTCGCGGACGCAGCCGCCGCAGCGAGAGTCGCGACCGCGACGCGCGCGACGACGGGACGTACCGATACCGTCCCCGCGACCGGGACGACGACTACGACGACGATTACGACGACGACTCGTACTCCTCGCGGCGCTCCACGGGGCGCTCCAGCGGGCGCGCCTCGGCCACGAAGACCACGAGCGACCCCTCCGGGCGCCGCCACGTCTCGATCCGCGGGAGCGGCGGCGTCTCGAACTACTACCTGTGGTTCGGCCAGTACGGCCTCGACCTCGGCATCTTCCCGGTGGACGCCCTCAGCATCGACGTGGGCGTGGAGGGCTGGTCCCTCAGCCTCACCGAGCAGGCCGAGGACGAGGCGGGCGAGCCCCTGTGGGACGAGAACGGGGAGGCGATCACCACGACCGAGCTCCGCACCCTCCCCCACCTGTCGATCGGCGCGTCCTGGCGCGGCAACTTCCACCGGGTGATCAAGCCCTACGCGGGCGGCGACCTCGGCACGATCATGTACGCCACCGAGAAGCACTCGGACGGCTCCACCACCCCGCGCTTCGGGGTCACGGGCATGGCCAAGGGCGGCGCCGACTTCATGATCAACAAGGTGATCGGCGCCCACGTGGGCGTGCGGGTCGGCGTGGCGTATTCGCCCCTGGTCGAAGAGCTCGTCTACTTCGAGTGGAACCCGGTGACCTTCGTCTTCAACCTGAAGGCCGGCCTCACCCTGACCTTCTGAGCCGGCCCCCCGGGACGGATCCGCATATCGTCGCATCGTGCTCTCCGCCGAACAGCTGGACGCGTTCGCTTCCGATCTGGACGAGGTCCGCGCCGAGGCGGACGCCGCCGAGGGCCCCGCGGACGTCGCTCACATGCGCAAGCTCGTGTGGTGGTCGCGCGCCTGCTCCCTCGTGGGCTGGGCCACGGCCTGGATCGCGCCCAACCCGCTCTCGACCGTCGCGATCAGCACCGGCAACCTGACGCGCTGGACGATCGTGGGTCACCACCTGTGCCATCGCGCGGTGGACGGCCTGCCCGGAGCCCCCGCGGCCTGGCACAGCCGGCGCTTCGCCCGCGGGCGCCTGGGGAGCCTGCAGTGGCTCGACTGGATGCCCGTGGAGGCGTGGCACGAGGAGCACGACCTCCAGCACCACTACCGGCTGGGCGAGGACGCCGACCCCGACGTCGCGGAGTCGAACCTCGACTGGCTCGCGGACGGGAGCGTGCCCCGCCGGCTTCGCCCGCTCGTGCTGTGGATCCTGGCCCTGGTGTGGAAGCCCACGTACTACGCCGCAAATACGATCAACGCGCAGCACAGCGCCGCCGAGCGACGCCGCGGGGAGCGCACCGACCGGCTCCCGCTGCTGTCGCACGAGGCGTGGCTGCCCTGGTATCCCCGGGGCCGCGACCTCCTGCTCCGGAGCTGGCTGCCGAACGTATTGCTGCGCTTCGCGCTGCCGATCGGCGCCGTGAGCGTCCTGTCGACCGGCGCCGCGCTCGCCCTGGCCGTCAACCTCGTGCTTGCGGAGCTGCTGGCCAACCTCCACGGCTTCCTCGTGGTGGTGCCCAACCACACCGGGCCGGACCTGCAGCGCTTTCGGGAGCCGGCGGGGTCTCGCGCGGAGTTCCTCCTGCGGCAGGTCCTGGGCTCCACCAACTACCGCTGCGGCGGCGACCTGAACGACTTCCTGCACGGCTGGCTGAACTACCAGGTCGAGCACCACCTCTGGCCCGACCTGAGCCCCCTTCAGCTGCGGAGGGTGCAGCCGCGGGTCAAGGAGGTGTGCGAGCGCCACGGGGTCCCGTACATCCAGGAGTCAGTCTGGCGCCGCGCCGCGCGCATGACGTCGGTGCTCGTCGGCCACGAGCGAGCACCCGTCATGAGCACGCGACCTGCCGAACTCGCGAGCACCTGATCGACGCACGTCGCGGCCGTCAACACACCAAATACACAAGTTGTTGACATTCTCCTGACAATTCGGCGATCCTGCCTTCGATGTCGCCGCGCACCCTCACGTTGATCGCCGTCTTCGCGCTCCTGACGGGCTGCGGCTTCGGCGACTACGAGGCGGACGCAACCCCCGAGCCCACCCCGGACCCCTGGGCCTCCCTGGGCGACGACGACGACGCCGGAGACGACGACGACGCGGTCGGGGACGACGACGACGCGGTCGGAGACGACGACGACGTCGACGACTGGGAGGGCGACGAAGCCGGCGAGTGCGACGACGGCGCCGACAACGACCGCGACGGTGCGTTCGACTGCGACGACACGGGCTGCATGGGCTCCTCGGTGTGCGCGGGCGACGACGACGACGCGGCCGGAGACGACGACGACGCGGCCGGAGACGACGACGACG
>CAZEKB010000214.1:0-6183 GCA_964512225.1 uncultured Rickettsiales bacterium | reverse complement strand
GTCGCGTCGTCGTCGTCGGTCGCGTCGTCGTCGTCGGTCGCGTCGTCGTCGTCGCTCCCGGCGTCGTCGTCGTCGGAGCCGCCTCCGCCTCCACCCCCCCGGCCGCCGCCGCGCGGGGTGCACGCAGCGAGGGTGAACAGGACGAGCACGAGGATGGACAGCGGTCGCGACATGGAGCCTCCGCGGCGAGGGTATCGCACTCGACGACCACCCCGCCCGGGCCGACATGCCCGATCGCCGCGCTGGTAGGCTTGCACGCTCCCTGCACCCGGAATCGACCCCATGAAGCATCGTCCCTGCCCCCGCTGTCACACGGCCCTCCAGATCCGCCGCAAGGACGGCGTGATCGACTACGAGTGCACCGGCTGCGACGGTCGGGCGGCCACCCTCCTGGCGCTCAAGAAGCGCGTGCCCGGGGCGGGCGTGGGGGTGATGTGGGCGGCGGTGCTCGAGGGGGCGGGCGAGTCGGAGCTCAACTGCCCGTCCTGCAGCAAGGGGATGCTGCAGGTCGTCCTCACCAAGGAGCAGCTCGGCGGCGCGGGCGTGATCTCCGGCCACGGTCGGCGACCCACCGAGAACCTCGAGCTCGACGTGTGTCGACCCTGCTCGCTCGTCTGGTTCGACCAGGGCGAGCGCACGGCGCTGGGCGCGGATCCTTCGTCCGCGGCCGTGCCGGTGAGGGGGCTGCGGGCGCCGCCTCCGGTCCAGCTCCCGAACATGAACACGGGCACGATCCAGACCGCGCGGCAGGGCGGGAGCGAGGCGCTGGCGAAGGAAGAGAGCCGTCCGGTGATGTCCGCTCGGAAGCTGTCCGCGGAGCCCGAGGAGAAGGGCGGCTGGTCCTGGGCCGCGGTGAAGAGCGCCCTCGGGATCGGTTGACTACTCGGTCACGCCGTCCATCCCCGCGCGCACCGTGGGGGTGGCCTCGCGCATCGCCTCGGACAGCGCCGCGGTGGCCTCGTCGAGGGGGATGCCCGAGTGGCCGACGGTCTGCAGCACCGTCTCCTTGAGCGCGTCGACCTGGCTGTTCGCGTGGTGCACGTGGGCGCCGATGCCGAAGACGGATACGACCACCGCGAAGAGGACGACGAACGCGGCGATCGCGGTCGTGCCCGGTGAGCCGTCGGACAGGAGGCTCCACACCGCCGTCGTGCAGGCCGCGGGCAGCCCCAGCAGGACCACACCGCGCAGGAACCAGACGAGCCAGTCCGGCATGCCGACGTGCCCGTGGACCCGGGTCCCGGCTCCGGTCTTCTCGAAGGCGATGTCGGCCGTGGGCTGAAAGAGCGACCACCAGTCGCGCTCGTTGAGGCCGACGACCGCGCCGTCGCCCCGCACCCGCCCCTTCATGGGCTTGTTCCCGAAGGTGATGGGCCCGCCGCGATACGGCTGCGGGCTCCAGCGCGTCGAGTCCTTGAGGCGCTCGGCGACGGCCTCGGGGTCCCCCGACACGATCACGTCCAACTCGGCTTTGCGCGGCATCGTCCCTCCGGGGCGGAGTCTACGGGCAGGAGATGCCGAGGCGGACCGTGGACGACTCGGGCGGGTGTACGAGCAGGAAGCGCACGCCGTCGTCGTCCACGAGGCTCGAGAACTTGCCCGTGGGGTTCACGGTGCCCGCCTGGGGCAGCTCGCGGTGCACCCAGCCGTCCACGGTCTCGTCCGCGATCCACAGCCCCTCGTCCTTCGGGTAGGCGACGTGCACCGTGTCGTCCGCGTCGACGACCACGGCGCTGTTCACGCGCACCAGCGTGTTGTCGATCGCCTCCTTGGTCCAGCTCCCCGGCGTCCCGCGCGCCAACCACACGCCGTTCGCCCGGTTCGGGTCGCTGGAGCCCCCGGACCACTGGTTCGAGTAGCTGATCACCATCTCGCCGGTGGAGAGCACGTCGAGGTCGATGTAGTGGCCCGCGTAGCCCGGGCGGTACGGCGGCGGAGGATCCTCCACGGTGTCGGTCGCCCACGACTCGCCGTCGGTGGACACGCCGACCTTTACGGTCATGCGCAGGTAGTAGTTGAAGTCGAACGCCAGCACCCAGCTGCCGTCCGGGGCGATCTCGACGTCGTTCCGGAAGCCCGTGGAGTTGCCGTCGGCGATGTTGTTCGACGTCCAGGTGCCGTCCTCGCCCCGCACGGCGTGGTGGAACGTCGTCTGCACGACGGTCCCCGGCGTGGAGCCGATGAACATCCAATAGATGAGGTGCACGGCGCCGTCGGCGTCGAGGAAGAACGACCGCCTCAGGCCGGGCCGGCGGTCGGTCTGCTCGTCGATCGTCTCGAGGGTCCACTCGCCCCCGGGGGGCAGCACCGCGGCGATTTGGGGCAAGTCCCAGTCGTAGTCCGCGAAGGACGCGTACCAGGTGCCGTCGGGGCCCTGGATCAGGGCGTTGCCGCGGAAGTAGCCGGTGGCGGTCACGACGTCCGTGGCCCAGGTGCCGCCGGGCTCCATCCACACGTGGGAGACCCCCCCGTTCTCCGAGACGAGGAAGTGGGGGAGGCCGTCGGCGTCGAGCGTCAGGTCCGAGAGGTTGTCGGTGTTCACGACGCCCGCGGCCGTGTACACGTCCTCGAAGGTCCAGTCCGAGGGCTCCGCGCACAGGGCGGTGCAGTCGAGGTCCTCGAAGGTCGTGCAGCCGGCGGGGCAGCACCCGTCCGCCGGGCCGCAGGCGGTGACGGGCGGGTACTCGCAGTACGCGTCGCAGTTCTCGGCGCTGCCGTAGAGGATGTTCTCGGTGCAGGCGATGGCGTCGTCGCACTCGGTCGGACAGTCGCCGTCGCACAGCTCGCCGGGCTCGCGGATGCCGTTGCCGCACTCGGGCTCGGTGGGCGCGGAGTCGTCGTCGTCGGAGACCGGGCCGGAGTCGTCGTCGTCGTCGTCGACCACGTCGTCGTCGTTCGAGGCGGTCCTCGGGGGACAGCCCAGGACGAGGACTGCGGCGAGGAGGGCGACGAAGGAGCGGGCGCGCACCACGGGTTCATCCTACGCCCGAAACGCGCGACGCCGGGGTGTCTTCGCCGTGCCGAGCGCCTTCAGACGATCCAGATCGGCTCGGCCGACCCGCGCACGCCGGGTTCGAACGCGAGGAGCGCGCCGTCGTGGTCGCCGAGCCGGCCCATGCGGGCCGAAGTGACGTACAGCGTGCGCAGATCGGGGCCGCCGAAGGCGACGCAGGTCGGCCGGGAGGCGGGGACCTCGACCCGGCGATCGACCTCTCCGTCGGGAGTGAAGCGCACGACCCAGCCCCCGTCCCACATCGCGGTCCAGAGGCAGCCCTCGGCGTCGAGGGCGGAGCCGTCGGGCACGTCCGCGGAGGGGCGCGTGTCCACGAACACGCGGGACGGGCCCACTTCCCCCGCCTCGGCGTCGAAGTCGTAGGCCCGGATCGTCTGCACCTTGCTGTCCGCGAAGTACAGGGTGCGGTCGTCCAGCGACCAGACCAGCGTGTTCGAGATGGCCACGTCGGGCACCTGCCGCGATCGCCCGCCGTGGAGCCCGACGCGGTACAGGGAGCCCGTGGGGGCCGCGCCCCGGTCGTCCATCGTGCCCACCCACAGGCGCCCGCGACGGTCGACGCGCGCCTCGTTCGAGCGGTTCCCGGGCCGGTCCGGCTCCAGCGCGAACCGCAGGGTGGTCTCCCCCGTGCGCAGGTCGATGTCCGCGACGCCGTCTTCGGTCGCCAGCGACACCCCGTCGGCCCGGAAGATCGGCGCGCTCGCTCTGCGGGGCAGGGCCCAGGACCGGTGCACGTCGCCTTGGAGGCGATGGAGCAGCCGGCCCTCGACGTCCACCCAGTACAGGGCCTCCTCGTGGGGGTGCCAGGCCGGTCCCTCCCCCAGGACGGACTCCGTGGGCAGCGCCACCCGCACGGTCACGCGCCCTCCCGCAGCCGCGTGAGTTCGGCCACCATCGCGACGGCGCGGGGGCGCACGTCGTCCGCCGTGTCGCCGGGCGTGTAGAGGCTGCCGCCCACGCCGAAGCCCCGGGCGCCGGCCGCCCACCAGGGCGCCATGCTCGAGGCGTCGATGCCGCCCACCGGCAGGACGGGGACGTCGGGGAGGACGGCCTCGAGGCCCTGCACCAGGGCGGGGTGGACCGCCGAGGCGGGGAAGAGCTTGAGGGCGTCGGCGCCCGCGTTCACGGCGGTGAAGGCCTCGGTGGGGGTGAGGAAGCCGGGGATCGAGACCATGCGGACGTTCCGGGTGGCGGCGACGACGGCCGGATCGGTGTGCGGCGACACGATCAGCCGGCCCCCGGCCGAGGCGACGGAGTAGACCTCCGTGTCCCGCGTCACCGTGCCCGCGCCGATGAGGACCGAGTCGCCGAACCGCTTCGCCAGCTTCGCGATGCTGCGCAGGGCCCGGGGGGAGTTGAGGGGGACCTCGATGATGCGGAAGCCCGCGTCCACCAGGGCTTCGCCGATGGGCTCCACCTCGGACGGGACGATGCCCCGGAGGATGGCCGCCAGCGGCATCGCCTCGAGGTGTCGGAGGAATCGGTCCCGGGTCATAGCGCCCTCCTCGCGATCGCGACCAGCCCGCGTCGCGCGGCGGTCTCTCCGTCGACCGCCGTCCCGCGGGCGCCGAGCGCGCGCAGGTAGTCCTGGGTGAGAGCGTCGGCCCCGACGACCGTGACCGGTCGCTCCCCGAACGCGGCCGTCATGGCGGCCGTCTCGTGCCCGATGAGCACGCCCGCCAGCCACGACGCGGTCGACGTCGCCGACATGCGACCTCGAAGCACTCTCGAGCGTGCCGCGAAGACGTGGTGGAGGAAACCCCCCTCGGTCCCCCCTGTGCGGAGCCCGTCGTCGAACGCGTCGCCGTCCCGGTCCTCGCCGTCGGCCACCGCCGCGACCAGGCCGCGCGCGAGGAGCAGGGCCCGGAGCTCGCCCGTGATCGAGGTCGCGAAGCGGCGCACGCAGCCGTCCTCCACGACGACCCACTTGGTGTGGGTCCCGGGCAGGCAGACCAGGCCGTCGCGCCCCAGGCCGAGCAGCTGGGTCTCCTCGCCGCGCAGGACGTCGGGCTCGCCGGACGGCGCCGTGCACGCCAGGCCGGGCACGATCCGCAGGCCCGCGGCTTCGACCGTGTGGTGGGCGAGGGCCTCGAGCGGGACCGGGCAGTCGAGGTAGCCGGCGTCGCGCAGACCGGACGCGCTGCCGACCATCCCGCACGCGACCGTGGGCAGGTGGGGCCCGAGGTCCGCGCGGAGGGTCGCCAGGACGTCGCGCAGGCGATCCCGCCCCGCGGCCGCGAGATCCACCGGCATTCGCCGCACGTCGAGCACGTCGTCGCCCCGCACACGCCACGCGCGCACGCTGCTGGAGCCCCAGTCGATCGCGACGAGCTCGGTCATCTCAGGTCCCGCCGGCGTCCACGGCGAGGGCCTGCCCGGTGATCATCCGCGCCGCGTCGGAGGCCAGGAAGAGCACGAGCGGAGGCACGTCCTCGGGTCGGATCTCGACGGGCAGGCACTGCGCCTTCAGCGTCGCCGCGAGGGCCTCGTCGGTGACCCACTTCGCCCGCTGGCGTTCGGTCATGACCCAGCCGGGCAGGACCGCGTTGACCCGGATGCCCCGCGGACCGAGCTCGCGGGCCAGCGAGCGGGACATGCCGGTGATGCCCGCCTTGGCGGCGATGTACCCGGGCATGCCCGTCACCCCCAGCAGGTACGACGTGCTCGACAGGTTCACGATCGAGGCGCCCGCCTGCATGGTGGGGAGGACGGCCTGGGTCACGAAGAACTGGTGGCGCAGGTTCACGGCCTGCACGCGGTCCCACAGCTCGACGGTGGTGTCGGCGATGGCGTGGCGCTCGTCCCAGGCCGCGTTGTTCACGAGGACCCGGAAGGGACCGAGCTCCTCGATCAGCGCGGCGACGACCGCTCGAGTCGCCTCGACGTCGGTCAGATCGACGCAGCGGAAGGTCGCCCCCGTCGCCTCGGCGAGCGCTTCGCCGGGCTCCGCGGCGAGATCCAGGAACGCCACCTCGCCGCCCTGGCGCGCGAACGCCTTCACGATGGCCGCGCCGATGCCCTGGGCGCCGCCGGTCACGAGCACCGTCGCGCCCCAGAGGTCGCCGTACTGTCCGTCGATTCCGGTGGTCTTCTCGGGAGGGTTCACGGCGGTCTCCTCTAGCAGGATGCTGAAGAACGCCTCCCCTCGAACCTGAAGGGTCGGTCCGCCG
>CAZEKB010000213.1:0-6337 GCA_964512225.1 uncultured Rickettsiales bacterium | reverse complement strand
ACGCCGCCGTCTTCGATCACGCCGCCGCGGTGATCAATGTCGGAACCAGACCCACTGGGCCCGCAAGCTGCGCAAGTTCAAGAAGGAGTGGAAGGGCATCGACCAGCCCACCGTCGACAAGTTCCTGCCCGGCTTGAAGAAGTACCGCCTGGCCGACTGACTCGTCGCTCCCCTTCCCCGGTTAGACTCGACCCATGGAAGCACCCATCTTCGAGGCCGTCCGCGGCTGGCTCACCGAGCAGGACTTCGAGTACGACGCGAAGGACGACGAGGGCGTCTTCGTCTTCCGCTACAAGGGCGGCAGCGGCATCTGGAGCTGCTTCGTCTTCTGCCGCGAGGACGAGGAGCAGATCCTCTTCTACTCGGTGGCGCCGATCTCGGTCGCCGAGGGGCTCAGGGTCGACCTGGCCGAGTTCATCCTGCGCGCGAACCTCGGGGCGGTGCAGGGCTGCTTCGAGATGAACGTCGACGACGGCGAGGTGCGCTACCGCACCGGCCTGGACATCACGGATACGCACCTCGATACGACGATGCTGCGGAACATCGTGCTCGCGAACCTCCTGATGATGGACACGTACCTGCCGGGCCTCCTGGCCATCGTGCACGGCGGCGTCGCGCCCCACATCGCCATCGAGAGGATCGAGTCGGGCGGGGAGTAGACCCCCCCGTCGGCGCCCTCCACGCGACGATCATGTCCGCAGATCCCCGGGGGTATGATCCGACCATGCCTCCGCTCCGCGTTCGCTCGATGGCAGCTCGGGTCTCCTACATCGTCGGACTGTGGGCCGTCGCCTGCGTGGTTCCGGATGCGGACGACGACGACGGGCCCGACGACGGGGATTGCCGGGTCGCCGACGACGCGGACTGCGACGGGGTCCCGACGGACGAAGACTGCGACGACGAGGACGCCGCGATGCCCTCCGACGACGCCGACTGCGACGGGGTCCCGACGGACGAAGACTGCGACGACGCCGACGCGACGATGCCCACCGGCGACGCCGACTGCGACGGCACGAGCACCGCCGCGGACTGCGACGACGACGACCCCCTCTCCACGGTGGTCGCGAACGACGGCGACTGCGACGGCACCATCACCGTCAACGACTGCGACGACGACGACCCGGAGTCCACCACCGTCTTCGACGACTCGGACTGCGACGGGCTCCTGAACGACCTGACCGCGATGGGCGGGATGGTCCTCCGCACGCTCCCGGCCGGGACGTTCCAGATGGGCTGCACGGGCGACGATCCGGGCTGTCGCCAGGAGTCGCGGCCCGCCCACGCCGTCACGCTCACGCGCGACTTCTGGATCGGGGAGACGGAGGTCACTCAGCAGCAGTGGCAGAGCGTGATCGGCAACAACCCCGCGGGGTTCACGGGCTGCGGGACGGACTGCCCGATCGAGACGGTCAACGGCTTCGAGGCGGCCGCCTACGCGAACGCCCTCTCGCAGGCCGCGGGGCTCCCCGAATGTTACTCGTTGACCGGGTGCGAGGACGCGCCCGGCGAAGACATGTGGTGCGCCTCCCTCACCGTGGCCAGGGGGTCGATCTACGAGTGCGAGGGCTACCGGCTGCCCACGGAGGCGGAGTGGGAGTACGCCGCTCGCGCGGGGACGGACTTCGTCTTCGCGGGCTCGGACTCGGTGGTGGACGTCGGCTGGTTCACCGGCAACAGCGACCACACCGTGCACCCCGTCGCCTCCGCCCAGGCCAACGCCTGGGGGCTCTACGACATGAGCGGCAACGTCAACGAGATCGTGTCGGACTGGTACGGCGAGGAGTACTACTCGGTCAGCCCGGCGATCGACCCGGCCGGGCTCGAAGAGGGCGACAAGCTGTCGATGCGCGGGGGGAACTGGGACAACCTGTCGGACCGGCTGCACGTCTATCGCAGGAAGTCGGTCAACCCCGGCGCCCTGGGCGACAGCCTCGGCTTCCGCATCGCGAGGACCGTGCCCGGGCCTTCCGAGTAGCGGCGGCGTCCGGGTCCGCGGACCTGCGTCGATTGCGACATCGTCCTCGCCCGCCGGCGGGCATGATCCCCCCATGGGAAGCCCGTTCGGAATCCGCAAGAAGCTCAAGGCCGCGCTGAAGGGCCGGTCGTCCACCCCGCGCCGGGAGGAGGCGTCGGCGCCGCCCCCCGAGCCGTTCACGATCACGGTCGTGGAGAACGACGGCTCGGAGCAGTCGACCCGAGGCAACGCGCCGGCGGGCCTGATCCTGTCGACGTTCGCCCTGGACGAGCCCCTGCGCTCCGGCTGCCGGGACAGCTCGTGCGGGACCTGCCGGGTCGAGGTCCTCGAGGGGGCGGAGCTGCTCTCGCCCCAGGGCGACGAAGAGCGGCGGACGCTCGCCGCGAAGGGTCACGACGGGGCGCTCCGTCTGGCCTGCCGCATCCGGATCCTCGGCGGCGGGACGATCCGCGTGCGCGCCGTGGAGCGCGTCGTCCCCGAGTAGCTCAGGGGACCGCGCGATCCGGGGGTGGGTCGTCGTCGCGGAAGCGGGCGAAGGCGGGCGGCAGCCAGCGACGGAGCAGGCCCGCGAAGCACACGAACGTCGCCAGCCCGCCGATGAGGAAGACGGGCCCCATCGTCGCCGACAGCCAGGCGGGGCGGTGCGCGAACGGCGGTCCCTGGGC
The DNA here is from genome assembly GCA_964512225.1 of uncultured Rickettsiales bacterium. Taxonomy (GTDB): domain Bacteria; phylum Myxococcota_A; class UBA796; order UBA9615; family UBA9615; genus CAZEKB01. The sequence goes on along the minus strand of CAZEKB010000213.1, from coordinate 3,697 downwards.
GCCGTCGAGGTAGCGCTCGATCCCGTCGACGAGGCCCGCGGCGTGCAGCCACAGCACCAGGAACGCCGCCGACAGGTTCAGCGCGACGGCCATGCGGCACACGCGCTTGCAGTCCACGGGCAGCAGGCCCTCCAGCTCGTGCTCGGGCCGCCGCTCGAGCAGCCAGGACACCGCCGCCAGGAGGATCATCGTATCGATCCCGATCGTCGTGCCCATCGCGTGGCCGACGACGACGTAGGTCCCGTGCACGAGCGCGTTCAGGGGCGGGATCGAGATGAGGACGGAGGATACGAGCATGGCCGCCGTCCACCACTTGGCGGCCACCAGGAGGATGCGCGTGACGCAGCGCTCGGGGCGGTCTTCGGCCTTGCTCAGCTCCGCCAGCTCCCACACCACGCGCAGGAAGATCAGCAGCTCGGTCATGCTGATCACGAACCCGATCCACTTCACGACGTGCGTCTGGGGCAGGTGGTAGGTGTGGTGGGGGAAGTTGGTGAAGGAGTTCAGCAGCCCCACCCCGAGCAGCGCCCAGGCGGTGCGCGACTGGCCGTACTCCTCATCGCCCGAGAGCTTCTCGCTCAGGAAGACGGCGGTGCCGTAGACGAACAGGTTGAAGCTGCCCACGAGCGTGCCGCACGCCTTCCACTGGATGCGGCGGTCCACGACGGGGTCGGCGAAGACGTCGGGCAGCAGCCACGCGTGCTGCTCCGCGAACGTGTAGACGAAGAACAGGCAGCCGACCGCCCACATCATCACGTAGACCGGGCGGCTCCAGAATCCCCGGCGAGTGGCCCCGAAGAAGTTCCATACGAACAGCAGCCAGCCGGCCGCGATGGGGATCGACAGGAGCGGGTGCTGTCCGACGTACTCCCGCCCGGAGGTGATCCCCAGCGGGAGCGTGACGGCGATGCCGAGCCCCGCGAACCCCCACAGGACGACCTGGGCGCGCAGCCGCCCCCGCTCCCCCGACGTCACGGGGCCCGCCTCGTCCTCGAAGAACCGGTGCACCATCGCCTGCCCCGCGAGGAAGATCCACGCGGCCGCGAAGACCGTATGCAGCGGGCGGAGCGACCTCAGATCGACGCCCAGATCGGCGAGACGCGCCCCGAGCGACGGCACGCTGAACAGCGCCCCGAGCAGCCCCGCGAGGATCGCGACCGCCAGGGCGACGAGCGCGCCCCGCAGGAAGGTGATCGTGGCGTACCGCCGGGTGGCGCGATCTCGGGGCGTCATCGGTACTCCCACCAGGGCAGCTCCGACCACGTCAGCCCGACCGGGGCGGCCGCGGCGCGCTCCTCACGGCCCGCCGCGAGCCGCTCCAGGACCTGCTCCACGCGGTCCAGCTCGGCCGCAGAGAACGGGGGCGTCGGCGCGGGCATCGTCGGGGGTCTGCCGGACGCGAGGACGGCGCGGAGCTCGGCCGAGCTCAGCCGAGCGGAGATGCCGGACAGCGCGGGCGCCCCGGTGGGCCCGTCCTCGTCGACTCGGTGGCAGGCGAGGCAGGGACGGTCGGCGAGCGGGCCCAGATCCGGCCCCGGCGCCGCGGCGGTCTCGGGCGCGCGGGCCTGGCCGGTGCCGGTCCGGTCCAGCTCCGCGAAGAAGGCGACCAGCGCCCGGAGGTCGCCCTCCGAGGCCTCGAAGGCGGGCATCTGGCCCGCCCCCTCGGCGAGCAGGGGCCCCAGACGCTCGGCCAGCGCCGGCCCCGGGAGCCGCGTCGCGACGTTGGTCAGGTCGGGACCGAGGAAGCCGCCGAAGCCGTAGATCTGGTGACACGCCTGGCAGTTGTTCCGGTGCCAGTAGCGAGAGCCCTCGACCGCCTCGTCGCTCAGGGCGCGCGTGGGGGTGGGATCGGAGTAGACCAGGTAGGTCTGACCCACGAAGCAGAGCACGAGCAGGCCCATCAAGACCTGCCTGGCGGCGGGCGTCATCATGGTCGTGGCCGCGGAGGGCCTGCCTCCGCATCCGCCGCATGATGCTGGCTGAGGGGGGGCGGCGCTACACCCGTCGGCGCTTTCGGCTCATTCACCCCTTCTTGCGGTCGAGCTTGTCCAGCTTGGCCAGCAGCGGCCGGTCCCGGTGGGTGACGAGGTTGACGACGAGCCCGTCCCGACCGGCGCGCGCGGTTCGGCCGACGCGGTGGAGGTAGTTGTCCACCTCCCGGGGCAGGTGCACGTTCACGACCCGCTCCACCCGCTCGATGTCGAGGCCGCGCCCCCCCAGGTCCGTCGCCAGGAGCACCGACACCTCGCCCTCTCGGAACCTGCGCAGGTTCACGCGGCGCTCGAGCCGGTCCATCTGTCCGCGATACGTCGCGTACCCGAACCCCTCCCGGTCGAGCCACGCCCCCACCCGGTCGCACTGCTCGCGGGTGTTCACGAAGAGCAGCGTGCCGACGTCCGCGTCCTCCTCCAGGATCTCCCGCAGCAGCTCCCACCGACGGCCCCGGTCGACGACACGATTCTCGGTGCGCAGCGTGGGCACGACCTTCCGGCTCCCCTTCGTGCGGACCCGCAGCGGAGGCCTGGGGAACAGGTCGCCGACCACCACGTCGAGCGCCTGCGGCAGCGTCGCCGAGAACATCGCGATCTGCACGTCCCGGGGGCACTCCCCCAGGATGCGATCCGCGCTGGGCATGAAGCCGCTGTCCACCATCTGGTCCGCCTCGTCGAAGACCAGGGTCCGCACGTCGCCCAGGTGCAGGTCCTCGGCGTCGAGCAGGTGTATGAGCCGCCCCGGCGTCGCCACCAGGATCTCGAAGATCCCGGCCACGCTCTGCCGCGCCGTCCGCTTGCGGGAGCCCCCCAGGGCGGAGCGGACGCGGACGCGGGTGCCGTGGGTCAAGCCCTTGAACACCTTCGCGACCTGCTCGCCGAGCTCGCGCCCGGGCACGAGGACCAGGCCCCGGGGGCGGCCGGGCTTGCGCACCGGGTCCTTGTTCAGCTCGAGCGTCTTGAGCCGGTGCAGCATCGGGAGCACGTAGGCGAGCGTCTTGCCGCTGCCCGTCTCCGAGACTCCGACCACGGAGCGGCCCTCGAGCTGGGCGGGGATCGTGCGCGCCTGCACCTCGGTGGGGCGCGTGAGGCCCTGCTCGGCGAGGCTCGCGAGCAGGGACGGCAGGAGCGGGAGGGGGGCGAAGGAGTTCACCGGACGGAATGTAGGCCAGTCCCGGCCGGAGTGTCCGCGGCGCGCCCCGGGCTCAGCGCGGCCAGGGGAGGCAATCCCTCGCGCCGGGGTGCTCCAGGCAGCTCACGGGCGATACGTTCACCGGGCCCCAGGTCGGCTCGCCGCCCCCGAGCGGCTCCTGCTGGACCCAGATGTCCCAGGGGTTGTCGAAGTCGCCGCGCATGCCGATCAGCCACCGGACGCCGCCCCCCTCGGTGGCGATCCAGTCGTCGAAGTTGTGGTGGGTGATCTCGTACTGCAGGTCCTGCGGCTCGGTCACGCAGACGTACCCGCCCGGGTGCTCGACTGCGAGGCCCCCGCCGAGCCAGATCCTCGTCCCGGAGGTCCCGACGCCGTCCGGGTCGATCACCCGCACGAGGCCCGCGCGCACGTCGCCCCCCGCCTCCTCGAAGACGACGATCTCCGTCTCGTCGACGGCGTCCGTGATGTGCTCGAAGCACGACTCCACGGTCTCGCCCGCGGCGTCGTCGTCGTCGGTCGCGTCGTCGTCGTCGGTCGCGTCGTCGTCGTCGGT
>CAZEKB010000212.1:0-6457 GCA_964512225.1 uncultured Rickettsiales bacterium | reverse complement strand
CCGTGGCGTCGTCGTCGTCCGTGGCGTCGTCGTCGTCCGTGGCGTCGTCGTCGTCGACCGGCGCGGAGTCGTCGTCGTCGCCTCCGCCGCCACCGCCGCCGCCGCCCGGACGGGAGGTGGGGCACGCGGGCACGGCCAGGAGCAAGACCAGGAGCAGGAGCAGGGACCTCGGGTACGCCATGACGCCTCCGGCCCGGAAGATACCGGAGCCGAGGCCCGATGAGGCGGGCACCGCCGGGCGTTCAGCGGTACCGGCGGCGCGCCCGTTGGTCGGCGGTGGGGAACGGGATGACGTTGCTCGGCAGCGGCTCCACGGCCCACCGCGGCAGCGAGTCCCGGGACGAGTCGTGCACGAACGCGAACTCCCCCACCTGGAGGTCGTAGCCGGACCAGCCGTGGGGGTCGCAGATGCGCTCGATCCAGGTGTCGGCTTCGGGGCCGGACACGCGGAAGCTGAAGGTGTCGACGAGCCCCCGACTGCGGACGCGGAACTCGAGGGTGTTGTCGTCCACCCGCGCCCGTCCCCGTCGTCCCGACCACACGACCTCGGGGATCACGTCCGCGATCATCTCGCGCACGCCGTCCGCGTCGCCGATGGGGAACCGGCGGTACAGCAGGTCCTCGTCGACTCGGGGGGGACCGTCGAGGTCGTAGACGAGGATCTCGCGGCGGGTCGCGCTCGCCCGGCGACGATCGGTGTAGGAGCGCACCTGCTCCCAGGTCTCCGCGCTCGGGCGGTCGAGGTCCACGAACTCTCCGCTGCCGTCGTCGAAGAGCAGCCAACCCTGCTGCTTGCAGAGGTGGATCAGCGGCGCGATCGGGTCGCCGCCGCCCTCCACGTCCACGAGCACCGAGTCGACCGTGCCCTGCCGGACCGGTGCGAGGTGGCGCCACAGCGTCATCTCCATCACCCAGCCCTGGCCCACGAGCCGACCCGCGCGGCCCGCCCACCACAGCCCGGGCAGGCCCCCCGTCAGCCGGCGCCGCACCTCCTCCGTGCCGCCGATGACGCGGGGGGAGAACGGCGCGGCCGCGACCTCCGGCGTCTCGTCCAGCTTGTAGATGGTGACGTTCCAGCCCATGCACGTTTGGACCGATGGAGCGGCGGTGGGTTCCCGAGAGTTCGGGATCGCGCCTGCCCGCGCATCCGCGAGGAGGATCGGTCACAGTGACGGGAGACGAGCGGGGAGGTTGGTTGAGGACGACGGCGGCCCTGGGGGCTGTGTTGTGGATCGGGTGCACCGGGGAGGCCCCGGTCCCCGCGGGCGATCCCCTTCCCGAGGAGCCCCCGCCGGACGCCCTCGTCGCGCGCTTCGTCCCCCGCGCCGCGGACCTCCTCCGGGCGACCGCCGAGCACATGCCCGTAGACGTCGAGGAGACGGCCCGGACGACCCTCGCCTCATCGCCCCATCCGCCGTGCCTCGACCCCGCCCCCCCGAGCGGCGCGTTCCGGGACGGCCTCCCGGAGTCCGGAATCACCTTCGTCCACCAGGCGTTCCCGGGGCCGGAGAACGATCGGCTGGAGGACCCCCTCACGGCCCGCTTCCACCTCGCCGGGATCGCGGGCGGGGGCGTGGCCGCCGCCGACTTGAACGGAGACGGACGCCCCGACCTCTTCTTCGCCCAGACGCTCGGGCCCAACGCCGTGTACTGGGGCGCCGAGGAGGGCTTCGTCCCCGCCGCGAACACCGGCCTCGAGCTGTCCGGCGCCCTCACGACGGGCGCCTCCGTCGCCGACTTCGACGGGGACGAGCTGCCCGACGTCGCGGTGTTCGGGCTCGACCTGCTGCGCCTGTTCCGCAACGACGGCGACGGCTCGTTCACGGACGTCACCGACGCCTGGGGCGTCGAGTCCGCGGCGGGGTGGACCTCCGGCGTCTCCTGGGCGGACGTCGACGCCGACGGCGACCTCGATCTGCTCGCGGCCGGGTACGCCGTCACGGCCTTCACCGAGAACGTGCCGCTGCAGGCCTCGCGCACGCAGCTGTACCGCAACGACCACACCCGCTTCACCGACATCTCCGACTCCCTCCCCGAGGCGGCGGTCCACGGCGCGGCCCTCCTGGCGACCTTCCGCGACTTCGACCGCGACGGCGACTCGGACCTCCTCATCGCCCACGACTTCGGCGACACGGGCGAGAACACCGTGCTGCTCGACAACGCCGGGATCGTCGACGGCGTCCCCCACTGGATCGACCGGTTCCCGTCGAGCGGCGCGGGCGTCCTGCGCGCGCCGATGGGCGCGGCGACGCGCGACCTCGACGGCGACGGGCACATCGACCTGTGGTTCAGCGACCTCGGCGACGTCCGCCCGCTGCAGTCGCTCGGCGGGTTCGACTTCCTCGACGCGTCGCTGTCTTGGGGGCTGAACCTCTCGAGCGAGCCGGGGGACACGTCCTGGAGCGTCGTGGCGCTCGACCTCGGCGGCTGGGGGTGGCCGGGCCTCTACTTCGCCTACGGCCCCCTGCCGCCCGCGTTCCGAGCCTCCGCCACGGAGGTGCTCGAGCAGCCCGACCGCTGGCTCGCGGCCCGCATCGACGAGGGCGAGATCGGCTTCCAGGAGGCCCCGGACGTCCTCCCCGCCGGGCCCGCCGGGGACAGCCGGGGCGTCGCGGTCGCCGACTTCGACCGGAACGGCGTGCCCGATCTCGCGATCGGACGGATCGGCCAGCCCCCGGGCCTGCTGTACGGCCGGTGCACCGACGCCCATCGGCTGGTCGTCGAGCTGTCCGACCTGCGCCGGGCGGACCCGCGAGGCGTGGGGACGGTCGTCACCGTCGTCGCGGGGGGCGCGCGGCGCTCGCGGACGATCGACGCGGGCGGCCTGGGCACGTACTCGGGGTCCGAGCCGGTCGCCTTCTTCGGGCTGGGAGCCCGGGACCGGGTGGACGAGCTGATCATCTCCTGGCCCGACGGTCTCGAGGACCGCTTCGACGACGTCTGCTCCCACTGCCGCGTGCGGGTGAGCCGCGACTGACCGCCGCGCCCGACTGATACCCTCGGGGTTCGTCGAGGGAATCCGGTGGGCAACGTCCGCATCTTCTGGTTCGTCCTGATCCTGCTGGGAGCGGGGACGACCGTCGTGGGCGCGACCCTCAAGGACCGGGCGGCGAACACCGGAGCGGGCGCCGACGATCTCCGGGACGACGCCGGGGCCCTCCTCGGGTTCGCGGAGTCCACGGGGCTGGACATGACCGGCGCGGGCATCACCGCGCTCGGCGGCCTCGTCGCCTTCATGGGCCTCGTCGGCTTCATGCGGACCCTGCGCGAAGACAAGAGCGACGAGGAGCCCGGTGTCCCCTCGGAGCTTCTGCGCGGCCTCCCCCCCGGGGCCGCGACCGGGCTCGGCGTGGCCACGACCGAGGAGCCGTCCGAGGCGGAGCTGCTGCGACGCCTCGCCTGGCCGAGCATGAACCGCGAGGCGCCCGCCCCTCCCCCGACGGGCGCGCGCCACCCCCTCGCCGTGCCCCCGTCCGAGGCGCCTCCGGTCCCGTCCGCGGCCCCGCAGAAGCCCGCGACGGTCCCCGAAGACCCCACGACGTGGCGGCATCCGGAGGGCTTCCTGTTCCTATTCGACAGCCGCGACCCGGAGCCCTTCTTCGCGCTGGTGCGGGACCTCGGGCGGCGGCACCTGGCGGGCAGCGGGATCCTCGTCGCTCGGCTCCAGGGGGTGGCGGACGCCAAGCGAGGGCTCGTCGCCGTGCTCGGTGGGGCCGCGCCGATCGAGCGCTTCGACAGCATCTATCGGCAGTTCGCGGGCCTCGAGTTCGGGGTGCGCGGCCTCAACCCGTCGCGCACCAAGCCCCAGGCCACGCTGCAGGCCCGCTCCTACGACCCCGCGTGGGTCGTACCGAACCCCGAGCCCTACCGCCAGGAGCGCGAAGCGATGCGTCGCGGGGGGTACCTCGTGCGCGATCTGACGACCCTGTAGGACACCCCCCGTGCCGATTCGAAGGGGGCTCCGGAATCGGTCGGCGGACGCCCGGTCGGGTGTGTATGGTCCCGGCCCATGCCGCACTCCCGCCCGTTCTCGGTCCGCTACCACGACAACCCGAGCCAGGAGCAGCTGCGGAGGCTGTCGCTCGAACACGAACGAGCGATCCTGGAGACGGCGGTCGGATCGCTGAACAAGGTGACCCGCAACAAGGCGCGGCAGGCGAAATACACCTACGTCGTATCGGCGCCCGGCACCGAGGCGCGGTGGTCCCAGCAGATCATCGACCGGCCGCGCGCCGAGGAGCTGATCGCGCGGCAGACCGCCTACATCCAGGAGCGCGGCGCGCTCATCGCCATCGACGGCTACTGCGGGCTCGGCGACCGCGCGCAGCCGGTCACCTGGCTGTACACCGAGGAGGGCGCCAACATCGCGGGCATGCAGCAGGTGCTGGCGTTCCCGCGCTCGGCCGTCGAGGCCGACCCCACGGGCGAGTTCACCCCGCAGTTCCGCGTCATCTACACGCCGGACCTCTTCCTGGAGGACATGCCCGGTCGCCAGGCGATCATCGTGGACATCGACAACTGGACCACGCACGTCATCGGCCCCGACTACTTCGGCGAGTCCAAGAAGGCGGTCCTGCGCATGTGGAACCACCTGGCGTTCCAGCAGGGCGGCCTCGTGCTGCACGCGGGCGCCAAGGCCGTGACGCGGCACGACGGGCATCGCCTCACGGTGACGGTGATGGGCCTGTCCGGCACCGGCAAGACGACCACGACGTTCAGCAAGCAGGGCGACATCACCGAGCCCGTGCAGGACGACATGGTGGCGCTGTGGCCGGGCGGCGAGCTGTCCGTGACGGAGAACGGCTGCTTCGCGAAGATCGAGAAGCTCAGCGCCGACGCCGAGCCGGTGATCCACGCCGGGACCACGAGCGCGGACGCGTGGCTCGAGAACGCCTACCTGACGGACGACCTGGGCTTCGACTTCTTCAAGACGACCCTCACGAAGGAGGAGGTCGCGCGGTACCGCACCGTGCTGATCGACACCGGCGCCGACGCGACGAACGTCGACCGGTTCATCGCCGGAGAGGTCACCGCGGAGGACGTCGTGAGCGCGGGCGGGGTGCCGAAGGACGGCTGGGACTTCGTCGTCTGGACCGGAAACGGTCGGTCGATCATCCCCATGTCGCGCATCCCCGGCGCCGCCGATCTGCACGGCCTGCCGCCCGTCGAGTCGATGGGCATCCTCAACCGGGACGAAGGCCGCGACGCCGCCGTCCCCGGGATCCTCCGGTTCACGTCGCCCGAGCAGGCCGCGGGCTACTTCATGCTCGGCGAGACCAGCAAGACGAGCGCCGCGGGCAAGGACCGGGGCAAGACGAGGTCGCCCTTCACGCAGCCCTTCTTCCCGGGTCGCTTCGGGCTCCAGGCGAAGCGCTTCCGCGAGCTCGCCGCCACGATGCCGCACGTCACGATGTGGCTCATGAACACGGGCTACGTGGGCGGGGCCGCCGAAGACATCGCCGAGGGCACGGCGCTGAAGGTCAAGATCCGCCACAGCTCGGCGATGCTCGAGGCGCTGCTCGACGAGCGCATCGTGTGGACCACCGATCCCGACTTCGGCTACGAAGTGGTGGACGTCGAGGCCCCCGAGAACGCCGCCCTGCTCGCGCTCGTGCCGGTGGAGATCCTGCGGCCGAGTCGGCTCTTCGCGGCCCAGGGGCGCACGGGCGAGTACCGGGAGTGGGTCGGCCGCATGAAGACCGAGCGCACCGCCTTCCTGCGCACGCACGGCGTCGACGCCGACATCGTCGCCGCCGTCGAAGCGCGGCCCATCGCGCCGATCTCCGTGGGCACGTCCTCGCGACCGCACGCCTGACCGCCGCCGCGGCGACCTAGTCGTCGTCGACCACGAACTTCTTCTTCTCGCCGGCGCTGCCCCAGCCCGCCCGCGTCCCGTCGGGGCGCACGACCTCGATGTACCAGTAGGTCTTGCCGAGGTTCTTCTTCCGGTAGACGACCGACTGGACGAACGTCACGTCGTCCTTGCTGCGCATCTTCTTCTCGACCCAGCTCGCCCCGGGGGGGTTGAACCGCACCGTCGCCCGGGCGTCCCGACCGCCGCGGACGCGCGCCGCGTAGCGCACCGACCACGTCTCGTCGCCGTTGTCCTTGACCGTGACGCGGGCGTGCTCGACCACGAGGTTCGGGTCGTCCGGGTCGAAGGCCGGGCCCCGACGCTTGGGCTTCTTCCGGGGCGCCTCCCGCACCTCGCCCGCGCTTCTCGCGCGCTCCTTCGTGCGCTCCTTCGTGCGGGCGGGGGTGGCCTCCCGCGGGGACGGCGTCGGCGTCTCGGCGGCGGGGCGGACGGGGGCGGGCGTCGGCGCGGCGGCCTCGGCGGCCTCGGGCGCGGCGGGCTTCCGGGTCGGGGCGGCCGCGGGGGTCGGGGCGGGCGCCGCCGCGGGCGGGGGGGCGACCTCGACGGGCTCGGACAAGGCGTCCGCGGGGGCGACGGCGACGG
>CAZEKB010000211.1:0-6524 GCA_964512225.1 uncultured Rickettsiales bacterium | reverse complement strand
CAGGAGAGCCCTTCGTGCCGATTCTCGCGCCCGAGCGTTGACACGAGGTCCCGGTCTCTCACTTGAGGGGCTTCGGCCCCGAGATGAAGCTCACCAGGACCTTGCGGGTCCCCCACAGGACCGGCTTGGCGACGTGCATCAGGTAGCTCGGGAAGAGCACCATGTTCCCCTGGCCCTTGCTCGCGTGCACGGACTCGTTCATGGACCACAGCCGCAACGCGCCGCCCCAGTAGTCCTTCGGGCTCGACAGCTGCACCGAGACGCTCAGCTTGCGGTGCTTGGTCTGCTTGCTGCCGTTGTCGAAGTGGGCCCCGTAGAAGTTGCCGAAGCCGTACGACGTGTACTGGATCGACCTGGTGCCTCCCACGTCGAACTGCCAGGTGCTGTCGTTGAGCTCCTTGACGGCCCCGTCGACCCGGTCGAACACCCACTTCCAGTCGGGTGACTTCGCCCTCTGGACCCAGACCAGCTCGCAGTTGCGGCCCACGACGTCGACCTTCTTGTCGCCCTCGCGCTCCTCGATCGCGCCCGCCCGCAGGTCCAGGCTCTCACCGAGCGCGATGATGTCCGCGCACTCCTGGGGGCTGAACAGAGCCTCCTTCACGGCGTAGCTGCACAGGTGCTTGGTCACGGCGCTCCTCCGGGGTTCGAGCGCGCGGATGGTACCCTCCGCGGCGGCCGTGATCGACCTCTCGTCCCGTCGACGCCTCGTGATCGGGATCGCGGCGCTGCTGCTCACCGGCTCCCTGGGTTTCTTCCTGTCTCCGCCCCGGAACTGGGCGCCGCTGCAGCTCGTGATCTGGGTGCCTGCGCTCCTCGTCTTTCGACGCCTGGACGGCGCCCGGGCGTTCTTCGCGGGGTGGCTCGTGGGCGCGACCATCAACATGCTGGGGTTCGCGTGGATCCCGGCCACGGTGGACCGCTTCACCAACCTCCCGCCCCCCAGCGGCCTGGTCGTCCTGGCCGCCTTCGGGGCCCTCTTCGGGTTCGCCACGGGGGTGCTCGCGGCGGGCGTGGGGCCCATCGCGCGAGTGTCCGGTCGCGCCTGGCCCGTCGCGGTAGCGGCCTGGGCCATCGCCTGCGAGTACCTGAACCCGCAGCTCTTCCCGTGGACGCACGGAGTCGTCTGGTACCGCGTGCCGGAGGTCTTCCTCACGGTCGCCTTCGGGGGGACCGCGTTCGTCGGGTTCGTGGTGCTGCTGCTCAACGCGACGCTCGCGGCCGCCGCGGAGCGGGCGTGGAACCTGCCGGGGCGAGCGCCGGGGGCGGCGACGGTCGGGGCTGCGTGCACCGCCGCCCTCCTCGTGTTCACGTTCGTGTACTCGCACCACCGCGAGGGGGTCATCACCGCCGCGGAGGACGCCGCGGATTCGCTGCGCATCGGCCTCGTGCAGAGCAACCGCGACGTGTTCGACCAGCGCGCCCTGCGCAAGGAGGGGAGGTCCGCGGTCACCGACGACCAGGTCGCCTTGTCCGAAGAGGCGCTGCTCGAGGACGGCGACATCGACGCGCTCATCTGGCCCGAGGGCGCGATCGCGCGACACCCCACGAAGAAGCGGAACCGGTCGCTCCTTCGCCTCGCCCGCGACCACGGGGTGGAGGTGTGGCTCGGCGCCATCTTCCGTCCGACGGACGCGCCGAAGACGCAGCGACGCAGGCCCGGCGCGTTCCGGATCGGGCCCGACGGGCGCGTCGCCGGCCGCTACGACAAGGTCGTGCTGCTCCCCTTCGGCGAGTACATGCCCCTGGCCGAGACGTTCCCGATCCTCAAGAAGATCGAGGGGGTACACGACATGCGGCCGGGCGACGACGTGGTCGTCTTCGAGGACGCCCCCGCCGCCTTCTCCTTCCTGATCTGCTACGAGGCGACGCGCCCCCGGTTCGTGAGGCGCGGCGCGCGGGCGGGCACCGAGCTCCTCGTGAACATCACCTACGACGGCTGGTTCGGCGATACGACGTGCCCCCACCAGCACCTGATGCTGGCGGCCGCCCAGGCCGCGTCCGCGGGCATCCCGATGGTCCGGTCCGCGACCACCGGCATCAGCGCCGTGATCGACGCGCGGGGGACCCTCGTGCAGACCACCGAGCCGTTCACCCGGGACGTCCTGGTGGCGGACGTGAAGCCCTTCGCCAGGCCGTCCCTCTTCGTCGCCTGGGGCGACTGGGTCGCGCACCTGTGCACGTTCGTCACCCTCCTCCTCTTCGCCGCGGGCGCGATCCGGGAACGCGCGACTCCGGCCGCGATCGCCCTCGTCGTACTCGCCGCGGCCGCGCCGCTCACCGGGCTGCTGCTGCGCGCGGCCCCGCCGGTGGACCGGCTCCTGTGGGCCCTCGCGGCGCTCGCGGCCCTCGTCGCCCTCGTGGTCCCGCGGCTCCACCCGCGGTCGCCCCTCGCGTCGGGCGACGATCCTCTACCCTAGGGGCGGACCCCGCCCGGCTTTGCAGTGAGAAACTCCCCTCCCCTCGCCCCCGGCGATCGACTCGGCCGCTTCCGCCTCGAGCGGTTCCTCGCGCGCGGCGACGTCGGGCAGGTGTGGCTGGCGCTGGACGAAGGGGCCCTCGGCGTCGTCCACCACGTCGCGCTGAAGATCCTGAACCCGACCGCCACGGCCCTGAACCGACGCCTCATCGCCGCCGCCCGAGCCGCGAGCGCGCTCCACCACCCCAACATCGTCCGCACCATCGGCGTGGTCGAGGACGACGAGCGTCCCCTGATCGTCCTCGAGTACGTCGAAGGGGAGACCCTCGACGAGCTCCAGCGGAGCCTCCGGTTCCTGCGCCTGAGCTTCCCCAGCTCGGTGGTGGCGGACGTGGGCATCGCCGTCGCCGAGGCGCTGCACCACGCCTGGACCGCGCACACCCACCGCGATCGCCCCGCGCGCGTCACCCACGGCGATCTGTCCCCGTCGAACATCCTCGTGGCGGACCTGGGGCTCGTGCAGGTCACGGACTTCGGGGGCGACCCGGACGAGCGCGGCAACTCCGTTCTGCGGGGCACCCCCGCCTACCGCGCGCCGGAGGTCTGGGCGGGCGCCTCCCCGTCGCCGGCGTCGGACCTGTTCAGCCTCGGCGTCGTGCTGTGGGAGCTGATGAAGGGGACCCGGTTCCACGACGGGTCCACGCCGGAGGAGGCGGCCCGACGACTCGAGGAGCGCACCCGGGCCGAAGAGGAGGCCGCGCTCGCCGACCGCTCGCCGCAGCTCGCCCCCGCGATCGGCGCGCTGCTGGCCCGGGACCCGGAGGCGCGTCCCGGCTCCGCGCTCGAGGCCGCCGAGGCGCTGCGTCGAGCCCGGCAGGCCCTGGACCGACCCGCGGACCTCATCCAGTTCATCCGCCTCGTGCGGGCGGGCCGGGTGGACCCGGAGCAGCGCACGGAGTCGCTGCAGTCCATGCCCGCGCTCCCGGATCTGAACGTCGAGTGGATGCCGCTGATCCGGGCCGCGGGGTTCGGGTCGGGGGACTCCTGACCGCGCTGCCGGGCCCTCGCGAGGTCCGGACCTACTGCCGCATCTGCGAGTCCGCCTGCGGGCTCGTCGCCACCGTCGACGGCGCCCGACTCGTCCGCCTGCGCCCGGATCCGGACCACCCGGTCTCCCGCGGGTACGCCTGCGTGAAGGGGACCCGCTTCGCGGCCGTCCACCACCACCCCGATCGCCTCCTGCGCCCCCGCCTGCGCTCGGCCGACGGGCCCGCGGACGCGGCGTGGACCGACGCCCTGGCCGTCGTGGGGGGACGCCTGCGCGAGCTCGTCGAGCGCGACCCACGCTCCGTCGGCATCTACTCGGGCAACGCCGCCGGCCACTCGCTCGGGGCGGTCCTCGGGGTGACGGCGCTGCAGCGGGCGCTGGGCACCCCCCGGCACTACTCCTGCCTGACGCTCGACAACGCCCCGATGTTCGTCGTGACCGAGGAGGTGTTCGGCAACCCGCTCGTCACCGCCACGGCCGACTACGCGGGCTCCGACTGCCTCGTCCTCATCGGCACGGACCCCCTCGTGAGCCAGCCGTCCCAGGCGCAGTCCCACCCGGACGGGGTGCGGGGCATCGTGGCGGCGGCGCGGCGGGGCGCGCTCGTCGTCGTCGATCCGCGGCGCTCGGCCACCGCGCGACGGGCGTCGCTGCACCTCCCCCCCCGACCCGGGAGCGACGTCGACCTCCTCGCGTTCCTCGTACGTCGCGTCCTCGACGCGGGCCGCTCGGACACCTGGCTCGACCCCGCCGACGTGGCGGCCGTCCGGGCGGCCGTCGAGCCCTTCGATCGGGGCGCGGCGGCCGCCGCCACCGGCCTGCCGGGCGACGCCCTCGACGCCCTCGCCGAGCGACTGCTCGCCGCCGAGGCGCCCCTCGTCTGGAGCGGCCTCGGCGTCCTCCTGGGCCCCGAGGGCACCGTCGGCTGGTGGCTGACCCTCGTGCTGCAGGCCGTCCTCGGGGGGCTGGACCGGCCCGGCGGCTGGCGCTACCAATCGGGGGGCGTCGACCTCGTCGCCCTGGCCCGGCGGCTCGGCCTCCGCGGGCGGGAGCCCACCTCGAGGGGCCGCAGCGGACACCGCGGGGTCCTCGGCACCCTCGCCGCCGCCGACCTCGCCGCCGACGCCCTGGACGACGGCCCCGATCGCCTGCGCGCGCTGATCGTGGTGGGCGGCAACCCGCTGGTGGCGCTGCCCGACTCCGAGGCCGCGCGGAGAGCCCTGGAGCGGCTCGACCTCCTCGTATGCGTGGACCTGTTCGTCAACGCGACCGGCCGGCTCGCCCACGCGGTGCTGCCCGCGGCGGCCTGGCCCGCGCGGGACGACGTGGCCGTCCACATGGCCCCGCAGCGACCGGTCCCCCACCTGCAGCTCGCCCCCGCGGTGGTGCCGCGCGTCGGGGAGGCCCGGGAGGACTGGGACATCCTGCTCGACCTCGCCCGGGCCGCCGGGCGGGCGCCGTTCGGGAGCCGCGCGGCCGACCTCCTGCTCCGGGCGACCCGCGCGCGCCCGACGACCCTCGCCCGCGCCGTCGTGGCGACGTCGGGTCCGCTGCGCTGGCGGGACATCCGCCGGGCCGGGGGCGCGGTGGGCAGCGTCGCGGGGCTGCGGGAGCGGGGAACGGACCACCCCGACGGGCGGCCCCGACTCGCCGTGCCGGAGTTCGTGGCCGCGCTCGGGCGGAGAACCGGACTCGCCGAGGGCCTCCGCCTCGTCACGTCGGTGCGACCGGCGCCGACGATGAACTCGTGGATGGCGCGCGGCCGCGCCCAGGAGCGGGCCGCGCCCGTCGCGCTCCTGCATCCCGACGACGCCGGGGAGGCGCGCGACGGCGACCGGGTCGAGCTCACGGGCGAGTCGGGGGGGACGCTGACGGTCCGGGTGCGCCTCGATCCGACCCTGCGCCCCGGGGTGGTCGTGGTGGGCTACGGCCGCGAGGACGGGCCCAACCGCTTGATCGGGTCGGGCGACCTGGAGGAGTTCACGGGCCAGCCCCGGTCGAACGGGGGCCGGGTGACGATGCGCCCGGTCAGTCGCCGATGAGGCTGTCGATGCGCGCGGAGGCCACGCGGAAGTCCTTCGCCAGCTGCCGCGCCAGGACCCGCTGGAACGGGTAGCCGATGGCGGCGCGGGTGCCCGCGAGGGTCCAGAACAGGTGGTTGGGCAGGTAACCGACCGTGCAGGGCCCCTCGGCGGTGCAGGTGGCGGTGCGGGGGATGTCGTCGAGGAGGGCGAGGATGCCGAAGAGCTCGCGCTCGACCATCCGGTTCACCTCCGTGACGGCCCCCGAGGACCGCTCGTGGTCGACGGCGACCTGCCCCGACAGCAGGAGGTAGACGCCGTCCCCGGCGTCGCCCTGGCGGAAGAAGACGTGCCCGTCCTCCACGGTCCGCAGCTCGAGCGACCGCTCGAGCGCCACCAGGTCGCCGGACCCGAGCTCGGTGAAGTGGGGGATGCTCAGGAGGAAGTGGCGAAGTTCGTCGGCGTTCACGTCGTCGCCTCCACACCCCACAGGGTGCCGACGGTCTGGCTGAACCAGGCCGCGTCGAGGCCCTCGGTCTCGTCCGCGACCGCGTCGAGGGCTTCGTGAGTGCCGCGGATTCGCTCGGCGAGGAGCTTGCACAGCCCGCGGGTCAGCGCCGCCGCGGCCATCGGCTTGGAGGTCCACAGCGCGGCCACGTCGTCCGCGTCGAGCACGAGGACCTCGCAGCGACCGAGCGCCTCGACCGACGCGGTCGCGGGCCCGGGATCGAGCAGGGAGACCTCGCCCACGGCGGTCCCTTCGCCGACCCTCGCCACCACCCGGGGACCGCTCGGGCCCGCGACGCTCACCTGCAGGGACCCGGAGAGGATGAACAGCAGCGACGCCGCGCGCTCCCCCTCCTCGATGACCCGCTCCCCCGCGTCCACGGAGCGGAGTCGCAGCAGTTCGTAGAGGGCGCGAGCGTCGACCTTCCCCAACCGGGACAAGTAGTCGCCGAACGCGGACCGGAATGAATCGAAGGGGTGTAACTCCGAGACTGACAACTCGACAACTCATCGCCCGGCCCGACGTCGG
>CAZEKB010000210.1:0-6867 GCA_964512225.1 uncultured Rickettsiales bacterium | reverse complement strand
AAGACGGTGTACATCGACTACACCGGCGGCTTCCGCGGCGGGAACCTCTACTAGGTCGGTGGGCTCCCTCCTCGCGCGATTCCTGACCCCGGAGGTCGCCTCCGAGCTCCGGGATCGACGGACGCCTCGGGGGTTCGGGCTCGACGACCTCATCGCTTCGGGGATCGCCAACCCCGACAGCTCCATCGGCGTCTACGCCCCGGACGCCGAGTCCTACGACGTCTTCGCCGCGCTGCTCACGCCCATCGTCCGGGCTCATCACGGCGTGGACACCGGGCCGCCGATCGGCCCCGGGCTCTTCCAGCGGCGGCACGGCGTCCTCGATGAGGTCCTGTCGACGCGGGTTCGGGTCGCTCGCAACCTCGGGGGCTTCGCCTTCCCCGCCGGGCTGACGGCCGTCGACCGGCGGGAGGTGGAGCGGCGGATCGTGGCGGCGCTGTCGTCGCTGCCCGGCGACCTCGCGGGGCACCATCATCGCCTGCGGGACCTGTCGCCCGACGAGCGGCGCGGGCTCATCGGCGACCACCTGCTGTTCAAGGCCGGCGACCGCTTCCTGGAGGCCGCGGGCATCACGCGCGACTGGCCCGACGCACGCGGGATCTTCCTGTCGAACGACCGGCGGCTGGTCGCCTGGGTGAACGAAGAGGACCACCTCCGGCTCATCGCGATGCAGCCGGGCGGCGACCTCGGTGAGGTGACCGACCGGCTGGACCGAGCGCACGCGCACCTCGCGTCGCGCCTGGAGTTCGCGCAGCACCCGCGGCTCGGGTACCTGGCTTCGTGCCCGTCGAACCTGGGTACGGGCATGCGGGCGTCCGTCCACCGGCGCCTGGATGGGACCCCCGGCCCGGCCGCGTGGCGGGCCCGCGGGATCCAGATCCGGGGCGTGCACGGCGAACACTCGGAGGCCGAGGGCGGCGTCTGGGACCTGTCGCCCATCCGTCGGTTGGGGGTGTCGCCGGACGACATCGCCGAGGTTCTGACCGGCGCCCTCCGCTCGATCTGATCAGTCGGCCGTCCGCTCGATGTGGTGATCGAGCGCGACCTTCATGATCTGCAGCGTGCTGTCGTGCGCGCGGCCCGCTTCGAAGAGGTCTTCGGGGTAGCCGTATCGGTCCGAGGTCGCCCGCGCGGTCGCCACGAGCTCGGCCGCTCCGCCCGGGTCCGCGTCGTGGATCTGGCGAGCGAGGGCGACGTCGCGGAACGCGAGCCCCAGGTTCATCACGGCGACCTCGGCCCCGGTGTCCCCGCTCTCCTCGAGTCGCTGCTGCGCGAAGTGGAGGCGCGTATCGGCCTCGGTGAGATCTCCCCGTACCGCCAGCACCGCCCCGAGCATCACCTCGGCGCACGGGCGCAGGCGCTGATCCGGAAGCATCTCGGCCGCCTCGACGGCCCCTCGCGCCGCCTCCTCCGCTTCCTCGAGGCGGTCGATCAAGGTCGCCGCGATGGCGAGGTCTCGGCGCGCGATCGAGCAGTAGAAGTGGTTGCCCGCGATCGTCAGGAGCCGGTCCCCCTCGCGGAAGTGCTCGACGGCGAGCTCGTGGTTCCCCCGGAGGAGCTCGATGCAGCCGAGGTTGCACAAGGTCGCGCCCGCGGGCATGCGGTTGCCGTGGGCCCGGTGGATCTCCAGGGCCTTCGTCGCGCGCCGCTGTGCTTCGTCGATGTTCCCGCGCTGCAGCGCGATCAGGGCGAGGTTCGCCTGGCACATGCCCTCGCCCCGCCGCGAGCCGATGCGGCGATGCAGGGTGAGAGAGCGGCGGATGAGGGGCTCCGCGGCGTCGATCTTGCCGGCGTTGGCGTCGTCGACCGCGATGCTGGACAGGGCGTTCGCCTGGTAGCGCAGGTTTCCGACCGCGGTCCAGCGCTCGAGGGCCTCGGTCATGAGGGCGCGCGACCGGGCGAGCTCGCCGACGTAGCTCAGGCCGTAGGCATGAGCGTAGAGGGCCAGGGCCTCGGCCTCCGGGTCGTCGCCGGCGCGCGCGATCGCCACCGCCTCTTCGCTTCGCGGCACGGAGTCGATCGGGTCGCCGCCCATCACGAGCGCCATCGAGTGCTCGACGAGCGCGCGCACCAGCAGGGAGGGGTCGTCCTGGGCGCGGGCGAGCTCCACGCCGCGACGAGCGTCCGCGAACGAGTCCTCCCGGGAGCCCTGGTTTCGGTGGAGGCGGGCGCGCCAGAGGACGAGTCGGCACAGGCGGGGGGAGTCGGCGGCTTCGGCGTCCGCCACGGCGCGATCCAGGGTCGAGCGCAGCAGCTTCATGGGACCCGCCGCGTCCAGCATCGGGATCATGGCGAGGGCCGCCCGCAGCGACGTATCCACGTCGGTCTCGCGGACTCGCGTGCACGCGGCGTCGAGGTTGTCGAGCTCCAGGGCGAGCTGCAGCCGCGCGACCTTCCCGCCCTCCTGTTCGAGGCCGGGCGCGAGGTCCTCGCCCAGGTCCGCCATGGTCCGCGCGTGCCGCAGGGCGACGTCCGCGAAGCCGCCCCGCGCGGCGAGCTGCTCGCTCGCGAACTCGCGCAGGCTCTCGTACATGCCGAAGCGGATGTCGCCGCCGAGGCCACGGGGGGTGCGGCTGTGGAGCAGCGACTTGTCCCGGAGCGCCTGCACGACATCGAGGGTCCAGGGCGCGTCCTCGTGGTCGCTCAGGTCCACGATCTGCTCGGCCGCTTCGAGCGTGAACCCGCCGCGGAAGATCGAGCACTGCGCGAGCGCGTCCTGCTCGGCCGCGTCGAGCAGGTCCCAGGACCAACGGATGGTCGCGCGCAGCGTGCTCTGGCGACCCACGTCGCTCCGCCTGCCCCCCGAGAGGAGGCGGAAGCGTTGGTCGAGGCGGTCGCGGATCTTGC
This sequence comes from uncultured Rickettsiales bacterium, assembly GCA_964512225.1. Classification (GTDB taxonomy): domain Bacteria; phylum Myxococcota_A; class UBA796; order UBA9615; family UBA9615; genus CAZEKB01. Next base: position 4,020 of record CAZEKB010000210.1, on the reverse strand, counting down.
GGGGGGCCATGACGGAGACGCGGGCCGCGGCGAGCTCGACGGCGAGCGGCAGACAGTCGAGGCGTCGTACGATCTCGCCGATGACGGGCAGGTCCGCCTCCTTGAGCGCGAAGTTCCGGTTCACGGCCTTCGCCCGTTCGCCGAAGAGGGCGACGGCCTCCTCTTCGGTGAGGGGTCCGAGATCCACGACCTGCTCCGACGGCAGCCGCAGCCGCTCCCGCGAGGTGACCAGCAGCTGGAGGCCCGGGGCCCACCGGAGCCAGTCGTCGATCAACTCCGACGCGGGCCCCACGATCTGCTCGACGTTGTCGAGGATCAGGAGCATCCGACCCCGGTCGGCGATCGCGTGCCCGATCGTCTCGGCCGCGTGATCGCTGCGATCGAGCGGTACGCCGAGGGTCACCCCCACGACGTGGAGGATGCCGTCGAGCGTCGTCGCTTCGCTCAGGTCGCAGAACCAGACCCCGCCGTGGGGCAGCAGATCGCCGAGCCGGCCCGCGGCGTACCGGCGCGCCAGGCGGGTCTTGCCGGTGCCTCCGGGGCCGAGGATGGTGATGAGGCGCATGCCGTCCTCGACGGCGCCCTGGATGGCCGCGAGGTCCGACGCGCGCCCCACGAACGCGGCGGTGTCGGGCGCCAGGTTGGTGCGGCGGGCGAGCGCCTGCGACGGGCGAGTGCTGTGGGTGCCCGGTATCGACTGCGACGCGTGGGGGAGCGTGTCGATGATGACGGGCGCCACGACCGAGCCGGAGCTGGGCCCGGGCTCTTCGCCGCCGACCATCGCGCGGAGGCCGGGGCCCGGGGGGAGGGTCTGCAGGAGCAGCCGGAGGTCGGCGGCGAGCTCGGCGGCGCGGGCGTAGCGCTCGGCGGGGTCGGACTTGAGGACCTTGGCGAGGACGGGGGCGATGCCGGGGACGGCCTCTTCGGCGGGGCGGATCACCTCGGGGTCCTGGAGCGTCGCCTCGAGCTGCACGAGGGCCATCATCACGGCCATCAGGTTCTCGCGGGCGAGCAGGCAGCGGCCCGTGAGCGCCTCGTAGAGGACGAGGCCGAGGGCGAACAGGTCGGTGCGGGCGTCGAGGTCCTGGGTGCGGGCCTGCTCGGGGGCCATGTAGGCGGGGGTGCCGCGGACGGTGCCGCTGCCGGTGAGCTCGGTGCCGGACCCGGCCGAGCGAGCGAGCCCGAAGTCGAGGATCTTCGCGACCCCCCGGGGCGTGACGACGATGTTCGCGGGCTTGAGATCGCGGTGCACGAGCTCCACCGGCTCGCCGTCCACGACGAGTCCGTGCGCGTGGGTGAGGCCCGCGCAGAGCTGGAGCGCGAGATCGAGGGCCGCGGTCGGGGGGAGGGGGCCGTCGCGCAGGATCGCGGCCAGCGACCGGCCCCTGAGCAGCTCCATGGCGAGCCAGGGGCGGCCCTCCTCGACGCCGAAGTCGTAGACGTCGACCACGTTTTCGTGCTTCAGCAGGCCGCTGAAGCGGGCCTCTCGGAAGAACTCCTCCTTGAGCCGCTCCGACGAGGATCCGTCGCGTCGGGCGATGACCTTGAGGGCGAGCTCCTTGCGGAAGCCGGACGGCCCCCGGAGCTCGGCGCGGAACACCCGGCCCATGCCCCCGGCCCCGAGGATCCCCGTCAGCGTGTACCGCCCGAAGTCGACCGGGAGGTCGGCCTCGACGATGTACTCGAGGTCCAGGAGGCTCACCCGCGGCTCCGCCCGCTCAATGACATTGCCACCAGGCGTCGTCGCCGAAGACGTACATGATCCCGGCGTCGCCGAGGTTGACGGGGACGAGGCTCTCGTCGAACTGCAGGACGAAGGTCCCCCCGCCCTCGTCGCCCTGCAGCCAGATGGGAGCGCCCCCCGCGAAGGAGTGCTTGTACAGCTCCTCGTCCGAGAGGCCCGCCGCGTCCTTCAGGGCGAGGCCCGCGGGTTCGAGGCGGTCGTCGTCGTCGTGCTCGGGCGGCGTGGCGGCGGGGCCCGCGAGATCGGCCTCGGTCCGGTGCACGACGGCGGTCTCCGGGGTGCCGGGTTCCCAGGCTTCGTTCTCCCAGACCGAGCTGATGAACACCGAGACGGCGTCCGTGGAGGCAGGCAGGCCCAGGGCCAGTCCCCGCACGTCGAGCGTGAGGAGGTGGACCATCGGCGCGCCGTCGTGCTCGGGCCAGGCGAGGGCGCCGGGGGGCGAGCCGCCCACGCGGGAGAGGGTGGAGGCGTCGTCGGTCCGCTCGAGGATCCAGGGCATGGGGCGATGCTACGCCCTCAGGCGCGGCGGCACCGAAGACGCCAGCGATCCGCCTTGAGGTCGCGTCCCTCCACGTCCACGACGACCCGCTCGCCGACGGTGAGCACGGGCTCCCCGGAAGCGAGGAGGCGCACGCCGCCGGGGCCGATGCGCAGCGCCCCGCGGTCCGACGTCAGGTGACGGACGTACACCTTGAGATCGATGGGCGGATCGTCCAGCCGCACGTGCGCCTTGCCGCGCCCGAGGCCCATGAGCGTGCCGGGGTGGGGCCCTCGTCGACGCTCGAGGAGCTCGTCGATCACGAGTCGGTTCGCGGCCCGCTCCAGCCGCTTCTGGCGCACCTTCGCCTGGGTCGCGGCGTGGATCACCTGGTCCCGCAGCTGCTCGTCCGGGAGCGCGTCCGGCGAGGCCCGCTCCGTCCCGAGCAGGGCCTCGAAGAGCTCGTCGTGGCAGAAGACGCCGACGATCTCGCGCATCGGTGCACTGAAGCGGGCGTAGGCGGGGGCGCCGATCCCGTGATGGACGGCGGGCTCGCCGACGTACTCCGCGCGGCCCCCCACCAGCAGCGCCTGGCGGTGGATCGTGCGGGCGAGGCGACCGTCTTCGCCGTCCCGGGGCAGCCCCGCGAGGAAGGACGCGAGCGGCGTGCGTCGGTCCCACCGCCAGCGGTCGCCCTTGCCGTGGAGCCCGGCGATGGCGTCCACGGTGCGCTCGAGGTTGCGCAGCGCATCGTCCGTCGGTGGCGGATGGGCCCGGTAGATGGGCTGCAGCAGTCCGGGTCGGGCGTCCCGCTGGAGCAGCTTCGCGCCTTCGACGTTGCACAGCAGCGAGAGCTGCTCGTTGTAGTTCTCGCACGCGTGCTCGACGGCCTCGACGGCGGTGAAGCGGGGCGTGCCGTCCCCCGCCACGACGTGCACCTCCGAGCGGCGAAACCGCACGACGCCGCGCTCGTCCGCCAGTCGGATTCGTCGCTCGCCGACCGTCCGCAGGGCGTCGATCGAGGCGCCGACGTCCTCCATGCCCCGGGGCGCCGGTCCCCCGTCCAGGAACGCCTGCGTCTCCGCGAACCCGAGCTTCGCGCAGCTGCGAATCCGGGCCCGGACCACCTCGGTCCGGACGCAGACCCCGTCCTCGTCGAGGTCGTGCACGAACACGACGGCCCGGCGGTCGACGCCGGGGTTGAGGCTCACGACGTCCTCGCTGAGAACCCGCGGGAGCATGGGCGCCACCATCCCCGGCAGGTAGTAGGAGGCCCCCCGCCGCAGCGCCTCGTGCCACAGCGGCGTGCCCGGCGCGACGTAGAAGGAGGCGTCCGCGATCGCATAGCGCACGCGATGGCCCCCGCCCCGGGGACTCACGTGGAGGGCCTGGTCCAGGTCCATCGCGTGGCGGCTGTCCAGGGTGACGAAGGGCAGGCCGGTCAGGTCGTCGAGGGAGGGGTCGTCGATCTTCGGGTCCCGCGCCCAGGACTCCGCCTGGCGCCGAGCCTCGCGCCCGGGTTCGACGGCCACGCCGTGGTCGCGGAAGAGGCGGGTCAAGACGTCCCGGGCCGACGGCATGCGAAGCAGGGTAGCCGGTGGGAGTGGGCCCGGCCGAGGGGCGGAGGCGACGTGGTGTGGCGCGGCCGAGGTGGTGAGGGCGAGGAGGGAGGTGTCGGGGGCGAGAAGGGAGGGTGTCGGGGGCGAGAAGGGAGGTGTCTGGGACGAGAAGGGATTCTCAGGGGAGGGGGGTGGGCCGGGCCGCGGTGTCGGGGGGGCGGGGGCGTGGGCGGGGGCGG
>CAZEKB010000209.1:0-6873 GCA_964512225.1 uncultured Rickettsiales bacterium | reverse complement strand
CTGTTCCGGGTCCACACCTGGGGCGAGTCTCACGGCGGCGCCGTGGGCGTCGTGGGGGCCCGCGGCCCCCCCCCCCCGGCCCCCCCCCCCGACGCCGCCGCCGCCCCCGACGACGCCGGCGGCGACGACGACTCGGCCCCCGATCCCGGGCCCCCGCCGCTGTGCACGATCGCCGTGGAGTGCCCCGCGCCGATCCCCGACGAGCCCAAGATCGACTGCATGGTCGCGATCCACGACGGGCACGGCGAGCTCCAGTACGACGGCCCGGCCGCCATCGAGCGGCGGGGTCGGTCGTCCCAGGGGTTCCCCAAGCCCCAGTACTCCGTGGAGCTGCGGGACGAGCTCGGCCTCGACGCGTCCGCGAACCTGCTGGGCATGGGGGCCGACCCGGACTGGGTGTTCAACGGCGCGTACATCGACCGGTCGTTCTTCCGCAACAAGCTCGCGTTCGACCTCCACCGCGACTTCAGCGAGAGCAGCTGGGCGCCGGAGTCGGCCTTCTGCGAGCTCGCCCTCGACGGCGACTGGCGCGGGATCTACCTGCTGGTCGAGAAGATCAAGCGCGACGACGATCGCATCGACATCCCCCCGGACGACGGCTCCGGCGGCACCTTCGTGCTCAAGCAGGACGAGGGCAGCGGCTTCTACGAGATGGAGATGGCGCACGGCGGCTGGCGCCCGCTGTACCCGCGCCCGGATCGCATGACGTCGGTCCAGTCCGACGCGATCCTCGCCTTCCTGGCCGGGTGGGAGGCGGCCGTGTCCGGGCCCGCCCCGAGCGACCCGGACACCGGGATCTTCGCGTTCGTCGACCTCGAGTCCGCGGTCGAGCTCGTGATCATCGAGGAGTTCTTCAAGAACAACGACGCGTCGTGGTTGTCGCTGCACGTCCACAAGACGCCCGCGACCAAGCTGCACTTCGTCCCCTGGGACCTCGACCTCTCCCTCGGTCAGCCGTACTACAACGACAACCACCCCCCCACCGGGTGGGTCGCCTACCGCCCGCCGATGATCCGCGTGATGGCCGCCCAGCCCGCGTTCCACGCCCGGCTCGTCGAGCGCTGGGCCGAGCTGCGGGAGGGCGTGCTCGCGGAGGAGGCGATCCTCGCGCGCATCGACGACTACCGGACCACCCTCGGGGACACCGTCTACGACAACTTCGTCGTCTGGCCCATCGAGGACATCCAGTTCGGCGACAACCAGCTCTATCCGGTGTCGTCCTACGACGAGGAGTACGAGCTCGTGCGGGCGTGGATCCGCGACCGCCTCGTCTGGGTCGACGCGAACATCGCCGACTACTGAGGGTCAGTCTCCCGGGGCGCCCGCTCCGGCCACCGGCGACGTCTGGGGGACGGTGACCCAGCCGATGTCGTTGAGCTGGGGCCCGTCCACGGTTCGCGAGCCTCCCTCCGTGCCGCCGATCGTGAGGTCCGGTCCCGTCTGGCCGTTGTTGTCGGCGACGTAGCTGGATCCGACCTCGGCGGCTTCGTCCACGCCGTCGTCCTCGTTGCCGGTGATGTTGCTGTCGGCGACGACGAGTCGGTTCGTCCCGGTGGACCGCCCCTTGACTCCGTGGCCCGCGCTGCCGCTGATCTCGCAGAGCGTCACCGCCGAGTGTCCCTCCCCGGAGAGGTTGATGCCGTCGCCGCCCGAGTCGACGATCGAGCTGGTCCCGATCGAGGCGCTGGAGGCGCGCACCCCGTGGCTCTCCGCGGACTCGATCCACGTGTCGTCGATGAGGACGTCGTCCTCGCCCTCCACGCCGTTGCTGGCGCAGCCCACGAGGGCGGCGTCGAGCACGCTCAGCCCCCCGTCCGAGTCGACGCAGTCGTCGCCCGCGTTCCATACGTCCGAGCTCTCCACGTCGAGCTCGCCGCCGCTGTTCATCCGGATGCCGTCGCCGCCGGTGTTCTCCACGGAGGAGCCGGAGACGGACGCGTCCACGTCCAGGAACTGCAGGCCGATGTCCGTCGTGTTCAGGACCGACGAGTCGCTGAAGAAGACGCCCGCGGGGGGTGCGGCGCCGGGAGGACCCGCCGCCAGCACGGCGGTGTCCAGGTTCTCGAACATGCTCCCCGTGATCGTGAGAGCGGCCGAGTCGATGGGGAACCACCCGATCCCGTCGTTGCCGCCGAGGATGGCCGAGTCCTCCACGTCCACGTCCAGCACCCCTCGGAACGAGGCCCGCGTGGAGTCGCCCAGGCCCTCCCGGTCGAAGACGGCCCGGCGGAGGGCGAAGGGGCCCGTCCGTTCGCTGACGTCCAGGTCCGCGTCGAGGAAGAAGCAGTCGTCCAGGGCGGCGACGGCCTCGCCTTCGAGGTGCAGGTCGACCTCCACGAAGTCCGCCCACACCACGGTGGAGGCGTCGGCCCCGTCGCCGATGAAGACGCCGGCCACGGCCTCGGCGAAGGGGGTCTCGTTCACGAAGGAGACCGGGAACAACTCCTGGCCGTCCACCGCGATCGCGCCCGCGACGAACAGGCCCGCCCCGGGGACGAACGACACCGTGACATTGGCCTCGATCGTGAGCGTCGCGCCGACCTCCACGTAGACCGTGCCGCGCAGTCGCTGGTCGGTGCTCCAGGTGGTGTCCTCGGAGATGAACCGGGTGGCGAGGCCGTCCTCCCCGTCCTCTCCGTCTTCGCCGTCTTCGCCGTCCTCGCCCGGGGCGCCGGGGGGGCCGGCCGGGCCGGTCGCGCCGGGTGGCCCTTCGGTGGCGGTGCAGCCGATGAGGAGGGCGAACGGGAGGCAGGCGAGGCGGGATCGATGCATCCCTCGACGCTACCTCAGTCGAGGCCGGAGCCCCCGGGGTACGCGTAGCTGCCGGCGTTGTAGTAGCCGTAGACGAACGTCGCGATGGGCGGCCCCTCGAGGTCCGTCACGGAGGAGCCGGAGTAGACGTCGTGGGCGCCGTCGGCGATGGGGCAGGTCCAGGACACGTACGTGTCGCCTTCGTACTCGCCGTCGACCACCGGCCCGTTGCATCCCGCGGCGGCCATGTCCTGCCCGTCGACCTTGGGCTCGGTCCCGTCCACCGCCGAGATCACGACCCAGTTCTCGCTGAAGCCCTCGCCCGTGGTGAGCGTGTACGCCGCCTGTCGCTGCTCCACCGGGGGGACGTAGAGCAGCGACGTGTCGCCGATCACCCCGGCCTCGGTGCCCTGCACGAGGAACTGGGCCACGTGCAGCGGCCCCGTGCTCTCGATGATGAAGCCTCGGTTGGACACCACCTCCCGGAACTCGCCGGAGTCCAGGGTGAAGCTCGCGTCGTCGCCGGGGAGGCTCGTCGTGACGGTCGTGCCGTTGTCCCGGGCCATGACTCGGTAGAGGTCGTTCTCGGGGTTCGCTTCGTTGCGGATGGCGGAGCGGCTGACCACGAAGTCGGACCGCATGACGCGGGTGGGCAGGATCTGCTGCTCGAAGTGCTCCGCGCAGCAGCCCGACTCGCCCTGGTCGACCGTGATCACCGAGGTGAGGTCCGTGCCCGTGAACACGGCGACGGCCTCGTCGGACGTCACCCGCGTGCCGCTCGGATCGGCGTTGAGGCTGAACATCTCGTCGAGGCTCATGGCGAGCATCGTCTCGAGGTTCAGGACGTCGTACCGGTTGAGCACGAAGGTCCGCTCGGTGCCCGCCGCGATGCCGCGACGCGCGTCGATCCCGGTGGTCCCGAGCGCGGAGACGCCGATCCCCGCTTCGATGTCCACCGACGGCTCGACGGTCACTTCGGTGCCGTCGATCGTGCCGATGATCGTGACGTAGCTGCGGTTCGCCGGGGGCGCGAACCCGGGGACGAACTCGAACCCCATCGGGGCGCCGGGCGGGTAGCTCAGGACGAGGTGGTCGCGGGCGAGCGCGCGGTCGGGCAGGAGCAGCGAGGCGTCGTTGCTGAACTGCTGGTCGAGGGTGTTGAACTGGTACGCGACGATGGGCGCGGTCGAGACGATCTTGAACGCGCGGGAGCTGTGCCAGGTCTGAGGTCCGTCGTCGACGCCGTCCGTGACGTTGTCGCCGTCCGCGTCGCGTCGCGGCAGGCGGAAGATGTGGATGGCGCCCGGATCGACGCTCGCCGACTCGACCAGCTCCTGCATCACCGTGCTGCCGACGTTCGCGGTGTTGATGCGCACGACCACCGTGGCGACGTCCTCCGAGACGTTCACGACGGCCACCGCGAACTGCGCCGCCGCCGCGTCGTCGACGGAGTTCTCGGCGTTGTCGAGGTCCACCGCCCAGAAGGTGCAGCCCACGTTGGTCATGCGCGCGGGGGCCTGGCAGGGGTTGGCGGTGGCGTCGTCGTCGTCGGGGGCGCCGTCGTCGTCGTCGGGGGCGCCGTCGTCGTCATCCGGAGCGCCGTCGTCGTCGTCCCCGCCGCCCGCGTCGTCGTCGTCTCCCCCGCGCCGCCGATCGAGGTCGGGGCAGCCGACGGAGAGGGTGAGGAGCGTGAGGACCGAAATGATGGCGAACCGTCGCATCGGCGGACGATACCTGTGCTCTTATCCGCCGCATGATCTTCCGCCAGCTGTTCGACCGCGAGTCCTGTACGTACACGTACCTGCTCGGCGACCCGGCGTCCGGCGAGTCCGTCCTGATCGACCCGGTCATCGAGCACGTCGCGCGCGACATACAGCTCGTCGCGGAGCTGGGGCTGTCCCTGAAGTACACGCTCGAGACGCACGTGCACGCCGATCACGTGACCGGCTCGGGCACCCTGCGGCGCTCCCTCGGCAGCCGCTCGGTGATGAGCGCGACCGGCGGGGCGGACTGCGCCGACATCCTCGTGAACGACGGAGACCAGCTCGCTTTCGGAGCGGAGCGGATCGTCGTGGTGACGACCCCGGGGCACACCGACACCTGCGTCAGCTACCACCTGCCGGACCACCGGATGCTGTTCACGGGCGACGCCCTGTTCGTCCGCGGCTGCGGCCGGACGGACTTCCAGTCGGGCGACGCGCGGACCCTGTACCGGTCGATCCACGACAAGGTCTTCACCCTGCCCGACGACACCCGGATCTACCCCGGCCACGACTACCAGGGCCGGACCTGCACGACGGTCGCCGAGGAGCGGGACCACAACCCGCGCCTCGGGGGCGGGAACAGCGAAGACGAGTTCGTCGAGCTCATGGGCAACCTGAAGCTCGGGCTGCCCACCAAGATCCACATCGCGCTCCCCGCGAACCTCAACTGCGGCCTCCCCGCGGCCGAGCCCCGAATCGAGGAGCCGTCCTGCCACCCGGCCTCCTCCGACGCTTCCTTCGAAATCCTTCCCTGAGGCCCCCCCGCCCGATGGCCCGCTACGGTTTCGCGATCGACAACCGGTCCTGCATCGGCTGCCACGCCTGCAGCACCGCGTGCAAGTCCGAGAACGAAGTTCCCCTCGGGGTCTTCCGCACGTACATCAAGACCGTGGAGACGGGGACCTACCCCGACACCCAGCGGCACTTCCAGGTCACGCGGTGCAACCACTGCGAGAAGCCGCCCTGCGCCACGATCTGCCCCACGTCGGCGATGTACAAGCGGGACGACGGGATCGTCGAGTTCGACAAGGACGCGTGCATCGGCTGCAAGGCCTGCATGCAGGCGTGTCCCTACGACGCGATCCACATCGACCCCGAGACCAAGACCGCCGCGAAGTGCCACTACTGCGCCCACCGGACGGACATCGGGCTCGAGCCCGCGTGCGTCGTCGTTTGTCCCGAGCACGCGATCCTCGCCGGGGACCTGGACGATCCGGGCTCCGAGATCGCGCGGGTCCTGGCCAAGAACGCCTCGACCGTGCGCAAGCCCGAGCAGGGCACCGAGCCGAAGCTGCACTACATCGGCGGCAACCAGCGGAACCTGCGGCCGTCGGCGGAGGCGAACCCCTCGCCGCCATACACGACCGAGATGCAGCACGTGATCCCCTGGCACTGGCCGGTGCCCGCGTACCTGGTGGCGAAGGGCATCGGGGCGGGGGTCGTCCTCCTCCTGGCGCTCGCCTACCTCGTGCTCGACCTGCCGGTCCGCGGCACGACGGCGGTCGCGGGCGGGCTGCTCGCCCTCGTGGCGACGGGCGTGACCACGGCGCTGCTCGTATTCGACCTCGAGCACCCGAAGCGCTTCCTCTACATCCTCCGGCGGCCCAACCCGCGGTCCTGGCTGGCGCGCGGCGCGGTCGTGCTGATCGGCTTCTCCGCGGTCACCGGCGCGTGGTTCGCGGTCGAGGCCGCCGCCTGGATCGGCCTGCTGTCGGCCGACCTCGCGGCCACGCTGCGGGCGCCCCTGCTGTGGCTGGACGTGCCCTTCGCGGTCCTTGCCGCCGTCTACACCGCCTTCCTCTTCGGCCAGGCCGAGGGTCGAGACCTCTGGCAGAGCCCGCTGCTCCCGCTGCACCTGTTGATCCAGGCCGTCCTGGCGGGCTCGGCGACGCTCGTGCTGTACGGCTTCTTCGCGTCGCTCGCTCCCGAGCTGGAGGAGCTCGCGCGCCGCGCCCTGCTCGTCGCCCTGGTCGTCGATCTCGTGGCCGCGCTGCCCGGCGAGCTGTTCATGCCCCACGCCTCCGAGGTGGCGTCGCGGGCCGCCAAGGCGATCACGCACGGCCGACACGCACGTCGGTTCTGGGTCGACGTCGTGGCCATCGGCCACCTCGTGCCGATCGCGATCCTCGCCCTGGGGCTCATCGAGTTCGCGGCGCTGGCCGCGCTGGCCTCGCTCGTGGGGCTCTACTTCTACGAAGCGGTCTTCGTGCAGGCGCCCCAGGAGATCCCGAACGCCTAAGGCGGGCGCCCCGGCAAGAACCGGCCCGGTTCGGCGAAACGCCCGAGTTCTTGCCGCCTGCCGGCATCGGTCTCGGAACCCACCGAGGAGCCGACCCGCCTGGAGGGTCGCCCCGCGCGG
>CAZEKB010000208.1:0-6888 GCA_964512225.1 uncultured Rickettsiales bacterium | reverse complement strand
TCACCGCTCGCCGAAACGGACCGTTTCCACCCGTCGTGAGCGTCGGGACACTCACACTCGCTTACATCGCTCCCACAGTCGCTGACGGTCCCGTCGCCCATGCTCGCCCCATGACGACGCGCACCCGACCAGCCCGCCTCGCCCTGTCCACCCTGACCGTCGCCCTCGCGGCCTGCGCCGGCGAGACGTCGGTCGAGCCCGTGTTCGAGGACCCGGTCTACGAAGGTCTCGACGGCGTGACGTGCGGCGAGGCCGACGAGGGCGAGGTCGACCAGGAGCGGCCGTCGGGCTGGACGTACGCGTCGCACTGCAAGGGCGCCGACGCCGACTACGCGCGCCTCTTCGACGCCGACGCCGTGCACCGCATCGACATCACCGTCTCCGCCGCCAACTACGCCGCGACGCAGGCGAACCTGGACGACATCCTCGGGTCCTCCGGCCAGGGCGGCCCCGGCGGCGGCGGCGCGGACGTGGACGAAGAGCCGATGTGGGTCCCCGTCACCGTCGAGTACGACGGCCTGACCTGGTGGCAGGTCGCCATGCGCTACAAGGGCAACAGCTCGCTGCGCAGCGCCTACAACTCCGGCGTCGGCAAGCTCAGCTTCCGCCTCGACTTCGACGAGTACGAGGACATGTACCCCGAGCTCGACGACCAGCGCTTCTACGGCTTCAAGAAGATGACGTTCAGCAACGGGTTCAACGACCCGTCCCTGATCCGCGACAAGGTCGCCGCCGACATCTTCCGGGACGGGGGCGTCCCCGCCGCCCGCGGCTCCTTCGCGCGCATCTACGTCGACTTCGGCGAGGGCCCGACCTACTTCGGCCTCTACACGATGATCGAGGACGTCTCCAACAAGATGCTGGACACCCAGTTCGACGACGACGGCGGCAACCTCTACAAGCCCGACGGCGACGGCGCCCGCCTCGCCTCCTTCGTCGAGGGCGACATGATCAAGAAGACCAACGAAGACGACGCCGACTTCTACGACGCCGAGGCCCTCATCGCCGCCATCAACGCCGACCGCGGCGACGACGCCGCCTGGCGCGCCGGCCTCGAGGCCGTCTTCGACGTCGACCGCTACCTCGCGTACCTCGCCCTCAACCAGTCGATGGTCAACTGGGACGCGTACGGCTGGATGACCCACAACTACTACCTGTACAACGACCCGTCCGACGGCCGCTTCACCTGGATCCCGTGGGACCTGAACGAGGCGATGCTCGACCGCAGCGGCGGCATGGCCCAGAACTCGACCTCCGTCCTGCTGGACGAGATCAGCTCCCAGTGGCCCCTCATCCGCAACGTCCTCGACGACGACGTGTACGCCGCCCGGTACCGCCAAGAGCTCGAGAACGCCGCCGTGGGCGCCTTCGCCGAGGACACCGTCGCCGCCCGCATGCAGGCCGCTCACGACCTCATCGCCCCCTGGGTCGTCGGCGCCGACGGCGAGCAGTCCCCCTACACCTTCCTGCGCAACGACGCCGAGTTCGAGGACTCCGTGGACGGCGACGACGGCCTGATCGAGCACGTCCGCGACCGCCACGACGCCGTCGCCGCCGCCCTGCGGTAGGTGCCGCCGCCCGCCGCGTGTACGCTCCGGTCCTTCCCCGGGACCGGAGCGCCGCAGTGAGCACCCTGACCATCCATCCCCTGGACGACCACGGCGTCGCCCGCATCTCCCTCGCCTCGGGGGGCGGCAACCCGCTGACCCCCGAGGTCCTCGAGGCCCTGTCCGTCGCCCTCGACCACCTCGAGGTGAACCCCCCGCGCGCCTTCGTGCTCGACGGCGGCACCGGCAAGCTCTTCAGCGGCGGGTTCGACGTCGTGCGGATCGCCCCCTACGACCGCGACGCCCTCAACGCCTTCTTCGGCTCCTTCATGCGCAGCCTCATGCGCATCATCACCCTCCCCTGCCCCACCGTCGTCGCCGTGCACTCCGCCGCCATCGCGGGCGGCTTCATCCTGTGCAACGGGTTCGACTTCCGCGTCGTCGGCACGAACCCCCGCATCCGGCTGGGCCTGAGCGAAGTGAACCTGGGCATCGCCGTCCCCGCGGGCACCCAGCAGATCGTGGCCGAGCGCACGTCGCAGCAGTTCGCGCGCCGGATCAGCATGACGGGCACCCTCTTCGACCCCACGACCGCGCTGGCCGCGGGCTGGGCGGACGAGCTCGCCGACGATCCTCAGGCCCGGGCCCTCGCCTTCGCCGCCGAGCTCGCCCGGAAGCCCGGCGACGCAGTGGCCGTCACCAAGTCCTTCCGGTCCGGGGACATCGCCCGGCGCGTGCACGCGGAGGAGGAGGCCCACATGGACGAGTTCCTCGACAGCTGGATGTCGGACGCGGGCCAGGCCGGGCTCAAGATGCTCGTGGCGAAGCTCACGGCGCCGAAGGGCGCGTGAGGGCGGCCGCCGCCGCGCTGATCCTGCTCGGGTGCGTGCCCGAGCAGGCCCCGGACATCGAGTGGTCGATGCTCGCGGTCACCTTCAACACCGGCACGACCGACGGCCTCGGCCACGACGCCCCGCCCGACGACGGGTACACGTCCGCCCACGCCGCGATCTCCGACGAGCACTACGGCAACGGCCTCGCCTGGCTGCCGGCCGTGGACGCGACCGCCGCCTTCTTCGCGGATCTGCAGCCGGACGTCGTGGGGTTCCAGGAGACCTTCTGGACCGGCGAATGCGGCGCCGTCCCCGACGAGGCCCGGGCCGACTTCGTCTGCGACCGGGATCCCGCGGACGTGGAGGGCGGGCCCCCGTCGGTGGCCAACCTCGTGCTCGGGGGCGACTACGAGGTCGCCTGCCACGTGGGCAAGTCCGACAAGTGCGTCGCGGTTCGCACGGGCTGGGGCTCGATCCGCGACTGCGCGGGGGAGCTGTGCCTGGACGGCGCCGCGGGCGAGACCGTCGACGGTTGCGGCAGCGGCGCCCGGGTGGGCGCGGTGCTCGTGGACCTGATCGGCGGCGGCGAGCTGACCGTCGTGCACGTGCACGGCAGCTCCGGCATCGCGGGGGACGACGCGCGCTGCCGCGTCGCGCAGTTCGAGCAGGCCTTCGCGGCGGCGAACCCGGCCACGCCGAACCTCGTGCTCGGGGACCTCAACACGGACCCCGGCCGCTACGCCGGCATCGACGCGTCCGCGGCGGCCTGGAACCAGGGCGTCGCCGACGGCGGGTTCGTGGTGCACACCGACGTGGGCGCCGAGGCCACCCCGACCTACGGGGGGCTCACCAACATCGACCACGTGGCGTCGGACTCCTTCGTGGGCGACTGCGTGCACCCCGGGTTGGGCACCAGCGAGCCCGTGATCGAAGCGACGTACTTCGATCACCTCCCGGCCGTCTGCCGCCTCCGGCTGCCCTGAGGCCCAAGGACGACGCCCCCGGCTCGCGCGGGGGCGAACCGGGGGCGTCGAAGGTGAGCGCGGGGCTACTCGAGGGTGTTGGTCCGGGTGCAGAGGTCCGGGCCGAGGATGACCGGGTCGCCCCAGGTCGTGCCCTCGCCGTCGAGGTACTCGCCCACGGTCCCGCCGATGTTGTCGGCCTCGCCGTACCCACCGCCGCAGAACCAGCACAGCGGCGTCTCGCGCTCTGCGTCGAGGTCGTCGTAGCCGCAGATCATGAAGTTGTGGTCGTTGGCGTTCGAGTTGGCGTCGAAGCAGTCGAGGATCGTCGCCGCGCCGGCCGCGCCCTCGGCTTCGCCGACGGTGTCCCAGGCGGAGACCTCGAGGTCCCACGTGTCCCACTGGTTGGGATCCTCCGAGAAGTCGACGTTGTTCATGTCCCAGGGCTGCCACGCGTCGATGAAGTGCTCGCCATCGAAGGTGTACTCGTCCCACATGAAGAGGCGGACCGTGTCGTCGACGTGGCTCCAGCCCTCGAACTCGCCGGTGACGGTCCAGGTGCTGGACTGGGCGCGGGCGCCGGGGCTGCCCGTGCAGGCGATGTCGAGGTCCGTCAGGTCGAGGAGGAGCGGATCCGGGCCGGCGTCGTCGTCGTCGCCGGCCGAGTCGTCGTCGTCGGCCGAGTCGTCGTCGTCGGCCGAGTCGTCGTCATCGAGGTCGATGGGGCAGGCGGCCATGACGGTCAGGCCGGCGATGCCCGCGATGGTGAAGAAGGTCCAGGGGTTCATTTTGCGAACGGTCATTTTCGATGACTCCATGGTGAAGCTGCAGCAACTCCGCGGAGCATGACCGGTCGCGATCGGACCCGCAAGGGCACCCCACGACCTCAGCCGCCGAGATCGCAGCCCGGACCGAACTCGGCGGCGCTGTAGGCGAACGACACCGTGCCGCTGCCCTCCTCGAGCGCGACCTCCACCTCCAGGGTGTGGCGACCCGCCCGCAGGGGGCTGCAGTACGCGACGGTGTAGTACTTGTCCGTCTCGGCCACGAGCGAGGCCGTGAGCTCGTCGAAGGCCTCGAGCAGCTCCGACGGCTGCGTGGCCTGGAAGAACCCGTCGGGGCCCAGCTTCCGCAGCTGATCCGCCTCCTCCGCCTCGCCGGTGAGCGCCACGAGGAAGACGTCGTGCTCCGTGCCGTTCACCGCGTTGAGCGCCGCGTTGTCGGTCGCGCGCTGGGCACGGTCGACGCCGTCGGTGAACGTGACCAGGTTGGCGACCGACTCCAGCTCGGCCTCCACGTCCGGCACCACCACCGCGTCGAGCTGCTCGAGGGCGAGGAGGATCGCGCCGTTGAGGTTGGTGGACGGGTCCCGCTGATCGTCCTCGTCGATGCCCGCGATGCCGTCCGCGAGCGTATCGGCGTTCGTCGTGAAGTCGACGACGGTCCGGATCTCGGGGTCGCCGTCGAACACCGCCACCGACACCGAGATCCCCTGCTCGGTGAGGCTCCGGGCGAAGTCGGTCGCGACCTCCCGCGCCGTCTCGAGCGTGCCCTCCGTCACCACCGAGGCCGACACGTCCACGAGCAGCAGGCTGAACACGTCCAGCTGGGCCGTCACGTCGCGCAGCACCCACGACGACTCGCTGCGCGACGCCTCGTCGCCGTCCTCCCGCACGGTCACGTCGGCCTCGCCCAGGTCGGTCACGGGCTCGCCCCGGCACTGCACGCTGAACAGGATCTGCGCGAGGCCCGGGGCCTCGGCCGACGAGTCGAGCTTCTTGACGTACGGGCAGCCGTTCTCGCAGCCGGTGAGGGGGACGACGAGCAGGAGCAGCGGGAGCAGGAGCAGGGCGCGCATGGTGCGGTTCTACCCGGCCGTCCCCGCCACCGCGAGCGTGGGAGCGCGGGACCCTCGCGTGCGCGCCGCGATCGCCGCCCGGGCCCCCGCCGCCCCGACGGCCAGCAGCACCAGGTCGGCGTCGAGCGACGGGAGGTCCTCGGGGGCCACGACGGGCGTCCCGTGGCGCGAACCGCCGACCAGGCGAGGGTCGATGTCGACCACGCCCGCGAGTCGGCCCGCGTCGGCCAGGGCGCGGATCCAGGGCCGGCCGCCGCGGCGAGCGCCCCACACCGCCACGCGGCGCGCCTCGCAGGTGGCGACGAAGTGCGCCCACTTCAGGGCGAAGAAGGCGTCGCGGCGGTAGCGGTCGTCCGTGCGGCTCGTCCGGCCGGGGTGGTCCCGCCAGCCGAGCAGCCGCTCGGGCAGCTTGTGGAACCGCAGCCCGCGGCGCACGAGGCGGAGCCAGAGGTCGTAGTCCTCGGGGCCGTCGAAGTCCCGGTAGAGCGGGCCCGCGGGCAGCGACGCCGCCCGCATCATCACCGCGGGGTGACACACCGGGCTCTCCACGAGCAGCTCGCGGAGCAGATGGTCGTGCGTCGCGACCGTGTCGTGCCAGCGGCGGTAGCGCAGGAGTCCCTCGGACGGCGGGCCGTCGGTGATCGGGTCCCACCGGCTGTCCACGACGTCCACGGGGTGCGCGTCCAGGTGCGCGACCTGCCGGGCGAAGCGGTCGGGCCGGCACACGTCGTCGGCGTCGAAGCGGGCGAGGTAGGGAGCCCCGGTCGCCCGGGCGGCCGCGACGCCCGCGTTCAGGGCGGGGATCAAGCCGCGCGCGGGGGGGCGGAGCAGCTGCAGGCGCGGGGCGCCCGCCAGCGCGGCGGGGCCGTCGTCGGTCGACCCGTCGTCCACGAAGACCGCCCGCCAGTCCTCCAGCGTCTGGGCCCGCAGCGACGCGACCGCGGCGGGGAGCGTGCGCGCCGCGTCGCGGAAGGGGACGACGACGCAGACCCGAGGTGACGACACGCAGCCTCCAGAACGAACCGGGCCCGCCCGGGACGATCCCCGAGCGGGCCCGAGAGGCTACGCGCAGTCGGTCAGACGGCGACGCGATCCTTGAGGTTCTTGCCCGCCTTGAACGTGGGGCGGGTCTTCGCGGGGATCTGCATCTTCTGGCCCGTCGCCGGGTTCGTGCCCGTGCGCGCGGCGGCGCGCTTGGTGGCGAACGTGCCGAAGCCGGGGATGGTCACCTTGCGGCCCGCGTCGAGCTCGACGGCGATGATGCCGTGACCGGACTCCGTGGCGAAGATGATGTTGATGATCTCCGCGGCCTTCACCTGCGAGATGTCCGCCTTCTTCGCCAGCTTGGCCGCCATTTCCTTCTTGTTCATCGTCGACTCCGTGCTTGTCGTCCCGTTCATCGGCACGACTGGTTCGCTAGGTGCGGGACTGTCGCCCGAATCGTCGTGTGTGTCCAGCGGGCTCGTGGGTGTGCCCAGGGGCGCCCGGGCGCGCCCCGACGATCCCCCCTGATCGGGGTCCGTCGCCCGATCGGGTCGAGGACCTCCGGCCCGCTCGCCCGCCGACGATCCCCACGAGCAGCACCGAGTCGGGGTACGGAGCCCGCCGCGGGCGCCCCGGGCCCGCGCCGGGTCGTCCCACCGCGCGAACCGCAGACCGCCGCCGAGATCGGTCCAGTCCGCCCCCGC
>CAZEKB010000207.1:0-6918 GCA_964512225.1 uncultured Rickettsiales bacterium | reverse complement strand
CAACCGACGACGACGACGCAACCGACGACGACGACGCAACCGACGACGACGACGCCGCGCCCGTGGACAACGACAACGACGGGTCCCCCGAGGGCGAGGACTGCGACGACGACGACCCCGCGCGCTTCCCCGGCAACCCCGAGATCTGCGACGGCCTCGACAACGACTGCGACGAGACGATCCCCGCGGAGGAGACCGACGACATCGACCTCGACGGCTCCGTCGCCTGCGCCGACTGCGACGACAACGAGCCCGCCAGCTTCCCCGGCAACCCCGAGATCTGCGACGAGCTCGACAACGACTGCGACACCGTCGTCCCCCAGAACGAGATCGACGACGTCGACAACGACGGCTCCGTCGCCTGCGCCGACTGCGACGACAACGACCCCACGTCGCTCCCGGGCGAGCCGGAGATCTGCGACGGCCTCGACAACGACTGCGACGGCACCGTCCCCGCCGACGAGACGAACGACGTCGACCTCGACACCTACGTCGAGTGCGACGACTGCGACGACAACGAGCCCGCCAGCTTCCCCGGCAACCCCGAGATCTGCGACGAGCTCGACAACGACTGCGACACCGTCGTCCCCCAGAACGAGATCGACGACGTCGACAACGACGGCTCCGTCGCCTGCGCCGACTGCGACGACAACGAGCCCGCCAGCTTCCCCGGCAACCCCGAGATCTGCGACGAGCTCGACAACGACTGCGACACCGTCGTCCCCCAGAACGAGATCGACGACGTCGACAACGACGGCTCCGTCGCCTGCGCCGACTGCGACGACAACGACGCCACTTCGCTGCCCGGCGGCACCGAGGTGTGCGACGGCATCGACAACGACTGCAACCTCCTCGACGACTTCGGCAACCCCGGCGTGGGCGGCCAGGAGACGGACACGGACGGCGACGGGTACTGGATCTGCCAGGGCGACTGCGACGACACGGTCGCCACCGGCACCGCGCTGTTCCCGGACAACCTCGAGACCTGCGACGGCGTGGACAACGACTGCGACGGCGTCGACGGCGGCACCGATACGATCACCGGGGGCGGCGCCCTCACCCTGATCCCGGACGCGAACGCGGCCGGCGTGGACGTGTTCGCGACCGTGACCGACCCCCGGACGATCCTCGACGTGGACGTCACCATCACCATCTTCCACACCTGGGTCGACGACCTCGACATCGAGCTCGTCTCCCCCGCGGGCACCATCGTCCCGCTGAGCTCCGACAACGGCGGGTCCGACGACGACTACGTGGACACCGAGTTCTCGGACGAGGCGCTGGTCTCGATCACCGCGGGCATCGCTCCGTTCACCGGGACCTTCCAGCCCGAGGGCTCCCTGTCGAACTTCGTGGGCGAGAACGCCGCCGGGACCTGGACCCTCAACCTCGTCGACGACACCACGGGCGACGTGGGCACGCTCCAGGCCTGGTCGCTCGACATCGTGTACGACGGCACGGTCGACCTCGACTCCGACTCGTCGGTCGCGTGCGACGACTGCGACGACGACGACGCGGCGAACTACCCGAACAACCCCGAGCTGTGCGACGGCCAGGACAACGACTGCAACAACTTCGCGGACTTCGGCGCGGTGGGCACGAACGCCGAGGCCGACGTGGACGGCGACCTGTCGTTCGCGTGCGCGGACTGCGACGACAACGACGCCGCCAACTTCCCGGGCAACCCCGAGGTCTGCGACGGCCAGGACAACGACTGCCTCGCCGGCACGGTGGAGGGCTCCGAGGAGCTGACCATCGCGACGGGGCTGCCCCAGCCCATCCCCGACAACAACGCGACGGGCCTGACCTCGACGCTCACGGTCCCCGAGGACCTCCCCATCGGAGACATCAACGTCTCCCTGGACGTCACCCACACCTGGGTCGGCGACCTCACGATCGAGATCGAGTCCCCCGCGGGGACGCAAGTGACCCTGTCCGCCCAGAACGGGAGCGACGGCGACGACTTCGACGGCACGGTCTTCGACGACGAGGCCACCACCGCCGTCTCCGCGGGCACCGCCCCGTTCGCCGGGGACTACCAGCCCGACGGCCTCCTGAGCTCGTTCGACGGGGAGCAGTCCGCGGGCGTGTGGACGCTCACGGTCGTGGACGGCGCAGCCGGGGACACCGGAAACCTCGACGCCTGGGGCGTGTTCATCACGTCGGCGGGCACGATCGACGGCGACCTGGACCTCTCCTTCTTCTGCGTCGACTGCGACGACGCCAACGCCTCCGCGTACCCGGGCGCACCGGAGACCTGCGACGGCGTGGACGAGAACTGCGACGGCGTGACCGACGGCGGCGTGGCCGGCGCGGGCGACGACGTGGGCTGCCCGGGCGTGGACTGCGATTCGATCCAGACGGCCTTCCCGTCGAGCACCGACGGCGACTACTGGATCGACCCCCTGGTGAGCGGGACCGCCTACGAGGTGTTCTGCGATCAGAGCCTGGACGGGGGCGGCTGGACGCTCGTGGCCAACATCGACGACGTGAACGACCCCTACTTCGGCGGGCACTCGGCGCCCTTCTACGGGGCCGACTTCATCGCCGCGTGGGAGAGCGACTCCACCCGCAACCCGACGCAGATGCCCGACTACACCAACCGCCTCACCGTCACCGCGAAGTACCGATCCTTCTCCGAGATCGTCGTCACCGACATCAAGATCATGTACCTGAACGGCGTCCCCGCGGGGCAGCCGCTGAGCGCGCCCTACTTCGTCGGGCTCGGCGTCAGCCCCGCCGATACGCTCGACGACCACTTCGCCACGCCCCCCCCGGGCCGGTCGACGTGCACCGCGAGCTTCACGTCCTTCACGCAGGACCGCCTCGTGGGCGCGACGTCGACCCCGAACGGGCTCAACTGCAGCGACAGCAACGAGGACTGGTACACCACCTCTCCCACGGCCGAGAACGCCCGGATCGGCGGTCAGGACGCCGACTTCTCGCTGTCCATGAACGCCTGGCTCGGCGCCCTCGGCGACCGCGCCTTCAGCACGTCGCTCTTCGAGAAGACCTGGGGCGAGTTCTCCAGCGGCGACGCCGCGGACGAGGACATCCTGCTCTTCGTGCGGTAGCCGCTAGTAGGTCTCGCAGAAGGTGATCGCGGGCTGTGCCCCGCCTCCCCCCGAGCCCGGGATCGGGATCGGCGTGGCGCCGTCGTAGACGACGATGCCGTTCGCCACGCCGGTCGACGCGGTGATGTCGATGGTGGCGCAGAAGAGCGGATCCAGGTCCGTGACCACGAAGCCGTCGGTGCAGCAGGCGACCCAGTTGTAGGTCAGCAGCCCGATGCCGGTGGTCTGGTTCAGGGCGGTGCCCGCGGGGTTCGTATACGACGGGTTGTCGCCGGGGTCGTCCATGACCGCGATCTGGCCTCCCGTCATCCCGCTGAGCTCGACGGTGAGGGTGCCGCCCGCGCCGTCGAAGGGAATGTCCGCGATCATGACGATGCCGAGCTTCCCGTTGGCGGGATCCAGGTAGGTCATCATCACGACGGTGTTGGAGATCTCCATGCCGGTGTTCGACGACGCGGGGATGTTCCCGTAGTCGTACCAGGCGCCGAACCCGGTGGGCCCCGTCTGGGGCGTGATCGGGCCCAGCGGCATCGTATTGCCGGTGCCGTCGACGTAGCTGGACTCCCAACAGCTCGTGCCGGCGTCGCAGTCGTTGTCGATGCCGTCGTTGCAGGTCTCCGCGAAGCCGCAGATCGAGCAGGCGAGGGGCTCGAGGTCGTCGCAGTCCGTGGTGGACGGGTCTCCGTCGCCGTCGGCGTCGGGGTCCACGCAGTCGGCGATGCCGTCGGTGTCGAGGTCCGGGAAGCCGTCGTCCACGACCGCATTGCAGTCGTTGTCGAAGCCGTCGCAGACCTCGGTGCCGTTGGTGTTGATCGTGATGTCGTTGTCGTCGCAGTCGGTGTCGTCGGTGACGTAGTCCGTCGGCTGCAGGCACTGCGTCAGGGACACGGCCGGGTCACCGAAGGTGTCGCCGTCGAAGTCGTAGTACCAGACCTGGCCGGGGAACTCGTCCGCGTCGTTGTCGTCGCAGTCGGTGTTGTCGACCACGTACCCGGCGGGCGGGAGGCACTGGGTCAGGGAGGCGCTCGCGTCGCCGAAGCCGTCGCCGTCCGTGTCCGCGTACCAGATCGCGCCGGGGAAGGCGTTCGCGTTCGTATCGTCGCAGTCGGTGTCGTCGAGGATGAAGCCCACGGGCTGCAGGCAGGCCACCTGCGAGTTGTTGGGGTCGCCGTACGTGTCGTTGTCCGTGTCGGCGTACCAGGTCTGGCCGGGCAGGGCGTTGCGGTCGTTGTCGTCGCAGTCGGTGTTGTCCAGCAGGTAGCCCGCGGGCTGCGTGCACTGGACGAGCGACACGGCGGGATCGCCGAACCCGTCGAGGTCGTTGTCGAAGTACCAGGTCTGCCCCGGGAACTCGTCGGCGTCGGCGTCGTCGCAGTCGGTGGAGTCCAGCACGTAGCCCACGGGCTGCTCGCACTGCACCTGGGTCACCGCGAGGTCGCCGAACGCATCGCCGTCGGAGTCCTGGAACCACGTCTGGCCGGGGAACTCGTCCGCGTCGGTGTCGTCGCAGTCCGTGTCGTCGAGCACGTACCCCACCGGCTGGAGGCACTGGGTCAGGGAGCTCGCGGCGTTGCCGAAGGTGTCGTTGTCGAAGTCCTCGAACCAGACCTGGCCGGGGAGCGCGTTCGGGTCGGCGTCGTCGCAGTCCGTGTCGTCGAGCACGTACCCCACCGGCTGCTCGCAGGCGAGGACGGAGACGAGGGCGTTGCCGAACGTATCGGCGTCGAGGTCCAGGTACCAGGTCTGGCCCGGGAACTCGTTCGGGTCGGTGTCGTCGCAGTCCGTGTCGTCGAGCACGTGGTCCGCGGGCTGCTCGCACTGCGTCAGGCTCACGAGGGCGTTGCCGAACGTATCGGCGTCGAGGTCCTCGTACCAGATCTGCCCCGGGAACTCGAGCGGGTCGGCGTCGTCGCAGTCGTCGTTCGTGGCGGAGACGCCGGGGGCGTCGCAGTCGCCGGTGTCCTGCAGCACCACGTTCTCGGAGCCGAAGCCGTCGAGGTCCAGGTCCTCGTAGCAGGTGACGGTGTCGAAGCCGCTGCAGTTCTGGTCGATGCCGTCGTCGGGGACGTCCGTGGCGCCGGGGAAGATGGTGTCGTCGGTGTCGTCGCAGTCGTCGTCCGTGCTCGAGTAGCCCGGGTCGTCGCACCCGCCCTCGGGGTTCACCACCACGTTCTCGCTGCCGAAGCCGTCGAGATCCAGGTCCTCGAAGCACGTCGCCGCGTCGAAGCCGTCGCAGTTCTGGTCGATCCCGTCGCCCGGGATCTCTTCGGCGTCGGGGTTGATCTCCGGGTCGGTGTCGTCGCAGTCGAGACCGCCGTCCGCCGCCCACGCCTCGCCGGGCCGGTCGCAGGCGTTCGTGGGGTCGGCGTCCTCGTCTCCGAAGCCGTCGCCGTCCGTGTCCGGGTACCAGTCGAGGTACTGGACGTCGTCGTCGATCAGGCCGTTGCAGTCGTCGTCGCGGTCGTTGCACAGCTCGGGCGCGCCGGGGTGCACGTCGGCCTCGGTGTCGTCGCAGTCCGTGGCGTCGAGGACGTGCCCGTCCACCTCCTCCATGCACGACGACACCGGATCGGCCGCCTCGTCGCCGAACTCGTCGACGTCCACGTCCGGGTACCAGTCGGAGAACTCGAGGCGGTCGTCCACGAGCTCGTTGCAGTCGTCGTCGAGACCGTTGCAGACCTCGACGTTGCCCGGAAAGACGTTGGGGTCCTCGTCGTCGCAGTCCTCGCTGGACGGGACGCCGTCGCCGTCGTTGTCGACGTCCGTGTCGGGACAGGCGGTGAGCAGGAGCGCCGCCGCGGCGACGGTGGAGAAGAGTCGGAACATCCGCATCGCAACCTCACAAATCGGCCCTTGGACCGCTTTCAGCATACTCAGTCGCGCACGCGATAGATGGCGAAGTCGTTGGTGACGAGCGCGCGCTCCAGGCCGGAGTCCCGATCCAGGAAGGCGACGACGCCGGGCTCGGGGAGCCCCGTGATCAGCCAGCGGGCCCCGAACTCGTGCTTCACCGCGTCGGCGACGTTGCCGTACAGCCCGGTGCGTACGGCGTGGTGGTGCCGGTACTTGTCGGGGTGGGCGCGCGCCAGGAACGACGAGTCCAACCCGAAGACGTAGACCTGCTCGGGGGCGTGGAAGACGAGCTCCGGCCAGTCGCCCCAACGGAAGTTGTAGACGAGCTCGCCCGGGGGCACGTTCGCCCGCAGCCACTCCCCGGCGAGCTCGAACCGGTAGGGGTCCAGGTCCCCGTTGCGGGTCGCGCGACGCAGGGTGAAGCCCGCCGCGAGCAGGACGACGACCGTCGCCGCGATCAGCGCGCGTCGAGGCAGCCGGCGGTCACCGACCCCGTCCCGCAGCAGCAGCCCCGCGGCCACCGTCACGAGCGGCATCGACAGCTCCACGAACCGGACGGACGCCACGGACAGCGCGACGGCCACGAGCGCGCCGCCCGTCACCAGGAGCGTGTCCCAGCGGACCCCGCGGCGGGCCCGGGCACGCCGCGCCAGGAGCACCCCGCCCACGACCGCGACCGCGACCCACACGAAGCCCTGCATCCACGCGTCGCCGAGCCCCGCGCCCACCCACTCGGTGCCGTGCCCGGAGGCCCCCGCCCCGGTCGCCGTCGCTTCGGTGGAGGCCGCGCTGCCGATCACGACGTGCTGGAAGAAGAACTCCCAGGTCCGCGGGAAGTGAGGGTGGATCGTGAAGCCCGCCGCGAACCCGGCGGCCGCGGCCGCGGGGGGCCCCCCCCGGGGGCCGGCGGCCCCCCCCCCGGCCCCCCACACCCCCCCGGCCCCCCCCGCCCCCCCGGCGCCCGGGCGCCCCCGCGCCGCCACGGGGTAGC
>CAZEKB010000206.1:0-6975 GCA_964512225.1 uncultured Rickettsiales bacterium | reverse complement strand
CAGTCGCGGCCTCAGCCGCGCCCGCGCGCTCTTCCGCAGAAGCAGTCGCGGCCTCAGCCGCGCCCGCGCGCTCTTCCGCAGAAGCAGTCGCGGCCTCAGCCGCGCCCGCGCGCTCTTCCGCAGAAGCAGTCGCGGCCTCAGCCGCGCCCGCGCGCTCTTCCGCAGAAGCAGTAGCAGCCTCCGCCGCGCTCGCGCGCTCTTCCGCAGAAGCAGTCGCGGCCTCCGCGGACGTCGCGCGCTCTTCGGCCGCCGCCACTCGGGCCTCGGCCGTGGCTCCTTCGGCGGTGATCCGTTCGACCTCGGCGCGCTGGTGCTCGGCCTCGCCCCGAGCGGCCGCCAGCTCCCCACGAAGCTCGAGGAGGGTCTCGTCCGCGAGCGCCGCGGCGTCCTGGGCGGCGTCCCGGGCCTCGGCGATCTTCTCCAGGTCGGCGACGACCCGATCGCGCTCGGACTCGGCTCGCTCCACCGACTCGCGCGCGCGCTCCGCCGCTGCCTTGGCCTCCCCGAGCTGGGCCTCGAGTCCCGCCAACTCCTCGCGCTCCATGCGCAGGCCGGCGGTCTCCTCCTTCTGGGCCGCGAGGCGCGCCTTCAGGCCCTCGAGCTCGGCGAGCACCTCCTGGGAGGCGGTCTCCACCCGGGGAGTCAGGGCCTCGGACATCCGCTCGAGCATCTCGGGGCCGAGCGGGGTCTTGAGGTACCAGTCGGCCGCGGGGCCTGCGAAGAGGTGGTCGGCCAGGCCGTCGCCGTCGCCCAGGAGCACGACCAGCCCCGCCCCCTTGAGCCGCTGCCTGAGGTCCGCGAGGCCCGCGAGACCGCCGACCTCGGAGCCCTCGACGACCACGAGCCCCTCGCCGTCCGCGACCTTCAGCGCGGCGTCCACGTCGCCCGCGAGCCGGACGTCGGGCTCGACGGAGGCCAAGCCGTTCGTGAACGCCGTCTCCGACGTTCGCGCGGTGCCCACGAGGACGACGAGTACGCTCATTCCTTCTTCCAGAAGCCGAAGCTGCGCTTGCCGCCCTTGTCCGCGGAGCCCGCCTCGGGCAGCTCGCTCATCGCGCGACGGCCCCAGCGGTGGTCGGGCTTGACGCCCAGCAGCTTGCGCAGGCGCTTGTGGGCGAGCTCCCGATCGTTCCCCTTCACGGCGATGCGGGCGAGGAACTCGAGGGCCTGCTCGTGGGTGGGGTCGAACGTGAGCGCGAGGCGGAGGAACTCGTCCCCGCCTTCGGCGTCGTGGGCCTTGCCCCGGGCCGAGAACAACGCCCAGCCGAGCTCGGCGAGCACGTTCGGATCGGACGGGGCCTTCCGCCTCGCCCGCTGCAGCAGCGGCACCGCCCCGTTGAAGTCCCGCTTCGCCAGGAACGCGCGGCCCTGCTCGTGTTCGTCCGAGGCGGCGGGGGACACGGCGGCCATGCGCGGGTCCGTCGGGGGACGGCCGCGCGGGTCCTTGCGGCCGCGGGGGTTGGTGGTCGACCGGATCGACTTCGCCGATGCCCCGCGGATGCCCTCGAGCTTCGGTGCCTGACCGCGGGCGAGGCGTCGGTCGTACTCGCTGCGCCGACCCTGATCGCTCAGCGTCCGCGCCACCAACGCGCAGCCCTTGGCGAGCTCGTCGGCGAGCTGGCGGACCTCGGGGGCGAGGGCGTTGTTGCGCGAAGCGTTCTGCCAGCGCCGCAGCAGGCGCGCGCAGCTGCTCTGCAGCGCGGACGGGGAGACGTCGGGCTTCACGCCCAGGAAGTCGTAGTAGGTCGAGCCCATGCGCTTGGCGTGGTCCGCCTTGACGGCGGCGGCCAGCGCCTTCGGGTCCTGGGCGGCGGCGCGGAGGGCGGCGGCGCGGCGACGACTCGTCACCGCGTCGATGTTGGGGTCGCTGCGCGTGGCGAAGGACTCCGGCTCGTCGACCTTGACGGGAGGCACGGGCGGCAGCGGGGGCTCGGGCGCCGCGGGCGGCTCCGGGGCGGCGACCTCGCGCGTCGCGAGGTCGTGGACCAGCACCGCGTCCTCGGCCTTGGCGCGGCCCGCGCGGCTGATCAACCCGATCACCTCGAGCATCCACAGGAGCTTGACGAGATTGCCGGACGGGTCCGACACCGACTTGAGGAGCGACTCCACCGACGCGCCCACCCCGATGACCCCGGGCAGCTCGTCCAGGGGCGACCCCACCGCGAAGCCGTCGAGGCCGTCGAGCAGGGCCGGGCGGATGCCCACGTCCCCGGCCTCGGCGGCGGTCACCTCGTCGAGGACGTCGTCCAGCCGCACGTGGGCCACGACGCCCCGCCAGAGCCCCTCGGTCAGGGTGAACGGGGGGAGGAGACGGGGATCCACCCGGACCGGGTCGATCTTGTCCTCGGGCTCGAAGCGCCACTCGCCCGACGTCCAACCGAGCGCCGCGCCCACGCCCCGCTCGAGGACGGCGCGGCGGTGCGTCGCCAGCTGATCTTCATCCAGGGCGCCGGAGCCGACCAACGCGTCCTCGAGCGACTCGCCGGGCTCCAGCTTCGAGACGATCCAGGTGAGCTGACGTCCGGGCACGGCACCTGCGGCCTCGATCGAGGCCTTCAGCGAGTCTCCGTCGAGGGACGACTCGAACGAGACCGGGCGCCCGGCGAGCACGCGCAGCGACCGCTCCTGACCGTCCGACGAGACCGTGAGGACGCCGCTGCGTCCCCCCGAGGCCAAGCCGTAGAGGACCGCGACGTAGCTCCGCGCAGAATGTCGACCCCGAGTTGTTCGGGCCCCTCGTCCCACCTCGGCTCCTCCAAGATCCACAGCATAGCGAAGCCGCCGGCTTCACACTCGGGCGGTCTCCTCGAGCTCCTTGCCCGCGGTCTCGGGCAGGAGCCACCAGATGAGGGCGAGCGCGACGAGCGGGAACACCGCCGTGGGCCGCACGGCGCCGCCCCAGCCCTCGGCGTCCACGAACAGCCCGACGATGATGGGGGCGCCCACATAGCCGACGCGGCCGATCAGATTGTTGGCCCACGCGTACGCGTCTCCCCGCAGGTCCGTGGGGAAGAGCTCGGTGGTGAAGGCGTTGAGCACGGGCAGGACCGCGGAGACGCCGAACACCGCCAGCACGAGGCACCCCGTGAGGGGCCAGAACGCCTCGGCGCCCGCGCCTTCGGGCACGGTCGCGCCGAGCGTGTAGGCGCCCCAGACCCCGACCGAGGTGGCGACGAAGATCACGGCCGCTCCCGGCTTGCGGCCGACCACGTCGAGGAGCTTCCCGGACGCGAACACCAGCGGCATGGAGACGACCGCCGCGAGCGTCACCGCCTTGCCCACGTCCCCCGCCGTGAACCCGCGCTCGGCGACCACGAACTCCTTCCAGAAGACGACCGCGTTCTGGGTGCAGCAGTAGGTGACGAGCCAGATCAGGCCCACGACGAGGACGCGGTTGCGGTAGGGGCCGCGGAGGATGTCGAAGAAGGACCGCTTGACCCGATCGACGGCGTTGAAGCGGGTCGTCTCCTTGAGGTTCCGGCGCGCGTAGGCGACCAGCACCAGGGGGATGATCCCCACGAGGTAGACCGTCCGCCAGCCGTAGCGCGACTGGAGGAGCAGCGGCACCACGCCCGCGCACACGACCGCGCCGAGGCTCGAGAACGCCTGGATGACGCCCATGACCATGCCCCGTCGGTCGGCGGGGAACTCCTCGGCGGCATAGACCATCGCCACGGCCCACTCCGCGAGCAGGAAGATCCGGGCGAGGAACTGCAGGAAGCCGAAGACCCAGACGTTGGGCGAGAACGCGGTCAGGAACGTGAGGATCGTGTAGCCCGCGATCGTCGCGGTGAGGACCCGGCGGCGTCCCCAGGTGTCGGCCTTGCGCACCAGGAACCACGCGGCGATCGAGCCCGCGTTGACCACCGCGACGATCCAGGTGGACGCCGACGGGGGCAGCCCCATCTCGGCGCGCAGCTCCGGGAGGATCTGGGTCAGCGCCATGAAGTCGTAGCCTTCGAAGAAGGTCGCGACGCTGAGGAGCACGAAGAGCTGCTTGTGGTAGGGCGTGAACGGGGTCTTGGTCACGGGCAGGACGTCCGGAAAGCGACCTGCGAGGCCGCGGGTTCGCCGGGATCGAGGCAGCGGTCTCCCGCCTCTCGGAGAGCGTCGCGCACGACGTCGCGCAGCCGCGGCCCCTCCTCGCGGGGGAGCTGCGCGATCCCGGGGAAGTCGAGGCCGCCCGCCGCCATGTAGTCGTTCATCAGGACTCGATACCTGCGCTCCGCGTCGAGCGGCTCGCCCCCCACGCGCACCCAGCAGAGGCGGTTCCCCCGACGCTCGGAGTCCCAGCCGTAGTCGAGGCCTGCGACCTGCATCGGCGGGCCCCCGCCCGACGTGCCGAGCCGCAGGATCTGCTTGAGCTGCGCCCCGGACAGCTCCATGCGGACCAGGGTGTTCTCGAACGGCAGCATGCGGAACAGCGCGGGCGCGGTGACGGGTCCCGCCGGAAGCGGCGCGCGAATGCCGCCCCCGTTCTGCAGGGCGACGTCCGCCTCCCAGGCGCGCAGGAGCGCCTCCGCCACGAACGTCCCGGCGGCGCTCTGGGTCTCCCGATCGAGCGACGCGGGTCGGGCGAGGCAGCCGACCACGTCGCACCGGCCGAGGCCCAGCTCCGCTTCCCGCGCGGCGAGCCAGCGGTCGATGTCGCCGAAGCTCCCCGAAGCGGTCGATCCCCCCTCCGGGCCGAGGTCTCCGCACTCCGGCTCCCGGGCAGCGCCCTCCACGCGGATCGGGGGGTGCACCCGGGAGCGCTCGAGATCGACGCCGCCTTCGCCGAGGACCAGGTCGAGCCGACCGAGCCGACGGCCGTTGAACGCCTGCTCCATCACGAACACGGAGCCGTAGCGGTGATGCATCACCTGGTTCTGGTGTCCGGCGACGATCACGTCGAGCGTGCCCGCGGGGAGGCGGGTGAGCTTCTCCAGCTCCGAGGACGTGAGGGTGCAGCGGGGCGGATCGTCGACCCCCCGGGCGGGCGGCTCGGCGCAGGAGCCGGTGACGTGGGCGAGGGCGATCACCACCTCCGCGCCGCGGGTCCGCAGGTCGGCGGCGACCTCCACCGCGACCTCGTGGACGGGCTCGAAGCGCAGCCCCACGACGTTCTCGGGGTGGGTGGACGTGCGGGTCGACTCGGTGGTGAGGCCGAGCAGGCCGATCCGGATCCCGCCGCGCTCCACGATCAGCGACCCCTGGATGCCGGGGGCGGTGAACGGCGTGCGGTCGGCTTCGTGGACGGTGTTGGCCGTCAGGAACGGGAAGGTCGCCGCCGCCGCCGCCGCCTCGAGGGGAGCGCGCAGGTCTCCGGGCGGTCCCCGGTAGTCGAACTCGTGGTTGCCCACGGCCACCGCGTCGTACTTCAGGCGGTTGAACAGCTCGACGCTCGCGAGGCCCTGCGTGGCGTTGACGAGGGGCGTCCCCTGGAACAGATCGCCCCCGTCCACGAGGAGGGTGCGATCGGCGCCGACCTCCGCGCGGACCGCCTCGATCGCGGCCGCCAGGGCCCCCGCGCCCCCCACGGCGGTGCCGTCGTCCCGACGTTCTTCGTGGAACGCGCCGTGGAAGTCGTTCGTCGCCAGGATCGTGATGCGTCGCGCTTGCGGGGCGGGATCGACGGGCGCGCGAGGGCACCCCGAGGCACACCCCAGGACCAGAAGAATCGACCCGATGTGCGGGATGCCGGCGCGGACCACGCTGTCGGGTCTACCATCCCGGGATGTCGCGAGGTTTCCCTCACGAGTTCGTCACCGACCCCGAAGAGGTCGACATGTCCGCCGCCGAAGTGAGGCGGCTCCTGCGCCTGTGGCGACGCAGTCAGATCGAGGGCGGCTTCCCGGGCGGGCAGATCGCGATCCGGCGGCACGGCGTGCTCGTCGCCGACGACGCGATCGGGCTCGCTCGCGGGTGGGACGACCGACCGGGCGAGCTGCGTGCGCCGGTCACGCGAGACACCCAGTTCCCCGTCTTCTCGGCGGGCAAGGCGGTGATCGCGGTGGCCGTCGCCATGCTGGAGGAGCGCGGCGCTCTCGACGTGAACGCCCCGATCGCGGAGCTGTTCCCCGAGTTCGCCTCGGCCCCCGGCAAGGAGGCGATCACGCCGCTGGACGTGCTCACGCACACGGCCGGGCTGCTGATGCCCGAGTTCTGCGACGAGTGGTTCGACTGGCCCGACTGGGACAAGGTCCGCGCCGCGCTCGTCGACGCCACCCCGGTCCACAAGCGCGGCAAGCTCGCCTACCACCCGCTCGAGTACGGCTGGCTGCTGTCCGAGGTGATCCACCGCGCCGCGGGCGTCCCGGTGCAGGAGTTCGTCCGCACGGAGCTGGCCGAGCCCCTCGGGCTCTCCAACCTCCGCTTCGGGGCCGACAAGGCCGATCTCGAGGGCCACGCCCGCTCCTACACGACGGCCAGGAAGCCGGTGGAGATCGCGGGCATGAAGTTCACGAAGATCGTCGACGCGCTGGGGCCCGACTCACCCCTGGTGGACGCGTTCATCCCGGGCGCGGGCCTCGTCTGCGACGCGGGCACGCTCGCGGCGTTCTACGAGTTCCTCGTGCACGGCGGGGTCGCCCACGACGGGACGCGGCTGCTGTCCGAGGAGCAGGTGCGGCTCTACACCAAGCGCGCCATCTACGGCTGGGACCGCACCAATCGGGTGCCGATCGCGCTCTCCCGCGGGTTCTTCGTGGGGGCCTACGGGCCGTCGGTGTACGGCTGGTTCGGCACGCGCGAAGTATTCGGTCACCCCGGCGCCTTCTCCACGGTCGCCTTCGGAGACCACCGCACGGGCATCTCGGCGGCGGTGGTCAGCAACGCGAACAAGAGCCCGATCGACCTCGTGAAGCGGATGGCCCCGGTGTGCCACCGCATCCTGCGGGCCGCGCGCCGGGGCGGGAGCAAGCGAGCCTCCTAGGAGACTGGAGGCCTAGGAGTCCGTTGGGCATTGATCCAGCAGGCTCGACGTTCCCCTGCCGG
>CAZEKB010000205.1:0-7141 GCA_964512225.1 uncultured Rickettsiales bacterium | reverse complement strand
CCCTTCGTGCCGATTCTCGCGCCCGAGCGTTGACACGAGGTCCCGGTATCTCACTTCGGACAGCTCGCCTCGATGCAACCTCGCAGCGCGTCGAGGGGCCCCGGATCGCCGTGCAGCAGCCCCCGGGGGTGCACGCGCAGGTCCTTGATCCACGTCGAGCAGTGGGCGCGCAGGCAGTCCTTGCGGGCGTCGTCGAACCCGGAGATGTCCACCGAATCCTCGGGGTCGGGGGCCGCCGGCCGGAGCCCCTCGGGAGCCTTCCAGGGCGTCGCGAACCGCGCGAAGCTCGCGTCGTCCCGCCAGATCCACGCCTGTCCGTCGACGTACCGCTCGGCCTGGGAGCCGAGCAGCGCGAGCGCCGCGGCCGCCACCAGGATCCGGGCCCGCCGGGTGTGCGCGGACGTCCACAGGGCGTGCAGCGCGGCCCCCGCGGCGAGCGCGAGCACGGGGTCGATCAGCGAGAAGTAGCGGAAGCTGTCGGGGTACCCGGCCCCGTCGGCGTAGGCCATCTGCTGCAGCAGCACGACGACCCCCGTGAAGGCCGCGCCCGCCGCCAGGGTCGGGGCGAGGAGCGACGACCGCGGGCCCCGGAGCAGCGCCCACGCGCCCGCGGCGCCCGTCCCCCAGATCATCGCCGGGTTCGTCCACCCGAAGCT
The DNA here is from genome assembly GCA_964512225.1 of uncultured Rickettsiales bacterium. Classification (GTDB taxonomy): domain Bacteria; phylum Myxococcota_A; class UBA796; order UBA9615; family UBA9615; genus CAZEKB01. The sequence continues at coordinate 6,485 of CAZEKB010000205.1, read as the reverse complement.
CCATCCCCGCATCTGGGACACGTCGCCGCGGGTGTCCGCGAGCACGTCCCACAGCCCCAGGAAGGTCGACGCGAAGAACGCCGCGAGCACGATGGCCGCCGCCGCCCCCAGCGGTCGCCGCGCCGCCGGACGCTCGACCGCGAGGACGACGGCCGCCGCCCCCAGGGGGAACCAGAGCAGGAGGCTGATCTCCACCGCCGCGAGCCCGGCCACCGCCGCCGCCGCGATCGCCGCCCGGGGTCGGGGCGAGTCGCCGAGGCGCACGAACGCCACGATCGCGAGGGCCCCCAGGAGCGCGGCCGCGGGGTACTGCTCGAGGGGCCGCATCGCCGACGGCGTGAGGGCGATGAGGGCCGCCGCGTACAGCGAACCGGCGCGTCCGATGCGAGGGCGCAGGGCGGCCGCGAGGACGATGAGCGCGAGCTGTACGCCCGCGGTCGTGAGCAGGACGATGTCGTTCGTGTGCAGCCCCGTGCGGTCCTGCAGGGTCGCCACGGCGTTCATGAAGACGGCGTAGAGCGGGGGGTGGATGTAGGCGACCCAGAGGGTGTCCTGGCGGCCGTGGACCCAGAACCAGACGAACTCGACGTCGACGCCGCCGTAGTGCAGCCCCGTTCGATAGACGGAGGCCGTGTAGAAGGCGAACAGCAGGCAGGCGCCGATGCCCGCGGCCCAGATCCGCGTCGCGGCCGGCCGCCGCTCGGGGTCGGTCAAGCGGGGCTACTCGGGAGCGGCGTCGCCCGCAGGCTCCGCGTCCGCGGGGGGATCGGCGGGGGCGTCCGCGGGCGGATCGTCGGCCGGGGGCGCGTCGGCCGGGGGCGCGTCGGGCGGGGTGGCGTCGGCGGGGACCTCCTCCTCGTCGCCCTTCACCGGCGCCGCCTCGGCGTCTCCGGGGGGTACGAAGTGGGCGGGGATGAGGCCTTCCGCGATGACGCCGTCGGGGCACCGGGCGGCCATGAGGCCGTTGATCTTCTCCCTCATGGGGTCCATCAGCCCCTCGGCTTCCATCTCCTGAGCGACCATCTCCACCCACTGCCGGTTCGCGCCCGCGGCCTGGATGACGGCCTCGCCGGCGGCGTACTTGGCGTCGGCGCTGCCCTGGTAGTGCTTGTCGACGCACGCGAGGTCCGCGGAGAGGGCGACGAAGTCCTCCTTGCCGAGCTTGACCGCGGCGAGCACGTCCCCGTCGGCGGCGGGCGTCTCCGCCGCGGTCTCGTCGGGCTGCGTGATGTCGCCTCGTTGGGGGGCGCCGGTGTCGGCGTCCGGGGGGACGCAGGCGACGAAGAGGACGAGGACCGGGAGGACGATGCGCATGCCGGATGCTACCTCAGGCCCGGGGACGCTCCGTCGCACCGCAGCAGATGCTCGGACCGGGCTCCTCCCCGGTCGAACCCGGCCGCCGCGGGCGCCCCGAAGTGGGTCGCCGCGATCGCCCGGGTCTCCGCCACGAAGTGGCTGCGGCGCACCATGGCGATGCCCTCGAAGATCCGACCCAGGGCGTCGCCGTCGACGGCGTCGGCGAGGGCCCGGTGCTGCACCAGCACACCGCCTCGTCCCAGCCCGTAGCCGACGCCTCGAAGGTAGGCGTCGCCGTGAGGGCCCGCCTTGGCGGCGCGCTCGGCGACCGCTCCGTAGCGTCCGGGGCGGCCCTGGAAGATCGCGTTGGTCCGGTCCTTGTCGAGCTTCGCGCCGAGCTCCACCCCGCGCCCGAACCACCACCAGGCGGCCGCGTCGCCGGCGGGCGGCTCGGACGAGGTCCCCATCGCGGCGAGCGCGCCCTCGCCCATGCGCGTCCCGGCCCGGGCGCACGGCCGCAGCGACGCGTGGGCCTCCAAGTCCGGCAGCGGCCACCGGTGCGGCGCGGACGGCGTCTCCACCAGCGGATGCAGCCGGCCGATCGCGACGCCCCGGTGGAACGCCGCGAGGTCCCAGCCGCGCAGGGGGCGCTCGAAGTGCTCCGGCACGTGGCCCCGCATCGAGCGCCCCAGCGCGGCGAGCAGCTCGGGGCGGAGATCCGCGTCCAGGGTGAGGATGCGGTCGCGGATGTCTTCGGGGCGGTCGGCGCGGGGGATCCAGTTCCATACGAGGAACCGGGCGAGGTGGATGTCGGAGGCGCCTCGGCTCATCGCCAGGGACGCCGGGCCGCGCTTGCCCGCGGGCACCGCCACCCCCGCGACGTGAGCGGCCAGGAGCGGCAGCCAGGCGAGCGCGACGAGCCCGAGCAGCGCGGCCCGGGCGCGACCTTCGCCCCGCCCCCGCAGGAGCTCGGCCCCCAGGAGCCCCAGGGCCGCGGCGAGCACCGGGTAGAGGGGGTAGTAGTGCCAGGGGAAGGACGGCGGGTTGGCGTCGGTGGCGATCGTGTAGGCGAACGGGTAGAGGACGAGCCACGGCGCCCCGAAGGCGGCGACGACCGACGCGCGTCGGTCCGACCACGGGACGAGGCCGCCGAGGCACTCGAGGAAGTCGCGTCGCCGCAGCGCCGCCAGGATCGCCAGCGAGCCGAGCACGATCGTCGCCACCCAGCCGACGTCGACGATCGTCAGGGGGAGGTCGTCCCGCAGGTACGGCGCCTCGTGGTACGGGTTGAGCCAGAGCACCTCGACGAAGCGTTGGGGGACGCGCCACGCCTGCAGCGGCGGGAGGCCGCCCGACCCGTCCCCCGAATAGAGGCCGAAGAGGCCCCGCTGGAGCGCCGCCCGCGCCGCGACGTGAGGCGCGATCCCCACGAGCGCGCCGAGCCCGAGCAGAGCGGCGTGTCCCGCGAGCCGGCCGACGCGCTCGCGGACGCTCCCCGGGCCCCGGTCGCGGGCGAGGACCCACGCGAGGAGGGCGGCGGCGTAGGCGGGCGCGCACTGGTAGCTGAACGACAGGCCGACCCCGAGGACGAGGCCGGTGACGACGAGGCGACGGGCGGTCGGCGTCGCCGCCGTGAGCAGGCCCACCGCGAGCACGCCGACGAAGAGGAAGCCCGTCGCGTCGTAGTGCAGGCCGTCGTTCTTCAGCTCCTCGACCAATGCGTTCGCGGGGGCGAGGATCATCAGCCCGGCCGCGATCCCGGCCGCCGCGCGGCCGCTCAGCCAGTCGACGAAGCGCCACACCGCCGCCACCCCGAAGGCGCCCAGCAGCAGGGGCGTCGCCTTGAGGGAGTGCAGGTTCTCGCCCAGGAGCGCCTGGAAGGCCGCGGTGATCGTATTCACCCAGATGGAGCCGCCTTCGTAGGGCGTGTACTGGTAGGCGTGCGGGGGGAGGAACTCGGGGTGCCTCCGCCACAGGGACGCGGCCGCGCCGATGTAGGTCTCTTCGGGGTGGAACCGCACGCCCTCGATGCAGAACAGCACCAACAGCAGGCGGCTCGCGGCCCAGGCGGCGAGGAGCCACGTGAGCGGATGTCGGACGATCCGGCGCATATCAGGCGCCGCGGGGGAGGAGGGCGCCCGGGCGGCCGAGCAGGGTGGGGACGGCCTCGCACGGCGTCCAGCACTGGGGGCAGTCGCCGTCGCCGATCCGCAGGGCGGTCGCCGCGGTGTCCGAGCGCTTCCACAGGGCGACGAGGTCGAGGTCGTGGTCCCGCACCGACCCCAACGGGTGGTCCCAGGTGATGCAGGGGTAGAGGACGCCGCGGGGGTCGAGGAACGCCGTGGACCACAGCGCGCGGCACGGCAGCGGGGTCTTGCCGGTGCGCAGGAAGGTCGCGACGTGGGCCCGGTAGCGCCGGTCGAGGTGCCGGACGGGGTCGAGCGCGTGCCTCCCCGGCGGCGCGTCGTCTCCGGCGAGGACCCGGAGCCGGCCCGCGAGATCGACGTCCGTGCCCGCCTCACCGTGGACGAACTCGGCGTTGCCGTAGAAGTGCTCGCTGCCCTGGGCGACGTTCCAGTGCAGCTCGTGCGCCTCGAGATCCGCGATCTCGCGCTTCGCGGCGGGGAGGATCTCGGCCGCGCGATCGACGTTGGCCGATTGCAGGGTGACCCCGAGGTACACGTCGAAGGCCGCGCTGCGCAGCCGCCGCAGGCGGGCGAACGTCTCCATCGCCGCCGTCCACGCCGCCGGATCACCGCGCAGCACCTCGTTGAGCCCCGGCGGCCCGTCGACGGACACCGTGAGGATCAGGCGCGGCGGCTCCATCCCCAGCATCGCCCGCACCCCGCGCTCGACGCGGTCCGGATCCAGGCCGTTCGTGGGGAGGTGCAGCAGCACGAGGTCCCGGCTGCGCTCGACGACGGTCGCCGCGATGTCCTCCAGGTCGTTCCGGAGGAAGGGCTCGCCGCCGGTGAGATCGACCCACGCGAAGCCCGTCGCCCGCTCGAAGAGGCGGCGGATCTCGGGCAGCCTCAGCTCGTCGGACGGCGTCCGCTTCCAGATCGAGCAGGACAGGCAGCCGGACTGGCAGGCGTAGGTGACGGCCCAGGTGAGCTTGAGCGGATGGTCGAGGCGCCGACTGCGGGCTCGCAGCGCGCGGGCCAGGAGCTTCGCCTCCCGTCGCAGGGGGACCCTCATCGCCGCTGGTCGACGGTCCCGCCGCCGGTCGCCGGGGACTTGCCGGCCGGGCGTCCCGAGGCCACGAGACCCTTCAGCAGGCACCACACGTACCGCGGCGCCACGCGCCGCAGCCGGATCTTCGAGTCGCCGTGGGTCCGCGCGTACTCGCGGGTGGGGATCTCGACCACGTGGTGCCCGCGCCACATGGCCTTGAGCAGCATCTCCTGCTCGATCGTCGTGATGTCTTCGGTGAGGTCGAGGTCCCGGGCGGCCGCGACGGTCATCGCTCGGAGGCCGTTCTGGCTGTCGGTCACGCGGACGCCGAAGCGGTAGTTGATCGACAGCGTGATGATGTCGGACCCGATCATCCGGGTGAACTTCTCCACGTCGCCCGAGAGCTCCTCGCTGCCCCCGCGGGTCCGGGATCCGATGACCAGGTCCGCGTCGCCCGCGCGCAGGGGGGCGAGGAGGCGGGGGATGTCGTCGCAGTCGTGGGAGCCGTCGGCGTCGATGAAGAGGATCAGGTCCGTCGTGGCGGCCTCGATGGCGGTGCGGATCGCGTCGCCCTTGCCCTTGCGGTGGTCGAGGATCACCGTCGCGCCCAGGCGCTCGGCGAGGGCGCGGGTGCCGTCGGTGGAGTGCCCGTCCACCACCAGCAGCACGTCCGCGTGGGGGCGGGCGCCCTCGAGGACCGGCGCGAGGCCGTCGACCTCGTTCAGGGTGGGGACGCAGATCGTGACGGTGGCGCCGGCGTCGGCGCGGGCGGGGCTCACCGGGTCGCCGCGGGGGACTCGATGCGGCTGAGCACGAGCTGCCAGTCGGCCACGGTGGTCCGCTCGAGCTCGCGCACCCGGCTGCCGACCATCAGGATCGCCGCGTCGCGCAGCTCGGGTGAGCCGGACGTGACGGCCTCGGGCCGGCGCCGATCGATCGCCTCGTCGAGCCAGCGCCCCTCGGTCCCCCAGGCGGGCCAACCGTCGAGCTTCTCCCGATCGAGCCACGTCGAGCCATCCCGTGAAGCGTAGAGCACGAAGGCCGCGGGGTCCCACTCGCGCTCGTCTCCCGGGAACAGCCACCAGTGCAGCGCCGACCGGGTCTCGGCGGGCTGCAGCCGGATCGGGGGGGGCGAGCGGGTCAACGCGGCCTGCAGCTCGTGCAGGAAGGCGTAGACGCCCCGCTGCCCGCCGCCGTGGCCGCGCTTGAAGGGGACGTCGGACAGGAGCACCACGGTCCCCTCGCGGCCGGGCACGCGCTCCGCCTCGATCGCCCGGCGAAACGCCCGGACCGCCTCACCGTCGTGTCCCGCGCCGGGGCGGGGGGCGATCTGCAGCAGCGCGGGCTGGTTGAAGACCGGCGTGGGTCGCCCGTACCAGCCGACCCAGAGCCCCGTGGCGAGGATCGGCGCGACGACCGCCGCGCGGAGGAGCCGCGGCCGCCCCGACGAGGCGGCGAGGCGCTCGATCCCCAGCGCGGCCGCGGCCGCGAGGAAGGGCAGCGCGGGGAGGGTGTAGTACCACTTCTTGGCGACCAGTCCCGTGAAGAGGAGCATCGCGAAGGCCCACGCCCCGGCGGTCCAGCCGACCCCGGGCACGCGTCGCGCGAGGCCCCAGGCCGCCCCCCCCAGGCAGAGGATCGTGAGCGGCACCCCCAGCTGATAGCGGAACAGCATGTTCGGGTAGAAGAGCAGCCAGTCGACGACGCCCCAGGAGTCGGAGCGGGGGTACGCCTCCACGGCCGTGATCCCCCACACCCCGAGCAGATCGAGGTTGTAGCGGGCGGCCTCGGCGCTCAGGCCCGCGTCCCGGGCCGTGCCCGCGGCGTGTCGCAGGTAGAGCCACGCCAGCGCCGCGGTGATGGCCGAGCCCACCAGGAAGGGGCCCGCGGCGAGGCGGAGGCGCGCGCGGACGTCGTCGCCCGCGGGGGGCGCCGGGTCCCCGGGGAAGGCGCGGCCGCGCACGACCGTCGCGTAGAAGTACGCCACCAGGGGGAACGCGAGCAGGTGGGGGAGG
>CAZEKB010000204.1:0-7236 GCA_964512225.1 uncultured Rickettsiales bacterium | reverse complement strand
AAATGGCGACGGCGGGAAATGAACAGGCCCCCGGATCCTGGGATCCGGGGGCCGTTCATACTTTATGGTCGGGGCGAGAGGATTCGAACCTCCGGCTTCCTGCTCCCAAAGCAGGTGCGCTACCAGGCTGCGCCACGCCCCGATGGAATCAGCCTGCGGTCAGCTCCTCGAGGATCGGCAGCAGGCTCCGCAGCGCGCGCCCTCGATGGCTGATCGCGTTCTTGTCTTCGGGCGGCAGCTCCGCGGTCGTGCGACCGCGGGGGTCGCCCTCGAGCAGGAACAGCGGGTCGTAACCGAACCCGTTCGTCCCGCGCCGCTCGTGGCCGATGCGGCCCTCGACCGTCCCGTCGCTGTACATCGCCCGGCCGTCCGGGGTCACGACCGCCAGGGCGCATCGGAACCGGGCCGTGCGCGCCGCGTCGGCCACGTCCGCGAGCTTCGCGAGCAGCAGGTCGTTGTTGGCTTCGTCCGCGGCGTCGCCTGCGACCCCCGCGAACCGCGCCGAGTAGATGCCGGGGGCGCCGTCGAGCGCGTCCACCACCAGCCCCGAGTCGTCGGCGACCGTGACGCGGCCGGTGTGCATCGCCAGCGTGCGCGCCTTCTTGTCGGCGTTGCCCCGGAACGAGTCGCGGTCCTCCACCACCTCGGGGGCGTCGGGCACCGCGTCGAGGCCCACCGCGGTGAACCGCGTGCCCTCGAGCATCTGGCGGATCTCCTTGAGCTTGTGGCGGTTGCCGGTCGCAATGAGGATCTCCGTCACTTGCCGAGCTCCAGGCCCCCGACCGCGTCGAGCTGGATTCGGCGCAGCTCCGCGCAGCCCGTCTCGCCGAGGTCGGCCAAGGCGTCGAGGACCGACCGCGGGAACGGCTCCCCCTCGGCGGTCCCCTGCACCTCGATGAGGCGACCGTCGCCGGTCATCACGAAGTTCATGTCCACCTCGGCGCGGCTGTCCTCGACGTAGGGCAGATCCAGCACCGCGTCCCCGTCGACGACCCCCGATGAGATCGCGGCCACGGTGTCCTTCAGGGGGACGCGCGGGATGTCTCCGTCGGCCACCAGCCGGCGCATCGCCAGGGCCAGCGCGACCCAGCCCCCGGTGATCGACGCGCACCGGGTGCCCCCGTCCGCCTGCAGCACGTCGCAGTCGACCCACACCGACCGCTGGCCGAGGGCCCGCATGTCCGTCACCGCGCGCAGGGAGCGGCCGATCAGCCGCTGGATCTCCACCGTCCGACCGCCCTGCTTGCCGCGCGCCGCCTCGCGGCTGTTCCGCGTGGGCGTGGAGCCGGGGAGCATCGAGTACTCGGCGGTGACCCAACCCTTGCCGCTGGACATGCGCCACCGCGGGACCTTGTCCTCGACCATGGCGGTGCACAGCACGCGCGTCTTGCCGACCTCGATGAGGCAGGAGCCGGTGGCGAACTCGAGCCAGTCCGGGGTGATGCGGACGGGTCGGAGCTCGGTGGGGGAACGGCCGTCGGGGCGCATGGGGGTGTGACCTCGGGACGCGACCGCCGGGGCGCGTCGGGCGGGGACCCTACCGCGCGCTGTCGTCGTCGTCCGCTGCCGAGTCGTCGTCGTCGCCCGCCGCGGCCTCGACGCAGTTCAGGAACTCGAGCAGCAGCGCGGCTTCGTCGGCGGTGGGCGTGGCCCCCATCGGCGGCATGTTCCGCGCCTTCACCCGCCCCCAGGTGAGGGCGTTGCGCGACGTCGCCTGCTCGTAGTCGTCGTAGTCGAGCTCGCTGCCGATGACGTCCGTGGTCGCTCCGTGCCGGTCCTCGCCCTCCTTGTCGGACCAGTGGCAGTACGCGCAGTAGGGCTCGAGGACCTGCGGCTTGATCACGTCGGCGAAGTGGGCCTCGGTGCCGTTGGCCGGGTCGGTGCAGTCGGCCGCGCTGAGGCGCCAGGTGTCGGGGATGGGCTCGTCGCAGCCGACGACGAGCAACGCGCCCGCGGCGAGGACCACCAGGGCGGGGAGGACGCAGCCGGGGAAGGTGCGCATCAGAACGTCCCGATCGTGATGCCGGCGGCGATGATCAGGCCCGCGGTCGTGAAGCCCGTGATCGTGTGCACCGTCAGCAGCGAGTCCCACGTCTCGCCCTTGGCGACGTTCGCCATCAGGGCGCCGGTGGCGATCATCGTCCCCATCCCGATCGCGTGGGCGACCGACAGCGCCACGTGCACGTCGCCGGAGTCCGCCTTGCCCCCGCTCTTCGACGCGGCCTCGGCCTGGGCGTTGCGGTAGGCGGCGGGGGCGGCCCAGGCGGTGATGCCGGCCCCCAGGTAGGTGCCCACGGTGGTGGCCACGAGCGCTCGGTGCAGCGCCAGCGAGCCCTCCAGCTCCGAGCGCACCGGAGCCCCGCGGTCGAGGGCCTCGTGGTTGAACATGCCCACGACGTCGGCGGCGATGATCGCGCCCGCGGCGGCGAAGCTGAGCGCCTGGTGCACCTCGAGCAGCGTGCGTCGCGTCTTCAGCTTCTCCTGCATCGCCCGCCGCTCTTCGACGGTCGGCTCGTCGGTGGTCGAGGCGTCGTCGGCGAGCGTCACGGCGTCGAGCGGGCGCCAGGCGCCGGCGTCGACGTCCAGGTGGAAGTCCGCGGCCGCGGCCGTGGTGGGCAGGACGAGCGCCAGGGCCAGCGCCGCCGTCAGGGCACGGATCACTCGATGCCTCCGTCCGGTGCGGGGAACTCGAACTTACCCGCTCCCGGGAAGGCCATGCGGACCTTGATCGGGACCGCGTCCTCGATGGGGATGAACAGCAGCGTCGGCCGCTCGATGCCCCAGGCGCTCAGGTTCACGGAGAACTCGGACGTGGCCGTGATGTGGTGGGCGTCGTCCACGACGAGCTCGACCGCGATCTTGAGCTCCTTCGTGACGCCGTGGAGCGTGAGGGGACCGCTCGCCGCGATCTCGAAGGTGCCTGCCGTGATCGGCCCCGCGAGCCCCGCCACCTCCGTCACCTTCCACTCGATCGTGGGGAATACGAAGGCCTCCATCGTCTCGATCATGTGGCTGTCGCGACGCTTGTTGTCGGAGTTGAAGAGCTCGACCTTGATCGTCGTCTGCAGCCTCAGGGTCGACATGTCTTCGGGGTCGAAGTGCACCGTGGCCGTCGCCCCGCCCTCGAGGAGGTGGGCGTCGTACTCCTTGGCCGGGTGCGCGATGTGGAAGCTGATGTCCACGGCCGACGCATCGATGTCCGCGGCGTGGGCCGGGGTCGGTGGGATCGCCAGGGGCAGGAGCAGCGAGGAGGCGAGGAGGAGGAGGAGGCGCACGAGCAATCCTGGGTCCGGGGTCCGGGGGGGACGTGGGGAGTATGGGGTCGCGGTCCCCCCTGAAGCCAGGGACCGAATCGATCCCGGGGGACGGTCGCGGGTGCGTCCGGTGGACGGGCTGCCCCTCCCTTTGATATCAATCGCTCCTCTGCGCTCGGAGGAGACGTCGATGTCCCGTTGGTTTGCCACTCTCGTCGGTGCCGCCTTCACCCTCGCCCTGACGGCCTGCGGTGGGGGTACCACCACGACCCAGGCCCCTGAATGCGATCTGTCCCTCGACAACCTCGACGGGATGTACGTCAGCATGAAGGGAGACGGCACGGGCAACGACCAGCCCGACAAGTTCGCGCGGCTCAAGTTCGTGACCACGGACGAGGGCAAGAAGCAGGTGATCTACACCGCGGGCAAGCTCCAGGAGGGCAACCCCGCGACGAACAAGTACACCTACGACTTCAAGGAGAAGACCACCCTGGGCGACCTGCTCTTCACGGTCAACATGATCAAGGGCAAGAGCAAGCAGCGGATCGAGCGCCTCAAGAAGGACAACCGCAGCCTGGGCATGAAGTTCGAGGGTCGCCTCTACATCAAGATCCTCGAGCGGCGCTGCCGCCTGCAGGTCGGCGACTACTACGTCACGTACGTGCGCGGCGAGGAGATCGAAGACAGCAACCCCACGGGCACGCGCGAGTACGCTGCGCTCGACAAGGAGCTGTCGATGGTCCACTGCGACGCTCCCCGCTCCCTCATCGCGTTCGAGAAGGAGGTCATCGACCTCGAGAAGGACCAGGCGCTGAACCCCTTCGAGGGCGTCTACGCCTTGGACCAGACCTGGATGCACTTCCTCCCGCCCCTCTACGAGGACGACGAGCTCCGCGAGAAGCAGATGAAGGAGGCGCACATCACGCCGACCGAGGGCTGCACCTACGACGGCGAGCTCTGGATCCGGGACGAGCGCATCGGGGACCGGCAGAAGGTCGCGATGACCGTCAACGAAGAGACCAAGCGCGTGGACTGGCGCGTCGACTACTCCTTCAAGAAGTCGAGCGCGGACGGCGTCTACGTCGAGCTCCACCGCTACAAGACCTGCGACGGCAAGCGCAAGGTCATCGGCAACGCCTGCAACGTCTTCAAGCCCAACCGCTCCCGCGCCGAGATCGCGCAGGCCGAGGAAGAGGCGAAGAAGGAAGCCGAGAAGAAGGCCGCCGAGGAAGCCGCGAAGAAGGACGAGTAAGGTCGCGCCCGACGTGGTTCGGGCCACGATGCCCCGCGCCTGAGCACCGGCGGCTCAGGTTCGAGCGGGGCGCTCCCGAATCGGCCTAGTACGTAGCGAAGATGTCGGTGATCTCCTTCTCGATCACCTTCTCTTCTTCGGTTCGCGCCACGGCCAGCTCGCGGACGAGGAGGCCCATGGCCGTGTCGAACATCTTGCGCTCGCCGAACGACAGGTTCTTGTCGCCCTTGAGGATGTAGAGGTCGCGCAGGACGCGGGCCACTTCGTAGGGGGAGCCCGTCTTGATCTTCGCCATGTACTCGCGGTACCGGCGGTTCCAGGTCTGCTTGTCGAGCTGCACGTCCTTGTCGAGGAGGACGTCGTAGATTTGCTGGACCTCTTCCGGCGGAATGACGTCGCGCATGCCGATGGCGTCCGCGTTGGACGTCGGCACCATGATCGTCATGGCGTTCTCGAGGATCTTGAGGACGTAGAAAGTCTGGGTGAAACCGGCGATCTCGCGGGTCTCGACCCCTTCCACGACGCCGACGCCGTGTCCGGGATAGACCGCCATGTCACCCACCTTGAAAGCCATGCGTTCCTTGCTCCCGAGGGGTAAAACATCGGGTAGGGTGCTCAAGCGCCCTCTGCTCCCGCTACCCGGCCCCTCACCGGACGACCCCCCTGCGCAGGCCGCGCCTGAGGGCAGGAAAGTCTAGCACAGATGGCCCCCCTCCAGACCGTCGCGGGGCGCGCTCTTCGACGCACGTCGACCGCTTCCACCGTCCTCGTCTTCGCCGTGCTCACGGGCAGCGCGCTCGCCGCGGGGCTCGCTTCCTGGGCGTCTCGGCCGGAGGCCTGGAGCCTCGGGGCGGGCCTCCCGATCCGCGGATCCCTCGCCTGGCTCGGCGCCGCCGCGCCGGTGCTCGCCCCCGTCACCGTGCTGGGCGGCGCGTTCCTGGCGGCTCGCGCCGTGGCGCGCCGGGGAGAGGCCGACGCCTGGGCGGCCCTCGGCATCGGACCCGCGCGGCGCTGGTGGGCGACGGCCCCGCTCTGGGGCCTGCTGGCCGCGCTCGCGCTCCTCTGGACGGGGTGGGTCGAGCCCGCCGCGTGGGCGGAGACGATCCGGCTGCGCGAGGCCGTCGCCTCGGCGCCCGCGCACGCCGTGGCCCTGCCCGACGGGGGCGTGGCCCTGCGCGACGGGGGCGTGGTCCGGATCCGGACGTCCGGCGCCGTCGCCGCGCTGCACGCCTTCGACGCGTCGACGGCCACCGCGGGGCCCGTGGTCGTGGAGGGGCCGGGGGGGACCTGGACCGCCCGCCGGGTCGAGCTTCGTCGTCGCGAGGCCGCCCCGCCCCGCTCGACGCCGCGCCTGGCCGCCGACCTCGGGGAGCTCCTCGGGCGCGCCTCCGCCGACCCCCGGGCGGCCGCGCTGCTGCATCGGCGAGCCTCGCTGCCGGTGCTGCTGCTCCTCTTCTCGCTGTCGGGCTGGGGTCTCGGCTCCGCGACCGGCACCCTGCGGCGAGGCGACCGCCGCGCGGCCCCCGCGCTCACCGTCCTGCTCATCGTCACGTTCGCGGGCGGTCGGCTCGCCGACGGGGTCGCCTGGGTCCCTCCCTGGCTGCTCGGTTGGACGCCCGTCCTGCTCGCTGCCGTGCTGCTCGCCGGGGGCGTGCGCTACGCCCGGGGGCTGCGATGAGCCCCGCCGTCGCCGTCGCCCGCCGGGTGGCCCTGCGTTCCCTGGCGGCGGTCCTCTTCGTGGTCCCCACCGTCGTGCTCGTATCCTTCGTCGACCGGGGGGCCGATGCGTGGCCGGCGGGGACCGTGCTGCTCCTGGTGGGGCCGGTCTGCGTCGCGCTGGGCGCGGCCTGGGGCGTCGCCGAGCTGGTCTCGGAGGGGGCGTGGGCGGCGGGCCTGGAGCTCGGCTACTCCCCGGCGCGGCTGCTGCGCGTCGTCGTCCTCGCGGGCGCCGTCGTCGGGCTGCTCGCCCTCCTGGCCCCGGGGCCCGACGAGGGGACGGGGATCGGCGAGACGGCGCCCGTCCCGGCGAGCGTGGAGCAGTGGTGGAGCGACGGCGCGTGGACTCCCGTGGAGCCGCGCTGGACGCGGACTCCCGCGTCGTTGAGCACCGGGGAGCTGGTGGGGCGCCTGCTCGCCGCGCCGCCGACGGGCGCCGCGTGGTCCGTGGACCGCGGCGAGCTCGTCCGACGCGCGGGGTGGGCGCTGGGGTTCTTCGTGGCGGCCCTCGGCGGGGCGCTGTGCGGCGTGACCTTCGCGGCCCGGCGGGGCGGGCGCGGGAGCGTGGTGCGGGCCGCGGGCGCGGCCTTCGCGATCGAGGGAGCGTGGCTGGTCGCGGTGCTCGCCGCGTCGGCCTACGCGTCTTCGATGACGTAGAAGTCGATCTTCGAGGCGGGCACGAAGATGCGGTCGAACGGGGCGGGGACGTCGCGGCCGCGCTCGTCGTGCAGGGAGCTCACCGCCACCTCGAGCCCGCCGTCGCGGACCTCCGCCGAGCCCCGGATCTCCATGACCGAACCCTTGAGCTCGGTGTCGTGGTCGGCGCCGAAGCGCCCTCGGTACAGCGCCGTCTTGAGCAGGACCTGGACACGCATCAGGGACGCCCTCCGCGGTGGATCGTCAGCTCATTGATCACGATGGGCTCGAGAGGCTTCGAGGCGGGGGGCCCGCCCCCCGGGGGCCGGGGCCCCCTGGTGAAAAAAATAAACAACCAGACCGGGGCGCAGGAACCCC
>CAZEKB010000203.1:0-7277 GCA_964512225.1 uncultured Rickettsiales bacterium | reverse complement strand
GGCGGCGGCGCCGGTTGTTTGGGCGGGGTGGGGGTCGTCGCAGTCGTGGCTGTATTTGGACCCGTCGAGAGCGGCGTCGACCTCGCCCGCGTCGTCGTCGTCCACCTGGCCGTTGCAGTCGTTGTCCTGCCCGTCGCAGACCTCGGGGTTGGTGGGGAAGTTGTTCGCGTCGGCGTCGTCGCAGTCGCCGGGGAGGTCGTTCGGGTCCTCGCAGTAGTTCCCCGGGCAGTAGCCGTCGCCGTCGAGGTCGTCCTCGTACCAGGACGCCTCGAAGTCGTCCCACTGCACGGTCGTGCTCATGTGGTTCTCGATGCCGACCGTCCCGTCGCCCAGGAAGCTGCAGTGGGGGTGGGGCTCGTTCGCGAACAGCAGGTTGCCGTTCAGCCACATGGATACGAGGTTGCCGTCGATCTCGACCTCGACGAACACGGGGGTGTTGCTCGCGACCGTCGCCGCCGCGCCCCCGGCCACGAAGACCGCCTCGATGGGCACCCCGGGTCCGTCGGCCGTCCACCAGATGTTGCCCGCCGTGGCGAGGTACACGCCGCACCGCAGGCCCGCGGCGTCGTCCTTCTTGAGCATGAAGCCGCCGATGCCGCCCCAGCTCGATGTGTAGTTGCCCGCGAAGTAGAAGTGGTCCAGGCCCGCCGCGAAGCCGACGTTCAGCTCGAGCGACGGGCCGACGTGCGTGGCGGACGAGATTCCGGACGTGGTGAGGATCGTCCCCGACTCGCTGTGGGTGCCCTCCACGTCGGTCCACACGGGGAGGTAGGCGCCGTCGTCGAAGTCGTCGTAGAAGGTCCCCCCGAGGGCTGCGCTCGGGAGCCCGAGCAGGGCGTGACTGCCGATGACCAGCGCGACGTCGAAGGTCTTCATGCCTCGAACATAGCGCCGCGCCGAAGATCGAGCCGGGCAGAGTAGAGTCGACCCATGCGGATCGTCACGACGTGCGCGCTTCTCGCCCTCTTCGGCTGCGACGGCCAGGGGTCGCCCATCTATCCCGAGCCCACGCCCGAGCCCACCCCGGAGCCCACTCCGGACCCGCCCGACGAGTGCGAAGGCATGGACACCGTCACGGGGGACATCGTCGCCGACGACGAGCTCTGCATCCTCGGCCGCTGCATCGCCGTGTCCGGCTCCCTCACGGTGTCGTCCGGCACGCCGGACCTGTCGTGCGTCGCGTCCGTCCTCGGCTCGCTGGAGATCACCGGCTGGGAGGGCGACCGGCTCGAGCTCCCCATGCTCTCCGCCGTGGGCCGCGCGTTCAACATCGAGCGCAACGGTCTGACGGAGATCGTTGCGCCGCCGGAGCTGGCGTCGGTCGGGGGCACGTTCGACATCGTGGAGACCAACGCCGTGCTCGTCGGTCGGTTCGATTCGCTGCGGTCGGTCGGGCCCACGGAGCTGAACGTGCTCGGCGGGACGGTGCGGATGCCCGTGCTCGAGACCGCGGACTCCCTCGAGATCCTCGGCTCCGAGATCACCGCCGTCGACCTGCCCGCCCTGCGCGCGGTGGACCGCCTCTACATCGCGTGGGCGAACGACATGACGACGCTCGGGGACATCGGGGCGCTGGCGACGGTGCGGGAGATCGAGCTGCAGGCGCTGTACGGCCTCGAGTCCCTGGGAGGACTCGTGGTCCCCGCCGACGTGCCCGGCCGCGTCGCCCTCACCGAGCACCCCGAGCTCCGCGACCTGTCGGGTCTGTCGGGGCTCCGCCGCGGGGGCACGATCCTGCTGCGCAACAACGACGAGATCGACGACGTCACCCCCCTGCACACCGTCGAGTCCCTCACCGGCGACCTGATCATCGAGGACAACCCCCGCCTCGGGAACGCCGCCGCCTACGCCCTGCGGGACGCGATCGGCGAGGAGAACATCGGGGGCTTCATCACGATCGAGAACAACGAGCCCGAGGACTGACCGGCGAGCTCAGCGCAGGGGAGGGAACGGGCCGATCGTCCCGAAGAAGCTGCGCGGGTCGCCCTCCTCGGTGTCCTGCCAGTAGATGTCGCCCCAGTCGCTGTACGGCTCCTGGACCGAGAAGGTGATGTACCCCCGGCCGCGGACGTCCGGGTACCACTGCAGCCCCGCCACCTCGCCCCCCCGCGGGACGGTGAGGATGCGCGTGAGGTCGCCGGTGGCGACGTCCAGGGCCCACAGCGCGTTGTTCACCTTCGCGGACGTGTCCTCGGCGATGAGCAGGACGCCGGCCTCGGGGATGAACGCGACGTTGTCGGGGCCCGCGATCCGATCCAGGGCGCAGGCGTTCGCCCGCAGGCGCTTCGGTCGGTAGGAGGCCTCGTCGCCCTCGGCGACGATCGACACGGGACTCACCACCCATTCGCTCGCGATCGCGGCGCCGTCCGTGTCGACGGCCCCCTCGATCACGTCCACGCCGAGGACGACGCCGCACGGGCGTGGGGGCAGTCCGATGTGGTCGGGGCCCCCCGCGTCCCAGGTGGGGTCCGCGGCCAGCATCCCGCGGTTCACCCGGGCGATGGCCATGTGCAGCGTCCGGCCCACGGGGTCGATCGCCGTGCCTTCGGACTTGCTGAACTCGGTGGTGGCGCCCCGCAGGGCGGCGTATCGCCGGGTCTCCAGCCGCGACGCCGCGAGCTCGGCGCCCGGGCGCACGCGCAGGCACTCGCGGCCGAACATGGTGTGGATCGAGCGGAACGGCGCGGCGCACGCGTCGGGGTCCGAGCTCTCGAAGAGGTCGTCGAAGCCCGTCCCCCGGGCCCGCCAGGTCGCGACCTGGGCCTCGCTCGCGCGCCCCAGCGAGACCCACGACAGGGCCCCGACGCCCGCGTCCGAGGCGTCCCAGCGGGCCGCGTAGAGCATGCCGACGCTGAGGTCCCCCGCCACGTCGGCGACGAACAGGAAGAACCCGCCGTTGGTGCCGTCGTCGCTCAGGTACACGGTGCGGCCGTCGGGCATCACCCGCGCCTGCTCGTGGCTGAATCGTCCCATCGCCGTCCGCTTCGTGACCAGGGTGCGGCCCGCGGCGTCGAGCAGCTCCACCTCGTCGATCCAGCCGTAGTCGTAGGGGCTGACGGAGGGGAAGGCGTCGCCGTGGTACCAGGCCAGGCGGTTGTAGGCCTCGTGGTCGTCGGAGACCGTCCCGTCGGGCTGCAGCTTGCGGATGTCCGCCTCGTACTCCTCGGCGGCGAGGTGGCTGCCCCAGGGCGTCGCCTCGGCCGCGCAGAAGAGGTTGCCGCCCCCGACGGGCGCGAGGTCGAGGCCCCGCGCGCTCTTCACCGACAGGGCCCCCGCGTCGTCCTGATCGAGCTCCGCGAGGGTGAGCGTCCCGGGCTGACACTCGCCGTGCACGACGGCGAAGAGGGCGTCGCCGCGCGGGAGGATCGACACGCCGTCGGTGGAGTTGCAGATGACGGGGCGACCGTCGTCCGCGCGGATGGGCGCGCCCGCGATGTCGAAGCTCTGACCCCACACGCCGCCCTCGACGACGTCCGCCGTGTAGGCCAGAGGGATCATGGTCAGGGGGAAGGACGTGCCTCCCCAGGTCCCCTCGGCGGTGGCGACGGTCTTCCCCTGCGCCGCGCCCATGGGGACGTCGACCGGTTTGAAGCGGAGGCGGGGGCGCTCCTCCGCCCCCGCGGGCGCGGCGAGGACGAAGGAGAGGAGGACGAGGCAGGACGCGCGCATGGCGCGAGGTCTACTCCACGCCGAAGATCGCCGACAGGACCTTGAGCGCCTGCTTCTCGCGTACGCGCGGGAGCGCGTGGTCCACCATCCGGTAGGCGTCCATCACCGGCGACTGGTCCGCGCCGTACTCCTTGACGAGCGTGCACAGGTCCTTGAGCCCGGTCTGCACGTTGCCCGCGGTCTTCACCCGCGCGCGGATGACGCGGAGCAGCACGCCCTTGGGCACGTCGCCGTCGACGAAGCGTCGGAGGGTCCGGGCGGCGTCGACGATCGCGGGGGGCACGCCCGACATGTCGGTCGGTCCCTTCGCGCGGCGCGGACGAGGCGTCGGCTCCTCGGGGAAGGCCGAGGCCGTCTCCGGGAGCGGGGGCAGGAACTCCAGGTCCACGGCGGCCGGCGTCGGCGTCGGCACGCGCGCAGGAGGCTCCACCGGGGGGGCCTGGAACCCGCTCGTATCGCCCCAGTCGTCGCCGCCCACGGGCCCCCAGGGGTCGCCGTCGAACAGGCTCCCCCGGGGCCCGCCCGAGAGCTTCGGAGGCTCCCAGGCGCCCATCGTCGAGGTCGCGCCTCCCGCCACGGTCTCCACGATCTTCACGCTCGGACCGTCGGCGAGGACGCCCTTGACGCGCGCCCCGCGGGGCACGCCCGGGGCCGAGGCCACCGCGTTCACGGCGGCTCGGACCACGGACTCGCTCGGACCCATGACCAGGATGGTGTCGGTCACGACCTCCTCCAGCTACTCCTGCGCCGGGTTGTCGCTCTTCGCGCTGCTTCCCGTGACGCGGCCGATGACGTCGCCGATCTTCACGCCCGTCAGCGACTCCGCGACGGGGGGGATCTGCGCCATCATCCGGGCCACGTCGCCGGTGATCCCGCTGAGGCCGGTGCCGCCTTCGCCGCCGCTGCCGACGATCGTGATGCGGTCGGTCTTGGCGAGCGGGGCCGCGATGGCCTCGGCCAGCTTCGGCAGCACGTCGACCATCATCTGGGCGACGGCCGCGTCGTTGTACTGCTTCCAGCTCTCGGCCTTCTCGGCCATGGCCTGCGCCTCGGCGAGACCGGTCTCCTTGACGACCTCGGCCTGGGCCAGGCCCTTGGAGCGGATGGCCTCGCCGTCGGCCTCACCCTGGGTCCGGGTGACGTCGGCCGTCGCCGTACCCATCTCGCGGGCCGCCTTGGCGCGACCGGCCGCCTCGAGCTCCAGCTTCAGGCGCTCGCCTTCGGCGATCTGCTCGACGCGGTACTTCTCGGCGTCGGCGGGCTTGCGGATGGTGGCCTCGAGCTCGCGCTCGCGGCGGAGGATCTCCTGCTCTTCGACCAGCGCCTGCTGCTGCTTCTCGATGAGCTCGATCATCACCTCTTCCTTCTTGACCTCCTGGCCCTTCCGGTTCTTCATGATGTCGTACGCCGCTTCCGCCTTGGCTCGCTCCTCGTTGACGCTCGCCTGGTACTGGGCGCGCTTCATCTCGTAGTCGCGGTTGGCGAGGGCGATCTCGGACTCCGTCCCGAAGCGGGCGGTCTCGCCCTCCTGGCGGGCCTCGGCGGCCTTGATGGCGGCGTCGCGGTCGGCTTCGGCCTGGGCGACGATGGCGTCGCGCTTGACCTGGGCGGTCCGCGGCTTGCCGATGGCCTCGAGGTAGCCGTGGTCGTCGCGGATGTCCTTGAGGGTGAAGGACACGATCTGCAGGCCCATGTTGGCCATGTCGTGCGCCGCCATCTCCTGGACCCGCTGCGAGAAGGCCTCGCGGTCCTTGTAGAGCTCCTCCACCGACAGGGTGCCGAGGATGGCGCGGAGGTGCCCCTCCAGCGTCATCGTGCCGATGTTCATGATCTCCTTGTTCCCCTTGCTCAGGAACTGCTCGGCGGCGGTGCCGATGGCGATGTCGTCGCCGCGGACCTTCACCTGCGCGACGCCGTCGACGATCACCGGCACGCCCTGCGCGGTGTAGACCTCGGGAGTCTTCACGTCGAGCGTCAGCAGCTCGAGGCTGAGGATGTCGTACTTCTCGATGATCGGCCAGATGAAGGCGCCGCCGCCCTTGCAGATGCGGTAGCCGACGACCTCGTTGTCGCCGCTGGGCAGCAGCCGACGGTGCTTGCGGCCCGAGATCACGAGGACCTCGTTGGGCCCGACCTTCTTGTACCGGGTCGCGTAGACCATGAACGCGGCCAGGATGAAGCCGAGGATGAAGGTGACGATTCCGCCTGCGACTGCGAGGGATTCCATGGATGGTCCTCTCCGTGTGGGTTGGCTGGTGCCCGAGACGCAGTCCGTGGATGGACCGGTCCCGTCGGGGTCGTGTCCCCCGGATGTCGAGTGTGCTTACGCGGTCTGGGTCGGAGCGGCCTGAGCCGCTCCCGCTTTCGAGGCGGCGCGGTCCTCCCGAGCCTGCTCCACCTCGAACGTCACGCCGTCCACCTTGCTGATGAAGACGCGTTCTCCGCGCGCGATCGCCTCTCCGCTGCGCGAGCGCGCCGGAGCGTTGATGCGCTGCCCGCCGGCGATGATGGCCACCTGGCCGACGCCGCCTGCGGGGATGCTGGTGATGACCTCGCCCTGCGAGCCGATCGTCGACCGTCGGGTCGTGTGGCTCGAGCCCTCGACGCGGCGGAGCATCGTCAGCCCCTTGCGGAGGGTCCAGCCCGAGCCGAAGCCGACGCCCGCGGCGAGCGGCGGGGCGATGGCGGCGTAGCCGAGGAGGGAGTCCACCCCCAGGCCCGTGATCCCGAAGCCGAAGAGGGTGGCGGCGACGACGAGCGGGCTCAGCCAGGAGACGCCGGTCGTATCGTGATCGTGGTCGGCGTGGGCGTTCTCGGCGTCGGCGTCGGCGTCGGCGTCGGCGTCGATGTCGCCGTCCATGTCGAAGTCGATGTCTTTGTCGAAGTGGACGTCCTTGTCGAAGGCGACGTCCTTGTCGAAGTGAACGTCCTTGTCGAAGTGGACGTCCTTGCCGTCGATGTCCTTCTCCGCGCCCCCCAGAACGGACAGGATGCTCGCGATACCGAGCCAACCACCCCCGAGTCCCAGAGCGACGAGGTAGATGGTCTGCAGCATGAACTCGACATCCTCCTTCGAAGGCGCGCATCCTAGCGCGCAGGCCCGTTGACTGGTTGGCGATGGTTACGGCCACGCCGGGAGTTCATTGCATGAGGACCCTTCCGACACTCGCGATCACGACCGCCTTGAGCCTCGCCGCTTGCGTTCCCGTGGAGGCCGACGGCGGCCTCACGGCGCCGTACGACGCGGGGTTGGTACAGCAGGCGCAGCTGGACGGTCCGCCCGTCGCCGGCGCCGAGGCGGCCCGCCAGGCCGAAGAGGCGGCATCGGCGGCACGGGCGGCATCGGCGGCGGCAGCCGAGGCGGCGGCCGCGGAGGAGGCTCGGGCGGCGGACGCGGCACGAGCGGAGTCGGCGGCCGAGCTCATACGCGAAGAGGAGGCGGAGATCGCCCGGGCCGAGGCGGCCGCGGAGGCGGCCGGGGCGGAGGTCGTGGACGCGGCCGGGGAGGCCTCGGCTCCCGCGGAGTCCGAGGAGCCCCCCCCGTCGGGCGAGCTCGCCGCGTCGAGCGCGGAGGTAGCCCCCCCTCCCCGTGGCGACCGGGCGGGCGC
>CAZEKB010000202.1:0-7405 GCA_964512225.1 uncultured Rickettsiales bacterium | reverse complement strand
AGATCACGGACTGATCGCCTTGAACAGACTCCGTTTTTCTGACTCGACCGACTAGCTGAGGTCCATCTCCTGGTACTGGCCCTCGGGCTTCTGGGCCACCATCTGCCACGCGGTCTCGGCGGACCGGCGGAACTCGTGCCAGGACTTCATCTTGCCCACCGTGCGGGCGATCATCTTGGGCCGGTAGTAGAAGCGGACGTAGGCCAGCTGCGTGAGCCGCTGGATCTCCTCCTCCGTCATCGTGCAGTCCGGCCGCGGGATGTACTGCTCGTAGTTCTCGTCGAGGATGTAGTTGCGCCAGTAGTCCTCGCCGAACTCCTCCATGTACATCGAGTACAGCTCGGTGCCCGGCATGGGGGTGACCTTGCTGAACTGGGCGTAGTCGAGGTCGAGGTCGAGGGCGTAGCGGATCGTCTGGCGGACGGTGTGCTCCGTCTCGCCGGGGTTGCCGATCATGAAGTAGCCGAAGACGTCGATGCCCGACTCCTTGGTGTCCTTCACGGTCGCCTTGGCCTGCTCGAGGTCCGCCGCCTTGAGCAGCGTCTTGAGGATGCGGCGGTTGCCCGACTCGAGCCCGTAGTAGATGCGGACGCAGCCCGCGCGGGCCATCCAGTCGAGCATCTCCTTGCTGATGCAGTCCACGCGGGTGCGCGCGGCCCACACGATGTCGAGCTTCCGCTTGACGATCTCCTTGCTGATCTCGATGACGCGGGGCTTCTGGATCGTGAACGCGGAGTCGAAGAAGTCGTACTCGCGGATCCCGTGCTCCTTGTATCCGAACTCCATCTCGTCCACGACGTCCTTCGGCGTGCGCGGGCGGAACTTCAGGCCCCCCTGCTCGCAGAAGATGCAGCGGTATGGACAGCCCCGGCTGGTCATCATGCAGCCGAAGTTCTGGTACTTGCTGATGAACGAGTAGTAGAGGCTGTTGTCGACGAGGTGCAGCGCGGGCCACGAGGCCTCGGACACGTTCGCGAGCAGGCCCGCGTCGCCGTTGTAGACGACCTCCCCGTCCTCCTTCTTGTAGATGAGGCCCTTGAGGCCCTCGAGCGACTTGCCGGTGGTCACGCGGTGGAGGAGCTCGGGCAGCGTCATCTCCGCTTCGCCCGTGACGCCGTAGTCGAGGCAGCCGTGCGTCATCGACTCGACGGGGTACATCCCCATGTGCACGCCGCCCACGATCGTCGGCACGTCCACCTCGTCGCGGATGGCCTTCACCCACGCGAGCGTCTGATAGAAGAGGTACGTCGTGATCGTGTAGCCGATGAAGTCCGGCCCGAACTCCTTCAGCTTCGTGGTCGTCTCTTCGAGCGACATGTTCTCGGCGTTCACGTCCAGGAACTGGACCTCGACCCCGTGTTGTTCCAGGCAACCCGCGACGTACAGCAGCGAGAGCGACGGGAAGACCCCGTAGTTCTCCTTGACCGCCTTGATGCCCGGCTCGTTCTTGATCGCGCCGTAGGGCGGATAGACG
Source organism: uncultured Rickettsiales bacterium (assembly GCA_964512225.1). Taxonomy (GTDB): domain Bacteria; phylum Myxococcota_A; class UBA796; order UBA9615; family UBA9615; genus CAZEKB01. The sequence continues at coordinate 5,931 of CAZEKB010000202.1, read as the reverse complement.
AGCGAGACCTTGAGACCCTCGAGGGGGAAACGCTGCATTCGGCTCTCCGAGTTGGGCTATTCGGCCCAGATCGACAAGATAGCCTCTACTTGCGACGTCGCGAGTTCTTCGTCTTTCGACGGCCCGAGTGCGCCTTGGCGTCCGTCGTGTCCTTCGCCGTCTCCTTGGCGCGGCCCCACAGGAGCTCCAGCGCGGCCATGGAGACGAAGACGACGTCGGTGGAGACGTGGATCTTGGACATGCGGGAGTCGCGGGCGTCCGCGTAGGAGTCGCGCAGCGCGCGCGCGAGGTCGGCGGGCGTGGCGGGGATGTCGAGGTCGTCGAACGGCAGCTCGATGCCCAGCAGGCCGTCCAGGTCGACGGGCTCGGGCTTGGCGCGGGCGCCGATGTTCACCACGAAGCGGGACAGCGCCGCGAGCACCCGGAACGCGAACCGCGCGGTGAGGTCGTTCGCCCCCTCGCGAGCCCGCTCGTGGGTCGCGAAGTCGACGGGCAGGACCGCGAGCAGCCGGGCGGGGACGGTCTCTTCACCATCCGGACGACGCCCCCCCGCGATCGCCACCGCGACGGCGATGTCGATGGGCTTGAGCGGGTCGTTCGTGGGCTCTTCGAGGTGGGGCTTCAGCTTCGTCTTGAGCTCGGTGTGGTGCGCCTTGACCACGCCGCGGTAGCTCTCCGGGAGCAGATCCAGCGTGTCCATGCGCGCGTCGAGCTGCCGGAACTCGGCGATCATGTCCGCGAGCGTCGGGTCCTCCTTGAGGGCCCGCAGGCGGTTCTCGGCGACCTCGTTGCGCTGCTGCCAGACGCGCTGGCGGGTCACCAGCTCCTCGGCGTCGGTGCGCAGGGTGCGGTGGATGACCGTCGCCTGCATGTCCGTGCGACGCGTATAGGTGTCCGCCCGGTGCTCGAGGGCGGCGCGTGCGGACCGCGACGTCTCCGCGAGGGAGTCCTGGACGGTCCCCAGCTCGAGATACAGCTCCTCGAGGCGGCTCTGGAGCTCCTCCTCCTGGCGACCGAGGTTCTCGAGCTTGTCCATCGACGCGACGAGCTCGGCGTCCACGGCCGCTTCGACCTGGCGCAGCGCTCGCTGGAGAGCCAGCGGTCGCGACTCCACGGACTCGACGTCGTCGTCTTCGTGCGGCGTCCCCATGCCCTCCGGGTCCGACGTGATCGGGTCGCCCGCGAGGTCGTCGCCGGTGTGAAGCGTATCCGTCGGGTCGACCTCGGGGGCGTCCGTGTCCTCGGAGGCGTCCGCCTGGCGGGGCTTGCGGCGACCGGGGTTCGTCTTGGGACGGCGGCCGGGGTTGGTGGTGGGACCCATCCCGTCACTCTACACTGCGCCCGCATGGTTCCGAGGCCCCGCCACCGGTGACACGACCGTCCCTGCAGCGCGCGTTCCCGCTCCTGTGCGGGGGCGCCCTCACCGCGGTCTTCGGCTGGATCACCCTGTGGTGGCTGCTGCGCAACGACCTGCCCGACGGCTACCAGAACGAGTTCATCCACCTGTACACGCTCACGGAGATCTTCTTCCGCGGGCGCGACGACTCCCTGGGCGAGGCGTGGCCGTTCCTGTGGGGCGAGTACTGGCCGCCCGGCATCCACCTCACGGCCGCGACGGTCATGAGCGTGTTCGGGCGCAGCAAGGACATCGCGATCCTGTCGCTGCTCACGCACCTCGCCGTGCTGCTGGTGGCCGTCGCCTGGGCGGGGCAGAAGCTGCGCGACGCCTGGACCGGGGCCGCCGCGGCCGTCCTGCTGGTGTCCTACCCGGCGATCTTCGGCAACATCCGTCGCTTCGAGCCGAACATCGCCCTCGCCGCCTTCGTCGCCGCCGCGGCCGTCCTGCTCGTCGTCCGCGGGCGCCTGCAGGACCGCCGGGACGCCGTGATCTTCGGGCTGCTGTGCAGCGCGGGGATGCTCGTGGACCGCGTCGCCTTCGCCATCTACCTGCTGCCGTTGGTGGCGACGGCCCTGTGGACGGTGTGGCGCGAGCGCGCCGACGTGGACCCCAGGCCCGCCCTGAAGCGCTGGGGCATCGTGCTCGGGATCGGGGTGCTGCTGTGCACCTACTACTACGCCCTGTTCTTCAAGAACCACGTGTGGGAGGTGCTCACGCAGCTCGAAGGCGAGCACACCGGCATGGGCGAGACGTCCGCGACGTTCCCCTTCTTGTCGTTCCGCAACCTCTTCTACTACCCCCTGTCGTTCATCGACTGCCAGATGGGGCTCGTGCTCGCCGCCGCCACGTTCGCGGGGCTCGGCCTGTACGCGGCCCGCGCGCGTCGCCTGCTCGAGCCGCCGTCGCGCCGGATGCTCGAAGCCTGGATCGTCTTCGGCCTCGGCCTCTTCACGGTGATCGTCAAGAAGCAGCCCTTCTACTCGATCCCGCTCCTCGCCCCCCTCGCCCTCGCCGCGGCGCTCGGCTGGCGCGCGATCCCGTGGCGGTCGGCCCGGGCCGCCGCCGCCGCGCTCACCCTGCTCTTCGCGGTGCACCAGGTCGCCTTCCTCACCGCGGACCGGGGCGTGCTGCCCACCCCCGGGAAGTGGGCGTGGTTCGCGGGCGCGTCGCCGCTCCCCCCGATGTACCTCGGCTACGAGTACGTCCAGGCCGCCCAGCCGCACTACCAAGCGCTGCACGTCCCTCGAATGGTCGAACTTTGTCGCGCCGCGAGTGATCCGCTTCGGCCGTACGTCGCACTTTTCAGTGAGGGCCATGGTGCGTACGAGGGTCAGCTGATGCCGACGTTGCGGCTCGACCTGGACACCCGGCTCGTCGAGGGGCTGCTGATGGCCCCGGAGGCGTTCGATGAGAAGGCGGACCGAGCATCCTGCTTCGTCTATGTCGCCGCGGGCGACCACGCCTGGCCTACGCGGGAGACGCTCCTGCCCGTCCTCGAACAGTTCGGTTATCCCGATCCGGGCGACGCCTTCATGGCGCGCCTGGCGGCTCTGCAGAAGCGCGCGACGCGAGTGGGAGCCTGGACGTCCGCCCGCGGCGAACACGTCCACGTCTATTCGCTGCGCGCACCACCATCCGGACCCCTCCCGTGAGGTAGGGTGGCGGACTACGATCGATGCACTGATTTGAGGTGTTTCATGGGGATCAAGCCCTGGGCGATGGGGAGAGCGTTCCGGCTGTGTGCGGCTTTCGCAGTAGCCGCCACCATGCTTGCGAGCTGCACGAATCCGAACTTCGTGCTCACGATCGACAAGCAGGTGCTCCAGTTCATCCGCGGAGCGCGGCAGATCCCGGATCACGAGGTCTACGGCACGACCGTCGATCTGTTCTTCGAGCCCGGCAACGTCGTCCGCAAGCGCGTGACGCTCACGAACACGTCGGTCGCCGACGCGATCGACTTCAACATCTACCTCGAGTCCGACCCGGAGCGGGCGCTGCTGCCGGCGGACGGGGACTGCGACAACGCCCCCGCCGAAGCGGCCTTCTGCTTCGAGGCCCCGAACCAGGAAGAGAACGAGCCCGCCGAGGGCTTCACCAACCGCATCGGCCCCAACAACGAGCTCGAGATCAGCGTCTTCTTCATCGGCACGGTGCCGGGGTGGACGAACGACGCGCTCGTGATCGAGAACCGCGTCACCGAAGGCGACGAGGGCACCTGCTTCGACGGTGAGGACAACGACGGCGACGACCTCACGGACGACCGCGACCCGGACTGCGACGCGGACCTCTTCCAGCGCGTCATCCTCCAGGGCAACGCCGACTGCACGAGCATCGGCTGGGACCAGGACGGCGACGGCTGGTGCCGCCAGGTGGGCGGGGCCGACGAGGACTGCGTCGACGAAGCGACCCTCGAGGGCTTCAGCTCCCACCCGCAGGCCGAAGAGGTCTGCGAAGCGACCGACCAGATCGACAACAACTGCGACGGGTCCACCCTGCGCGCCATCGACCTCGACGAGGACGGCTTCTGCGACCGCGACGCGTCGTGCGGCACCCCCGAGGAGCTCGACGAGTTCTGCCCCGCGGACCTGAGCGACTGCCACGACGACCCGAGCGTCCCCCTGCCGGACGAATACGCGGACAGCGGGTACACCCACGCGGACATCAACCCCGGCGCCCAGGAGCTCTGCGAGGACGGCGACCGCGACGATCAGCTCGACTCCGACTGCGACCCCGACAACGACGAGGGCGGGTTCCTCACGTACCTGCTCGACAGCGACCTCGACGGGTTCGGGGACGCGAACGAGGCGATCGAGCGCTGCGCCCACCCGGGCGAGGGCTACGTGTTCTGCGAGACGGACGGCGGCGGGAACCTGCTGTGCGATCCGGACTGCAACGACACCGTGGCCACGACCTTCCCCGGCGCGGACGAGGTGTGCGACGGCGTTCCGGACAGCAACTGCGACGGCACCGACGACGTCCTCCCCGGGGGGGTGACCGACACCGACAACGACCTCGACGGCCGCGCCTCGTGCTCCGGGCTGGAGTGCGACGACAACGACGACACGGTCTTCTGCGGCGCGCCCGAGCTCTGCGACGGCGTCAACAACGACTGCGACCAGCTCACCAGCGGGACGCTGTTCAACTGCCCCCCGGCGGACCCGGCCGCCAACGACGCGAACGCCGACGGCCTGCCCGACGTGGAGCTCGACGACGACAACGACGGGTACGTGGAGTGCATCGTCGAGTCCGCGGTCGGTACGGGCATCTCCGGCGGCGATTGCGACGACACCGAGCCGACGGTGAACCCGGACCCCACCACCGTCGAGATCGCCTGCGACTTCCTGGACAACGACTGCGACGGCCTCCTGCACGAGCTCGAGACCGACAACGACGGGGACGGCGTCTCCGAGTGCGGGCCGGACGGACTCCAGGGCAACTCGGACGACGACTGCGACGACGCCTCCCCCACCGTGTTCGGCGGCGCGTTCTTCGCGGCGTCGGGCGGCCCCGAGCTGTGCGACGGCCTCGACAACAACTGCGACACCGTCACCCCGCCGATCGAGTTCGACGACGACGGCGACGGCTTCGCCGAGTGCACGGTCACGACCCTGCAGAACCCGCCCGGCTACACGGGCCTGATCGGCCTCAGCGGCGGCGACGACTGCAACGACGATCCGACCGATCCCTTCGCGCCTTCGATCTACCCGAACGCGCCGGAGATCGCCGACAGCTACACCACCACCCTGGGCGTCCCCCAGACCTGCGCGAACCCGCCGTGCGCGGTCCTGGTCCTCGTGGACAACCAGTGCCCGGGCAACCCGGGCTACGACCTCAACGGCACCGTCAACAACGGCGAGTACTGCCGCGGCGTGGGCACCTGCAATACCAACGGGCTGCAGAACTGCCCGTCGTGCACGGGCAGCGAGATCGACCTCGACGCCGACGGCGTCACCGACGACAACGGCGACTGCGACGACACCGACCCCACCGCCTACCTCGGCGCGCCGGAGCTGTGCGACGGCGTCGACAACAACTGCGACGGGATCATCCCCGTGGTCGAGATCGACAACGACCTCGACGGGTACGTCGAGTGCTGGCCCGGCCCCGCCGTCACCACGCTCGTGGGCGGCGACTGCGACGACGGCGACGTCAACCTCAACCCCGGCGCCACCGAGATCGCGGACGGCGGCGACAACGACTGCGACAACACGACGTTCCATCCGAACGAGGTCGACGACGACTGGGACTGCCAGTGCGAGGACGCCTCGGCGTCCAACTGCGTGCTCAACACCGACGCGAGCTGCGCCGCCATGACCGGCTCGGACTGCGACGATACGAACTCCGCGATCTTCACCGGCGCCACCGAGGCCTGCGACGGCCTCGACAACGACTGCGACGGCAACGTCGGCACCGGCACGGGCGGAGACCCCGACGAGCGGGACCAGGACGGCGACGGCCACTCCCCGTGCCTCGACGGCGACTGCGACGACACCGACAGCACCGTCTTCCCCGGCGCCACCGAGACCTGCGAC
>CAZEKB010000201.1:0-7487 GCA_964512225.1 uncultured Rickettsiales bacterium | reverse complement strand
TCACCTACGGCACCAGCGGTTATCACGGCCATGCGCCCTCCGGACCGCCGTAGGCCCCCAGGTCGTTGCGGCTCCCATCGACGTCGTTGTAGCCGGGGAGCGGGTTTCCGCTGTCGATGGCGGGGGAGAAGCCCGGGTCGAGGGCGAAGTCGCCGTCGTCCGCGTCGACGAACCGGGGGTCCTGGCTCAGATCGGTCTCGTCCGCCTCGGTGGACACGCCGTAGTCGTCGTCGTTGCCCCACAGCAGGTTGTACTGGGCCACCGCGCCGGCGGCGGTGCTCAGCCCGGTCGTGTTGTCGGTGATGATGTTGTTGAACACCTCCGAGTCGAACGCCCGCAGCGCGCCCACGGACGTCCAGGCGTTGCTGTTGTCGTGGATCACGTTGTTGTAGGCCCAACCTCCCGGCCCGACGCCCACCACACCGGCCCCGGAGTTCACGGTGTTGTCGTGGAAGATGCTGTTCGACAGCTCGAACTCGGAGTCCACCGCCGAGAAGAGAGGTCCGCCCACGTCGTCCGACGCCCACAGGTTGTCCCTGAAGATGGTCTGCCGCAGCACGACCTCGCTCGTATCGGCCCGGAAGAGGTACGGCACCTGGAGGTTGTCTTCGAAGATCCCCAGGGTCCACTCCGCGGTGCTCCGGTCGATGAAGACACCCCCGACGAGGTCGTCCTCATCCACGAACGAGGCGCAGTCCGCCACGCGGATGTCTTCGGCCTGGAGGTCGGAGAACTGCGCGTAGAGGGCCCCCGGCTGCTCGTCTCGGGCCGTGCCGGTGAGGGTGAAGCCGGTGAGGACGACGTCGGCTCCGTCGATCCCGAGGGCGAGCCCGGTCCCGCCCTGGATCGACGTCACGCCCGACCCACCGACTCCGATCAGGGTCAGGTCGGTGTCCTCGATCTCCACAGCCTCGTAGTCGCCCGGGCAGACCGTGATCGTGTCGTCGTCCGACGCCGCATCGACCGCGTCCTGGATCTCGGCGTACGGGGCGATCCCGTCGTCGCAGACCGTGTAATCCGGGGCCGCGTCGTCGTCGTCCACTGCGTCATCGTCGTCGACCGCGTCGTCGTCGTCGACCGCGTCGTCGTCGTCGACCGCGTCGTCGTCGTCTGCGACGTCGTCGTCGTCGCCCAGCACGGCATTGCCGGGGCACGCGGCGACGGGCAGACCCGCCAGGAGGAGGAAGAGCGAAACGAGGCCGAGGCGGAGTGTCGACATGGAATCCTCGCGTTCAGGCAGCGTCGTCCAGGATCGCGCCAGTCTACCCACGCGAAGGGCGATCACCGCGCAGTCTCGGCGACCCCGTCCCGCGGACGTCGACCGCGCTCCCGGGGGGCAGAAACCCGCCCGTTTCGGTGAATCAGCCCGTTTGTTGCCGGGGAGGCGGCAATGAGCCGCTAGCTTCCAACCGGCAATAAGCCGCCCGTTTCGGTGAAACACCCGAGTTGTTGCCGCAGAACCGGCAACAACTCGCCCGTTTCGGTGAACCGGCCCGCTTGTTGCCGCCCCCGGCCGTCCCGAGCCGCGGCGGTTCGGAGCCTTTCGCGCGCGGGGAGTCCCCACCAGCTTGTCAGAGCCGGCTCTCCTCGACGCACTGGGAGAACTGGAAGTCGTTGAGCCGGGGCCAGATGTCCTCGGAGTCCCAGTCGTGGTGGCCGTCCATGGCGGGCGAGTCGAGGTCGTAGAACCGCTCGACGGTCGCGCCCGCGGCCTCGAACATCAGCGCGGAGTCCTCGATCTCCGACTCGGGCTGGACCTCGTCGTTCGGGTCGTGGATGAACATGCCGGAGACCGGACGCAGCCACGACGACGGCCACGGATTGAAGGGGTTGTAGCCCGCCTGGTTCGCGGTCGACGCGATGCGATCGGCGTGGTTGTAGGCGAAGTGGGTGGCGTACCCGCCCGACGCGTGGCTCCCGAAGAGGTGGATGCGCGCGCGGTTGACGTTGAAGGTGGCCTCCAGCTTCGCCAGGGCGTCCACGAAGTAGTCCTCGTCCTCGCCGTTGTTGATGCTCCACCCGATCACGTCCCCGTTCATCGCGTTGGTGATCCCCGGCAGCATCACCGCCCCGATCATCCCGGTGTCGGCCACCATCGTGTCCATCCCGATGAAGCCCTCGAGGATGTCGAGGAGGTCGGCGCGGTCCGGGGGCAGGTTGCGGGTGACGAACATCGCCAGCGGGAGCGGCTCCGCGGGGTCCAGGTCGGGCGGGCCCCAGGCCGCGATCGTCCACTCCGGGCCCGAGCCGTCGCCGTAGCCGTCCACGGCGAGCCACTGCAGCCCCTCCTCGCCGCCCGCGCCGAACGTGCCCGCCACGAGGCACCCGTCGTCGTCGAGCTCGGGGTCCTCGCAGGCGGGGGCGCCGTCGCAGTGGGAGTCCTCGCAGTCCGTGAGCCCGTCGCCGTCGTTGTCTTCGCCGTCCGAGCACTCCCCCGGCGCCATGCCCTCGGTCGTGGGCGCGCAGCCGGCGAGCAGGACGAGGAGCGCGGGGACGCCGAGGCGGGCGATCACAGCCAGTGGTCCTCGAGGCAGTGGCGGGCCTGGAAGGCGGTCAGCGTGGGGAAGATCGCGTCGGAGACCCACTCGTGCGGGGACCGACCGGACGACCCGTCGTAGTCGTAGAAGCGCTCCACGTCCGCGCCCGCCGCCTCGAACATCAGCGCGCTGTCCTCCATCGCGTCGTGGGGGAAGAACGGGTCCTGGGGGTCGCGGATCGCCATGAACGGCACCGGCCGCAGCCAGCTCACCGGCCACGGGTCGAAGGGGTTGTAGCCGGCCTGGTTCGCCGTCGTGGTGATGCGGTCGCCGTAGAAGTGGGCGTAGTAGGTCGCCCAGCCGCCCGAGCCGTGGCTGCCGAAGATGTGCACCCGGGACCGGTTGATGGGGAAGAACTCCTCGAGGCGATCGAGCGAGCGGATGACGTACTCGTCGTCCTGCTGCGTGCCGATGTTCAGGCCCAGGTCGTCCGCCGTGGGGAGGTTGCCCTCGTACGCCCCGGGGATGGCGACGGCCACGACCCAGCCCGTGTCCACCGCGAGCTGCCCCAACGCGAGCTCGCCCTCGAGGATCTCGAGCAGGTCCCCTTCCGTGTCGGGGAGCGTGCGGGAGATGAAGACCGTCAGCGGCACGGGCCCCGTCGCCTCTTCGATGCCCGGGGGACCCCAGGCGAGGACCGTGTAGTCGGGGGCGTCGTCCTCGGGGGTCGCGAGGATCGGGTCGGGGATCCACTGGCGCCCGCTCACGCCGCCGCTGCCGCCGGAGCTCTTGATCAGGCAGCCCTGGGCGTCGCGCGGGCGGTCGTCGGGCGTCGCGTCCTCTTCGCCGGGGGGCGTGCAGGCGACGGCGAGCACGAGGACGACGAACAGGGAGCAGGGGGTCGGACGCACGGCTGGAATCTAACCGACCGCGTGCGCTCTCGCCCCGGTATCGAAGTGCACGAGTGGTAGTCTCGCCGGTCTCCGAACCGCCCCTGGAGTCGCCGCAGATGTCCGAGTCCCCGTCCGGCCGCCTCGGCCGGCTCGCCCCCGTCCCCGCCCTCATCGTGCTGGTCGCCGTCGCGTACTTCGTGCTCGCGGGCGGCGACGAAGAGGCCGTCGAGTCGGCCGCCGAGCCCGAAGCGCCCGCCGCCCCCGTCGCGGCCGCCCCGGCGCCCGGGCAGGGCTCTGCGTCGGCGTCGGCACCGGACTCCGCCCCCGACGCGACGGAGCAGGCCGAGGGCGGCTTCCTCCGAGTCGCCCCCCCGCCTTCGCCCATCGCCTTCGGCACCACCATCGACGACGAGCCCCTCGAGCTGCCGGACATCCCCTGGGAGTCCCTGTCCGAGGCCGCCCGGGGCGAGGCCTTCGAGACCTCCGTGGAGACCCTCCCGGACTGGATCGCCGAGCTCGATCCCGAGTACGACGCGCAGTACCTCGGCGTCGACTGCAGCGCGCCGCCGTGCGTCGTGGGCATGGCCTTCGACGGCACGTCCTTCGGCGACGACCACGTGGCCAAGGCCGGGTTCCAGAGCGAGTTCAACGACGAGCTGATGCGCCTGCGCGGGGTCCGCCCCGCCATGACGATGGTGACGGCCACCCCCGACGGCACGACCGCGGTGTGGCTGTACGAGCTGCCCGCGCGCGACGCCGACGGTCTGCACGCGGACCTGAACGAGTCCGCGAAGCTGCGACACCAGGAGTGGGCGAAGGCCTGGTCGGCCGCCCGCGCGGGACGCCTCGTCCCGTGATGCACCGATGAGCGAACGCGAGGAATGAGGGTGCTTCCTCGCGGGTCGATCACGAGGACACCGTCCTCACCCTCCGCGCCCCACACGGATCGTGAGATGCTCCGACGCTTCGGCCTCCTCCTCGGGCCGGCCGCCCTCCTGTTCTGTGCGTGCTCCGCGCCCAGCGACGACCCGGCCGCCTCCGACATCCCCACCCCGTCGGCGATCCCGACCCTCGAGATCTCCGGCGTCGCGGCCCCCAAGGCCGACGACGACGACCGCCCGCCCCTGCGCGCGGAGGACCTCGATCCCGTGGTGGCCGCGGTGGCCGCGCCCGGGGTCCAGCCCCGCGAGATCGTCGTGCAGTTCGCGCGCCGGGTGGTCGACGACGACGCCCTCGGCGAGGCCGGGGACGAGACCGTCCTCACGCTCGCGCCGGAGGTGGGCGGGACCCTCGTCTGGCGCACCCCGCGCACGCTCGTCTTCACCCCCGCCGACGTCTTCTCCCCGGGCACGCGCTACTCCGCCGCGATCGAGGCCCTCGAGACCCGCGACGGCGTCCTGAAGCCCCCGGGCGGCGCGGCCTGGAGCACGACGTTCACGGCGCCCGAGGCGGCGGTGCTCGGCATGCGCCTCGTGAGCAACGAGCGCGAGACCCCGTACCGGCGCGACCCCTTCCAGCGGGTGACCCTCGCGGTCGACTTCTCGGGCCCGGTGACGTCCGCCCAGGTCATCTCCGCGGTGGACGTGCGCCTCGACGGCCGCCGCGTGGTGCCGAAGGTGCGCGTCGGTCGCGAGCCCCACCACGTGCGCCTGGAGCTGGCGGTGCCGGAGGCGAAGCCCGGGGCGCGGGTGCGCCTCGCCCTGGCGCCGGGGATCCGCATGGGCGCGGAGCCGCTGGACGGCTTCCTGAGCGAGGCGGTCGTGCCCGAGGACCCGCTCGTGGACGTCGTGGCGGTCCAGGTCGGCGAGGGGACGGGGGGCTTCCACATCGACGTCGTGTGCGACGACCGCAGCGTCGGGGGGCGCAACTGGTGGCACGACTCGTCGAGCTACGACTGGTTCGAGGTGTCGTCCCGGTGCATGCCCGGCCAGGAGGCCGCCGCCGCCGCCATCACCCTCGACCCGCCGGTGGACTTCACGGTCGTGCCCGCGCGGCACGGGTTCCGCATCCTCGGGGACTTCGCTCGCGGCGCCCAGAACGTCCGCATCGACGGCCTCGTGACCCGCGACGGGGGGGCGATGGCGGGGGCCGTCCGCTCCGCCGTCTCCGTGCCGGTGCGCTCGTCGCGCGTGGCCTTCTCCACCAAGGGTCGGTACCTGCCCAAGTCGGCCTGGAAGAGCCTCACGGTGCGGCACTTGAACGTCGACGAGGTCGAGCTGACGGTCCGCCACGTGCCCCGGCGCAACCTGGTGTTCTGGCTCGCGGGCGACGAGGAGCGTGCGGACGAGCGGACCTCGGACGTGCTCGTGAAGCAGACCCTCGCCGTGCGCGGCGACATCGACGTGGAGACCACCAGCAGCATCGACGTGCGCGGGCTGGTCCCCGACGCGGGGGCGGGCGTGTACCAGGTGGTGGTCGCGGCCGAGGGCGAGGCCGACGCCTCCCGGCTGCTCGTGACCGACCTGCAGCTCGTGGCGAAGAAGGCCGCGACCCGGCCCGACGAGCCCTTCGGCCGCTCGATCCCGGTGTGGGCCCTGGACGCCCACACCACGAAGCCGCGGGCGGGCGTCGAGGTCGAGGCGGTGCGCCGGTCGGGGACGATCCTCGGGGCCTGCACCACCGGCAGCGACGGCGGCTGCGTGATCGAGCTGTCCCCGGACGGCCCCGACGACTCGCCCCCGGTGGCGCTGATCGCCTCCACGTCGGCCGATCTCACCTACCTGAAGTTCGACGACCTGCGCATCGAGCCCACCGAGTCCCAGGTCGCGGGCGAGCCGTACCTCGCGCAGACGCCCTACCGCGTCGCCGACTGGACCGACCGGGGCGTGTATCGCCCGGGGGAGACGATCCACTACGCCGCTCTCGTACGCGACGCCGACCACCGCGCCCCCCCCGCCGAGATGCCGGTCACGCTCGAGGCCCGGGACCCCCGCGGCAACGTCGTGCGCTCGCGCACGGTGCAGGCCAACCCCGCGGGGATGCTGTCCTGGGACCTGCCGCTGTCCGACTTCGCGAGCACCGGGGCGTGGGCCCTGACGCTCGCCGCGGGCGACGAGGAGCTGGCCCGCGAGGTCGTGATGGTCGAGGAGTTCGTGCCCGAGCGGATGGCGGCGACGGTCTCCCCCGCGGCCGACGGCGTGGTCCGCGGAGCGCCGGTGGAGATCGACGTGAGCGCCCGCTACCTGTTCGGCGGCAGCGCCGAGGGCAGCCCCGTGGAGCTGAGCTGCGAGATCGCGCCCGCCCCCTTCGCCCCGGAGGCGGCCTCGGAGTGGACCTTCGGGCGCTGGACCCGCCCCGACGACTCGTCCCGTCCGCTCGCCCTGGGCACCGCGGTGGGCGAGCTCGACCGCGCGGACTCCGCCCGCCTGGTGTGTCCGGGCGCGGAGTCCGGCTTCGACGGCACCGGTCGTCTCACGGCCCGCGCCGCCGTCTTCGAGGCGGGCTCGGGGCGCTCCACCCAGAGCGTGGGGTCGACCCTGATCCACCCCGCGGGCCACTACGTCGGCCTGCAGACCGGCGTCGAGCGGGCGGGCTCGGGGACCACGATCTCCGTCGACGGGCGCCTCGTCGACTGGGGCGGCGCCCTGGCGAAGGACGCCGCGGCGGAGGCCGAGGTGGAGCTCGTGACCCTCCACGAGGAGTACGGCTGGCTCTACGACGAAGAGGAGGACACCGAGTCCTACCGCCGCTATCTGCGGGAGATCGGCGGGGGCGCGACGACCGTCCCCGTGAAGGACGGCGTGTTCCGGGCTTCGGTCGTGCCGGGCGCGGACGCGTCGGCGTACCTCGTGCGCGTGACGGCGGGTGACGCGGTCACGGAGCTGCGGGTCGAGGGCACCGCGCGCCGCTACTGGTGGATGGCGGGCGAGACGGACGTCGATCAGACCCCTCGGCCGAAGCGACCGGGCACGCTCGTCCTCACCGCGCCCGAGCGCGTGGACGTGGGGGAGAAGGCCGAGGTCGTATTCACCGCGCCCTACCGCGGCCGCGCCCTCGTGACGGTGGAGACCCACGAGCTGCTGGAGTCATCCTGGCTCGACGTCGCGCCGGGCCCCGTGGCGCCTGCGGTTAGCGCCCGCGAGGTCGCCCCCCACCGGTACGTGAGCGTGGTCCTGCG
>CAZEKB010000200.1:0-7537 GCA_964512225.1 uncultured Rickettsiales bacterium | reverse complement strand
GGGTGGGGGGGGGGGGGGGGGGGTGGGGGGGGGTGGGGGGGGGGGGGCGGGTGGCGGCGGCGGCGCCGGTGGGGGCGGCGGCGGCGCCGGGGGCGGCGGCGCCGAGGAGCCCGGACCCGCCGGGACAACCCCACAGCAGCGCCAGCCCGACGATCAGGGAGCGACGGACCACGCGAGCGTCGCCGAGATGGCCGGGTGGTCGGAGAGGCGGTCGCCGCTCTCGTCGAAGAAGGCCTCGGGGTTCGCCCAGGCGGTGGGCACGAGCGAGACGTGATCGCCGTCGCGGACCATCACCTTGTCGATGTGCCGAGGCTCGTCGCAGGCGAGGATCTCGCAGGAGTCGCGCAGCCCCGTGTCGAGGATCTGCTGGTAGGGCGCTTCGTCCTCGGGGTCGTCCCAGGGCGACAGGTTCTGGTCGGCCGTGAAGATCATCGCGCGGCCCGCGGAGTGCTCGATCATGGCCGCGGTGATGTCGTCCACGTGCGACTGGCGGGCCTCGATGTCGGCGTCGCCGCCGCCCGCCTCGAAGTGGGTGTTCCAGAGGTCGACCTCGTAGGTGGTGCCGTCGTGCTCCGCGAGCACCATGCGGACCATCTGGAAGCCCTTGCTGGCGAGGCAGTCGGACGCTCCGTCGAGCGTCCCGTTGCACATCGTGTAGTGCTGGTGGACGCGCGCCGCGGGCACCTCGGCGAGGTCGGACAGCACCGCCAGGCCCGTGCCGTACACCCGGTCCTCGTTCAGGGGCCGGTCGAAGCGCACCTCGGTGAGGCGGTCGGCGCCGAGCACGAGGGCGTCGTAGAACTCGTCGACCCACGCCTCCTGAAGGCCCACGACGTCGTAGTCGCCGAGCAGGGGGTTGATCTGCGGCATCCGCCCCGCCGGGTCGTCGCCCGCGATGGCCGCGGGGAGGCCGTGCACGTTGTAGGTGAGGACGTCGAGCTCGCCCGTGGGGGGATCGCCGGGGTCCTCGCACGCCGTCGCGAGCAGCAGGACGAGGGCGAGCGAGGCGGGGGAGCGCGGCACGCCGGCAGTGTAGACGTCGTGCCGGTGGACGTCGGCGGGCAACCCGAGGAGCATTCGGGGCGGAGGGCGCATGGACGAGCGAGGAACGATCGAGCACCGGGTGAGTTTCTTGAAACCCGGCCCGCCCGCGGTGAGTACCCCCCTTCGAGAGCCCCCCGATCTGCGATCCCGAGGCCCCGAATGTCGGACCCCGCCTTGAAGACCCCGGCCCCGCCCCCCGACGTCGACGACCGACTGCTGCTGGGTCGCCACCTCTCGGGCGACCCCGCCGCGTTCCCCGAGCTCGTCTCGCTGCACGCGGGGCTCGTCTACGGACTGCTCGGCCGCTGCGGGCTGCGCGCCCAGGAGCGGGACGACGTGTTCCAGGAGGTGTGGCTGCGCGTCCACCGCGCCGCCCGCCACTACCGAAGCTCCCGGCCCGTCCGCCCCTGGCTGGCGACGATCGCGCTCAACGCCGGGCGCACCCACCTCTCCCGCAAACGCTCCGCCGAGCTCCTGGCGGAGACCCCCGAGCGACCGTCGCCGGACGCCTCGCCGGGCCGCGTCGCCGAAGGGCGGGAGCTCGCCGAGTGGCTGCGCGACGAGCTCGACGCCCTCCCCGAACCCCAGCGCCTCGTCGTCCACCTCAGCTGCGTCGAGGGCCTCGCCCAGGCCGACGTCGCAGGCGCGCTGGACCTCCCCGTCGGCACCGTGAAGACCCACCTCCGGCGCGGACGCCTCGCGCTGGCCCACGCCCTGGCGCGCCGCCGCGCCACCGAAGACCGGGAGGTGGGCCGATGACCCGCTCCGACGAGACGAACACCCCCCTCGACCCGGAGGACCCCGTGCTGCTCGCCGCCCTCCGCGACGTCGACACCCTGCTCGCCGACCTGCCCGACGAGGACCCGCCCGAGGCCGTCGTGGCCGCGACGCTGCAGGCCGTGGCCGCCGAGCCCCTGCCGCAGCCGAAGCCCGCGCCCCGGCGCCGGGCCTTCCCCGTCTTCGCCGCCGCCCTCCTGCTGGGAGGCGTGGGGCTCGCCGCGTTCGCGACGCTGCAGTTCGGCGGCCGCGTCACCGGCCTGTTCGAGACGGCCGACAGCGAGATCGACAGCGTCGACTCGAACCTCGGCGGGCCCGTCGCCGCGGCCCCCGCCCCCGATCCCGCGTACGTCCGCAAGGAGCGCAAGGTCAAGCGCGCGGACCATCGCGGGCCCATCGCAGGCGCGAACCGCGGGCGGTACCCGGCCGCGCAGCCGATGTCGGCCACCCCCCCGCCGCCGCCCGCCGAGGCCGAGGTCGACGAGGGCCCCGACCGCGACTCCTACCGCGCCTACACGGAGAACCCGTTCCTGAGCGTCCAGGACCGGCCGAAGTCGACCTTCTCGATCGACGTCGACACCGCGTCCTACTCGAACGTCCGACGGTTCCTGAACGAGGGGCGGCTGCCCCCCGCGTCGGCGGTCCGCGTGGAGGAGATGGTCAACTACTTCCCCTACGACTACGAGGCGCCGCGGGAGGCCGGGCGACGACCCTTCAGCGTGACGACCGAGGTCGGCCCCGCGCCGTGGAGGCCCGAGCACCGCCTCGTGCACATCGGCCTGCAGGCCCCGCGGGTGATGGACGGCGAGATGCCGCCCCGCAACCTCGTCTTCCTGCTGGACGTCTCGGGCTCGATGAACAGCGGGGACAGGCTCCCGCTGCTCAAGGCGGCGATGGGGTTGCTCGTGGAGTCGCTCACGGACGCCGACCGGGTCGCGATCGTGGTCTACGCGGGCGCCGCGGGCGTGGTCCTCGAGCCCACGGACGGCCACGAGCAAGCCGCGATCCTGGCCGCCATCGAGCGGCTCCGCGCGGGCGGGTCCACGGCCGGCGGCGCGGGCATCCGCCTCGCCTACGACCTCGCCCGGCGCAACTTCGTCCAGGGCGGGATCAACCGCGTGATCCTGGGGACCGACGGCGACTTCAACGTCGGGACGTCGAGCGAAGGAGAGCTGCGCGCGCTCGTGGAGAAGGAGCGCCGCTCGGGCGTGTTCCTGACGGTGCTGGGCTTCGGCCGGGGCAACCTCCAGGACGACCGCATGGAGACGCTCGCCGACCACGGAAACGGCAACTACGCCTACATCGACAGCGTCGACGAGGCGAAGAAGGTGCTGGTGAAGGAGGCGGGGGGCACGCTCGTGACGGTGGCCAAGGACGTGAAGATCCAGGTCGAGTTCAACCCCGCCGAGGTCGCGGGCTACCGGCTCGTCGGCTACGAGAACCGGGTGCTGGCGGACCGCGACTTCGCCGACGATACGAAGGACGCGGGCGAGATCGGCGCGGGCCACAGCGTGACCGCGATCTACGAGGTCGTGCCCGCGGGCGCGAGCGTCCCGAACACCGACCCCGAGGAGCTGAAGTACCAGCGCCCCACCGGGCTGACCGACGCCGCCCGCTCCGGCGAGCTGATGACGGTCCGCCTGCGCTGGAAGCAGCCCACGGGCGCGGAGTCGGACCTGAGCGAGACCCCCGTGATCGACCGCGGCAAGACCCTCGACCGCACGTCGGACGACTTCCGCTGGAGCGCGGCCGTCGCCGCCTGGGCGCAGCTGCTCAAGGGCAGCGAGCACGTCGGCGGCCACTCCTACGGCGCGGCCCTGGAGCTCGGCGCGGGCGCGGTGGGCGACGACGTGGGCGGCTACCGGCAGGAGGCGCTGGAGCTGATGCGCCGGTCCCGGGACCTCGCGCGCTAGCAGGTCGCCGGCCGGGCCCCCGCAGCTACGGACCGGGGGCGTCGGCCGGGGGCATCATCGCGCCGCGGCGGACCATGGCGACGAAGCCGAAGGGGATGACCCAGCACAGCGCGGTGGCGGTGTCGAGCAGGCTCACGGCGACGGCTGCGTCCGCGGGCACGCCGTAGGGGGCGAGGATGGCCAGGCTCACCCACTGCGCGACCCCGAGCTGCCCGGGCGCGCTCGGTACCGGCACCGACAGCGCGATCGCGGCCACGACGACGATCGAGGCGGAGGCCGTCGCGGGCGCCTCGCAGGCCACGATGAGCAGGCCGATCGAGAAGGCCTCGATGATCCACAGCGCCACCGACCAAGCCGCCACCCGGGCGAGGACGCGCGGCTTCTCCAGCAGGACCAACCCGTCCCGGAACCGTCCCAGCTCGCGGCGGACTCGGGCGCGCAGCCCGTCCCCGGACACTTCCCCCCCGCGGGGAGCCCGCCGGATCGCCACCAGGACCGCGACGACGCCCACGAACCCGGCCGCGGCCGCGACCCCGAGCCCGCGGATCCAGGTCGGCAGCTCCTCGGGTGTGGGGAGCACCCACACGGCCACGGAGAACCCGAGGCCCAGGCAGAGCAGGTCGAGGATCCGCTCGAGCGCCGTCGCCCCCAGCAGCTCCGAGTACGGGCGCCCCGAGCCGCGCGCGTAGATCAACGGCCTCGCGAGGTCGCCGGCCTTCGCGGGGAGCGCGAAGTTGGCGAGCCAGCTGAAGAAGAGCGAGTCGAAGGCCAGCAGCCGACGAGCGCGGTCCACCGCCCGCCCCTCCTCCGCGATCAGCGCCCATCGATGGACCCGGAGGAGGAGGATCGCGAGGTGGATCAGGAGGACGCAGGCGAGCACCCCGGGGCGCGCCGATCGCAGCGTCGCCACCACCTCGTCGATGGGGACGAAGCTCAGCAGGGCGACCAGCAGCACGATCGACACGATCACGCCGACGACGAGACGAACCCTTGGACTCACGCCGCCGTTCTCACGAGGTGAGCGTACCGAAGAGCCGGCGACGGTCCGGTAGCCTGAGCGAGCAAACGGCGGTCCGCCGAGGAGGAGGCCGATGCTGAACGACGCCGCGCTCCGCCTCCTCGCCCACCGCGCGGGGGGCGGGATCCGGCGCCTTCTGCCCGGGGGGAGGGGCCCTCTCCTCGTCGCCCACCCGGCGGCCATCGAAGACCTCCTGTCGAGCCACGCCGACGACTTCGTGAAGAGCGTCGACGACGCCATGCGCGGGGTCGCCGGGAGGGCCCGGCTCTACGACGCCTTCCGCACGGTCACCGGCAGCACGCTGGGCGGGTCCGGGGGCGACGCGTGGCGACGTCGGAGGGCGCCCACCGCGACCGCGCTCGGGCGCCACGCGGCGACCCCGGACGCGATCGCGACGGCCGCTCGGGAGACGCTCACCGCAGCCCGCGCGTCGGCCGGCCCCGTCGTGGACCTCTACGGCCTCGGGCGGCGGGTCGCGGCCCGGGTCTTTCTCGACGCCCTGCTCGGCCCGCTCGATCCCGACGAGCGCGCCCGGGCCCTCGACGCGCTCCTGACCCTCGACGCCCTCGTCAACCGACCGTGGGCGCCGCGACCCGCCGTCCGTCGCGCCCACGAAGACGCCCGGGCCCTGCTGTCCCCCGCCCGCATCGCCGCCGCCCCGACCGGCACCCTCGGCGCTGGCCTGCGCGACGAGGCCGGGGCCGAAGACGCGGACTGGGTCCCGGCGGAGCTGCTCGCCTTCTATCTGGTCGGAGGCGAGCCCGTCGCCGCGGGCATGGCCCAGTCCCTCGCGCTCCTCGCACGCTCCGCCGACGGGGGAGCCGCGCTCCGAGAGGCCGTGCGCGGGGCCTCTCCGGCGGCGTTCGTCGAGTCCGACGCCCTGGCCGCCGTCGTCCTCGAGACCCTCCGGCTGTACCCGCCGGTGTGGGCGATCGGCCGGACAGCGTCGCGCGCGTGCGACTTCCGGGGCCATGCCGTGAGACCCGGCGATCTCGCCGTCGCCTTCGTGTGGGGAGCCCACCGGCACCCCGACTACTTCGCCGAACCGGACCGGTTCCGGCCCGAGCGCTTCCTGGGCCCCGCCGGGGGGCGCGCGCGGGCCGCGCTCCGTGGGTTCGGGGCGGGACCGCGCAGATGCCCCGGTCGGAGCGTCGCCCTGCGCAACGCGTCCGTGGTGCTCGGGACCGCGCTGTCGATGCTCGAGGTCGGGGCGATGTGCCCTTCGCCCCGGCCGATCCTGCGCATCACCCTGCGCCCCCAGTCTCCCCTGGAGGCGCCGGTGCGCTGGCTCGACGGGACCTGATCTCGGCGCCGAGCAAGAGCACGATCAGGAGGACCGCGGCGCCCTGTGCGGCGAGTCCCGCGCCCCACCCCGGGCTCGTCCACGAGCAACGCGTCCGACCCGACTCCCCGAGCTGGATCGTGAGCCACTGCTGCTCCGGCGGGGGCACCGCCAGGGGGTCGCCGGGCGCGCGCGTCGCCGCCCCGGACAGGACGGTGGAGACCTCTTCGCGACACTCCGGCGCCAGCTCGGCCCAGCCGTCGACGATCTCGCCGCCTTCGCAGCGCCACCCGGACACCGCCCGCTGCGCGAGGACGACGAGGAAGCCCGGAGGTCCCGTCACCGTCCACGACTCCACGTCGGGCTGGACGAGGACGTCCGGGGGCGCGGGCGCGGGACAACCGTCCGCGAGGCCCCAGACGAGGCGACCGTCGGCCCGCTCCGGGGGGTACATGCGGCCGTACTCGAAGGCCTCGCGACGGGCCCGGAGGACGCCGTGGTGCACGGCCCGGGACAGGGGCGAGTCGCCCGCGATCTCGATCCCGCGGATGCCCCCGTCGTCGGGACCCAGCGGGGTGGGATCGGCCGTCGTCGGCAGCGGCTTCGCCGGAAGGTCCACGTGGAACCACAGCGCCGACAGCGCGGCGGACGCGACCGCCGCGACCGCCCCCCGACGCACGTTCGGGCGGTCTCCGCCCCGCTCCGCGAGCGCCGCCGCCAGCGCCGGGATCCCGATCACGGCGAAGAGCAGCAGCGTCCATGACCACCGCCCGTGGGCGCCCACCGCGCCGCTCCCGGGCAGGCCGCTCCAGAAGGCCCACGGCTTCCAGGCCGCGCCCTGGGTGAACGCCGCCGCCCCGCCCGCGAGCGTGACGAGCCCGATCACGGGACGCCGCACGAACAAGCCGACGATCCCGAGCCCCACGAGCGCCCACGACGACGCCTCGGGCAGCCACACCACCGCCTCCAGCCGAGCCGCCGCGTCCCACAGCTGCGGCCCCTCGAGCAGGTCCTCCATGGAGCCCGCCGTCCCCCAGGCGAGGCGACCCTGGGTGGATACCGCCGCGAGCCCGATCGCGGTCAAGGCCCCGGCCGAAGCGATCATCCCCAGCGCGACCCCCAGCGCCGCCTCCACCCGCTCCCGGGGGCGGTCGGTCATCCCCCAGACGAGCACACCCAGGAGCGCCGCCTCGAGCAGCCGCTGCCCGACCTCGGGCCCGTCGCGGCTCAGCAGGGGGACGCACAGCAAGGCCGCCAGCACGACCGGAGGCCGGCGAGGCCCCTCGGCCCCCCACAGCACCAGGCACACGAGCAGCAGCCCCATGGGCATGCCGTAGTGGCTGCCCCCCAGGAGCGCGGTGCCGAGCAGCGCCCCCGCCGCCGCTCCCCACAGCAGGCGCGTGCGGCGGCTCCCCACCCCCTCGAGGGCCCGGTGCGCGCACGCGATCGCAGCGGGCCACGTCGCCATCCCGAAGATGAAGAGGTGCCCGCTCACGAGCCGGG
>CAZEKB010000199.1:1021-7573 GCA_964512225.1 uncultured Rickettsiales bacterium | reverse complement strand
GCGAACAGCATACGCGTCTCGAAGCCCGCGCGGAGGGGCTACCGAGCGCAGGGGACGGCGTCCAACAGTTGGACGCCCCAGGCGTTGGCCCAATCGAGCCGACCTCTCAACCACACGATCGCAGAGACCGACGTCGTTTCCAGACGTGCAAATGGGCGCCGATGAGTCTCGTACGCCCGACCGGAGTCGGCACCCAACTCGGAGGACCCATGTCCGACACCATGATCACGCCTCGCCCGGCAACAGCCGCAACCCCGACCACCGCGGAGAGCCGCTTCAAGCTCCCCCCCGACCTCGAGGTGGTCGTCAATCCGGCCCCCGGGCCCGACGAGCCTCGCGTTCGCGTGGAGCCCGAGGCCGGAGCGAAGGGGAGGTACGTCGATGTCCGCGGCTGAAGAGAAGAGGACTCCCGAACCCGAACCCGGCCCCGAGGAGGTCGCGCTCCGCCGAGAGTTCCGCGTGCCCGTGGTCGACGCGGTCGTCGCCTACCTCGTGCGCGAGGGGCGACGACGACGCGTGAGGCTCGCCGACCTCTCCTACAGCGGGGCCTTCCTGGTGCTCGACCCCGGGATCTTCGGACTGAGTCGGGGGAGGCCGGTCCGGGTGTCGTTCGAGTCCCGCTCCAAGCGCCGGTGCAGCGTGTCGATGGTCGTGCGGCACGTCTCCGACGGGGGCGTCGGGCTGGAGCTGTCGCCGACGGCCGAGCGAGACGCCGTGCAGAGCCTCCGCGCGATCGTCAACGAAGCCCAGCGCGACTTCATCCGCACCCAGATCACGTGATCGGCAGCTCCTCGAGGTCGGGGGGGAGCCAGCCGTAGCGCGCCTCGGGGCTCATGATCGCCTCCCGCGACCAGTACCGCAGGAGGTGGCGCTTGTCACCGAGCTCGAGCCCCGCGCGGAGCGCCTGATCCTCGAAGCACTCCTCGGCGTGGCGCACGGCGAGGGCCCGCAGCACGACCATGAAACCCCGCGTGACGGTCTCGTGGTAGCCCTGCTCCAACGTCGTCTCGACGCCGAGCACCTCGAGGAACCCCTGCAGCGCGGCCCGCATTCGGTCCATCGCCGGGTCCAACTCGAGGTCGGCCTCCCGCAGCATCGCCAGACCCACGTGCAGGTGGTCCTTGTGGCCCCAGAGTCGCAGCTCGAGGGTCCCGTTCTCCAGGTCCCGCAGGCGGCGCGCCACCGACTGCTCCGTGGGCGGGGCGGCGATGGAAGCCTCGAACACGGTGCTGTGGGCCTCGAAGCCGAGCCTGCGGTAGAGCGCCTCGGCCGCCGACTCCGCCTCGGCGGCGATCCACATGGGCGTCCCCGGGGCCCGGGCCTGGAGGAACGAGGCGGCCCGGGACACCAGCGCCGAGGCGAGGCCCCGCCGGCGGTGGTCGGGGTGCACGAACACGTCCTGGTAGCGGGCCCCGGCGTCGCCCGCGAAGAGAGCCGCCGCCCCCACGAGCGACCCGTCCACGAACGCTCCCCACTGGCGGCCGCCCGCCTCGACGCGGGCGCGGCGCCCCGCGAGGTCCCAGCGCAGGTACGCCTTGCCGGGCTCGTCCTTCGCGAACGGGTGCACCGCCGCCGAGAGCTCGAACAAGGCGTCCCACTCGGCGCCGGACTCGATGGGCCGCAGGGCGACGTCCGCGGGCACCACCGCGGGGGTCGGGAGGCGGTCGAGCATGAGCCCGCGCGACACGGCGACGGTCACGCCCGGCGGGTGCTCGGGGGTCGTCGCGGTGGGCTCGGGCACCTCCCAGACGGCGTACGCGATGCCCACGGTCTTGTCCCGGTGGTGCGTTCTCCAACGCCGAAAGCAGGTCTGCCACCCCTCCCCCCCGGGGGCCTCGGGGAGCAGAACCCGGTGCCCGTACCAGCTCTCCCGGCACGCCGGGGTGTCGGCCACCCGGATCCCGTCCTCCTCCACGAAGACGGTGTCGGGAGGCATCGCGTACGCCTCCGTGTCGAGGATCGGGGTGCGCGTCACGCGCGCAGACTATCGTGCGGAGCCGTGCCCCCTCCCCTCCAGCCCTGGTCGTCGTTCGCGGTGGGGTCGCGGCTCCGGCGCTACCAGGTCCGAGCCGTCGCCGAGCTGGTCGGGGCGCTGCGAGAGCAGGATCGGATCTGCCTCGTGGCTCCGCCGGGCGCGGGGAAGACCCACTGCGCGCTGCACGTCGCCGCCGAGCTGGGGCGACCGACCGAGGTGCGCGTGCCCACGACCGCGCTCGTGGAGCAGTGGCGCGCGCGCATCCGCCAGGCGGTCGTGCTGGGCGACGGGCCGCCGCCGATCCGGGTGGCGACGTACGCCGGGCTCGGCACGTTTGCGCCGGGTGCCCTCCTGCTCTTGGATGAAGCCCACCATTTGGGTGGGTCGTGGGGCCGCGCGGTGGCGCAGGCCGCCGAACAGGCGGGCGACTGCCGCTTCCTGGGCCTGACGGGAACGCCGCCGTACGACTCCCCGAGTTGGGCGGGCTTCACCGGCCTGGTGGGCGCGGACCCGGTGCGCATCGACACGCCCCCGCTGGTCCGCGACCGACACCTGTGTCCCTATCAAGATCTGGCTTGGCCGGTCCTCGCCGACGACGACTGCCTCGTTCGGCTCCGAGCCGCGGGCGACGCCCTGCGCCGGGTGGAGGCGAGGCTGGGTCGCGCGCTGGAGGACCACGTCGCGGTCCGACTCCGGGAGGACCTCTGGGAGCTCACCGAAGACCGGTTCGCGGGCCGGTCGGGCCTGCTCGTGGCCCTGTGTCGGGTGCAGCGCGCGGCGGGGGGCAAGCTGCCCCTCGACCTCCCCGACGACCCGGAGCTGGAGGCCGCGCCCACGCTGCACGAGCGGGCTCGAGTGCTCTGGGACTTCGGCGCGGACCGGGACGACGTGCGCGAAGCGGTTCGGGCGGCGGGGTTCCGGGCCGCGGGCTCCAGGCTGGTCCTGCACGACGACGTCGGTCACCGCATCCTCGCCGACGGCGCCGCCCGGCTCCGGGGGCTGCACGAGGTCCTCACGACGGAGGCCCGCCACCGCACCGACCACCTCCGGGCGTTGGTCCTCGTCGATCGCGATCGCGAGGGCTCGCGGCTGTCGGCGCGGCGGGTGCTCAAGTCGCTGGTCGCCGATCCCGCGACCGACCGCCTCGACCCGATCCTCGTCACCGGCTCCGTCTTCTGGGTCGACGACGACGTGTGGGGTCGGGTGGCGCCGCGCCTCCCCGATCTGCCCTGGCGCGTCGTGGGCGATCACCACGAGGTCGACGTCTCCGGGTGGTCGACCGCGAAGCGGGTGGCGGTGGCCACGACGCTGCTCGCGGACGGGATCACGCGCTGCCTCGTGGGGACGCACCACCTGCTCGGGGAGGGGTGGGACTGCCCGGCGGTGAACGTGGTGGTGGACCTCACGGGCATCGTCGCGTCGGTGACCAGCAACCAGGTGCGGGGGCGGGGGCTGCGGTGCGATCCCGGGGACCCGGCGAAGGTGGCGTCGCTGTGGGACGTCGTGACCGTCGCGCCGGGCGTGGCGGGCGGCGAGCGGATGCTGCAGCGGCTCGCGGCCCGCCACGAGCACACCCTGGGCATCGACTCGAAGGGACGGATCCGCGCGGGCGTCGAGCGGATCGACGCGGCGCTGCTGGGATCCGCCGAGGCGGTCGCGCAGGCCCTCCCGGAGATTCGGGAGCGGATGGCCGACCGCGTGCGCGACGAGGACCGCGTGGCCGAGCTCTGGGCGGTGGGGAAGGACTACCGGGACCGCCGCGTCTGGCGTCTGGAGCGGCCCACGGAGGTCCACGCCGGCAGCGCGACCCGCCCGGATCCGAAGAAGCGGACGCGCGCGGCCGCGAAGGCCTGGGCCCCGGCTCGGAGTCGCCGCACCGGGCTCCGGGCCCTGTCGGCGATCGTCGGAGGCGTCACCGCCACGTCGGCGGGCTTGGCGGCCGCGGCAGGCGTCGGGGGGGTCGCGCCGTTCGCCGCGGTGGGGGCCACGGTCTGGGTGCTCGGAGCGGAGGTCCTCTTTCGCCGGCGACCCCTCGAGGATCGTCGCGACGCGGAGGTCAGGGCGCTGCACGCCGCCCTCGTGGACGCAGGCCTCGTGGGGGGAGAGGTCCGCCGGGATGGCGACTCCTTCTGGCTCGACGGCGACCCCGAGCACTCGCGTCGGTTCGCCGAAGCCGCGGTGGAGGTCCTCGGGCGGATCCGGTTCCCTCGCTACATCCTCATCGAGGACGACGGCAGCGTGCGGGCGGTCCCCTCCGCGCTGGCCGGAGACCGGGACCTCGCCGACGGGTTCGCGCGGCGGTGGGCCGAGCACGTCGCGGGGTGCGAGGCGGTGTTCGCGCGACGGGGCCGAGGGCGGGAGCTGCTCGTCGAGGCGTGGAAGTCCGGTGGGACCGACGCCGCGCTCGTCGAGTCCTGGGAGTAGGCTGCCGCCATGCGCCGGATGTTGCTCCTGTCCCTGCTCCTCCCCGCCCTCGCGTTCGCCCAAGGCAAGGACGATCCCTACGGCGAGGCGCCCGCCGAAGAGGAGAAGTCCACGCGCCTCGCGCTGGCGCCGGACGAGGGGAGCGACCTGCTCCGGCTGCTGCAGCCGATCCGCTTCACGACCGCGTCGACGACCATCGCCACGATCTCGACGCTCGTCCTGCACGACGTGGCGGCCGTCCTCGAGGAGCACCCGGAGTGGACCGCGATCGAGATCGGCGGGCACACCGACGCGGTCGGCGCCGACGACAAGAACCTCGCGCTGAGCCAAGGCCGCGCGGAGGCGGTGCTGGAGGCGCTGGTGAAGAACGGGGTCGCCCGCGAGCGGCTGACCGCGAAGGGCTACGGCGAGACGCGCCCGATCGTCCGGGCGAAGGACGAGATCGGGCACGCCAAGAACCGGCGGGTCGAGTTCAAGGTGTCCGCCTCAGCGCCGGCCGAGGACCCGTAGCCGCACCCCCGACTTCGGCGCCAGCGTGAGGTTTCGGCGGGTGATGTGGGGCGTCCCCGGCTCCGCCGACTCGAGCTCGACCCGCCGCAGGACGGTCGCCAGGGCGAGCTTCATCTCGTAGAGCGCCAGCGCCTCGCCGACGCAGCGTCGAACCCCGCCGCCGAACGGGATGAACTCGTAGGGCCCGGGCTTGCGCTCGAGGAACCGCGCCGGCCGGAACGTGTGCGGATCCTCGAAGGCCTCCTCGCGCCGGTGGGCGAGCAGGACGTGGGCGCCCACCCGTTCGCCGGGCGCGACGGGGCGGCCCAGGAGCATGAAGGGCTTCCGGGCGATGCGGGCGACCAGTGGGACGACGGGGATGAGCCGCAGCGCCTCCTTGCACACGGCGCCGAGGTAGGGCAGCTCCGCGAGGGCCTCGGGGGTGTCGTCGCAGCGGTCGACCTCGAGGCGGAGCCGGTCGAGCACGTCGCCGTTCGCGTGGACGTGGTGCAGGGCCCAGGCGAGAGACACGGCCGTGGTGATGTGGCCCGCGGCGAGGAGGGTGACCAGCTGGTCGTGCAGGTCGGCGTCGTCCATGGGGCGACCGGCGTCGTCCCGGGCGGCCATCAGGAGCGCGAGAATGTCTTCCCGGCCGGGGTCCGGCGACGCGCGTCGGGCGTCGATCCGGGCCTGCAGCAGGGCGTCGGCGGCGGCGGCGCGGCGCAGGTAGCGACCCCACGGGCTCCAGGGGCCGAGGTCGCGCTGGAGGAACTTGAAGAAGACGACCCAGGGCGTCATCGCCTCGAGCACGGAGACGACGGCGTCGACGTGGGGCACTACCTCGTCGCCCTCGGCGCCGAACACCGCGCGGACGATCACCTCGAGCGTCAGCCGCTCGGTGGCGGGCAGGG
Organism: uncultured Rickettsiales bacterium; assembly: GCA_964512225.1. Lineage (GTDB taxonomy): Bacteria > Myxococcota_A > UBA796 > UBA9615 > UBA9615 > CAZEKB01. The sequence continues at coordinate 1,774 of CAZEKB010000199.1, read as the reverse complement.
CCTGGACCTCCTGCCCGGGGGTCCAACCCGCGACGGCAGCGGCAGCGGCCTCCTGGATGATCGCCCCGTAGGAGCGCATCCGGGCGCCGTGGAAGGGCGGCATCATCCACCGGCGGCGACGGCGGTGGTCGTCGCCCTGGACCATCATCACCGAGCGGGGTCCCACGAACGGGAACAGGACGTGCGTCGGGCCCCCGGACGTGAGAACGTCGGTGGGGGCGGTAATGATGTCCCGGATGCCGTCGGGGTGTCCCGTCGACCACATCGGCTTCGGGCCGCCCAGCCGCAGGACGAAGGGATCGCCGTGCTCCCGGTGGACGTCGAGCAGGAACTCGACCGGGTCCCGGAGCATGCGAAGCGTCTGCGCGAACCACGGGGTCGAGGGCCCGGTGGGGGGCGCGAGAGCGGGGACGTTCACGCGCGGAGGCTACCGCTGGAGAGTCGTCGTCACCATGGACGGGGTGCGGCCGCCGGTAACCGGGCCGAATGCCGCGTTCCGGCGGGATCGTGGCGCGAGACAGCCGGCAACTCCGCCGAATGCCGCGTTCCGGCGGGATCGTGGCGCGAGACAGCCGGCAACTCCGCCGAATGCCGCATTCCGGCGGGATCGTGGCGCGATACAGCCGGCAACTCCGCCGAATGCCGCATTCCGGCGGGATCGTGCCGCGATACAGCCGGCAACTCCGCCGAATGCCGCGTTCCGGCGGGATCGTGCCGCGATACAGCCGGCAACTCCGCCGAATGCCGCGTTCC
>CAZEKB010000199.1:0-921 GCA_964512225.1 uncultured Rickettsiales bacterium | reverse complement strand
GGCGGGATCGTGGCGGGTCGCCGCCGCATCCACGCCGCCCGCGAGGCTACCGACTGCTGAAGATGAACGGGTACCGGTCCACCTCGACCGGCTCGCGCGGCGGGTCGAAGCGGATGCCCTCGACCACGGCGCGGAGGCAACCGGCGAGCGCTGCGTCGCCCGTGGAGTTCTCGAGGACGACGACGTCCCTGGGGGTCCCGTCGGTCCGGATCCACCACGCCAGCGAGACGGTCCCCTCGAGGTCCGAGTCCATGCGCAAACGCTCCTCGTAGCAGCCGGCGACGGCTGAGAGTTCCCCTCGCATCTGGCCGCGGATGGAGCGCTGCTCGTGCCCGGCCTCGGGCACGGCGGAGTCCGGGGTCGCCGGGGCGGTCGGTTCGACCCGGTCCGGCGGCGGCTTCGCCTCGGGCACCGGAAGACGCGCGGCGCAGCCCGCCAGCAGGAGGGCCGCCAAGGCGACCCGGGAGGTCACTCCGCCTTCTTCTCCGCGGGCTTCTTGCTCATCACGAACTTCACCACGGCGTCCATCTGCTCCTTGGTGAGCACGGCGCCCCAGGCGGTCATGAGGGGGGACTTGCCCACGGCCTGGCCGCCCTCGGCGATCACCTTCTTGATGGCGGCCTCGTCGCGCGTCTTCCAGAACTCGGCCTCGTTGAGGTTCGCGGGCTTCGGATCCAGGCCCGCCGCTGCCGCGCCGTCGCCCGCGCCGTCGGCGCCGTGGCAGGTGGAGCAGTAGGTGCCGAAGACGGTCTTGCCGTCCTCTTCGGCGGACGCGGGGGCCGCGACGAGGAGGAGGGAGAGGGCGGCGAGGGGGGCGAGCAGACGAATCATGAGAGTCCTCGATGGAGTGGAGCGCAGGAGGATATCGAATGGGTGTAACTCCGGAACTGACGCGTGATTGCTTGGTTTTTCGGGCCGCGT
>CAZEKB010000198.1:0-7587 GCA_964512225.1 uncultured Rickettsiales bacterium | reverse complement strand
CACGACCGTCGCGTAGAAGTACGCCACCAGGGGGAACGCGAGCAGGTGGGGGAGGACGATCTTGGTGAGGAGCCCGCACCCGCCCACGACCCCCAGCAGAAGCGTCGGCCTCCACCGCTGGAAGCCGCGCGTATGCACGAGGACGGCGGCGGCGGCGGCCGTCCAGCCCAGCACCCAGGTGTCGGTGGTGAAGTGGCGCCCGTAGTAGAGGACCATCGGCGCGCAGCCCAGGAGCGCGGTCGCGATCCACGCGGGCGCCTCGCGGCCGGACAGGCGCAGGACGAGCACGAACGTGGAGACGAGCCCGAGGCACACGCCCGCCTGGACGGTCAGGAGCGTGACCCAGGGCGCCTTCCCCAGGGTCAGGTTGGTGGCCGCGCCCGTGAGATAGAGCCAGGGCCCGTAGGAGAAGCCCTGGTACGTGAGCCCCACCGTGTTCACTCGGCTCTCGTCGAAGAGCGTGTGCACGAACAACCACAGGTTGGTCCGCGTGAGCACGAGGTACTCGAGGTTGAGGCCCTCGTCGAGCGCGTCCGGGTGGAAGGGGTGGGTCGCCGCCCACAGGTTCTGGACGGCGTAGCCGACGCAGAGGAGCCCGAGGAGCCCCAGGGTCCGGCGAGAGAGGGTCGCGCCCTCGGTGGGCCGCTCGGCGGGGCCGGACATGGCCCGGAACTATACTCGCCCGGTGTCGTCCCCCGCCGCCGTCGTCCTCCTCGACCTCCGGGATCCGCGCCACGCCGTCGCGGACAAGACGATCGCGGGGGGCCTGGGGACCGCGACGGACTACGGCTCGGGCGCTTTCGGGGCGGCGTTCCTGCGCCTGAAGGCGGGGTCGATCCGCCTGCCCGACTACCACATCGCCTACGTCGCGGCGCAGCTCCGGGCCGTGGGCAGGGCCGTCCGGCTGGAGACCGACGTCGCGGGCGTGCGCGACGGCGACCTCGTGGTGCTGTTCACGTCGATCCCGTCCCTGCGCGTGGACCGCGCGGCCCTGCGGGAGCTGCGCGGACGCCCCGTGCGCACCGTCGTGGTGGGGACGCTCGCGTCGATCGCCCCCGAGGAGTTCGGCGACGCCGACGTGGTGGTCCGGGGCGAGCCCGAGGCCTGGATCGGCGGGGGCGCGCGCGGCGAGGGCGTCGTCGACGCCGGGTTCGTGGCCGACCTCGACGCGCTCCCCATGCCCGACTGGTCCGTGTTCCCGCGCCTCGAGGGTCGGTACCGCATCGTCACCGCGCGCGGCGCCGTCGTCCCCGTCGTCACGAGCCGCGGGTGCCCCTACCCCTGCGGCCACTATTGCCCGTACCCGCTCGAGGAGGGGCGGACGATGCGCTACCGGTCGGCGGAGTCCGTGGTGGCGGAGCTGCGGGGGCTGGCCGACGGCTACGGCGTCCGCGCGGTGAAGTTCCGGGACCCGATCCTCACCCTCGACCGGCGTCGGACCGAGGGCCTGCTCGCGGCGCTGGAATCGAGCGACGTCGGCACGATCTGGGGGTGCGAGACCCACCTCGACACGCTCGACGAGGACCTGCTCGCGGCGATGGCGAGGGCGGGCTGCGTGACGATCCAGACGGGCATCGAGTCCACCGACCCCGCGGTGCTCGCCGCCGCCCACCGCCGAACCGCCTCGCCGGGTCACACCCGGGCCATGCTCGAGGCCGCGGCCGATCGAGGCATCCGCGTCGCCGTCTACTTCATGCTCGGCCTGCCCGGCGACACCCTCGAGGGCATGCGCCGGACCCTCGCCGACGTGCACACGATCCCCGCGTCGTTCCTGCAGATCACGGTCGCGACCCCCTACCCGGGGACGGCGTTCTGGGAGGAGACCCGCGCCCGTCGGGGCGACATCGACCTCGCGGACCTCGACCAGTACTCCGCCGCCCTGCCCGGCGACGGCTGGACGAACGCCGACCTCCGCGGGCTGATGAGCGACGCCTACCGACGCTTCTATCTGCACCCCTCCCGGCTCCGCCACGAGCTCCGCGTACGCCGCGGCCTCAGGACATCGCGCCCGCGGTCGCGGAGCGGAGCCAGCGCCGCGCCTGGGTGAGCTTCACCCGCAGCAGCTGGTCGACCGCGGTGCTCTCCTCTCCCGTCGCGGCGGCGCGCACGCGGTCCAGGAACCGCCGGGGGTAGCGGGCGTAGGCCACGCCGTAGAAGAGGAACAGCAGCCCCATCTGGGTGGCGACGATCTCCGCCGACGAGCGGGTGGGGTGGTAGGTCTTCGTCGAGCGCCCCGACCGCACCAGCGCGAGGTACAGGTACGACTCGTCCAGCTCGACGCTGCCGCGCGCGACGAGCTCTTTGAAGTCCTCGCTGCCCGGGTAGGGCCCGAACACCATCACGGACGCGTCGTCCGACCCCGCGAGCGCCGCCCGCACGAGGAAGCGCGCGGTGTCCACGACGTCGCGCCGCCGCTCGGCCGGGTGCCCCGTGATGAAGCACATGCGCGTCACGAGCCCGAGGTCGTGGGCGTGCTGCAGCGAGTCGAGCATCGACTCCAGCTTCACCTTCTTCTTGAGCACGTCGAGCATGTACGCCGAGCCCGACTCGGGGTTGTAGGTGACGTTGCGGCACCCGCTGAGGCGGAGCCGCTCCAGCACCTCGCGGTCGAGCACCTCGCTGCGCGTCCCCGTGGGCAGCTGCCAGACGATCCCGAGGTCGGCGTCGATGAGGCGGTCGCAGAACTCCAGGATCCACGAGCGCTTGAGCACCGCGGTGAGGTCGCAGAAGTTGAAGTTCTCGATGCCGTAGGTGTCGATCCAGCACTTCATCTCGTCCACGACGTCCGCGGGATCGCGCATGACGTACCGGGTGGTCCACATGTCCGGGGACGAGCAGAAGGTGCACAGGTAGGGGCAGCCGCGGGTCGCGATCATCGGGATGGTGCGGCCGCGGTGCACGCCGTGGTTGTCCACGCGGGCCAGGTAGGTCGCCATGGGGAAGAGGTCCCAGGCGGGGCGGGCGATGTCGTCCACGGCGCGGATGCGGGCGGACGGACCGTCGGGGTCGTCGCCGCCGGGCCCGCGGTGGGCGAGGCCGCCGAGGCGCTCGACCGAGGTCCCGGTCGCGAGCCGGGCGAAGAGCTCCACGACCGTCGCCTCGCCCTCGCCGAGCACGATGAAGTCCACGGCGTCGCACTCCCGGAGGATCCACGCGCGGTACGCCGTCGCGTTCTCGCCCCCGAGCACGACCCGCAGCGACGGCAGCCGCTCCTTCGCGCGGCGGGCGATCTCCCGGACGACCGGCCACTCGTGCAGGAACATGTGCGTGATGGCGAGGACGTCGATGTCGTCGTGCAGGGCGGACACGACCTCCTCCGGCGACCAGCCCTGCATCGACAGCGGGCCCGTAGGCCCCGGGATGGTGCGCCAGCGGTCCGGCGCCTCGGCGGGAGCGTCGATGACCTGGAGGCGATGGCCCGCCGCGCGCAAGGCCGCGGCCACGTAGGCCAGGCCGATCGGGGGCATGGCGCCGTAGCTGCTCAGGCTCTTGGGGAGCTGAACGGTGGGGGGACGGACGAGGGCTGCCTTGAGGGAGCCGGACGGGGCGGACGGGGCGATGGCGACAGGCTAGCCGCTCGCCGGCCCACCCTCTACGCGGGGGGCGTCGAGGCGGCGGCGGCGGCGGCGGCGGCCGCGTTCTCCTTGTCGTTGCCCATGTGGCACTTCTTGTACTTCTTGCCGGACCCGCACCAGCAGGGGTCGTTCCGCCCCACCTTGCCGGTCTCGCGACGGACCGTCGTGACCGGGCGCATGGCCTTGCGGGCGGCGGCCCCCGTGGTCACCCCGCGTCGGGCTCTGACGTTGGCCTTCGCGGAGCCGCCCATCTTGTTGGCGCGCTCCAGCGCGGCGGCCGCGGCGGCCTTCTCGGCCATGAGCTGCTCCTCGAGCAGGGCGGCCTTCTCCTCTTCGGTGAGGGCGCGCTCGTTGCCGAGGTTCTCGAACAGCTCCTCGAGGACGCGCTGGTCGCGGAGGTCCAACATCATGTTGAACATCTCGAACCCCTCCTTCTTGTACTCGAGGAGGGGGTTGCGCTGGCCGTAGCCGCGCAGGCCGATGCCGCCGCGCAGGTGGGACATGGCCTGCAGGTGCTTCTTCCAGAGGAAGTCGGTGGTCTTGAGGAGGAAGTAGCGCTCGCGGTAGCGGGTGTTCTCGTCGCCGATCAGCTCCTCCTTGGAGCCGTACCAGGTCTCGATGAAGCCGATGAGCTCGTCGGCCACGTCGTAGGCCTTGCGCATGTGCACCTGCTCGTAGGTGACCTGCACCTCGTCGAGCTTGAATTGGGCCTTGAGGTCTTCGTTCAGGCCCTCGACGTCCATCTCCTCGGGCGGCGCCTTGTACGGGGTCCGCTCCGAGACGAAGCCGGCGATCATCTCCCGGGCCGTCTCCATGATCATCGCGCGGGTGTCTTCGCCCCCGAGGATGCGGTTGCGCAGGCCGTACACGGCGTCGCGCTGCTGAGACATGACCTCGTCGTACTCGAGCAGGTTCTTGCGGATGCCGAAGTTGCGGCCCTCGACCTTGCTCTGCGCGTTCCCCACCGACTTGCTGAGCCAGGGGTGGATCAGCGGCTCGCCGTCCTCCATGCCCAGGCGCTCCATGAGGCCCTTGAGCTTGTCGCTGCCGAAGATGCGGAGGAGGTCGTCTTCCAGGCTGAGGAAGAAGCGGGACGAGCCCGGGTCCCCCTGGCGGCCGGAGCGGCCGCGCAGCTGGTTGTCGATGCGTCGCGCTTCGTGACGCTCGGTGCCGATGACGTGCAGCCCGCCCGCGCCCTTGACGAACTCGGCGTCCTTCTCGCACTGGGCCTTGTACTGCGCCGTGCGCTCCTTGAGCCGACGGTCGTAGACCTCGCGCTCCTCGACGTCCGGGTCGAAGTCGCCGACCTCGTCCTTGGCGAGCGCCTCGGCGTTGCCGCCGAGCACGATGTCGGTGCCGCGCCCCGCCATGTTGGTGGAGATGGTCACGGCCCCGGGCGTGCCCGCCTGGGCGACGATCGACGCCTCGGACATGTGGAACTTGGCGTTCAGGACGTTGTGGGGGACGCCCGCCTGCACCAGGAGCTTGTGCACGAGTTCGGACTTCTCCACCGACGCCGTGCCCACCAGCACCGGCTGACGCGTGGCGTGACACTCCTTGATCTCGGCGATCACCGCCTGGAACTTCTCGGGCTCGGTCTTGTAGATGACGTCGTCGTGATCGAGGCGCGCGATGGGGCGGTTCGTGGGGATCACGACCGTGTCCACGTCGTAGATCTTCTGGAACTCCTCGGCCTCGGTGTCGGCCGTTCCGGTCATCCCGGAGAGCTTGTCGTACTTCAGGAAGTACTTCTGGTACGTGATCGTGGCGAGGGTCTCGTTCTCCTTCTCGATCCGGATCTTCTCCTTCGCCTCGATCGCCTGGTGCAGGCCGTCGGACCAACGGCGCCCCGGCATCTTGCGACCCGTGTGCGGGTCCACGATGACGACCTTGTTGTTCTCCACCACGTAGTGCTTGTCGCGCTTGAACGCGAGGTGCGCCCGCAACGCCTGGTTGACGTGGTGCAGCATCTCGATGTTCTCGGGGAGGAAGAGGTTCTCGATGCCGAGGCGCTGCTCGACGACGTCGATGCCCGCCTCCGTGAGGCTCACCGACCGGGCCTCCTCGTCGAGCACGAAGTCGATCTCCTGCTTCATCCCGGGGACGATCTTGTCCACGCGGTAGTAGTTCTCGAGGTCGGCCTCGGCGGCGCCGGAGATGATCAGCGGGGTGCGCGCCTCGTCGATGAGGATGGAGTCGACCTCGTCCACGATCGCGAAGTTGTGGCCGCGCTTCTGGACCATGTGGTCGACCGACAGCTTCATGTTGTCGCGCAGGAAGTCGAAGCCGAACTCGGAGTTGTTGCCGTAGGTGATGTCCGAGTTGTAGGCGGCGCGGCGGGCGTCGTTCGTCATCCCGTGGCTGATGCAGCCCACGCTCAGGCCGAGCCACTCGTGCACCTGCCCCATCCACGCGGCGTCCCGGGTGGCGAGGTAGTCGTTGACCGTGACGACGTGCACGCCCTTGCCCTGGAGCGCGTTGAGGTAGCAGGGGAGGGTGGCGACGAGCGTCTTGCCCTCGCCCGTCCGCATCTCGGCGATGGTGCCCTCGTGCAGGAAGATCCCGCCGATGATCTGACAGTCGTAGGGGCGCATGCCGATGCTGCGCCAGGCCGCTTCCCGCACGACCGCGAAGGCGTCGGCGAGGATGTCGTCGAGGCTCGCGCCGTTGTCGAGCTTCTCGCGGAAGAGGGCGGTCATGGCCTGCAGCTCGGCGTCGGACGCCTTCTCGTAGCTCGCGCCGAGCGCGTTGACCCGGGCCAGCATGGGCTGCAGCTTCTTGATCTTGCGGTCGTGCGCGGTCCCGAAGACCTTCTCGAACATCGCGGGCATCTTCAACATCGCGGTGGCTGCCTCGTACTCATGGTGAGCGCGCGCGAGAACGCGGCGCGGCGGGTTGATAGCACATAGCCACCCCCCGGCCTTCCGCAACCTGGGAAACATCGTTGCCCGGCCCGGGGCCGTGTGGTAGGACGCCCCGCCCGCACCGGAGACGCAATGTCGCGACCTCGGTTCGGCCCAATCCCACGCGCGGATTCGCCCCCTCCGGTGACGACCTGACGGTCGGTTGAAGGGGCCCCCGCCCGACGCTCGTAGGCGCGACGTCGGGGAAACCGCGCGGAGGTTCAACCGGAGGAAGGCCAAGCCCCATGCCCGACATTTCTCTTCGCGATCTGCTCGAAGCCGGCGTCCACTTCGGTCACCAGACCCGTCGCTGGAACCCGAAGATGAAGCCCTACATCTTCGGCGAGAAGAACGGCATCCACATCATCAACCTGCAGAAGACGGCGATCCAGCTGATCGCCGCCACGCAGTTCGTCAGCCAGGCCGTCGCCCGGGGCCAGAAGGTCCTCTTCGTGGGCACGAAGCGCCAGGCCGCCGACATCGTCGCCGAGGCGGCGGTCGCCGCGGGCCAGTTCCACGTCACGCACCGGTGGCTGGGCGGCATGCTCACCAACTTCAAGACGGTCAAGGGCTCCATCGACCGCCTCAACAACCTCGAGAAGGACCGCGACAGCGGCCGCTTCGACGGGCTGTCGAAGAAGGAGCGCATCAGCCTCGACCGCCAGACGGCGAAGCTGAAGAACTCCCTGGGCGGCATCCAGGAGATGACCGCGCTGCCCGGCGTCGTGTTCATCATCGACCCGAAGAAGGAGCACATCGCCGCCAAGGAGGCGAAGCGCCTCGGCATCCCGATCGTGGCCGTGGTCGATACCAACTGCGACCCCGACGGCATCAAGTTCGTCATCCCCGGCAACGACGACGCCCTCAAGGCGATCCGCCTCTTCACGAAGGCCGTCTCCGACGCCTGCATCGAAGGCACCCAGATGGCCAAGGACTACGCGCGTCGCGAGTACTCCAGCCTGGGCGGCGGCACCGTCTCCGCGGGCGGCGAAGAGACCCCCGCGCCCGCGCCCGAGGTGCTGAAGAAGGGTGCCTCCGCCGAGGAGGCCCCGGCCGCCGCCGAGGAGGCTCCGGCCGCCGACGAGGCCGTCGCGGAGGAGGCCCCGGCC
>CAZEKB010000197.1:0-7621 GCA_964512225.1 uncultured Rickettsiales bacterium | reverse complement strand
GGCCCCGGCGCTGCGGGGTTGGGGGGGGGGGGGGGGGGGGGTTCTTTTTTTTTTTTTTGTTGTGGGGGGGGGGGGGGGGGGGGGGCCCCCCCCCCCGCCCCGTGAGCCTCCCGCGGTCGCTCGCGGAGCTCACGCCCGCGTGGCTCACGGACGCGCTCCGGCCCGCGCTCACGGGGCGCGTGAGCGACGTGCGTCTCGCCGATCCGGGGGCGGGGATCGCCGTCACCTCGCGCGTGGGCCGTCTCCTCCTCGACATCGACGGGGACCCCGCGTTCCCCCGCTCGATCGTCGCCAAGGTGCTCAACCCGGCGTGGACTCACGGCGACGACCTCCATCGGCGGGAGTCGTCCTGCTCGAGGATCTGACGGACGCCGTCCCCGGGCACCGGCTGCAGGGGTGGGACGCGGAGGAGGCGGGCCGGATCGTCGACGCCCTGGATCTTCGCGGGGATCACGCGGTGGCTGGTGCTGTGTGCAGGGGCACTGGGAGCGGCTCCGGACCGCCCTGACGGCCTGGGACCAGCCCGATCAGGGCATCGGGTAGTCCACCTCCGGCGGCTCTTCGTCCAGCAGCTGGTCGATCAGCTGCCAGTCGGGCTCGCCGCCCTGCTGGTCCAGTCGGACGATCTCGAAGTCGCGCGAGATCACGCTGTACGTGGGGTACGCGTTGGTGAAGTAGCGCTGCGAGATGTCGCGCTGGGGGTCCGCGATCACGGGCGCGGTCAGATCGAAGTCGGCGGCCCAGCGGTTGGGATCGGGGTTGGGGCTGCCCGACGGGTCCTCGGTGAGCAGCGTGAAGGAGACGAACCCCAGGTCCCGCCGCTCCTGCCACTCCTGCTCGAGCGTCGAGGCCGCGGCGCGACAGGGCCCGCACCACTCGGCGGAGACGTCGATGAGGATGACCTGGCCGTAGAACCGACGGAGGCGGAGCTCCTGGCCGTGCTGGTCGTCCCCCCACCAGTCGCGGCTGAAGTCGCCCTGGTTCCAGCCCGCGTCCGCGCTGAGCTCTTCCCAGGCCTCGACCGTAGGGGTGGGCCAACGCACGTAGGGCCCTTCGTAGGGGAAGTCGTCTCCGTCCAGCGGATCGAAGTAGGCGAGGTACTCCTCGCCGTCGAGGTAGCCGTCGCCGTCCGTGTCGTCGGAGCTCGGATTCGTGCCGATGAGGTTCTCGAAGGACGACGGGAGGCCGTCGCCGTCTTCGTCGCCTCCCCCGCCGCCGCCGCCGCCGCCGCCGCCACCGCCACCGCCGCTGCCGCGACGCGAGCACCCGGGCAGCGCCAGCCCGAGGATCAGGAGGAGCAGGAGCAGGTGGAAGGTCGAGATACGTGGCATGTCGAAGACTCCATCGAGCGGGGGATCACTGTACTGAAACGCGGTCTCCGCCGCCGATTCAAAACGGCTCGGGCGCGTCCGTCGCCTCGATCCATCCCCGCAGCTTCGGGATCCTCCCCGCGAGCCGCAGGCCTCGCCGCACGAGACCTTCCCGCGCCTCCTCCGGCTGGTCCATGCCGAGGCGGGCCACGTCGAAGTCGAGGCCCTGGCGCGCGAACAGCGCGGTCAGGCGGTCGGCGTCGCGGATGAGCCTCTCCCGCGTCGATCGGTAGGCGTGCTCGGCGATCAGCTCCCGGACGCTGTAGCGCATCGGGTGGTACGCGAACATCGTCGCGTCGGCCGCCTCCGGCTCGAAGACCACGACGTCGACCTCCGGGAACGCGTCCCGGACCTGCCGCAGCCGCTGCTGAACCTGGCTGCGCACGAGCATGCGGAAGACCTGGTCGAGGACGGAGGTCATCCCGTGGTCCGCGAGGTAGCGGTACCCCTTGAGCAGGGAGCCGTCCGAGCGCGGGTCGTTCACGAGCGGGACGAGGGGGTTGAGGGCGATGACCAGGGTCGCGCCGTGCTTGACCGCGACGTCCACCGGCACGTTGTCCTCGATGCCGCCGTCGACGAAGTCCTGCTCGTCGATCCGCACCGGGCGGAACAGCAGCGGGATGGCCGCGGACGCCCGGATCGCGAGCGAGACGGGGACGTCGCGCGTGCCCTTCTCTCCGAACACCACGCGGGTCCCGGTGTCGACGTTGACCGCGGTGATCATCAGGTCGGCGTCGAAGTCTTCGAAGTGCGCGCCCCGGCCGACCGCCCCCAGCACCCGCTCGACGTACCGCCCCAGCGGGCGGTTCGTGAAGATGCCCGACGGGATCCACTTGATCGCGTCGAAGACCGCGTCCGCGGGCCGCGTCCCCTCCCCCGGGAGGATGCCGCGCACGAGGCTGCTGGTCGCCTTGGCGGGGACGCGTGCGAACGTCGCCAACCACTGCGCGACGTCCATGCCGTAGATGTGCTTGCGCGACAGCGCGGGCAGCCCCCACCGGTTGCGCGAGCCCGCGACGATCAGCCGATGCATGTCGTTGGGAGAGACCCCCGCGGCCAGCAACGTGGCCACGATCGACCCCGCGGACGCGCCCGCGTACAGGTCCAGGTTCTCGACGACGCCGCCGCCCAGGGCCTGGTCGAGCGCGCGCAGGCAGCCGACCTCGAAGACGCCGCCGGTGATCCCGCCGCCGCCGCACACGAGCGCGACCTTCCCCCGTCCCTCGGGGCGCTTCGTACCTCGAACCTTCATGGAGCTCCTACGGAGACGCGTCGCTCAACGCCAGAGCACGCTCGGGGCGCGCAGCCTGCCCGACTCGAAGAGGCGGCGCATCGGCTCCATGTACCGACTGCGCTGTTCCTCGTCCAGGGTCCAGCGCGTATCGGACGGCTTCGGGGGGTCGTTGATGGGCAGGAACACGCCCATGCTCGCGAAGTGGCGCACGGCGTTGCGGAGGTTCACCTGGCCCACCGCCTCGGGCCGGGTGACGTCCTCGGTCAGGAACATCCGCCCCCCCGCCTGCAGCGCGGCGGCCACGAGCTCCTTCTCGGTGAGGGGCCCGTCGCGCAGCACCTTGGCGGCCTTGAGCACGACCCAATAGGCCTCGTAGAAGTTCGCGATCGTGGACACGAAGACCGCCGCCTTGCCCCGGTCGACGGCGCGGATGATCGGCTCGCCTTCGTCCGGGGTCTCTTCGGCGACGACCCCGAGCTCGGCCAGCTGGAGGACGGTCTCGTGGACCAGGTGCTCGACCGGCACGTCGGGGTGGAAGAAGAACTCCTGGTTGAAGAGGCCCTGGAGGTAGACGAAGCGCCGCTGGACGACCGCCACGGTGGCCGAGTCCCCCTGGTCCAGCAGCAGCGCCGTGCAGACGAACGCCGCGGGGACGAAGTGGAACAGGATCGAATTCTTGTAGTAGTCGAGCGCCATGCGGCCCTCGGGCGACTCGTCGATGGCGATGATGTCGTCGTCCTCGCGGCCCTCGAGGCGCTCCACCGCGTGGCTGTCCGAGAACATGGACAGCGCTTCGTCCAGGGCGAGCGCGGGGAACGACCAGGCGTCGGAGAACCTCGCCCCGCGGCCCTGGAGCCAGGAGCGCAGCAGCTGGGCCCGACGGTGGAACAGCAGGTGCGGCATGCCCCGCCGGTCGTGCCCCAGCAGCACGGCCGCCGTGACGGCCGACGGCGTGACCACCGTGACGTCCTGGATCTCGGCCGTGACGTGCTGCGCCAGTCGCTTGAGGTAGGCCTTGCGCTCCTCGCGCCCCAGGTCGCGGTACGGCCGCCCCGCCACGCCGAGGGCCTCCTTCATGGAGACGGGCTCGTTGCAGGTCACGTAGACCCGCCCGAACCGGCGCGCGAGCACGTTCCCGACCTTCACCAGCTCGGCCGCGGTCTCCCGCTTCTTCTCGCCCCCGCCGAGCTCCTCGGCGTAGGCCTTCTCCTCGACGATCCGCTCGTAGGCGATCGAGATGGGGACGATCTGGATGTCGGGGACGATGCCGTCCGCCACCGCGCCCACGTAGGTGCCGAGCAGGCCGACCTTGGGGGGGAGCATCTTGCCGGTGCGGCTGCGGCCGCCCTCGATGAAGAACTCCTGCGTGTAGCCCTCGGCGACCAGCGCGCGGATGTAGTGCTCGAGGAGCTCCCCGTACAGGGGGTCGTCCTGGAAGCTGCGCCGAATGAAGAACGCGCCGCAGCGACGGAAGATCGCGCCCAGGGGGAAGAAGGCCAGGTTGGCGCCGGCCGCGATGTGCGGCGGCATGATCCCGTGCTTGTACATCAGCCACGAGACCAGCAGGTAGTCGATGTGGGACCGATGGCACGGCATCAGGAGCACGGTGCCGCTGCGCGCCGCTCGCCGCAGCCGCTCGGCGTCCTCGGGGGCGAACTCGACGCCGGTGTAGATGCGCGAGAACACGAGGTCCATGACCGCGCCCATGAACACGATCATCGACCACTTGAAGTTGGCGGCCATGCGGTCGAGGCGGCGTACCGAGTGGCGCTGCACGGCCTCGACGGTGCGGTTCTCGGCGGCGGCGTGGGCCTCGATGGCGGCGTGGACCGGGGCCTCGGTGAGGATGCGGTCGAAAAGCCAGCGGCGGGGGCGGACGTCGGGACCCTTGACGACCCGACGCTCGCGGTAGAGGTACCCCAGCAGGAGCCACCGCAGCTTCTTGGCGGTGCGCCACATCGGCTGGCCCTGCTGCCCGGCCAGGAACTCGCGCAGGTTCACGGGCTCGCCCACGCGGACCACCGCGTTGTGCGAGTGGCGTACGAAGTGCAGGAGCTTGCGGAAGCGGCCCGGATCGTCCTGATCGCCGAGCAGCACATCGATCAGGCCGCGGGCGCTGCGGTCCGGGCCGCGCTCCCAGACCAGCACCTGGGGCACGACGAAGATCGGCTCCTCGCGACGCTGCTGCGCCTCCACGAGGAGCTCGACGATGTCCCGCTCGGGGGGCGGCTCGGCCCCGAAGAAGCGCCCGCGGCGGCGGCGCAGGAAGACGAGCACGGAGTCGCCGCGCTCGAGCAGCGACCCGACCCACCCCTGGTCGACGGCGCTGGGCGGCGGCCCCCGGCGGCGGCGCCGATCTCGCAGGGCCCGCCACAGGACCTTGACGGTGCGGACGACCGGACCGAGCAGGACCGGGTGCACGCCGTTGGCCCAGCGGGCGAGCGGGAGGTCGCGCGTGAGGGCGAGCCAGTTGAAGTAGACGTAGTCGAGCAGCGACCGGGTCCGCATCACGTAGACGACGGAGCCCTGCTTCGCGGCCTCGCGGATCGGGGCGAGGTCTTCGTCGTCGCTGCGGATGTGCCGGAAGGCCACGCGCGCGAGGAGCCCGGCGACGGGGCCGAAGCGCGGCAGCATGCGCGTGAGGTACGGGTCGGCCGACGGGTCTTCGGGATCGTCGAGCGCGGGCGCGGGGACCGGGAGGGCCTCTTCCGGCGCCTCGAGCAGTCGCAGATCCGTCACGGGCGCGCTCCTCCAGCGGCCCCGACGAGGGCCGATCGAATCCTGGAACCCGCGAACGGGCCCGGATCCTTCCATTGTAGTCCAGCGACGGCGGCCTCGGCGGCCGACGTCCACGAGCCGACGCCTTCGGGGGCCCGCGCGGGATCGCGATCGGTGCCGTCCCACACCGGGAGGCCCGCAGCGCGCGCTTCGGCCCCCTTGAGCGGGTCGAACCAACGCCCGGGGCAGGGCTCGCCGAACACGGGCTCCAGGCGGCGCGCGGCGACGGGGTCCGGGGGCCAAGCAGCGGGCCGGGGGACCCACGCCGCGTGCCAGCGGGACCGGGCGACGTCGAGGGCGGAGGGAGGCACCCAGCCGGGCGCGTGGACCTCCACCGGGGCGTCGCGCAGGGCGTCCAGGAGTGCGCCGTGCTCGGGCCCGTCGCCGTACAGCTCGAGGCGCAGCGGCCCCACGCGCCGGGCGAGCCGCGCCAGGGCGGGGACCGACTCCGGCAGGGCGTGCCACCGCTTGAAGGTGCCCGCGTAGCCGAGGCGATAGGGCCCCTCCGGGGCCGCCGGGGATACGTCCGCGGCGTTGGGCACCAGCCGGACGCGGTCGGGCTGGACGCCGCGACCGAGCACCCACCGCTCGAGCGCGGGCGACACCACGACGACGCGGTCGGCCGCGCGCAAGAGGGCCGTCTCGGCCGCGACGGTCGCGGCGTCCACCGGCAGGCCCTCGAACAGGGCCGCCTCCCAGCTGCGGGGGGCGTCGACCTCGAGCACCCACGGGATCCCGAGGGCCCCTCGGACCCGGCGACCGGCGTCGGCGAACAGGGCGTATCGCTCGTAGATCAGGGTCGGGCGGAAGGGGCGGACCGCGGCGGGCGCCGCCCGGGAGGCAGCCCTCGCGTCGACCCGCAGATCGAGGCGACGCGAGCGCTTTCGGAGGGCGCCCGGGCATCGCCCCCGGGGGAGCGGGGTCACGGGCACGCCGGGGAGCGGGACCACGACGTCCGGGCCTCGAGGCCGCGCCGCGAAGACGGCGACGTCCCCGAGCTCGTCGAACGCGCGGGCCAGCGCGCGGAGGTGCACCCCGCCCCCCCCGGGGGCGTGCAGGGCCACGCCTCGATCGGCGCACACGAGGGCGACGCGCAGGGCTGTGGTGGACACCATTCCAGGAAGGTAGCGGGCCTCGCGCCGACCGTCGATCGCATGGCGCGGCGACCGGCCCCGTGATAAATCGCGGCGCCCGCGCGGCATCGCGCCCCAAGGGCCCGATGGATCGATGGACCGAACCCTGATCACCCGACACCGCGGCGACTTCCTGAACGGGTCGTTCTTCCTGTCGGGCCGGGACGGCAGCGTGGCCACTCGGGACCCGGCCACGGGCATCACGCTCGACGACGTCCCCTACCGCAAGGCCGCGGTGAGCGAGGCCGTGCAGGACGGCCGACGGGCCTTCGGGGAGTGGTCCCAGGTCCCGCTGCCGCAGCGGCTGCGCCGGGTCCACCTGCTCCGCGATCTGCTGGCCGAACGCCAGGGGCTGCTGAGCGCCATCGCGTCCCGGGAGATGGGCAAGCCCGTGTGGGAGTGCGAGCTGGAGTGCGCCGCCGCGGTGCGGGCCCTCGACCTCCTGATGGAGCAGGCCGAAGAGCTCCTGGCGCCGCGCCCGCACCCGTCCGTCCCGGGCGTCCTGCGGCGACGGCCCGTCGGCGTGGTCGGCGCCCTCACCCCCTTCCCGTTCCCCGTCTACGGCGCCATCCAGGTGGTCCTGCCGTGTCTGCTCGCGGGGAACAGCGTGGTGTGGAAGCCCTCCTCACGCGTCCCGCTCACGTCCCAGCGCGTCGCGGACGTGTTCGACGCGTCCCGGTTCCCCGTCGGCAGCTTCTCGATGGTCCAGGGGCCGCGGAGCCCGATCGGTCGCACGCTGCTGGCGCAGGCCGACATCGACATGTTCGCCGTCGCGGGCAGCGCCGAGCCCGCCGAGCTCGCGCGGGGCACGGGCAAGCGCTGCTGGACGCAGTCCGGGGGCAAGGGCTGGGCGTTCGTGGCGGCCGACGCAGACCTCGACCGCGCTGCCTACGAGATCGTCACGGGCGCCTTCCTCAGCACGGGCCAGCGCTGCAACGCGACGTCCCGCGTGGTGATCGAGCGCGAGGTGGCGCGGCCCCTGCTCACGCGGGTCGTGGCCCTCGTGGGCGGCCTGTCGGTCGGGGGCCCCCCCCCCCCCCCCCGCCGCGGCGGGCCCCCCGCGGGCCCCCCCCCCCCGCCCCCCGGCCCCCCCGCCCCCCACGCCC
>CAZEKB010000196.1:0-7756 GCA_964512225.1 uncultured Rickettsiales bacterium | reverse complement strand
CGACCACCCGGCCGTGGGGGGGGCGGCCACGTATCACTGCGACTCCTGGTGGTGCGGGGCGGGGGCGCGGTGGGGGGGGCCGGGGGGGGCCCCCGCCGCGTGCTCCTCGAAGACGGATCGGAGCGTCGCGGCGCGCCCGTCGTGGAGCCAGGGGCCGCGGGTGCGGACTCCCCGCAGCGAGGGCGTGAAGACGGGATCGAGGTCAGCGTCTTCGTCGGTCGACGAGGGGACGACGGTGTGGGCGAGCCCGTCGGTGAGGGCGTCGCCCGCGTGACACGTCGGGCAACCCGCGGCGACGTACGCGGCTTCGGCCTCGGGCTCCACCGGGCGCCCCGGCGGCGGCTCCAGCTCCCGCATGAACGCCGCGACGTCGGCCGGCGCGATGACGAGCGCGTCGCCGCCCATGAGCTCGCGGATGGTCGTCCCCACGAGGACCTCCGCGTCGTCGAACTCGCCGTCCCAGTGCAGCGGCTTCGTGGCCGGGTCGGCGCCCCACGCGGGCGGCGTGCGACGCAGCTTGCGGGGCACGTTGACCGTGTGCAGGAACCACGTCAGGCCGTCCTCGCCGCCGCCCGGATGGCAGGTCCCGCAGCTCACGATCCCGCTCGGGGTGAGGTGGGTGTCCGTGGCGTCGAAGAACACCCGTCGGCCGCGATCGGCGGCGGCGCTCCAGCGCTCCTCCGCCACGGCGCGCCGGACCGACGTGGGCGGGCCGTCCAGCCCGACGCGCGCGATCGCGTGGTCGAACCCCACGTCGACGTACGCCGCGTCGCCGAACATCATCATCCCTCGCGCGCCCGCCCCGATCGCCTGGTTGGCCACGAGGATCGTGTCGCCCGCGCGGCACTCGAGCACCGCCACGTTGCGGGTCCCGCGGTGGGCGATCCAGAGCCGCCCGTCGTCGTCGAACACGGCCGCAGCCGGGTCGCTGAAGACACGATCACCCCCGTCGAACACGGCGTAGGGGCCGCCGCACCGCGGGTGGTCGATCCACGGCTGGATGCGGGGACTGCCGTCGACGACCGAGCCGTAGCCGCCGTCCTCGGGGGGCACGGTGCGGTCGGCGTTCTCCACGACGGTGTACACGGCGGCGGGCGCCCCCCCGGAGTCCACGGCGAGCACCGACACGGGGGACACCGACGAACCCTCGGGCCGGTCGACGGCTCGGGCATCCAGTGTCTCGAGGGTGTCCGCGTCGAGGGTCACGATCCGGTCCCCGGAGGCGACGTGCAGCACATCGTCCACCAGGGCCAGGGCCGCAGGCCGATCGACCTCCGCCGTCGCCGTGCCGTCCCATCGCCCCACGAGGCCGTCGTTCGGGCAGGCCACCACCACCCGATCGTCGCGGGTGCGCACCGCCGCGCCCGTGCCGGAGCAGGGCAGCCCCTCGGCGTGCTCGCTCCGCGACGTGGTGAACCAGCCGTCCCGGGTGACGACGACGTGCGACGGCGCCGTCCGCTCCTGGCGGGCGACGTTCGTGCGCAGGTCGGTGTCCACGAACGCCAGCCCGTCGTCGTCGGGCGACGTGACCACGAACCGGCCGGCGTCCTCGACGATCGTCGACGAGACGGAGACCCACTCCGGGTCCGGGCAGCCCGCGAGGACCACCAAGGCGACGAGCGCGGCCCGCATCCGGCGGTTACTGGCCTTCGGGGAGCAGGATGGCGAACTCGACCGTGATGGGGTGCTCGGCGCACGTCAGCGTGTAGCCGCCGATGGGGATCATCACCGGGTCGTTCACGTCCGGATCCGCGTTGCCCTCCTCGGCGTTGCCGTCGATGTCCATGAACCCGAGGATCTGGTAGTCGCCTGCGGGCAGCTGCGTGTCGAGGCGCACGGCCTCGGACACCCCGTCGCGGATGTCGATGTGCTCGAAGTGGAAGTCCGCCACGGCTTCGGCGCCCTCGTTCGGGCCCCCGATGGTGACGTCCGAGGCGCGGAATACGCTGCCCCACACGGGCCCCTGCAGCTCGCCGTCGAGGGAGTCGCTGTCGCGCACGGTGCTCGAGGCCTCGAAGCGCATGTCGAAGTGGCCCTGGGCCGCCGCCTCGCTGCCGAGGTCGGCGCACGACGGGTCCACCGCGTCCCAGTCCGCGGGGACGTTGACGGTGCCCTGGTACTCCACGAACTCGACGTCCTGGAGGAAGTTCGTGGGCGACTCGACCGCGTACGCGACCGAGAAGACGCCGCTCGCTCCGTTGGCCAGCACCTCGACGACCCCGCCGCCGTCCGGGTCGTCGTAATAGAAGGGCACGCTGAACGGCACCGAGCTGCCCTCTTCGGCCTCCTCGGCGGCGAGCATGCCGTCGATCATCGCGTACACGTTCTCGCGGAACTGGTCGCCCGCCAGGAGCGAGGCCGGGGCCTCGGCGATGGGGATCCGGCGGCCGTCCCGCGTGACCACCTCGAAGGCGACGTTCACGCGCAGGTCGTCGAGCTCGGGCGTGACCGTGAGGCGCAGCCAGTGGTGGGGGAGCAGCCAGAAGTCCTGGAAGTTCTGGTTGCGACCGGCGGACAGCCCGTAGGCCCGGGTGGAGAAGAAGTCGAAGTGGTCGCGGGTCATCGTGAAGTTCACGAGGCCGTGGATCGTCTCGTAGGGCTCGCCTGCCAGCGCGGGCTCGTTCATCTGGTCCAGGAGCAGCGACGTCCGCGGCGTGCGGGCCGTCACCTCGACCATCGTCGTGCCGTCGGCGGCGTAGTCGAGCGCGATCGTGAGGTTGCCGCCGTTGGCCGACCGGACCCGGTACTCGAGGTGGAACGGGTCCATGTACCCCTCCTCCTCGAGCTCCTCGGCGGCGGCGGCGAGCGCGGCGTCCACGGTGTCGGTGACGATCGTCCCGTACGTCAGCGACGCGGGCACCTCGGTGAGGACGCGGGCGGGGGCGTTGAACGACGTGCTCGGCGTCATCTCCACGGTGATCACCACCTGCTCGGGGGTGCGCGGGTCCGCCCGGGACGACAGCACGACCCCGCCGGGGAACTCGAGGCCCGTGAGGAACGTCCCCTCGGCGGCCTGCGGTCCGAAGAGCCGGGAGAGGGCGTCGATGGCGGTGGCGTCGTCCACCGGGAGGCGGACGGTGACGCCGGTGTACTCGCTCGGGTTGGCCTCGGGGCGCAGGGGCGTCGTGACGAGGGCCGCGTCTTCTTCGCAGGCCCCGGCGACGAGCAGGGCGCCCGCGATCGACGCGAGCCAAGCCGCGCCCAAGGCGCCGCGAGATAGGGACTTGGACATCCTGGTTTTCCTCCCTGCAGGCTGCCGAGGAGCTCACTCCACTTCGCCGAGCGGCCCGAGTTCGACGCCTCGCTTCGTTGCTCCTCGGTCACGATGCGGGCGTGGCGGCGCGAGTATAGAGCGGTCAGCCGCCCGCTTCGGCTACGAATGTTCGGACGAGTCGGAACGTGAGGTCCCAATCGGTCCGCCCGCGGATGCCGGAGGCGCGATCGGCCGACCGACACTGCGACGGCGTGGACGAGAAGGACCCCCCGCGGAACGCTCGCGAGCTCCCGAACGACGCCCCCACCGGATCCGTGACCTCGCCCGTGGGGTAGTGGCCGTAGCGATCCCAGACCCACTCCTCGTTGTTGCCGGACATGTCGTACAGGCCGAACCCGTTGGGATCGAGGCTCCCCACGGGCAGGGCCTCGTAGAAGTCCGGGTTGGGTCCGACGCAGTTCGCGACGTCCTCCAGCACGCTCCCCCCCGCGTAGACCTCGCCGATGGCGCCGCCCCGCGCCAGGAACTCCCACTCCGACTCGGTGGGCAGCCGCCAGCCGTCGGCGTCGAGGTCCAGGGTGGGCTCGTCCGGGTCGCCCGAGTAGGGCGAGTCGAGGCCGTGCAGCTCCGACAGGAGGTCGGCGAAGGCGAGGGCTTGGTTCCAATCCACCCGCTGCACGGGGTAGTCGTCGCCGCACCCGTAGGTGCAGCTGCTGGGCGCGAGGCCGCCGGTGCCCTGGGCGTACAGGAGCTGGGTCGTCTCGTACACGGATACCAGCAGCGCGCGCGTGAGGATCACCGGGTGTTGGGTCTCGTCCGCGGAGCGGTTGGGTTCGCTCTCGGGGCTGCCCATGACGAACCGGTCGCCCGGGACGCAGACCACGTCGAGCGTCGCGGAGCCCACGGCGTAGGTCGTGGGGGCCCCGGCGCAGGGGTCCTCCACCACGTCGTCGTCGTCGGTCGCGTCGTCGTCGTCCGCGACGTCGTCGTCGTCGGTCGCGTCGTCGTCGTCGGTTGCGTCGTCGTCGTCGGTTGCGTCGTCGTCGTCGGTGGTGTCGTCGTCGTCGGCCGGGCACGTCTGGATCGCGCCGCCCCGCGGCCAGCACAGTGAACAGGCGGGCAGAAGCAGCAGCCCCAGGAGCGCGACCGAGAGGCGCCGCACGGGCGTCAGAAGCGGCCTGTGAGGCCGACGCGGACCGTGCGCCCGTCGAAGTCGAACGTGGGCAGCGCGGCGAAGCCGTCCGTCTTCGGCGCCGTGGCCGCCACGATCACGCCCACGACCAGGACGGTCGCGCCCGCCGCGGTGAGCGCCGCGCCGCCGTCCAGGAACCCGTCGTACCAGCCGTCCGTGAACAGGGGATCCGACGTCTTCGAGCCGTACTGGGCCAGGAAGCCGACGCCCACCCCGAGGGGTACGGCCCCGCCCACGATCAAGCCGATACCCGCGCCCCGCTGGAGCGTCGCCGTGCGGCGGGCCTGGGCGGCCGCCGCCTCGCGGGCCGCGGAGATCCGGTCGTCGGCCTCCTCCCCCCAGGCGCGGTGCTCGGGGAACAGCCCGTCCAGGGCGAGGTAGGCGCGCAGGTGCTCCCACGCCTCGTCGAGCTCGCCCCGCTCCTCGAGGATCTCGATGCGCAGCTGCTGCGCGAGCCAGGTGGCGGGGCCGGGATCGAGGGCGATCGCGCGGGTGCAGAGCCGCAGGGCCTTGTCCTGATCGCCCGCGTCGTGGGCGTCGCGGGCTTCGGCCTGGATCTGGGCGGCCCGGACCGCGTCGGAGTCGGCCGCCGACGCCGCGACGGGAGCGGCGATCGTGGCGAGGGCGAAGCAGAGGCAGAGGGTTCGAAGCACGGCGCTCGCGGGGTTCAGCGGGACAGGGCGGGGACCCGGTGGGAGCCCCGGGCCGGGCTGCGAGCGAGGATACGCCCGTCGGACCCGACGCAGCGCACGTGATAGCGGAACCCGCTCCGCCATTCCAGTGCATAGGGGATCCGCACCTCCCCCTCGAAGATCCCCGCCTCGACCTCCGTCATGGCGCTCGATCCGCCGCCCTCGCCCTCCCAGGGGGCCCACCGCACGGTGGGGCGGCACGCGCCCGCGGGCTCGACCCGCGCCGACAGGGGGGTCACGCCGCCCACGATCGCCTTCTCCGGGGCCCGGTGGCGCAGCGAGGCGGTGCGGGCCGCGGGGCTCGGGGTGGGCTCCGGTAGGGCGACCGCCGGGGTCGGCTGGGCCGTCACGGCGGCGGGGGTGGCGGGCTCCGGCGGGGGCGCCTCGGCGGGCGCGGGCACGTCGGCGGGCGACGACTCGGGGACGTCGACCGTCGCGAGATCGACCGGAGCCGCCTCCCCCGGGGACTCGTCGGGGGCCTCGGCCGCCGCCGCGGGGGTCGGGTCGACGGCGGGGGCCGGGACGTCCGGGGGGCTCGGCCGCATCCACCACAAGAGCACCAGGACGAGCAGCGCGCCGCCCGCAGCGGCCACCACCAGCGGGACCTTGGAGCGGGCCGCGGCCGCCGCCGAGACGAGGCGCGTGGGGCCCGGCTCGTCGACGGTCACGTCCGCCTCGCGGGTCGCGCCCGGCTGCTCGAGTCGCGTGGCGGCGAGGGGCGGCGCGGTCGGACCCGAGGCGCTCGCGTCCGCCGTCCGGGCGGGCACCTCCTGGATCGAGCCGAGGCTCACGTCGTCCTCCCGGGCCATCCGGGAGATGTCCTGGCTGCCGGGCCCCGTGGGCGGCACGGCGTGGATCGCGGGCAGGGTGTGCTCGATCGACGCCAGCCAGTCGCCGATCGGCCCCGGGGGCGTCGTGGGGCCCTGCAGCTCGCGGATGCTCGACGCGAGGGCGGACGCCGACGGGGGCCGGTCGTCCCGCTCCGAGCGCAGGCAGCGGCGCACCACCTCGCGCGCCCCGGGCAGCGCGTCGTCGATCGCGTCGAGGGGCCCCGGACGCCCGATCAGCTCCTCGACGCGGATGATGTTCATCATGATCGTGTAGACGGTCGAGCCCTGGAAGAACCGGCGCCCGGTGAGCAGCTCGTACATGAGCGCGCCGACGGCGAAGAGATCGCTCCGCGGGTCGACGGGCTGGCCCGCCGCCTGCTCGGGCGACATGTACGCGGGGGTGCCCTTGGTCAGGCCCGTGTCGGTCGTCTGGCCCGTGAGGTGCGTGGCCTTGGCGATGCCGAAGTCGAGGACCTTGACCAGCCCGTTGCGCGAGAGGATGACGTTGCTGGGCTTGAGATCGCGGTGCACCAGGGGGGCGGGGCGACCGTCGACCACGAGCCCGTGGGCGTGATCCAGCCCCGCGCACACCTGAGCGACGATCTCGAGCGCGACGTCCGGGGGCAGCGGTCGCCGGGGCGCGAGGACACGATCCAGGCCGATCCCCTCCACGAGCCCCATCGCGATCCAGGCCTGACCGTCGACCTCGCCGAAGTCGTACGTCTCCACCACGTTGGGGTGGTTGAGCAGCCCCCCGAGCCGGGCCTCGCGGACCAGGGCGGCCCGGAGCTTCGCCTCGTCGCTGATCCCCCGCCGGATCACCTTGATCGCGGCCCGCTTCCGGAAGCCGTGCCCGCCCTGGAGCTCGGCCTCGAACACCCGCGCCATGCCGCCTTCGCCCAGCAGCCCGTGCAGCGTGAAGCGCCCGAACGTGACGGGGAAGTCGCCCGGCTTGAGCAGGTCGGGGCGGGTGGTCATTCGGGGGGCTCGGCCCCCCCCGGCATCGTCCGCGCGATCCGGAAGCCGATCCACGGGGCGCCCCCGCTCGTATCCCAGGACCGGTTGGCGATCCGGAGGTCGTCGGGCCGATCGATGAACGCCCCGCCCTTCACCACGCGGTAGGTGCCGGTGATGGGGCCGGTGGGGTCGACGACGGGGTCGGCGGTGAAGTGGTGGTAGACGTCGAACACCCACTCCCGGACGTTGCCGCACATGTCCCGGAAGCCCCACGCGTTGGCGGGCAGCAGGCCGCCGATGTGGGTCGTGTCGTCGGAGGTGTCCTCGCCCCAGCAGACGAGCTCCGGGTCGGCCGAGCCCGGATAGATCGTCGTGTCGCCCGCGAGCGCCGCGTACTCCCACTCGGCCTCGGTCGCGAGGCGGTAGCCCGAGGCGTCCCAATCGACGAGCAGGTCGGTCTCCGTGATCGTGTAGACCCGGTCGAGGCCGTCGAGGTCGGACAGGGTGTTGAGGAACTCCAGAGCGAGGTCCCAGCGGACCTGCTGGGCGGGGTTGCCGGCGCCGCAGCCGTAGTCGCAATTGGACGGCGTCAGCGTGGTGATGGCCTCGTAGAACGCGTTATTCACCTCGAGCGTGCCGAGCGCGTAGCGACGGGTGAGGGTCACCTCGTGCTGCTCCTCGTCGTCGTCGCGCGGGTTGCGGCTCGAGGGGCTGCCCATGAGGAACGGCTCGGTTTCGGGTACGACGCACCGCATCTCGTAGCCGTGAGCGTCGATCGTCGCGCCCGTCACGAGGTCGCCGAGGGCGCAGGGGGGAGCGGCGTCGTCGTCGTCGGTCGCGTCGTCGTCGTCGGTCGCGTCGTCGTCGTCGG
>CAZEKB010000195.1:0-7767 GCA_964512225.1 uncultured Rickettsiales bacterium | reverse complement strand
GCGCCGTTCGCCCCGGGTTCGTGGAGCTTCCAACACCCCGCCGAAGCACCCGACTTCCTGCCGCAATCCCAGCCCGGGCTTACCTCGACCTCGGGCGAGCGCTCTCCCGGGCCACATGGACCCCCGGAAGCGATCAACGCCGCGACGTGGGCGGGGCGACGTCACCGAGGACCGTCGGGAACCCGCACGCGGGCGCTCGGTCTGATCGGGCATGTCTCGCTTCCTGGTCGCTCTCCTGGTCGTCTCCTCCTGCATGGCCGACGTCGCCCGGGCCGACACGTGGCGACCGGTGGGTCGAAGGACCTACACCAGCCCCGACGGCGGGCTGCAGGCCGTGATCACCCCGCCCGAGCGGGGGATGCGCAGCTGCGACGGGAGCGACGGCACCGTCGTCACGACCACCGAGGACGGGCGCCCCAGCACCATCCGCAAGAAGCGGCCGGGCGCCTGCCTGCGACTGAACGACGGCGCGAGCGGGCGCGAGCTGTTCGTCACCGACCTCCCGTCGGCCCCGGGCACGGCCCGGGTGCTCGACGGCGGCCGGGGCGTCGTGCTCCTGGATCACTACGGGCCCGGGGCGGGGCGGAGCGAAGCCGTCCTCTTCGTGGACTCGGACGGCGTCCTGACCGTCTCCACCACCATGGAGGACGTCTTCGACGCCGAGGTTCGCTCCCGATTCGCCCGCAGCGCGTCGTCCACCTGGTGGCGGCGGGACTGGTGGGTCGACCCCGCCCGCATGTCCGTGGTGCTCGTCGCCGCAGGGCCCGGGGAAGGGGCCCGCGGGCTCGGCGGGATGGGCTCCGCGTCCTTCTTCGGCGGGGGCGCCCCCGAACCCCCCGAGGGCTCCGCCGAGGCCCGGGCCCTGGCCCGACGACGGACCCGCGTCGTCTCCCTGATCGACGGCTCCGTGGGCGAGGTCACGAGGGACCTCCTGCACGCCCGCCTCGCCGACGCCGACGGGGACGACCGCCTCGTCCCCCTGGACCTCCTCACGCTCCTGCCGCGCGACCCCGGGACCGCCCGGATGCTCGCGACGATCCTGCGCGACGACTCCGCGTCGGTGGCCGTGCGCCTGCGCGCCGCGGCCGCGCTGGGCCCCTCCGAGCCCGCCGCCGTCCTCCTCATCCAGGAGCAGGCCGCGACCGGGGAGAAGGGCGACGCGACGTTCGCGCTCGCACACCTGCCCGACTTCGACGGCGCGGACTGCGTCGACCTCCTGGTGGCCGCAGCCACCTCGGGCGATCGGTACGCCGCCGCCGGGGCGAGGCGCGGGCTCGTCCGCGCGGCCGGCCTGCACCCCGAGCTCGAGCCGCGCTGGATCGAGCTCCTGGCCGGGGAGAACGCGAGCACGAGGGCGGCTGCGGCCGAGGCGCTGCGGCACTCGTCGTCGTCGAACGCCGTCGCCCCGCTGGCGGCCGCCCTGCCGGGCGCGCGGTCCCGGGTGGAGGTCGCGCACCTCGCCGCCGCCCTGCTGCTGCGGGCCGATCCCGGGATCGACGCCCTGCTCGCCGCCCTGGAGGCCGGGACACCCCACGACCTCGTGGCCGTGGCCCAGCTTCCGGAGGGGCTCGGGGAGCGGGCGACGGTCCCCCTGTGGACCGTCCTCGGGCGCTACACGGTCCCCGCGCACCAGGCGACGGTCCTCGACGCGGTCGCGCGCGCCGTCGGTGCCTCGGCCGCGCCGCGCCTCGCCGACCTCATCCGCGGCCCCGACGAGTGGACGGGCCGCATGGCCGTGCCCGCGCTGGCCTCCCTGCTGCCCGCGGCCCACGACGTCGTCCTGCAGCTGCTGGACGAAGGCACGCCGCGGGACCTCGAGCTGCTGTGGGTCCTGGAGCGGGCCGAGTCGCCGGAGCTGCTCGAGGCCGTCATCGCGGTGGCCACGCGCATCGTCGACCCGGGCGCCGCCCCGGAGGGCCCCGTGCCCACCGTGACCTCCGTCGTGATCCAGTGGCTCAAGGACCTGGGCGGCCCCGACGCCGTGCCCCCCCTGGCGCGGATCGCCGCCTTCGAGCACCAGGACGTGGCCGACCGCGCGGTCCGCGCGCTGACCCGCCTCGGGCTGCCCGCGGCCGACGCCGCCCTGATCGACATGGCCCGCCCCGGCGCACCCCACCTGGAGCGCATCGCGAAGTACTTCCAGCACCACCGGACCCCGGCGGCCTGGCCCGCGCTGTCGGCCGCCATGGACGACATCACCGAGGTCCGGGGGACCCCCGCCGCGACCATCCTCTGGACGCTCGCCCGCGCGGCGCGGGAGGGGGACGACGTGGCGAGGTCCGAGCTCGCCCGCCACGCGACCCGCCCCGACGCGGTGGGGGAGCGGGCGAAGCGGGAGCTCGACCGGGTCGACCGACGTCGGTCCCGATGACGGCCGGCGAGGGCGAGCCGGGGGGGTCAGCGGCGGGAGCGGGGCGCTCCGGTCAGGTCGAAGAGCCCGCCCGGAGCAGGCCCCGACGCTCGAGGGCGTCGACCACCACGTCGGCGGCGGCGCTCAAGGACAGCGCGCCGGTGTCGACCCGCACCTCGGGATCGTCCGGCGCCTCGTAGGGGGCGTCCACGCCGGTGAACCCCGGGATGTCGCCCGCTCGCGCTCGCGCGTACAGACCCTTCGGATCCCGCGACTCGCACACGGCGAGCGACGCGGCGACGTGGACCTCGATGAACGCGTCGCCCACGGCCGCCCGCGCGGCCGCGCGGTCCGCCCGGTAGGGGCTGATGAACGCGGCCAGCACGATCACGCCCGCGTCGACGAACAGCGCCGCCACCTCGCCGATGCGTCGGATGTTCTCCGCGCGATCGGCGGGGGCGAAGCCCAGGTCCCGGTTCAGCCCCAGACGCACGTTGTCGCCGTCGAGCACGTAGGCGAGCAGCCCGCGCGACACCAGCTTCTCCTCGACCGCCCTCGCCAGCGTCGACTTCCCCGAGCCCGACAGACCCGTGAACCACAGGCACGCCGCCCGATGGCCGAGGACGCGCGCTCGATCGTCCGCCGACACCGCCCCGAGGTGGCGCGTCAGGTTGCGATCGGTCATCGCAGGGACGGACCTCGTCGGAGCCGCAGCTCCACCCCGAGGCGCACGAGATCCTCCAGGACGGACCCCATCCGCGAGAAGTTCGCGACCTTCGACTCGCCCGCCATCCGCGGACGGATGTGCATCGTCGCCGCCCCCGGCCGCAGCCCGGCGCGGATCCCCCGGATGGGGAGCTCGAGGTTCAGGAAGAACGTATCCGACCTCAGCGTGAGCCGACGGAGGTCCTCGCGGCGCAGGAGGTAGGCACCGTCCAGCTTCCGGTTCACGCCGGTCGTCACCCACATCAGCACCCGCAGGCCGCGACTCAGGACCTTGCGGTAGAGGTTGTCGGCCTCCTGGAACCGGTGGGGGAAGTGGCACGTGACGATGTCGACGGCGTCGTCCCCCTGGACCACGTCGAACATGTTCTTGAGGCCCTCGGGCGGGACCTGACCGTCGCACGGCAGCAGCGTCACCCAGTCCTTCGTCGTCTCCGCGAACCCCGCCTTGAGCGCCCCGCCGATCCCCCGGTTGGGGGTGTACGCGATGACCTTCATCTCCCCCTCGGCCTGGCGGGCGGCGAAGGCACGGGCCACCTCGGCCGTGTCGTCCGTGGACCCGTCGGATACGAAGACGAGCTCGTGATCCGCGGTCGCCGAGCGCAGGAACTCGAGGGCCTCGGCCGCGCACGCCTCGACATTCTCTGCCTCGTTGTATGCGAACATCACGACGGATACGGACAGCATGGCGCGGAGGGTACCAGTCGGATGAGATTGCGCCGCGTAGTGCGGGGACCGGGCACCCAGGCCGCGATCGGGCTCGTCACCACCGTCCTCCTGCTGTTCATCGCGGGCACGTTCCTGGCGTCCCGCCCGATCGTCGCGTACGTGCTGTTCGCCGCCGCCGCCTTCCGGTTCTATGCCGTGTTCCGGGACCTCCGCCGCGCCCGACTGCGGGCCGAAGAGGAGGCCGCCTGGGAGGCCGAGCAGGCCGACGGGGACGTCGCCCCCGGCTGACCACGCGTTCGTGGCACGAGGCACAGGACGCCCTGTGCCGTATCGCACAGCGCGGCCGACCCCGGAGCCCTCGAAGAGCGATTTCGAACCTGGGCGCGGTTCTTGCTGTGTGTCCCCCCACGGGTGCGCTTCCGGATCGCACACCCCCGGAGGTTCGAATCCATGGAGCTGATCCCCCTCGGTCGCAAGGCCCGCGAAGAAGCGAAGAAGCAGAACGGCGGATGCCCGCCCGAGGCGTCACCCTTCAGCCCCCCGGACGCCTACGCGCCGCCGGGTGAGGGTCTGTCCGTGCCCCCGGAGGATCTGCACCCCTTCCTCCGGGCCTTCCACGACGAGCACCGCAAGTTCGTCGCGGAGCTGGACAAGGTCGAACAGACGCTCGCGCGCGTGCAGGAGCGCGGGCCGAGCCGAGCCGCGGACCAGGCCCTCGGAGCGTTCTTCCAGTGCATCGAGACCGAGGTGTTGCCCCACAACCGCCGCGAGGAAGAGGTGTTCTTCCCGATCATGGCGCAGAAGCTCAAGGAGGCCGGCGAGCACAGCCGCACCGACGAAGCGACGACCGGGATCGACATCCTGCGCGCGGATCACCTGCACATCGTGCAGCTGTCGGCGGTGATGCTGAACTTCTTCGGGATCGCCGGCCACCTGCCCGACCGAGCGTCCCAGCGCATGGTCATCGAGGCCGGGATTCGCCAGGGCAGGGCCCTCGTGGAGATCCTGCGGCTGCACATCTTCCGCGAGGACGAAGTCCTCTTCTCCCTCGCCCACAAGCTCCTCACCGAGGAGGAGCTGGACGCGCTCCAGGCCGAGTTCTAGGAGCCCGGAAGCGAGGCCCGGGCGCTACGCCTGGATCGCGAACTCGGTCTGCCAGGGCTCGTTCGCCGCCTCGGTCTCGAGGAACAGGATCATCTCGAGCCGGGCCTCCTCGCCCTGCTTCAGCTCCCGACGCACCACCCGGCTGGGGCCGTGCTCGGCGTCGTTCACGGCGTCGCCGATGCGGGGCATGAAGGGGTAGTGGATCGTGAGCAGGAGGTCGGTGTCGTCCTCCCCGACGATCTTCAGCGCCTCCCGGAAGAGCAGCTGCTCGAAGACGCCCACGAGCTCGTCGTCGTCGACCTCGGCGCGATCCGAGTCGGTCAGGTTGCGCAGCCACAGGACGTACTCGCGCTGGGCACGCCGCTTGAGCTGGGGCCGAATCCCCTCGGGGAACGGACTGCGCTTCTTCTCGTCGTCGCGGAACCAGAAGGCGCAGGAGGCCTCGACCAGTTCGTACTTCTTGGGGGTGGTCTGCATCGTGCGACGCCTCTCTGCTTGCGCTGCGGTGAACTCACCGGGGTTCCTTGCACGCGGCGGGCCGGCCGACAATCCCGATCACGGCGCCGAGGGGGGGACCCCCGCCGACTCGTGCGCGCGCACGGCGCCGTGAACGAAGACGAGCTCCCCGCCGAGGTGCCCCGCTCGAATCCCGAGCCCCGCGGCCAGGAGCCCCAGGATCAACGCCGCGGCCGCGGCCCGGCGACGGCGGACGGCGGTACGGCCCGCCGCCCCGACGGCCAGGGCCGCGAGCACCGCCGCGGAGGCCGCGAGGAATACGTGGCCCGCGTCCTCGTGGGCTTCGATCGGCGCCGCGTCCACCAGGAACTGGACCGCGAGGGCCTGATCCTCGCCCGTGGCCGCCGCCACGAAGCCGCCCACGACGACGGCCGCCTGGAGAAGCACCGCGACCCACCAGGTCCGACGATCGTCGCGGGGGACGATCAGGAGGACCGCGACGATGAGCGGCACGAGGACCGACCCCCCGAGGGGTACGTGCACCAGCGCGACGTGCAGGGGCAGCTCGGGGGACACGGCGCCTCCTCCTTTCGGGGCGAGAGTCTAGTACTCGACGCGATCCGACGACCCGGATCGCGTCGTCTTTCTTCGCAGAGATCCCGCGTCCGTAAGTGGCCTGTAAGCGCCCGGCTCTATACCCGCAGAGGCTGCTCACGGAACCGGTGGCGGCCAGGAGCAGGAAGGCCATGCGTCACAGCCTCACGGGATCCCGAATCTTCTCCACCGGCGCGGCCGTCTTGGCCCTGTTCGCGATGGTCGTGCCTCCGAGCGAGGCGCAGGCCAAGACGGGAGAAGAGCTCTTCACGACGACCTGCGTCGCGTGCCACACCATCGGCGGCGGCAAGCTGGTCGGCCCCGACCTCGCGGGCGTCAACGAACGCCGGACCAAGGAGTGGCTGCACAAGTTCATTCCGAAGTCCAAGGCGATGATCGATGCGGGCGACGAGACGGCGGTCGCGCTCTTCGAAGAGTTCATGAAGATGCCGATGCCGGATCAGCCGCTGAGCCCGGCGGAGGTCGACTCGATCCTCGCCCACATCGCCGCGAAGACCGCCGCGGCCGCCCCCCCCGCGGGCGAGCCCGCCGCCGAGGCGACTCCGGAGGCCACCCCGGAGCCCGCGCCCGCGCCCACCGCCGAAGAGATTCAGCGGGGCCAGGACCTCTTCACGGGGACCGCGCGGCTGAGCAACAGCGGACCCTCGTGCGTGTCCTGCCACGACGTCACCAACGACGCGATCATCGGCGGCGGCATCCTCGCCCGCGAACTCACCACCGTGTTCGGCCGCCTCGGCGGCAACGGCGTGCGCGCCATCCTCGGTGCCCCCCCCTTCCCGGTCATGCAGGCCGCCTACAAGGACCGGCCCCTCGAGGAAGACGAAGTCGCCGCGCTCGTCGGCTTCCTCCAGAAGGTCAGCATCGACCAGAAGAACCACATGCCCCGGGACACCGGCATCAAGCTCGCCCTCAGCGGCGTGCTCGGCACCGTCTTCCTCCTCTTCTTCTACTCCTTGCTCTGGCGGGGCCGTAAGCGCGGCTCCGTGAACCAGGACATCTACGACCGCCAGGTCAAGTCCATCTAGGCGTCGGGACACCCAGCGCTCAAAAGCACAACGGAACGGCAAACAAGATGGGTTGGATTCAAGACATCATCTCCCCGCAGACCCGGAAGTGGGAGGAGTTCTATCGGAACCGCTTCCAGCACGACCGGATCGTCCGCAGCACGCACGGCGTGAACTGCACGGGCGGCTGCTCCTGGCAGGTCCACGTCAAGGACGGGATCGTCGTCTGGGAGACCCAGCAGCTGGACTACCCGCTGCTCGAGGACTCGCTGCCTCCGTACGAGCCCCGAGGCTGCCAGCGCGGGATCTCGTACTCCTGGTACCTCTACAGCCCGCTGCGCATCAAGTACCCGCTGATCCGCAGCGCGCTGCTCGACGCGTACCGCGCCAAGAAGGCCAACATGGGCGGCGATCCCATGAAGGCGTGGGAGGCCCTGCAGGCCGACAAGAACGCCCGCACGGCCTACCAGACCGCGCGCGGCAAGGGCGGCTTCCGACGCGCCCACTGGGACGAGGTCCTGGAGCTGATGGCGGTGGCGAACATCCGCACGGCTCGCGACTACGGTCCGGACCGCGTGGTCGGCTTCGCGCCGATCCCGGCCATGTCGATGCTGAGCTACGCCGCGGGCGGGCGGTTCCTGCAGCTGTTCGGCGGCATCAACCTCAGCTTCTACGACTGGTACTGCGACCTGCCCACGGCGTTCCCCGAGATCTGGGGCGAGCAGACGGACGTCTGCGAGAGCGCCGATTGGTACAACAGCAAGATGATCGCCGACATGGGCGCGTGTCTGAACATGACGCGCACCCCGGACTGCCACTTCTTCGCGGAGTCCCGGCACAACGGCA
>CAZEKB010000194.1:0-7788 GCA_964512225.1 uncultured Rickettsiales bacterium | reverse complement strand
AGGATGTTTGCTTTCCTTTACAATGTTCTTGTAGGCACACTGCCACACACATATATAATAACCCCAGCAGGAGACCCCAAACAGGGATTTTGGAATAATACGCCCTAAAATACCCCCCCGACGCGGCGGGGGCGGGGGGGGGGGGGGGGGGCCGCCGGGGCGGCCCCCCGCCCCCCCCCCGGGGGGCGCCGGCGGCGGCGCCCGCGGCGGCCACCGCGGGCGACGCGGTCTCCACGAGCGCGCCGACCCCCAGCGCGATCAGGAGGGCCGCCACGGCCGCGCGACGACGGGCCGCGGGCAGGCGGTCCACGCCTTCGGTGAGGCCGACGGCGGTGAGCGCTGCGATCGTCGGCCACAGCGGCAGCAGGTACACGACCCGTCGCAGCGCTCCGGCCCAGCCCAGAAACCCGAGGAGGGAGACGAGGGCCAGGACCCGCGCCTCCCGGGAGCGGGCGGCGGCGAGGACGATCAGCGGGAGGGCGAGCAGCGGCCAGGCGTTGAGGCGGCCGAGGAACAGGCGTCGGTCGAACTCCCGCCCCAGGGTGAAGAGCTCCCACGGGGTGGCGACGAACGCCTCGAGGCCGCTGCCTGCGCCGTAGTTGGCGGTGAAGTTGAAGACCCAGGCCGCGGGATCGCCCGGCACGTCCATGCCCAGGATCGGGTGCAGCGGGTGGCCGTAGGCGATCGCGTTGCGGACGAGCCACGGCAGCGCGAACAGCACCGGCAGGACCGCGGCGGCGAGGAGGCGCCCGAGCGCCGGTCGGCCGTTCGCGCCGCGACCCAGGAGCGCGATCCCGACCACGACGTAGGCCGGGGCGAAGTACAGGGGCGTCGTGTACTTGATCGACAGCGCGGCGCCCCCCAGGAGGCCGAGGAGCCACACGCTCGGGCCCGCCCCCGGGGCCCGGATCCGCGCCAGGGCGACCAGCACCGCGAGGCCGACGTAGAAGCCGACCGGGAAGTCCGTGGAGACGGCCGGAGCCGAGCGGACGACCGTCGCCGCCCCGACCGCGAGGGGCAGGTACAGCGCCGCCGCGGTCGCCCCCGCCGCGGCGAAGGCCACGCGGTGGCCGACGACGAGCGCCGCGAGCGCGAAGAGGAAGCCGAAGGGCCGGGCGGCTCCGTCGCCGGCGAGGGCGACCGAGAGCCCGAGCATCGAGTGCAGGCCCTGGGCGAAGCCGCCTTCGGAGTCCCCCGCGTGCGCCACCCAGGTCCCGTTCGAGACCAGGTGGTCCACGAACCGCATGTGGTACAGGGCCTCGTCCGGTCCCAGCGGGGGGGCCCCCACCGACAGGAGCGCGGGCGCGAGGGCCGCCGCGAACAGCGCCCAGCCGGCGCCCGCGGCGAAGGTCCACGGCGCGGGCGGGGCGGTCGATGGTCCGCGTCTCGCCGCCTCTCGACCCGCCGCGGCGAGGCCTCCGGCGAGCAGCACGGCGGCGGGGCCGGGGCTGAACCAGCCCCCGAGGCCCAGCAGCTCGGCGCAGACCTGCACGACGGCCCACCCGAGCCCCGCCGCGAGCAGGGCGGCGCTCGCCGGATCGGCGAGCCGCGGCGCGAGTCGACGGCGAAGCGGGCTGCCGATCCCCCAAGCGGCGATCCACCAGGCGAGCGGGACCGCGAAGTCGAGCCCCGTCGTGCGCAGCCAGCCGAACGCGAGGTGCGTGGGTCGCGCCCCGCCCGGCAGGGCGGCGAGCACGCAGAGCCCCCAAACCACCACGACGGCGAGGAGAACCCGCCCCCTCATCGTGCTCCTCCGTCCCGCGGCGCGACGCGCACGGCGTCCACGTCGAGGCCGCCGCGCCCTCCTCGGAACTCGATCACGAGGGGGTCGCCCACGTCGCCGCGCATCTTCGGCAGGGGATACCACGCGGGCGTCGCCGCGGGTTCGGGGGCCGGGAGCGGCACCTCGATCGTGCGCCCGCTCCGCTGCAGGGTGATCGTGCCCGCCCCGGCCTCTCGGAAGCAGGCGAGGGAGCTCGCGGGGTCCACGTGGGGCAGCGTGAGGCGCAGCGTCTCCCCCGCATCGAGGCGGATCCGGCTGCCCCCGTGTCCCCCGGTGAGCGCTCGGCCCCCGCCGGTCGTCCGGGCGCTGCCGTCCTCTTCGAAGACGCGCACCGGCGCCTCGACCGTGCGCAGTCGGGGCGCGCCGTCGCCGTCTCGCCACGTGACCGCGCCCGCGCCCGCGCCCCGAGGGCTCTGCGCTCCGGGCCCGACGAGCCACGGAGCGGCCACGCCCGAGGGGAGGTGGATCGCCCAGAGATCGCCGGGATCGTCCCCGCCGCGCACGCCGACGATCCACCAGTCGTCGAGCACGGCGGTGGACCCGTCCGCGTCCGCCGCGAGCGGCCATGTGCGGTCGACGCCGCCCCGGAGCGGCAGCGCGCGGGGGCGGCCGTCGTCGATGAAGAGCGCTCGTCCGCCGCGGAGGGTCGGCGCCCTCAGGTCCTTGCCCCGGGCGATCGTGCCGTCCCTGTGCAGGTCCAGCCGGCGGAGCCGGAGAGCGCCGTGCGCGGTCGTCCCCTCGATCCACGCGAGCCGGTCGTCGTCCACCGCGACGACGGAAGCCCCGTCGAGGGGCGTGGCGGGGATCTGGGTGCGCCGCGACGTGCCCCGCTCCATGACCTCGATCCGGTCGGCCCGCGCGAAGACGGTGCGCTCGCTGTCGGCCGCCGGGCGCCCGACGAGTCGTCCCCCGTGCAGCGGGTACACCTCCAGCTCGGAGGTCCACCGGCCGACGTCGGCGTCGACCCATACGAGCGCGCCGGGGGCGGCGATCGACCGGCTCGCGCGGGGACGGGCCTCCTCGGGCAGCGGGTGGACGGCCCGTCGACCGGCCCGCAGCACCCGGTCCAGCCGTCCCTCTTCGGTGCAGCCGAAGTGGTCGCCGCCCCCGCGTCGGGGGAATGTCGGGTCCGCGCAGCCGTCGGCGGGGAGGGGGACGTCGACCGCGCCCGCGGGCCCGGGCAGCCCGCCCGACAGCCACGTCCAGGGGGACGTTCGCTCCCCGCGGCGGGCGCGCAGCCCGACCAGCGGGGCGTCGGCTCGGTAGGTGCCGTCGGGGAGCCGCGGGGGCGCGCTCCCCCACCACTCGATCTCCCCCGCTTCGGCGACGTGCACCCGGCCCGCGACGACGGCTGCCCGGGGCGCGGGGAGGCCGGGCACCGTCCAGATCGTCCGCGCGAGCACGCGCCCCCGGAGCTCGAGCCGCGCCTCGACGTTCGCGTCGGCGAGCGCGTCGGGGACGAGGACGGCGCGGCTGGGGGCGTCGGGGAGCGGCTCGACGCGACCCGAGTCCGTCGCCCACACCACCTCCCGCCCGCCTTCGAGCTCGCCGTCGACGGGGCTGAACAGTCGCAGTCCGTCGGGCCCGACAGTGACCGCCGGCGCGTCCAGCAGGAACCCGCGGGCGGCGCGCGGGTCACGCGCGGGGAGGGGCGGGGGCGGGACCGGCTGGTTCGAGAGCAGGCGCAGCCGCTCCGGGGTCGGGGGGCGGTGCCCGTCGGCCCCGCAGCCGAGGTCGGCGATCAGGAGGGTCCCAAGCAGGACGAGCGCGATCTCCGAAGAGACGCGCCCGCCTGGAGAGCCGCTCGGCCGGGTCAGTTCGCGATGCAGTCGTAGACCACCGTGAACAGCGCCGTACCCACGTCACCGTCGCAGTCCGTGGCGCTGGCCTGGACCTGGACGGTGTGGGTGGTGAGGTTCGACGAGCACGAGCCCGCGGGGCCCGGGACCGTCAGGTCGGCGTCCCACCCCTCGATCGGGAGTTCCTCGTCGTTGCCGTCGTCCTCGGAGGGGCCCGCCTCGGACAGCTGCGAGCCGCTGGGGCCGGAGACGATCGCCCAGCTGACGTCGAAGGCGTCGCCGTCGGGGTCCGTCGACCCTTCGGCGTGCAGTTCGAAGACGACGTTGCTGCACGACGGGCAGTTCAGGCAGTTGTTGTACGCGTCGAAGTTGCAGGTGCTCCGCGTATCCGAGAAGTAGGTGTCGGGCGTGACGGTCACGTCCGGCGGGTCGTTCGTCAGGCTGTTCTCGGTGAGGTCGAACTCGAGGAACACCGGCGCGGAGTAGCTCTCCCCGTCGTTGACGACCAGCTGCACCGTGTACGTGCCCTTCTTGTCGGCGTAGAAGGTCGGGTCCTGCAGCGCGTTGTCGTCGAAGGCGGATGGGCCGAGGGGCACGACGCTCCCGTTCGGGGCGCGGAGCATGTCCCAGTTGTAGTTGAGGGGGTCGCCCTCGGGGTCCGTCGAGCCCCCGCCCGAGAGGGCCACGAAGTCGCAGGAGTACGCCGAGATCAGGTCGGCGATGGCCGTCGGGCCCTGGTTGGTCGAGCCCACGGCCACGAACGCGAAGTCGGGATCCGACTCGACGATGCCGTTCTCCACCACCAGCGAGACGGTGTAGGAGCCCGGAGCGTCGGGCGTGAAGCAAGCGCGCCCGTCCTCGGTCGCCGTGAGGTCGCTCGTCTGCACGAGGGAGAGCTCGGGGACGCTCACGATCTCCCACTGGAAGACGAGCTCGCGCTGGGCGGGGTCGTGCGAGTTGGAGCCGTCGAGGCACACCTCGGTGCCCTCGAACGTCGACTGGTTGGGGCCCGCGTCCGCCACCGGCAGATCGAGGGACGACGCGACCGTGTAGACCACGAAGTCGCTGTCGGAAAGGGCGCCCGCGGCGTCGGATACGACCAGGCCGAACGTGTAGACCCCCTCGACGTCCGGCACGAAGGACGAGATGACCGCGTTGCGGTCGTTGTTGATCGAGAACGGCCCGCCGTCGACGTCGCCGTCGTCGTTCACGGTCGTCTCGGGGAGCTCGCTGTCCGCGGGCTTCTCGTGCAGACGCCAGTGGAACTCGATCTCCTCGTCGTCGGGGTCGTAGCTGCCCGTCCCGTTGAGGACGGCCTCGCTGCCGACCGGGATCTCCTGGTCGGCGCCCGCGCGAGCGATCGGCGTGGTGTTGTTCTGCGCCTGGTCGAACAGGTAGTCGTAGCTGACCGGCTGGGTGCAGTTGGCCACCAGGAGCGAGAGCGCGACCACCGGGGCGGCGAGCGCCAGGCTCTTCAAGAGTCGTGTCGTGGACATCGGA
Source organism: uncultured Rickettsiales bacterium (assembly GCA_964512225.1). Classification (GTDB taxonomy): domain Bacteria; phylum Myxococcota_A; class UBA796; order UBA9615; family UBA9615; genus CAZEKB01. The sequence continues at coordinate 2,706 of CAZEKB010000194.1, read as the reverse complement.
TACCCCAAATCAACCGGCGCAGGTGAAGGTGATGCTGACCGTGTCTTCGTCCGCCCCTCGGCAGTCGTAGACGGTCAAGTCGATGACGGTTGTGGTCGACGACGTCGAGCCGCAGCTGGTCCCGAGCTCGGGGATCGTGACCTCCGCTTCGATCGACTCGGCCCCCAGGATCGTCCCGGGACCGGACTGGACGGTCCAGATGTAGTTGAGCGGGTCCTGCTCCGGGTCGGACGATCCGAAGGCCTCGACCGTGGTGCTGCGGGAGCCGCACGGGGAGCAGCTGCACACGTAGTTCGTGGTCGAGCACGACGCGGTGGCGTTCATCGTCTCGTCTTCGCTGGCGACGGCCGTGGGACCCTCGTTCGGGAGCGTCGGGACGCTGGAGACCGCGACGTAGTCCGGGGGAGACCCGACCTCGCCGTCGTCGACGTTGAGCTGCAGCGTGTACACCCCGGGGAGGTCCCAGTTGAAGCGGGGGGTCGCCGAGAAGCGGCCCTGCAGGTTCGCGTCGGAGACGCTCGAGCCCGTCGGGACGCTGGTGAAGGTCCACTCGTAGTTGAGCTGCTGCCCCTCCGGGTCGTACGACGCCGTGCCGTCCAGGGTGACCTGGCTCGCGGCGCAGGGGGTCAGGATGACGGACTGGCCCGCGTCGGCGACCGGCGGTGCGTTGCCGTTCGTGGCCTGCACGGTCACGTAGTCCGGCAGCGAGCTGCAGGAGCCGTCGTTGACGATCAGCTGCACGATGAACGTGCCGGGGACGTCCGCGATGATGTACGGCTCGTCCGTGCCCTGGCCGTAGATGTCGGCGTCGGTGAGCGCGGAGTCGCCCGGGATCAGGCTCAGGTGCCAGAGGTACTCGAGGACCTGGGGATCGCGGACCTCGATGTCCGGGTCCGCGGAGCCGGAGCCGTCGAGCCGGGCGGGGATGCCCGTCTGGGCCACGACGTCGGAGCCCGCGTCGGCGGTGGGGCAGAGGTTGTCGCCGCCCACCTGCACCACGGCGTGGTCGAGGTCGGAGGTGCGCTCGCCGTCGGACACCTGCAGCGTGATGCCGTAGAGGCCCTCGACGTCCGGGGTCAGGACCACCTCGACGTGAGTCGTGGCGTCGCCGAGGTCGATCTCGACGTCGTCGTCGTCGCCGGTGCTCGCGGAGTCGTCGTCGTCCCCCACGGCCTCGCCGGTGAGCAGCGACTCGTCCACGAGGTCGGACTCGAAGGGCTTGGACTCGATCTCCCAGAAGTAGAGGAGGTCGACCCCGCTGACGTTCGCCCCGAGCTCCGAGAGGTGGCCGCTGAGGGTCACGCTGTCCCCCAGCTCGATGAAGCGGTCTTCGTCCGCCAGGCCGCCGGGCTCGCCCTCTTCGGGGGCCGTGGCCCCCACGCTGGAGATGACCGCGAGCGGGTCACCGGGATGGACGGCGACGACCGTCTCGTCCTGACACTGCGTGGTGGCGAGGAAACCGGCGCCGAGCACCACCGCGCCCGCGGTGCGCGAGAGCCGCTGGAGCGTGCCGTTTCCACTGAAGTACTGCGTCATCGTCGATCTCCGACTGAAATCCCGCGGTCGAGGGACCTGGATCTTCGCCCCCTCTCTACCACGCCCGAAGGGGCGCAGCAACGCGTTTGGGGGCTCTTGTGCCCGTCCTCGGGCCGTTTCTTTCTCCCTGCGGTCGAGCCGACCCTTGCCAGGACCGGATCGATGCCCAAAATAGCGAACCCTCCGCGCGGGAAACCGGGTCCACCCGAGCCCTCCTGGCGGCAGGCCCACCGGAGAGGATCGGAAAAAATGGCGATCAGTTTCGACATCAAGGAGCGATTCGCCGCGATCGCGGACGCGATCAACCCCTTCGACTCCGAAGGCCGTCGCCGTCGGTCGTTCGATCGGCTGGTCACGAAGGTGGTCTCCAAGAACATGCAGCACGAGGACCGGATGTTCGCGATTCAGTCGCTGTGCGACATGGACACGGACGAGTCGCTGCGGGCCGTGTTCCGCCGGTGGGACCTCAAGGCCGACAAGGAGCGTGAGGACCGCGCCGAGAAGGAGTTCCTGGCGGACGTACTCGCCGAGAAGGGGAGCCGGGTGCTCCCGTTCATCTCCGAGCACCTCGATCGCTCCGCCAACGTCACGTGGCCCCTGCAGGTGATGCGGCGCGTCGCGGAGACGGAGACGGTGGTGGGCGAGATCATCCGCGTCCTCCACAAGGAGGGGGCCGGGGTCAGCTTCCACTCCGTCAAGAAGGTCCACCTCCTGCAGCTGATCGCCGAGTTCGACGACGATCGCATCACGGACGCCGTGATCCCGTTCCTGGACGACTACGACGAGAGCGTGCGCTTCGCCGCCGCCAACACCCTGGGGGCCAAGGGCGACGACCGCAGCGGCCCCGCGCTGCTCGCGCGGCTGGTGCTGCCCGAAGAGGAGAGCAACCGGGTGAAGTCGGCGCTGCTGGGCAGCCTCGCGGACCGGAGCTGGTCCGTCGCCGGACAGCCGATCGACGCGATCCGCAAGGCCTCGGCGGAGGTCGACGGCTTCTCGGTCTCCCCCAAGGGCGTCACCCGGTCCTGAGCTCCCCGCCCGGTCGGGCCGCGCCCCCGCGGCCGGGGGCCCCGCCCCCCCCCGCGCCCCGCCCCCCCGCCCCCCCGCGCGGCCCCCGCCCGCCCAGCCCCCCCGCCCACCCCGCCAGGCGCGCGAGCCCCCCCCGGCGGAGGG
>CAZEKB010000193.1:0-7885 GCA_964512225.1 uncultured Rickettsiales bacterium | reverse complement strand
TGGCGTCCGAACGCAGCAGTTTGGCGTCCGAACGCAGCAGTTTGGCGTCCGAACGCAGCAGTTTGGCGTCCGAACGGACGGGCCAGGACGCCACGATTGAGCGTCCGAACACCCACCAGGCCCCGCCCTTTGTGTGGCATTCTGACGCGGCCCGGCGCAGGGACCGGGTTCAGTCCGCGCCGGCCACGACTTGACCGGCCGCCTGGTCGCACGCCGCCACGGCTCGCCGGCCACGAGCTCGCGCCACGGCCGTCCCGTCCGGGTTCACGGCCGCTTCCGCCACGGCTTCGTCCACCTGGACGACCGGCGCCGCGTACTTCAGCAGCAGCCCGGCCGCTTGCACGCCCACAGGGCCGGACAGGCCGCCGTCCAACTTGTCCCGTAGATAGTCCAGGGCCGCCACGTAGGACGCCCGCGCCACGTCCCGCACGTCGTCCAGCGCCCGGGCCAGCTCGTCACCGACACGCCGTGAGAAGCCCGGGTCTTCGCGGGTCCATCGGTGGATTGTGGACCTGTCCACTTGCAGGCGCCGCGCCACTTCCGCGACCTTCAGCCCTTGCGCGAGTAGGGCCGCCGTCCGTTCCTGTATGGGTTTCATGTCGTCCACCAGGACTTCCAGTGGCCCGTCTTCTTCCGTCGTCGTCGCGTTCGCGGATTCCTTCTCAAGCTCGAGCATGGTCTTTGCGACCTGGACCGGGTCCAGTTCATCCGGTCGCCGTTTCTTGCGTGCCTTCTTCGTCATGTGTCCCGCCTTTTGCCGCCGCCTTCGCCTTCAGCTGAAGGTGTCTCCGCCCGATGTCCAGCATGGTCCGCGTGGACTCGCGGTCCTTCTTCAGCCGGACCGTCACCGTGTCCCCGTCCAGGTTCGCGTCGTCCAAGAAGCCCTTGCCCACGGCCCGCGCCAGGCGGTCCGCCAACTGTCGCCGGCCGCGAATAGGTGTGTGGGCGTTCGCGCACCTTGCGCCCTTCGCCAGCTCGTCCGCGTGGACCGTCACGTCCAACGGCTTGCCGGCGTCGTCCGCCCGCGCCAGTAGGGCCGTCTGGTCACGAGCATGGAAGAGCACCGCCATAAACGCCGCCAATTCGTCCGCGTTCAGCCGGTCAATCGCGTCAGAGTCCAGTGGCGTTGCGGTCTTCAGCGCGTCACCGACGAAGGCGAGCACGTCCGGGTTGACCTGGACCTTCCCTTTAACGGGCAGGCCGTCCGCGTCCCATGTGTCGATAGCTACCGCTTGCTTGAAGAGCATGGAGCCTTCGACGTCGTAACGCCCGCCGTGGATTGTCCAGTCCTGGTTCAGCAGCCCGGCCAACGACCGCTGATATGCCTTTTGTCTGTGTCTCGCCGGCTTGCGAATGCCCACGAGCGAACACAGGTCGACCGGACTCTTAAAGACAATGTCCACCGGCTTCGGCTTCTTGCGTCCGGTGTTCATGTGCCGGACGTGTCGGACCATGCCAAGAAGTAGGTGGACCTGTCGCGTGTCGCCGCAGGCGTTCAGCACGGCCGTCGCCGGGTCGTTCGTCACGGGACCGAAGACCTGGACCCGGTCTACCTTTGTGCCGTCCGTCGTGTCGGCGCCGACTTCGACCAGGTAGCCGGCCCCGGTCCCGCCCAAGCGCGAGCCCGCCTGCCACTGTTTGGTTTCCATCGTCACGCCTTGCTTCTCGCGCCGCGACCCGGACAGGTGCGCCGCTGCCTTTATGCGCCCGCCGTTTTCCTGCCACCCACGCACGTCGCTCGCCACGGGCATGGCCCGGTCCAGGCCCTTTGGTTTCCACTTCTCAATCCACGCCGGCTTAACGTCGTGCCACGCCGCCGCCGCCGCGACGTAGCCCGCGACGAAGACCAGCGCGTCCGGCGTCAGGTCGCGCAAAGGGTCCGGCTTCCGTGGGTCTGGGAACAGGTTTCCCGTTTCGTCCCGCTTCTTCCGTATGACTTGCCGCAGGCGTTCGCCGCCGCCTGCTGCCTTCCGGCGCGTGGCCGCCATAACCGCGTTTTCCAATGTCCTGTCCGGCGCGTCGTGGCCAAGTTCGCGCACGAGCGAATGCGGACCCGTCGGCATGGCCGGTAGCCCGTACTCGCCTTGTGGGACAGTGGCCGCGACTGCGTCCAGGACTCGCTTCCGCAGGTTCACCCGTGCCGGACTCTTGCGTCCGTCGCGTTGCTCGCCGCGCAGGACCGCGACCACGTCAGGGTCCGCGTCTATCGAGCGTTCCAGGCGACGTAGGAACGTCTCAATACCGTCCGCCCAACTCGTGACAGACACAACGCCGCGCAGCTCAGCAGGCGCGTCTTCCACGACGACCGGGACGAATCGGCCAGACGGGCGATGTGTACGCGGTCCATGTGTGTCGTCCGTTCCTGTCATGTGTTCGCGCCCTTCCCTGTCTTCTTCTCAGGACGTGGCAGGCGCACGGACCGTTCCACCGTCCACGCGCCACGCGGTCCGTTAAATACGACTTCCCACGCCATACCTTCGCCCGGCCCGTTGCGTTGTTTCAGGCCCACGACCTTCCCACGTTTCACCGGCTCGTCCGTGTCCTGTTCGAGCACCAGCGCCAACGCCGTGTCCGCGGAGAATTCGACGCCGCCGCTTTCCTTCGCGGACCCGCGCAACTCGTGAACGGACGCCGACGTCAACTTGTCCGGGTCCGTGACGTTCCCGTAGAACGCCCGGGACACGGACGACAGGGCCAGGACGACCGCACCAGGCCAGCCCTGGTCCATCTTCGGCTTCGCCAGGTTCCGCAACGCCGCCGCCGTGGACGTGACGCGGTCCCGTGTGTCCCGTTCGTGGCCTGTCGCGCCCTGTAGCTCTTGCAGGTAGTCCACGACGACCAGCACGGGCCGGCCGTCGTGAATGCGGTTCAGGTCTCGCACCTGCTCGCGGATTGCCGCGACCGAACACGCCGCAGGCGACGCCGGGTCCGGGTTGTACGTGTTCAGCCGGCCACCGAAGGCGGCCACCAGGCGTTCCAGCCCGTCACCGGCCGCGTATCGTTCCTGGTCGCTCAGGTCGTTCCGCTGGACGCGGGTCCATGACAGGCCGTCCGTCTCAAGCGCGACTAACCGTGCCGCCAGCTGTATGTCTTCAATCTCGGTCGTTACGTACAGGACCGGCGTACCTTCTCGCGCCGCGTGGCAGGCGAACGCCAGCGCCCACGCCGTCTTTCCGCTTCCGGTCCCGCCGGTGACGACGTGCAGCCCGGGATACAGGCCGTCCAGGTCCGTCCCGTTGGCCAACTCGCTCATGGTCGGCGGCCAGGGACAGGGACACGGGTCCGGTTCGCGGTCCCACGACGCCCGCAACGCCGTCGCCGTGTCCGCGAATGGCGTGAACGCGCCCAATGCCGGTTTCGCGTTGTCCACAAGCCCGAACAGGACTTCCATCGGGTCCGTCGCGTCCCGCGCCAGGTCGTTCACGTCCAGGCCGTCAGGGACCGCCACGATGTAGGGAACGCCGCCGGCTTGCCTGACGCCTTCGACCAGGTGGCCCGTCGCCTTGCGCCCGGCGGCGTCGCCGTCCAGCGCCAGGTAGACCTTCCGGCCCTTCGCCCACGGACCCGCCGCCTTCTTCGCGTTGCTCGCGCCCGGTATTCCGAACACGGCCGCGTCCGCTGGTCCGTGGACCGCGAACGTCAAGAAGTCCGTCACGCCTTCGGCCAGGACGACCGTGGCCGGCGCGTCGTCCGCGCCCTTCAGGACGTCAAGCCCGGCCGCGTCCGCCATGAACGTTCCGCCCGTTGGTCCCGCGCCCATAAGCTTCGTGACGTCCGGGTCCGGGCCGACATGGCGCCCTTGCAGGGCCACCAGGCGCCCGCCCGGCGCAAACAACGGGACGACCAGGCGCGAGCCCCACGCCAGTTGCCGGGTCGATTCCGGTAGGTCGGCCCGCGTGGACGGGTTCAGCACGCCCGCGAGCGGGTCACCGTTGGCGCCCGTGCCTTGTTCAAGCGCCGCCGCGAACGTCCGCTCGCTCGCGTAGTCCGTGGCCGCCTGGTCCACCGTCGCCTTCGCCGTCGTCCAGGCCGTGAGCGCATCAGCTGGCGTTGTTTTGCTCGCCGCGCCCTTGCGCCCGCCCTGTCGTGGCCTGTGGCCGCCCTTGCGCCGGAGCTCGTCCACGACCGCCAGGACGTTCAGGCGTTCCGCCAACGCCTTCAAGCCGCCAGACTCGCCGCACGCCTGACAGTTCCAGGTGTTCCGGTCCGGGTTCACGCCGAAGGCGTGGCCCTTCGGCTTGTCCGTCTGACAGAACGGGCAAGGCCCTTCCAACTCGCCACGGGCCGTCTCTTTCAGGTGGACGCCGGCCCGGTCCAGGACCGCGTGAATGGCGCCCGGTTCAGGTTCCCAACCGCTCACAGCTACTTCCCTTTGTCCTGTGTCACGTCCGCGAACGGGTCCACCATGCGCCACAAGCGCCGGCGCCCGTCCTGTGGGTCGGGTTCCTTCTCAATCGGCCAGCCGGCGTCCATGAGCGCCCGCGTGACCCGGTAGGCCTGGTGCCATTCCGTCTCAATCGCGTCCGCCAGGTCTTCAATCGACCGCGGCCCGGCCCGCAACTCGCGGACGACCTTCAGCGCGTCCCGGTAGTGCCGGGTCCGCCGCCAGACCTTGCCGCCGCCGGCCGTCGCCGTTCCGCCTTCGTCCCGTGTGTTCATGTCATGTCTCTACTACTTGTGATAATGCGCCCTAACGTGAGTTAGTCCGCGCCGGGTCGTGGGAACGGCTCGCCATTCGCCTTCTCAAGCTTCGCCAGGTGAGCCACCAGCGCGTCCGTCACGACCGCCGATATGGACGCCCGGGTCCAGAACGCCGCCGCCTTTGTCCGTCCCACCAGCTCGCCGTCCAGCCGGAACGTCACCGCCGCCTTCTTCGCCGCGGTCACCGGCTTCGCGTCGTCGTCCTTCGTCGTGGCCGTCCCGATTCCCGCCTGCGTCGTCGCCAGCGCCCGTATCGCGTCCGCGTCCAGGTTCTTCTTGCTCATGGCCGGTATCTCTCGTCCTTCAACTGGTCCAGGACCCGGGCCACCGGCCACTTGCAGGCCGTGACCGCGTGCCGAATTGTCAACTTCTGGTCGTTCACGCCGCGCCGTCTTCCAGAACGCCACCCGTGACGCCGCGCAGCTCGTCCCACAACGCCCGGTAATCCGTCGCGCCGTTGCTCGCCGGCGCGTAGTCCACGACAGGCCGGCCGGCCAGTGGCGATTCCGCCACGCGAACGCAGGACCGGATAACCGTCCGGGTCACCTGTTCACCGAACGTGGATTGCAGGACGTCCAGGACGCCACGCGCCAGGCGCGTCCGCTGGTCCACGCGGACCGGGACAATGGACACGCGGTCCAGGTCCGGGTTCAGGTTTCTGGCTTCTTCCGCCACCGTCACCATGCGGGCCACCGCTTCCGTCCCGTGGCCGTGCGGTTCCACCGGCACCAGGACTTCCGTCGCCGCCACCAGCGCGTTCCACGTCAGGGTTCCAAGGGCCGGCGGGCAATCCACCGCGACCAGGTCGTAGGACTTCGCCAGCTCGCGCAGGCGTGGCCGCAGGATGAACGCCGGCGCCCGGGACATGGACTTGTCCGGCATGGCGGCCAGGGCCGCGTCCAGCCCGTTCAGGGCCAGCCCGGACGGGACCAGGTCCACGCCTTCGACGGCCGTCCCGGTCACGAGCTCGTGCAGCCCGCGCCCGCCCGTCAGCACGTTCAATAGGCCGCCGCCGTCGTCCTGGACGCCCACGGACGCCGTGGCGTTGCCTTGCGGGTCCAGGTCCACGACCAGCGACCGGCCACCGTTGGCCCCACAGGCCGCCACCAGGTTCACGGCCGTCGCCGTCTTCGCCGTCCCGCCCTTTGCATTCGTGACCGCGACTATCCGCATGTCAGCCCCCCCGCTTGCCGGCACGCCCACGCGCCAGCATGTGTACGTTCGCTCAAGCCAGCATGTCCGCGAGCATATTCGTGGACTCGCGGACCGTGTCCGTCCGGGCGTCGTCGTACAGGTCCACCGTCCGCCCGTCGCGCCAACGGCCCCACGCCTGCGTTCGCCGCCGGTCACCGTTGCAAGCGTCCAGTAGGGCCGTCGCGCCGCTATGCCGGAATCCGTGCGGCCGGACATGGCCCACGCCCGCCTTCTTCGCCAGGTCACGGACGACGTGGTACAGGCCCGCGCCTGTCATGCGCTCGCCGTCTCGCCGGCCGCGCCGGTTCCGAAACAACGCGCCTTCCGTGTGGCCCGCCAGTTCCAGGTACGCCCGGATGGCCGCGCACGCCTGCGGCGCCAACGGCTTCCGCTCGCGTTCCAGCCGCCCTTTGCCGGTGACGGACGCCACGCCGGCGGCCAGGTCCACGTCCGCCACGTCCAGCGCCACGACTTCGGCACGCCGCAGGCCCGTTTCCCACAGGACGCGGACCAGCGCCTGGTCCCGCGCCGCCTTCGTCTCGTCCGCGTTGCTCGCCGCTATCTCGAGCATGGCCCGCACGCGGTCCAGGCCAGGACCGGCCGTGTCCCGGTAGGTCGTCGCCTTCACGCCGGACACGTCCACCGTCCAGGTGACCAGGCCGGCCAGCCGCGCCAGCTTCACGACGGACCGCAACGCCGCCAGGCGCAGGTTCAGGGTCTTCGGCCGCAGCTCGCCATCCCGCACGGCTTCCACCATGCGGTTCCGCCAGGCGAGCGCCGTCGCGTTGGCGCCAGCATGGCCGGCCGCCAGGAACGTCCGCACGGCCACGCCAGCGTCCGCCACGTCCATGAACGCCGCGAACGCCGCCAGGGCCGCCCTGTACGTCCGTACCGTGTTTGGCGACTTCCCGTCCATCCACAGGGCCAGCAGGTCCACAGGGCCGCTTGAGATGGCCGGGACGGGAAGGGACGCAGCTTCGACAGGTGCGGGTCTCATGTAACAGGCCCCTATGGTGAGTGTCCGTTTTGCGTCAGCCACGCCGCCTATCCTATTCACGCACGGGATTGTGTCAACTAAATGTACACATGGCCGCAAGCAAGAATGCAGGCGTGACGGAAGCCTGACGTGGCCGCCTGCGGACGTGTCGTCCAGCCGACAGGCCGGCCCACAGGCGAGAAAACGCCGCACGGCTACCCTGTCCGCCTGGAGGAACCCCATGACGACACAAGAGATTGAGACACGGTTTGAGAGCCTGGAGCGTGGTATGCGGCGGTGGCGGCGTCTGGCGTCGGTGCTGGTCGTCGGCCTGGTCGTGGCCGGGACCGTGGCCGCGACACGGCAGGAAGAGAAGAAACAGAGTCCGGTAAGCGCCGACCACTTGCCGCCGGGAATGGCCATTGGGAAGACCGTCCCGTGGGTCTATGTGAAGAACACGCAAATGGCGTGCTTCGCGGATCGCAACGGCACTGACTACTACGGGAATGGTGTTGCGCAGTACACGGACGCTCGCATTCTGGAGACCTACGGCAGCGGGAAGTGGGTCTTGCTCGCCAATCGTTGGGAGGATGATGAACCCGATGGAGGAAAGCGGGTCCGTCGACGCTGGCTACGCACGTCGGACATCGTCCGGGTGGCGGACAACAAGTAGCGAATTACCCCGGACGCCTGGTCACCGGGACCGTCAGGGCCGCGGGAAGAGCACGGCCACGCGGCCGGCCGGTAGGGATTCCGGGTCCGCTCAAGAGCGCCAACGGGTTCCCGAATTCCTACCGGTCTGGGCGGGCAGGCGGGCAGGCCACCAGGCCGGTCCCGCCCTGTCCCGCCCGTCTTAGTCTTTAAGACTAAGACTAGAGCGGACCGCCAATTCGCCCGGTCGCGCAAGTCCTTCGCCTGGTGCGTCTTGTGGCCACCGTGACAATTCGGGCGCAGCAGTTTGGCGTCCGAACGCAGCAGTTTGGCGTCCGAACGCAGCAGTTTGGCGTCCGAACG
>CAZEKB010000192.1:0-8081 GCA_964512225.1 uncultured Rickettsiales bacterium | reverse complement strand
GGCGGGGGTTTGGGGGGCGGTCTCCACGGGGCGGTGGGGCGGGGTGGGGGCGGGGGCGTCCACTATCACCTTGCTGGGCGGGCGTCATCTCCCGCCGCGCCCCCGGACGCTGGGCTCGAAGGTCGTCGAGGCCTTCCGCGCCGTGCAGCTCGAGCTGCGTCTCTCCAAGGGGGAGATCCTCGCCCACTACCTCCAGCTCACTCCCTTCGGCCGCAACCTCGAGGGGGTCGAGGCGGCCGCGCTCGCGTACTTCGGCCACGGGGCGGGCGCGCTCGCGCCGGGGGAGATCGCGACGCTGCTGGCGGTGCCCCAGAACCCCAACGTCCGCTATCCCTCGCCCCGGAATCGGGAGCGGCTCACGGCGGCGCGGGACGCGGTTGCGGCGCGGCTCGGGCTCGACGTCCTGCCCGGGGACGTGCCCGAGACCCTCCGGCCGGTCCCGCGGGGCGCTCCCCACGCCGCGTACGCCCTGCGCGCGGGCTCCACTCACGCGCGGGAGTGGAGGACTACGCTCGATCGCGGCGCGCAGCGGGTCGTCGAGGACGTGCTCGCCGCCGCCCGCCCGGACCTCGAGCGAAAGGGCATCGACAACGGCGCCGTGGTGGTGCTCGACACGGCCACCAGCGAGGTGCTCGCGCTGGGCGGCAACCTGTCCTTCTGGGACGACGGGCCCGGCCGTCGCATCGCTGCGTTCGACGTGCCGCGCAGCCCCGGCTCCACGCTCAAGCCGCTGATCTATGCCGCCGCCATCGACCGGGGCGAGGCCCTTCCCGAGTTCCTCGTCCCGGACATCCCCACCGCGTTCGGCAGCTACACGCCCCGGAACTACGACGGCGACTTCGACGGCCTGGTGCGCCTCGACGACGCGCTCTCCCGCTCGCTCAACGTCCCGTTCATCCACCAGCTGCGCGCGGTGGGCGTGGAGCCGTTCCTGGGCATCCTGCGGGACCTCGGCGTGAGCTCGCTCACGGACGCGCCCGACCACTACGGCCTCTCCGTGGCCGTGGGCGGGATCGAGCTCACGCCGGTCGAGCTCGCGGGCATCTACGCCGCCCTGGCGCGGGGAGGGGACGGCAAGCCGCCGCGGCGCCTGCGCGACGAGGCCCGGGACCCGCGCGCCGGGGCGAGGCCGATCTCCGAGGGCGCCGCCTGGCTCACGCGGCGCGCCCTGGAGCGTCGCGACCGGCCCGACTTCCCCGGCCGCGGAGACCTCGCGGCGCCGCCCACCGGGATCCACTGGAAGACGGGGACCAGCACCGGGCGTCGCGACGCGTGGGCGGTGGGCTCCGGGCCGCGGCACACGGTCGCCGTGTGGCTGGGGAACCTCGACAACCGGGGCTCGGCCGCGCTGGTGGGCGCCGACGCCGCGGGCCCCCTGCTGTTCGACGTGCTGGGGGGCCTCGCCCCGGCCGGCGGGGCGCGGCCGGACCCCGCGACGCCCGACCTGGGGTGGATCGAGGTGTGCTCCTACTCGGGCCGCCGCGCCACCGAGGCCTGCCCCCATCGCGCCGACGTGCGCGCGCTCGTCGCGTCCGTCCCCACGGAGACCTGTCCGTACCACCGCCGGGTGCACGTGGACGTCTCCACCGGGCTCGCGGTGGGGCCCCGCTGCCGGGAGGGCCGGTCGACGGAGCCGAGGACCGTCCTCACGTGGCCGTCGCCGGTGCGCAGGTACCTCCGCGCGTCGGCCCGCCTGCTGCCCGAGCTGCCCGGCTGGGCTCCCGGGTGCGCCCCCGGGAGCGCGTCGGCGCCGCCCGCCATCGTCTCCCCGCCGGAGGGGCAGTCGGCCGTCCTGATCGCGGGCCTGGACCCCGATCGGCAGCAGATCCCGCTCGAGGCGGAGTCGGACCTGGACGGGTCGCTGGCGTGGTTCGTCGACGGCCGCTTCGTCGCCTCGGTGCCCGCCGACGGCCGCGCCTGGTGGACGCCCGTCCCCGGGGAGCACCGGATCGTCGTCACGGACTCCCGCGGTCGATCCGCGCGGCGGAGGTTCGCGGTCCTCGAGCGTCCCTGAGCCGGGCGGCCGGCGGGGGCCTGCTCAGACCTCGAGCTCGACGCCGAACGCCTCGAGCCGGTCCCGGAACCCGGTCTTGTCCACGGCCTTCTCGTAGGCGGGCTCGGCGCCCACGGTGTCCTCTTCCACGAGCTTGAACAGGGCGTCGTCCATCGACTGCATGCCCATGGACTTGCCCATCTGGATCGACGACGTGATCTGGCTGGTCTTGCCGTCGCGGATCATCGACGAGAGGCCCGACGTGGAGAAGAGGATCTCCAGCGCCGCCACCCGTCCGCCGCCGTTGCGCTTGAGGAGCTGCTGCGCGACCACGCCCTTGAGGGCCTCGGCGAGCGCGCCGCGCACGCCCTCCTGCTCCTCCTGGGGGAACACGTTGATGATGCGATCCACCGCCTTGGCCGCGTTGTTGGTGTGCAGCGTGCCGAACACGGTGAACCCGGACTCGGCGGCGCTCAGGGCGGTGCGGATGGTCTCGAGGTCGCGCATCTCGCCCACGAGGATGACGTCCGGGTCCTCGCGGACCGCCGCCTTCACCGCGACCGCGAAGGACGCCACGTGCGTGTGGACCTCGCGCTGGGACATGATCGACTTCTTGTTCGGGTGCACGAACTCGATCGGGTCCTCCACCGTGATGATGTGGAGCTCCTGCTCGTCGTTCATCTTGTTGATGATCGCCGAGAGCGTCGTCGACTTGCCCGACCCGGTGGGGCCCGTCACGAGGATCAGCCCGCCGCGCATGTAGCAGAACTTCTCCACCTGTCGCGGCAGGCCGAGCTGGGCGAAGCTCATCAGCTTCGTGGGGATGATCCGGAACACGGCCCCGTAGCCGCGCTCCTGCATGAACATGTTGACCCGGAAGCGGGCGACGCCGGGGACCTCGTAGCTGAAGTCCATGTCCCCGCGGCGCTTGAAGGTCCGCCAGTCCTTGGGGGCCGCGATGGGCTTCATGAACTCGACGAAGTCCGTGTTCGAGAGCACCCGGTAGCGGATCGGGTCCATGTCGCCGCCGAGGCGGAACATGGGGGGGCGGCCGACGGAGAGGTGGAGGTCGGACGCACCCCGGTCGTTCATGAGCTTGAGGAAGCGGTCGACCTTGTTGGTGAAGGCCATCAGCGGGCCGCCTGTCCGGCGAGGAACTCGGCGCTCACGCGGTGCTCGAACTTCTCCTTGTTGTCGGCGCGCAGCCAGGCCTGCTCGGCGGCGATGACCCCTTCGTCCACGAGGCGGCCGAGGGCCGTATCGACGGTCTGGTGCCCGGCGGACTCGCCGATCTGCATCTGGCCGATGATCTGGTACGTCTTGTTGTCCTTGATCAGGTTCCGCACCCCGAGGTTGCCCATCATGATCTCGAAGAGGGCGGCCCGGCCCTGGTTGTCGGCGCGGGGCAGCAGGTTCTGACAGATGACGGCCTTGAGGGTCTCGCTGAGCATGACCCGCACCTGCGCCTGCTCGCCCACGGGGAAGCTGTCGATGATGCGGTCCACCGTCTTCGGGGCCGACGTCGTGTTCATCGTGCCGATGACGAGGTGGCCGGTCTCCGAGGCTTCGATGGCGAGCATCACCGTCTCGGAGTCGCGCATCTCGCCCACGACGATCACGTCCGGGTCCTGACGGAGCGCGCCGCGCAGGGCCTCGGCGAACCCGAGGCTGTGGCGGCCGACCTGGCGCTGGTTGATGAGGCAGCCCTTGGCCGGGTGGATGAACTCGATCGGGTCTTCGAGCAGCAGCACGTGGCTGCGGCGGCGCTCGTTGAACAGGTTGACGAGCGCCGCGAGCGTCGTGGACTTGCCCGAGCCCGAGGGCCCCGCGACCACGATCAGCCCCTGGTGGTAGTTCACGAGGTCCGCGAGGTGTCCCGGGAGCCCGATGTCGTTGAGGGTCGGCACCTCGTTGGGGATGACCCGGAACGAGCCGCACAGGCCCTTGCGTTCGACGTACACGTTGGACCGGTAGCGCCCCGACCCCGGGATCGTCAGGCAGAAGTCGGCCTGCTGGTCGCGCTGGAGCTTGCCCTTCTCCGTGCGACCCATCGGGGCGCGGATGAGGGCGTCCGTACGCTCGGCGGTCAGGACCTCGTCGCCGAGGCTCTGGAGCTTGCCGTGGAGGCGGACCATGGGCGGCGACTCCACGACGATGTGCAGGTCCGAGGCCCCCATCTCGCGGACCCGCGCCAGCATCTCCTCGAGCTCCGTGCGCCGGGACCGGGCGTCGACGTCGAGGCCGTCCACCGCGGCGATGCTGTTGCTGTCCGGGTCCCCCTTCCAGCGCCCCTCGAGCTTCTCGATGCTCTCGCGGGCCCGGTGCTTCACGGCCGGCGACGGGTCGTGCACGGCGCACTCCTCGAGGGCGGGCACGACGCGTCGATCCCGGAGCCGGGCGAGGGCGTTGAGGGCCTCGAGCCGGATCTCGGCCTGGGGCATCGAGAGGCAGCGGGCCACCTCGGCGGTCGCGCGCTTGTCGCCGATCCGCGCCAGGGCCTCGATGCAGGCCATCGCGGCGTCGGCGTTGCCGAGGTGCCGGATCAGGTGCTCGACCGCGCGGGGGTCGCCGATCTTCCCGAGGGTCTCGGCGGCGATCATGCTCAGCCACCAGTCCTCGTCGTCCAGCAGCCGGACGATGTGGGGCACGGCCTCCTTCGACTGCAGCGTCGAGCCGAGCATCAGCGCCATGGAGCGCACGTCCTCGTCGGAGTCGCCCATCAGCTCGATCACGGCGTTCGTGATCAGGGGAGCGAAGCCGCGCAGCGAGACGAGCGTGCGGTCGCGCATCCAGCCCATGAGGTCTTTGCAGAACAGGAGCAGCTTGCGGAGGATCCGCTCCTTGTCCGGCCGCTTCATGATGATCTCGAGCACGCCGTTGCGGACGGCCTCGCTGCCGTCGGTGAGCAGCCCCAGCAGCTCGTCCTCGGCTTCGGCGGACGAGCCCAGGGCCTCCAGGGCCGTGCTGAGCACCCGCACGGCCTGCTGCTGCACGGCCGCGGCGGGGTCCTTGAGCAGGGTGAGGGCGACGCGAGCCGCCTCCTGGGGGGCGGTGCGGGCGAGGATGTCGAGGACCCGGGTGCGGATGCGCTCGTCCTCGTCCTCGCTCATCTCGGCGACGCGTCGCCGGATGGCCAGGTCCGCCATGAGGGCGTCCGACTCCTGGACCTTGACCAGCGAGAGGTAGCGGATCTCCTTCTTCTCGTGGGAGAGGAACGAGATGAACTCCCGGCCCACCTCGGACGCGGGCAGCGACGACAGGGCCTCCATCGCCCGCATGGCGGTCGCCTTGCTCGAGCTGGAGACCATCTTCTGCAAGTGGGGGAGCACGAGCTGCGGGCGCGCCCGCACCATCGCGTGGAACATCATCGACTGGACGCGCGACGTCTTGCTATCGAGCGACTGGAAGATGGCGGTGACCAGCTTCGGCTCGAGCTGGGCGGCGAGCTGACGCTCCCCGAAGCGGCGCACCATCGAGTCGCTGTGCGTCGCCAGATCGATGATCTGGTCCGGCTTGAAGTTCTTCTGCTTCGCCAGATCCTTGAGGAGCTCGGAGCGCTCCTCGGGGGTCTTCCAGTCCTTCTGGATCGCGCGGCGGACGAGGTCCTTGCCGCCCCTCCCGACCGTCTTGAACAGCGCCACGGCTCTCCCCGAAACATCGCGACCGTCGGGCTCGCTCGCGTCGAGCGACCCCGGCGGCCTGCTAGACTCGCGGCGACGTTCGGCCGCCACCAAATCAGGTCCCGCACCCCATCCGAGGACAGGTCGTGAACTCCCAGCAAGACTCCCCTGCCTTCTGGCGTTCCCTGTACGTGGCCCCGAGCGACTCTAGCATGGGGCCGGAGGCCGATTCGGGGCGCGTGGCCTTCGACGCGGCCGACCTCGTGGCGGAGATCGCGGAGCGTCCGGTGGAGGGCGACGGCCCCGAGCCGACGGTCGACCCGGCGGCCCTGGAGAGCCTCGTGGAGCGGCTCGTGAAGGAGCGACTCGCGGAGATGGGGGCCTCGCTCGCGGCCGCCCCCGCACGGCCGGCGGCGCCCCCCGCCGCCCCGCCCCGTCGCTCGCCCCCCCCGGTGCCCCCGCTGCCGCGGGAAGCGCAGACCCGCCCGATGGACGCCCCGCCGCGCACGGAGACGCCCGCTCCCCCCGCTCGCTCCGCCCCCGCGCCCGGCCCCATGCCCCCCGTGACCGAGGCGGCGGGCAGCGGGCGCGAGACTCCTCGACCGGCGACCCCGAGGCCCCCCAGCCGCCCCCGGCCGCGGCCGAGCGTTCCCCGGGACGGCCCGACCACGCCCCGCCGCGCTCCCCAGCTCGAGGCCGACGAGGACGATCCGTTCGCGAGCGCGCTCGACCAGACCGAGCCGATGACGCCCGCGGTCTCCGCTCCGCCCCCGCCTCCTCCGCCCGCCGCCCCGGCCGCGGGCGGGCCCATGGACAAGAACGCGGGCCACTGGGTCCGCGTGCCGTCGCTCAAGGGCGGCCCGGAGGCGCTGATGTCGGCGGGCCTGGACCCCGCCGCGGGGCTGGTCCTGTCCATGATCGACGGGGTCCACACCATGAAGGCGATCAAGGCGTTGCTGCCGCACGTCCCCGACGACACGTTCCTCACGATCGTGCGCGACGCGCTCGGCAAGGGACTGGTCGAGTTCAAGTAGCCGCCGCGTGCCCACCGTCCGCCCCGACCTGCTGGAGGACGCCGACCTCCCGGCGCCGTTCGGTCGCTACACCCTCCTGAGTCTGCTCGGCGAGGGCGGTATGGCGCGCGTCTTCCGGGCCGAGCTCCAGGGCCCGTCGGGGTTCCGCAAGCGCGCGGCGGTGAAGATCATCCACGCGACCGTCGCCAAGAAGAGCGAGAAGCTGCGGCGCGCCCTGATCAACGAGGCCCGCCTGGGGGGGCTGCTGCAGCACCCGAACATCGTCGACACCTACGAGTTCGGCGAGGAGGCCGGGCTGCCGTTCATCGCGATGGAGCTCGTCCGGGGCGTGGGCCTGGACGTGATGCTGGAGCTCATGCGCCCGATCCCGCCCGCGCAGGCGATCGAGATCGCGCTCCAGATCTGCGCGGGGCTCGACCACGCCCACAACCTCGAGGACGACGACGGGGAGCCCGTCCTCATCGTCCACCGGGACCTCAAGCCCAGCAACGTCCTGCTCAGCAAGGACGGGCTCGTCAAGGTGATGGACTTCGGCATCGCGAAGGCGGCCACCAACACCTACAACACCACCGAGACGGGGATGACCAAGGGGACGCCCGCGTACATGTCGCCGGAGCAGGCCGAGGGCGTCCCCCTCGACGGTCGGTCCGACATCTTCGCCCTCGGCGCGCTCCTGTACGAGATGGTCACCGGCGAGCGCCTGTTCCGGGGCGAGAACATGGTGCAGGTGCTCATGGCGGTCCTGCGTGTCGAGGGGCTGCTCGCGGAGGAGCAGCGCTGGGAGTGGCTCGACGCGACCGTCCCCGGCCTGCGGGCGGTCGTCACGAGGTGCCTGCGGAAGAACCGCGACGACCGCTACCGCGACTGCGCCGCCCTCGAGCGGGACCTGAAGCAGCTGGCGAAGGAGCTGCCGGAGCCGCGGCTGCTCAAGGAGACCGTCCGCGGGCTCATGGCCGAGCACGGGCTCGGCGGAGGCGACGGCTCCTCCAGCGTGCGCGTGGCGGGCGCGGTGGGGACGTCCGGGTCGTCGATCGGCTCACCCGCGGCCGCCCGCGGCCCCGGGACCCCGTCCACGCCCGCTCGCGTCGCCACCGACGTGGGGCCGACGCGCGCGCAGCTCCCCGCGACGCCCGCCGCCGTCCCCGCGACGGAGGTCCCCCCGGCCTTGGTGCAGCCCCCCGCGACGCCCGCCGCCGTCGCCGCGGTCGACGCGCCCGCGGGCACCCTCTGGGAGGGGGCCGAAGCGCAGCGCCCCCGTCGGTCCGCGGCCCTGCTGATCGCCCTGGGCCTGCTCCTGCTCGGGGCGGTGGCGGGCCTCGGCTACTTCCTGGGCGCGTCCGGTCCCGGGGAGGTCGCGCCCCCGGAACCGAGCCCCGCGGCCGTCGCCGTCGCCCCCGCGGACGCCTTGTCCGAGCCCGTCGAGGTCGCCCCCCC
>CAZEKB010000191.1:0-8115 GCA_964512225.1 uncultured Rickettsiales bacterium | reverse complement strand
CTCGCAAGCTCGGCTCGGCCCCGCTCCTGTGAACCTCCACGAGGAGGTCATACAAGGGTCAGCCCCGGGAGAAGGGGTCGAACCCGCGGGCCCGGGTCCGCGCCTCCTCGCGGGGGGGAGACTCCGTCCAGAACGTGCGCACCGCGCTCAGGATCAGGCCGACGCAGAGCCCGCGCCCCGACGCCGCGAAGTTGTGGGGGGTGCCCGGGGGGATCCGGAGCAGCCGCCCCGCGGGGAGGACCTGCTTCTCCCCGGCGACCCGCGCTCGAAAGGCCCCCTGCAGCACGATCGCGACCTCGACGCCGTCGGCCGTGTGGGCGTAGGGGATCCAGCCGCGGCCCGGCACCCGGCCCCGCGCCGCGCTGAACTCCAGCCGCATGGACTCGTTGCCGAACAGGCGCCGGGGGCCCATGTGGAGGCGCCTCCGGGCGAGGTCGAGGATGTCCTGCACCCGCGCCGCCTCCCGGGGGACGGACGTCGCGATCGCGAGCACGACGGCGTCGTCGCGTCCTTCGATCGTCCAGCGCGCGTCGTTGGCGAGCCGGAACATCGAGCCCGTCGGCAGGTGGTCCTCGCGGCCCCTCCGGGGCGTCGATACGACGTTGCCGCCGCCGCCTTCGATCTCGCGCACGACCGCCGAACCCCGCAGGGGGATCAGGAGGTGGCCCTGTCCGGGGGGGACGACCGACGACGCCGTCGCCTCGGGCGGCCGGAGCACCTTGACGGACCAGCCCGGCTCCGAGAGGACGGTCTTCGGCGGATCCCCCGGCGGGGGGGCTTCGGCGAGCAGATCGAGGTCGGGGATCAGAGCGGGGCGGGGGGATCCGTGGGGCCGGACGTGACCCGCACGTTGCCGCCGCGGTCGATCCAGACCGTGCGCTGCTCGAGCGGCGCGGTGCCCTTGCTGATGAGCGTGAGCCGCGCGCAGGTGGCGTTCAGCCCGTCGCAGTTCTGGCTGAAGTCCGCGACCGGATTGTCCAGGAAGCCCTGCTTGTTGTAGATCCAGCCCGCGCAGTTCGTGAGGCCGCCCGTCGGCACCGACGAGTTGGAGCCGGTCTCGAGGCTCACGCCCCGGAACAGGTCCGTGCCGCAGTCCACCCCGGTGGCGCAGTGGGTGTTCTGCCAGCCCGCGAGCTCCACGGGGGCGGTGATCGGCGCCCACGCGGCCGACCGCAGCGCGGTCTCGGCGCTGATTGTCGAGGTGAGGGTGTACTGGCTGTCGTTCCCGTCGCCGAAGGCCTGGTCGCCCGTCCACTGGACGCAGTAGCGGACCGACTCCGAGATGGCGAGCTGTCGCGTGTTCTTGAAGGTGGACACCACCTTCGTGGTGGCCGCGTTCAGGCGCATGCGCGCGAGCCAGGACTCGAGGTTCGGGACCGTCAGGACGGCGAGGATTCCGATGATCGCGACGACGATGACCAGCTCGATCATCGTCGTACCGCGTTGTTCGGAGGTCGGGAGTGAAACTCGCATGGCGCCGTCCTTCTCCGAGGCAGTGTATCCGCGAGGGGACCAAGCGGCCACCGTGATAGGGTCGCCGGCCTCTCTCGCCCCCGACACCGCGCGCCTTTCGCGCCCCTCCGGAGCCCCCCGTCCATGTTCGAGAAGAACACCAAGGTCCTGATCGTCGGAGCCGGCCCCGCCGGCCTCACCGCGGCCATCTACGCCGCGCGCGCCGAGCTGCAGCCGATCGTCATGGAGGGCTCCCCCGGTCGCACCCCCGGCGGGCAGCTCATGATCACGACCGACGTGGAGAACTACCCCGGCTTCCCCGACGGGATCATGGGCCCCGAGGTGATCGAGAAGTTCCGCGCCCAGGCCGAGCGGTTCGGCACGGAGCTGCACCAGCTCGACGTGATCTCCGTGGACCCCACGAGCCGCCCCTTCAAGTGCGAGGTCGGTTGGGCGGGCCTCGCCGAGGGCGAAGAGGACGACGTGGAGGGCATCGTCTACGCGTCGACCGTCATCATCGCCACGGGCGCGGACGCGAAGTGGCTCGGTCTCGAGGACGAGAAGCGCCTGATGAACCACGGCGTGTCCGCCTGCGCCACGTGCGACGGCGCCTTCTTCCGGGGCATGGAGGTCGCCGTGATCGGCGGCGGCGACACGGCGATGGAGGAGGCGATGTTCCTCACGCGCATGTGCACCCGGGTCCACGTCGTGCACCGCCGCGACGAGCTGCGCGCGAGCAAGATCATGGGCGCCCGCGCCATGGCCAACGAGAAGATCCACTTCCACTGGAACCGCACCCTCGAGGCCATCTCGGGCACTCCCGAGACGGGGGTCACCGGCATGACGCTCGCCTCGACGGTGGGCGAGGACGACGTGCACGTGCCGCTCTCCGCGGTCTTCATCGCGATCGGGCACCGCCCCAACAGCGAGCTCTGGGACGGGATCCTGGAGAAGGACGACGCCGGCTACCTCGTCACGAAGCCCGACTCCACCCACACCGACGTGCCCGGCATCTTCGCCTGCGGCGACGTGCAGGACGAGGTCTACCGCCAGGCCATCACCGCCGCGGGGACGGGGTGCATGGCCGCGATCGACGCCGAGCGGTGGCTCGAAGAGGTCGAGTCGATGGTGGGCTAAGCTCGGGGCGTGCTGCCCGAGTACAAGACGCTGGCGTTCCCGCCCCTCGTCGTCCAGGTCGACTCCCGCCCCCTCGCCGCCGTCGCGGCGGGGCTCGTCGAAGATCTGTCTCTGCTGATCAACCGGCTCGGCGACGTGCGCTGCGTGGCCATGCCCAAGGTGCCGGGGGACCCGATCCCCCGCTCCGAGCCCCGCCTCGAGAAGCTCGCCCCGGACGCCATGGAGCGGCTCTTCGAGAGTCTGCGCGCCGACTTCGTGATCACGGGCGGCCTCACCCTGCTGACCAACGGCTTCGGCCTCGAGGTGACGGTCAAGGACCGGACGGGCACGAGCCTGTGGGGTGATCGCATCGACTTCGTGGACGGCGACGTGCTCGACGCGCGGCTGGTGCTGGCGGCGAACGTCGTGGAGGCGGCGACCGGGCGACGCAAGGACGTCCGCCACGCTCGTCGGGGCGGCACCCGGAGCTTCCAGGCCTACCAGCGCATGTGCCTGTCGCTCTACCGACGGCTCCGGCACGGCAAGCGCATCGAGTTGCTCGAGGAGGCGATCGCGCTCGATCCCGAGTACGCCGAGGCCTTCGTGCTGCTCGCCGACGCCCGGGAGAAGGCTGGCGATCGGGAGGTCGCCCGCGACCTGCTGCGGGAGTCCGCCGAGCGCTTCCCGCGCTTCTCCTGGGGCCGGCAGCGGTACGGCGTCGCGCTCCGCGTCGCGGGGTACCCGGAGGAGGCCGTGGCCGAGGTGCAGGTCGCCCTCGACACGGATCCCGACGGGCGCACGCTGTTCCACGCGGGCCTGTTCGCCGAGGCGGGGGGCGACCCCGAGACCGCCCAGACGCTCTATCGGCGGTCCGTCGAGCGCGGCTGCGTCGACGCCGTGCTCTACGACAAGCTCGGCGGCCTGCGCGCCAACGCCGGGGAGTACGAGGAGGCGGCCGAGCTGTGGCGGCGGGCGCTGGAGATCGAGCCCGCGTTCGCGTACCTGCTGGGGCACCTCGCGTTGAGCGAGCACCACCTCGGCCGGGACGAAGCCGCCGAGGAGCTGTTCGAGCGGGCGCTGGCGGAGGCCCCTTCGGCCTTCTCGACGCACGCCAACCACGCGGTGTTCCTCCAGGACCGCGGGCGTCACGCCGAGGCCGTGGAGGCCTGCAGCCGGGCCCTCGCGGTGCGCCCCGAGGCGGCCCTGCTCCACAACAACCGGGGCGTGTCCCGCCTCGCCCTGGGGAACCGCGCGGGCGCCCGGGACGACTTCGAGGCCGCCCTGCGCCTCGAGCCGGGCCCGGACCTCGCGAACTATGCCCGCGCCAACCTCGCGCGCCTCGACCGCGGGTCCGCGCGGATCGACCAGGCGGCGCGGCTCATCCACCAGGCGGGCGAGCAGCTCCGCAGCGAGGATACGAAGGCCGCGGCCCCGCTCTTGCGGGAGGCCCTCGACCTCTACCCCGACTCCTGGGAGGGTTGGCTCCTCCTCGCGATCGCGCACCGGAGCGGCTACGAGTGGGGCAAGGCCGCCGACGCCCTCGCCCAGGTGCTGCGCCTGCGGCCGGACCACGCCGGGGCCCTCAGCGAGCGCGCGCTCACGCTGCTCGCCCTGGGGCGACACGCCGAGGCCGTGGACCACGCGCGCCTCGCCGTGCAGGTGGAGCCGGAGCACGCGGGCTGGCGGTCCAACCTCGGGCTCGTGCACATGGAGGGGGGTCAGTGGCGGGAGGCCCGGGAGGCGCTGGAGCTCGCCTCGGAGCTGGATCCCGGCGATCCCATCACCGCCCGCTGCAAGCGCGAGCTGCGACGTCGCCTCCGCAAGGACCCCCGCTGGGGCGACACCTGGGTGGACGAGTCGGCCGACACGACCGCCGCCGGCACCCCCACGGTTTGACGCCGGCCCGTCGTCGCGGGGCGCTCCGCACCGCCCTGCTCGCCCTGGCGGGCCTCGTCCTGTTCGCGGGGTTGCTGCGGTACGTGGGTCTCGACGAGGTCCGCGGTCACCTCGCCGCCGCCGACCCCCGCCTGCTCGCGGTCGCCGCGCTGCTGTTCTTCACCCAGATCCTCACGATGGGGGGGCGGTGGTGGATCGCCATGCGGCTGCTCGGCATCGAGGCCGGCCTGCTCGCGGTCATCCGCGCCAACTGCGGGTCGAACTTCATCAACTTCTACGCGCCGGGCCACTTCGGCGAGCCGATGATGGCCGTCTGGCTGGGTGAGACGAAGGGGGCCCCGGGGGTCGAGGCGTTCACGGTCCTGATCGCCTGCAAGGTGGTGGCGACGGTCATGAACCTCGGCCTCCTGCTGTTCTGCCTGCCGTTCCTCGCGGGCGCGGGCGCCGACTCGCTCCTGTGGCAGGTCGGGGCGACGATCGTCTTCATCTGCGCGGGCACGGCGTTCGGGGTGTTCGTCGTGGTCCATCGGGCCACCGCCGAGCGGCTCGGGGCGCTCCTGGTGACGGCGTCGGTCCGGGTCGCCCGCCGGCTGCGGCCCGCGTCGGCGGACGGAGTCGGCCGCGTCGTGGCCAAGCTCGTGGGGCGCTTCACCGACACCTTCGCGCTCTTCGCCCGCGACCCGCGCACCCTCGTCGTCGTAGCCGCGATGTCGGCCCTCAAGATGGGGACGATCATCGGGGTGATGATGGTCCTCTATCGCGCGTTCGGCGTCCCCGTGTCCTGGTTCGCGGCGACATTCCTGGAGACGGTCGACGTGCTCGGACACCTGGTGTCGATCTGGATCCCCGGGAACATGGGCGTGCAGGAGTGGATCATGACGACGGCCGCGCACGTGGGCCTGAACATCGACGAAGGCGTCGCCGCGTCCGCCGCCATCGCACACAAGGGCATCCTCCTCGTACACATCACCCTCGGCGGGGCCCTCTTCGCCGGCCTCGGGCTCTTCGTGCGGAATCAGAGACAGGAGCCGCCGGACGCTGCTAAAGCGTCCCGATGACGCGTGATCCGTTGGTCCTCCCGGACACCATGACGGCCCTGCTCTACGACCGCTCGGTGGGAGCCTGGGAGGAGACGCGCGGCCTCCGCAAGGAGACCGTCCCCACCCCCCGCCTCGACGCCGCCGAGGACCCGCGCGACGAGTCGGCCGTCCTCATTCGCACCCTGTACGCGGGCTTCTGCGGGAGCGACCGCGGCATCTGGTTCCGCAAGGCCTTCAAGGACATGATCCACGACTCCCTCGACGAGGAGGGGCGCGAGCGTCGCGTCACCGGGCACGAGATGCTCGGCGAGATCGTCCGGGTGGGGCGCAAGGCCGCGGCCAAGTACGGCTACAAGCCGGGCGACGTCGTGAGCACCGAGTCCCACATCATCTGCGGCACCTGCTACCAGTGCCGCAAGGGCGATACGCACGTGTGCGCCGAGGACAAGATCATCGGCATCTCGATGGACGGCTGCTTCGCCGAGTACCTCAAGCTGCCCGCGAAGTCGCTGTGGCCGACCGACCTGGCCCGGATCCGACCGGAGGTCGCGGCGGTGCAGGAGCCCTTCGGAAACGCGGTGCACGCCTGCACGAAGGTCGATCTGCGGGGCCGCTCCGTGGCCGTCTTCGGCACCGGCACCATCGGCCTGTTCGCCGTGCTGATCGCCCGCGGGCTGGGCGCGGGGACCATCGTGGGCGTGGATCCCAACCCCCGCCACGCGGCGCTCGCGCGGAGGCTCGGCGCCGACGTGGTGATCGAGCCCGGGCCGTCGGACGACCCCGTCGCCGCCGACGCCGAGACTGCCCGCCGGGTCCGCGAGGCCACCCGCGGGGTGGGCGTGGACGTGGCCCTGGAGATGTCGGGCTTCAACTCCGCGCTGAACACGTCGATCGCGAGCGTGCGGCGCGGCGGGGACGTGATCCTGTTCGGCATCCAGGACGGCGACATGGTGATCCGCGACTTCGGGCGCATGGTCATGGACGGCGTCGCGCTCCACTCGGTCGTGGGGCGCCGGATCTTCGCCACCTGGCACATCACCAAGTCGCTCCTGGAGGACCGAAACAACGGCATCCAGGACGCGATCTGGGAGGTCATCCTCAATCGCGGCGAGGGCACCCTGGTCGACCTCGCCGACTGGGACGCCGGCGCCTTCGAGAAGACGATCACCCAGCACACGAAGCCGGTCCTCAGGATCGGCGGCAGCCCCCCCTAGAACCGCAGGAATTCGCATGGCTTACGGAGCGATTCGAGAGCACCTCCAGTCGTCCCTGGACGCGATCCGGGAGGCGGGGACCTTCAAGGCGGAGCGCGTGATCGTCACGCCCCAGCAGGCGGCGATCCGCGTGTCGACGGGCACCGAGGTCCTCAACTTCTGCGCGAACAACTACCTGGGCCTGGCCGCCGACCCCGACCTCATCGCCGCCGCCAAGAAGACTCTGGACGAGCGCGGCTTCGGCATGTCGTCGGTGCGCTTCATCTGCGGCACGCTCGACATCCACAAGGAGCTCGAGGGCGTCGTCAGCGAGTTCCTGGGGACCGAGGACACGATCCTGTACAGCTCGTGCTTCGACGCCAACGGGGGCCTCTTCGAAGCGCTGCTCGGGCCGGACGACGCCATCATCTCCGACGCCCTGAACCACGCCTCGATCATCGACGGCGTGCGCCTGTGCAAGGCGAAGCGGTTCCGGTACGCCAACAACGACATGGCGGACCTGGAGAAGAAGCTCCAGGAGGCCGACGCGGCGGGCGCGCGCTTCAAGATGATCTGCACGGACGGCGTCTTCTCGATGGACGGCTACC
This sequence comes from uncultured Rickettsiales bacterium, assembly GCA_964512225.1. Taxonomy (GTDB): domain Bacteria; phylum Myxococcota_A; class UBA796; order UBA9615; family UBA9615; genus CAZEKB01. The sequence goes on along the minus strand of CAZEKB010000191.1, from coordinate 810 downwards.
TCGCGCAGCTCGACAAGGTGTGCGACCTGGCCGATCGGTACGACGCGCTCGTGATGGTCGACGACTCCCACGCCGTCGGCTTCGTGGGCCCCCGGGGTCGAGGCACGCACGAGCACTGCGGCGTGCTGGGCCGGGTGGACGTGATCACGGGGACGCTGGGCAAGGCGCTCGGCGGGGCGTCCGGCGGGTACACGTCGGGCCGACGGGAGATCGTCGCCATGCTCCGGCAGCGGTCCCGGCCGTACCTCTTCAGCAACACGGTCCCGCCCGCCATCGTGGGCACGGCGCTGGCCGCGCTGCGCAAGCTGATGGGCTCGACCGAGCTGCGGGACCGCCTCGAGGACTCCACGCGCTACTTCCGCGAGCAGATGGCGCAGACCGGATTCGAGATCCTCCCCGGGGTGCACCCGATCGTCCCGGTCATGCTGTACGACGCGAAGCTCGCGGGGCAGATGGCCGACAAGCTGCTGGAGGAGGGCATCTACGTGATCGGCTTCAGCTTCCCCGTCGTACCCCGAGGGCAGGCGCGCATCCGCGTGCAGATCTCCGCCGCACATACCCGCGACCACCTCGATCGCGCCGTGGCAGCATTCACCAAGGTCGGGCGGGAGCTCGGCGTGATCCCGAACTGAAGGACATCCGATGATCAAGCTCCTCCGCAACATGCTCGTGCTCGTGGGCATCCTCGCGATCCCCCAGATGGTGGTCGGCTGCCCCCCCACGGACGACGACGACTCCGGCGACGACGACGACTCCGCCACGGACGACGACGACGCCACGGACGACGACGACGCCACGGACGACGACGAC
>CAZEKB010000190.1:0-8160 GCA_964512225.1 uncultured Rickettsiales bacterium | reverse complement strand
CGGCGTCGTCGTCGTCCACGGCGTCGTCGTCGTCCACGGCGTCGTCGTCGTCGTCCGGCGCGACCGCGTCGTCGTCGTCGGGGAGCGGGACCGGGCCGGTCGAGCCGATCGGCCACGGATCCGGGCACGCGAACGCGAACAGGAGGACGAGGACGAGGGCGCTGGAAGCGAGAGCGCGCGTCACCATCTGCCGACGACTCCGAGGTGGAACGAGGTGCGGTCTCGGTCGGGCACGACGCCCGCCGTGGGCATCCAACGTAGCCTCGCCGCCGTCGATCCGCCGGGGTCTTTCGCGGTGACGAGGAGGTGGATGCCCACCACCTCGAGCGCGACGCCGGTACCGAGCAGGCTCGCGCCGAGGATGGCCCAGCCGCCGCTGTCGATGCCCTGCGACGCGAAGTGCACGTCGAACCCGATGAAGGTGATCCCGAGCCCGAGGGGCACGGCCCCGCCCGCGGCGAAGGCGACGCCGATGATCCGCTGGTCCTTCGCCGCGAGCTCCGGAGGCGGCGCGGGTCCCGCCGGCGTCCGCGCCTTCAACCGCTGCTGGACCTCTTCGGCCTTCTGCCGATGCTGGGGGAGCAGCTCCATGGCGAGGAGGACGTCCAGCTCGTCGAGGGCCTCGCGCACCGCGCCGCGCTGCTCGAGCGCGCGGGCGAGCACGAGCCGGGCCTGGGCCATGCGGACCCCGGGGTCGAGGGAGAGGGCGGCCCGGGCGCGCTCCTCGGCGGCGGTCCAGTCGCCCGCCGTCATCGCCTCGATCGCCGAGAGCTGCAGCGAGGCCGCCAAGGCGTCGGAGTCCTCGTCGGCCCGGGCGGTCGAGGGCGGCACGGCGACGGCGAGGACGGTGAGCAGGATCGGGAGCGCGAGGGACGGACGCATGCGACCTACGAACGTTAGCAGCGGGGCGACGTTCGCACCCGGCCGCTGCCCGGAGTAGGGTTCGGGGGCATGCGACTCCCCCAGACCGTCGGCGAGTACCGCCTGCTCGAGCGCATCGGCGGGGGCGCGTTCGGGACCGTCTACCGAGCGGAGATCGAGGGAGAGCTCGGCTACAAGCAGGAGTGCGCCCTCAAGCTCCTGGACCCCGGTCGCGCCGCGGCGGAGCCCGAAGAGGTCGCCGCGCTGGCCGACGAGGCCCGGATCCTGTCGCGCCTGCACCACCCCGCCATCGTCCACGTGCGGCGCTTCACGGCGTTGAGCCACGAGTTCTTCGGCGACACCTGGGGCCTCGAGATGGAGCTCGTCCGGGGGGTGACGCTCGACCGCGTGATCGCCGTGCAGGACCGGCTCTCCGTGCCCGCCGTCGTGTCGATCCTCGCCGAGCTGCTCGAGGGCCTTCACTACGCCCACGGCGCCAAGGGCCAGAACGGCGAGTTCCTGGGGCTCGTGCACCGGGACCTCAAGCCCGAGAACATCGTCGTCACCTTCGAGGGCCGGCTCAAGCTGCTCGACTTCGGGATCGCGCGGGCCGAGGGCCGCATCGGTCACGACACGGCCGTGGGCGAGACGAAGGGGACGCCGCTCTACATGAGCCCCGAGCAGCTGCGGGGCGAGACGCTGACCGGCGCGTCCGACCTGTACGCGGTGGGCGCCCTCGCCTTCGAGCTCCTCACGCCCGAGCGATACGTCCACCTCGAGGACGTGCCCGACGTGCAGGCCGTGCTCATCGCCGTGAGCGAGACCCGGTTCGAGGACCGCCGCGAGTTGCTCGAGGAGAGCCTCGCCGCCAAGCCGATCCTGTCGAGCGATCGGGCCGCGGAGATCGTCGCGTGGGTGGAGTCGCTGCTGCACCACGAGGAGGTCGACCGCGTCGCCTCGGCGTCCGACGCCCTGGACGCCCTCACGTCGATCGCCGGCCTCTACAAACCCCACCGGTCGCGGGACCTGCTGCGGAAGCTCGTGGAGGAGCTCGCGGAGGCGCCCCCCGAGATCCCCGCCCCTCGGGGGGCTCCGATCCGGTCGAACGGCCCCACGCAGCTCGTCCCCTCGAGCGGGCCGCGGGAGGACTCGGGCGACTCTTCGGATTGGCTCGTCGGCCCCACCCCGTTGCGCGACGTGGTGGACCTCGACGATGCCCCCGCCGAGGACTTCCCCGAAGCGAGCCGGTCCGGTTGGGTGGTGGCCGGGCTCGTCCTCGTGCTCGGCGTGGGACTCGCCCTCACCGCCCTGCAGATGTGGAACGGGGGCGACGACACACCGTCCGACCTGCCCGTCGTCGTCTCGAGCGGGATCGCGTCGACGGTGCCCGCCCCGGACGCGATCCCCGCCGCCGAGGGCGAAGCGGTGACCGACGCCGAGCCCGCCGACGCCGAGGCGACGCCCGACGAGCCCGAGGCCGAACCGGCGGATGACGTGGCCGAGCCCGCGCCGACGCCCGCCCCGAAGGCGTCCCCGACGCCCGCGACGTGGTCGCCCCCCGTGGCGGTCGCCGAGGCGCCGGTCGCCCAGGCGAGCCTCGAGCACACGCCGCCCAAGGTCGCCGTGGCCGGGTCCCCGCTCAAGTTCCGGGCGAAGGTGGTGGGCGACTGCACGCCGGAGCTGCACTGGGGTGCGATGGAGGGGCCGCAGGGAGCGTCGTCGACGTTCACGTCGTCCGGCGACGGCGTGTGGACGACCACGATCCGGATCCCCTACGACGCGCGCCACGCTTCGGGTGTCCGCTACTACCTCGAGTGCTGCACGTCGACGGGGGCCTGCCCCGCCTCGTTCCGCTCCGCCTCGTCGCCCCAGGTCGTGCCCGCGCCCGCCTTCTGAGCCTCGGGCACGCGGGGGTCGAGCCCGTTCGCCACGTACCAATCCGCCCACCGCGTCGCCATGTCGCGGTTGCCCGCGTCGTTGAGGTGCCACTCGTCCTCGTGCAGGAGGCCGCGGTCCCGGTACTCGCGCTCCCAGGACGGGGCGGACTGGTCGAAGAAGGGCACGGCGAGCTCCTTCGCCTCGGCGCGCACGTGCTCGCTCATCTGGTGGGCGATGTAGGCGCCCGCCAGGGGCTCGACCCCCGCCGCCCGCGCCACGCCGACGAGCTCGCCGAACGCCCGCCGCGTCTCCCCGAAGATCCACTCCTCGTAGGGCTGGTGGGCGTACCAGTAGTTCCGCAGGGGGGTGTACATGACCTGCTGCGGGTCGCCCGGGTGCACGACGCCGAGGCGCCCGCCGAAGTAGTGCATGCCCCACATCACGCCCCCGGGGCCCAGGTAGAAGGGCTGCAGCAGGGGGTGGGTCGAGCGCCGGCCGATCGGCCCCGCGACGAAGGCCTTCTGCAGCTCGAGCGCGTCCCAGTTGCACGCGCCCGTGATCACGACGACGTGGTGGGGGACTTGGCCGGACTCCTCGAGCCAGCTCGCCACCTGCCGCACGTGGTAGCGGCTCGTGGATCCGGGCACGGCGAGGCTGATCGTCTCGATCGGCCCGGGGACGCCGCGGGCTTCGAGCAGCTCGGGGATGTAGTGCCAGTAGCCGACCACCGACTCCGAGGACTCGCCCGCGGTGAACGAGTCGCCCACGAAGAGCAGGCGCAGGCGGGCGGCGTCGGTGAAGCGGCCATCGCGCGCCGCGGCGAGCTCGTCGTCGAGGAAGCCCATGGCCGTGCGGAACGCCGTCTCGCTGAATACGACGAAGGCCACGACCACGAGGACGACCGAGGTGACCGTCGCGAACGCGAAGAGTCGGAGGCGGCTCAGGCGGCGGCGGGCACCCACGGCGGGGAGCTTATCGCTCCGCGTATGCTCGCGACGTGGGCCCGAAGCTCGACCGCTGGGACGTCGCCGCCGCCCTGATCGCCGTCGTCGGGTGCTCGCTGGCGGCCGTCTCCTTCGGCCAGGACGCGGGCTTCGACGTCAAGAACTACCACTGGTACGCGGGGCATCAGCTCTTCGGCGGCAGGCTCGACGTCGACGTGGCGCCCGCCCAGATCCAAGGCTTCTTCAACCCGCTGCTCCACCTCCCGCTGTGGATCGCGACCCACGCCGTGGGTCCCCGGGGGGCCGCCGCGCTGCTCGGGGCCCTGCACGGGCTGGGGCCGTGGGCGGTCTGGCTGATCGTGCGTCGACTCTGCGGCGGCGCGGGCTCCGCGACCGCCCTCGGTCTCGCCGGCGCGGCCGCCGTCGCCGGGTTCGTGGGGCCGATCGAGCTGGTCAGCGTGGGCACGAGCTCCGGCGACGCGTGGATGCCCGCGTTCGTCCTCGGCGGGTTGTACCTCCTGCTCCCCGGGGACGAACCCCCGTCGCCCCGAGCCGTGGCGGCGTCGGGGGTGCTCGCGGGGGCGGCGGTCGGACTCAAGCCGACGGTGGCGATGTACGCCGCGGGGATCGTCATCGGGCTCATCCTCGCTCCCCCCTGGCCCGGGGCCCGGCGGTCGGTGCTGCGGTGGGGCGTCGCGGCGGCGGCGGCCTTCGCGGTGGTCGCCGGCCCCTGGATGGCGAACCTCCTGATCCGCTACGGCAACCCCGTCTTTCCCCTGGCGAACAACCTGTTCGACTCGCCCTGGGCCCTCGACTTCTCCTACGGCGAGGACCGACTCCTGCCGCGATCGGCGTGGGAGGCCTGGACCTTCCCGCTGCAGTTCGCCCGGGGCGGCACCCACGGCTGGGAGGTGCCCTTCCGCGACGCCCGGATCGCGGTCCTGGTGGCCGTCGGGGCGGCCTGGGCGATCGCCGCGGGGGCGACGAAGCGGGACCAGGACGCACCCCCGACGGCCCGATCCGCGACGGGGTTCCTGCTCGTGGTCCTGGGGGCGTCGTACGCGCTGTGGCAGGGCGCGTCGTCCGTCTACCGGTACCTCGGGGCCGTCGAGCTCCTCGCCCCGGGGCTGGCCGCCGTCATCGTCGCGGGGGCTCGCCGACCTCCCCTCCGCCTCGCTTGCGCGGGGGCGCTGCTCGCCGGGATCGTGCTCTGGGTGCAGCCGCCGAAGCTGTCCCGGGTGCCGTTCGGGACGGCCGACAACCCCTGGTCCGTCGTCCTGCCGACGCCCGCCCCGGCCGCCGGCTCGATCGTCCTCATCGCGGGCTCCGACGCCCTGTCGTACCTGGTGCCTTCGTTCCACCCCGAGGTGCGGTTTCTGCGGCCCTGGTCGTCGCTGAGCTTCCACGACGATCCGAGCTCGTTCAACCAGCTGATCGGGGCGACGCTCTCCGATCACGAAGGCGCCGTGTACCTGCTCGAGGGCCCGAACCCCTCCGTGGCTCCGGAGGTCGTGGCCTACCTGGGGTTCACCCGCGGGACCTGCCGCGCGGTGCGCAGCGCGGTCGACCCCGAGCTCGAGCTGTGTCGGCTCACTCCGTCTCGGGCAGCGGCTTACTGATGTCGATGGGGGTGGGAGCCTCCTCCTGCTCGTACTCCCAGTCCTCCATCTCCTGCTCCTTCTCGGCGCGGCGCTTCTCGGCCTCGGCTTCGGCTTCCGCGGCGGCCTCGGCCTTCGCTTTCTCCTCGGCGGCCTCGGCCTCGGCGCGGGCCTTGGCGGCGACGGGCTCGGCGACCCCCTTGACCTGCTCGAGCGCGTGCACGATCTCCTGCTCGACCCGCGACTCGGAGACGAGCGCGATGTAGCGGAGCAGCGGCAGCTCGAGGGTGGCGGCCTCCGTCCAGGTGATGTTCGTCAGGGGGCCGATCGAGTCCAGGTCGATCGTGCGCACCACGCTGAACTTGCCGTAGTCCACGTCGTAGACGATCTGCTTGCCCGCTTCGGACGACGACACGGTCTGCACCCCGAGCGTCCGCCCCTTGCCCGTGAACGTGAACTCCATCCCCGGCCCCGCCTCGGGTCCCCCCGTGTGCTTCGCCGTGAAGTCGGAGAACCCCTTCTTGCCCGCGGCGGGCCACCACGCGGACAGCCCGTCGGCGGTGTCGAACATCGCGAAGACGTGCACCGCCTCGGCGTCGACCGACAGGGTGCTCTCGAGCCGCGCGTCGGCAGGCAGCAGGAGCCCGCCGCCGTAGACGGCGCCCCCCAGCAGGGCGAGACAAAAGACGGCGAAGACCAGTCGCTTGAGCCACTTGAGCATCGGACCTCCTCCGGGCTCCCCAGCCCGCGAGGAGAGACGCTAGCTCACCGCGACGGAACGAATCGACTCGTCTGCGTGGAGCCGCCGTATCCGCCGAGCACGAGGACCCGGCCATCGGGGAGCAGCGCCCCGGTGTGGGAGATTCGTCCGGACCGCATCGGGTCCACCGGCGTCCAGCTGCCGGCGTCGGGGTCGTAGATCTCCGCCGAGGACAGGCGGTGACGCTGGTCCGTCCGGCCCCCGGCGACGAGCACCCGACCGTCCCGAAGAGCGATGGCGACGTGATCCGTGCGCGGCTCGGTCAGCGGTTCGGTGGCCGTCACCCCGCCCCGGGCGTCGACGACCCAGGCTCGGGGCGCGATGAGCACGTCCTGACCGTCGCGGAACCAGCCCCCGACCACCAGCGCGCGCCCCCCCGGGATGGGCGTGGCGGTCCACTCCCCCTGCACCGCGAGCACGCGACCGAGGTCCTTCCGGCGCTTGCCCCGCACCCACGCGAAGCGCCGTCCGCCCCCCGGATCCGCCACGACCTCGAGCCGTCGGCCGTTGCCCAGCGGGACCGCGGCGTCCACGTCTCGCGGACTCGTCGGGGGCGGCTCCGTGGGCTCCCAGCGCAGCAGCCTCGGATCGAATCGCTCGGCGGGGGGCGGGGGCTGGGCGTCCGTCAGCCCCGACCCGCCGCGGACCAGGGCGCCCCCGTCGGCCAGGGGCGACACGGCGAAGAACCGTCGGGGCTGCGCGAGTCGGCCCGCGGGGGACCACGTGCCCGCGCGGGGGTCGAACAGCTCCGCGGCCGTGAGGTACTCGAGGCCCGGCCCGCCGAAGAACAGGATCGAGCCGTCGGCGAGGGGCTGGGCCCGGGCGTAGGGCCCCGGCGACTCCGGCGCGGGACTCCACGTCGACGAAGCGGGGTCGAAGATCTCCGCCCCCGTCAGCGGTCGGTCGGCGAGGCCGAAGCCCCCCTGGACGAGGACGCGGCCGTCCGTGAGCAAGGTCGCCGTGTGCGAGTGCCGAGGCTCCTGCATCGGCGGGGCCTGCACCCACCCGTGCAGGCGCCAGTCGTAGATCTCCGCGTCCGCGATCGGGTCGCGGTTCATGAGCGCGCCCCCGGTGACGAGCACGCGGCCGTCCTCCAGGGGCACCGCCGCGTGCCGATGGCGGGGCGCGCGCATGGCGGGCATCTCGCCCCAGGCGTCGCGGTCGGGCCAGTAGAGCCAGGCGTCGTTCCACGCCCCCTGGCCCCCCGGGTGGGCGCCGCCTCGGCTCGCTCCGCCGGTCACGAGGACACGCCCGCTCGGCAGGATCGTCGCGGTGTGGTCGCGCCGGTCGAGGGGGAGGGGTTCGCCCTCGGCCCAGGTGTCCGTGGTGGGGTCGAACAGCTCCACGTCGCCCAGCGTATTGCCCGCGTCGCCGAGCCGGGCGCCTCCCACGACGACGACGCGGCCGTCGTCCAGCACCGTCGCCGAGTGCCCCGTGCGGGCGGGGCGGATGAAGCCGCGGGTCGCCCAGGAGTCGGTCTGCGGGTCGAAGACGTCCGCGGGCGACGTGCTGTCGGCCGTGGGGTCGTGGTACCCGCCCACGACCAGCACGCGGCCGTCGACGAGGCGCACGGCGCGGTGGTCCATGCGGGCGGTGGGCGCCGGGGGCCCCCGCCGCCAGCCCTCCGCGCCGTGAAGCTCGACGTCGGTCACCGGGGACGTCGCGAAGCCGCCCCCGACCACGAGGACGCGGCCGTCGCCCAGCGCGGTGGCGGTGGTGGCGAGGCGGGGGAACGAGGTGGAGCCGGCGTCGACCCAGCGGTCCGCCTCGCCCGCCGACAGGGGGAGCGCCACTCCGACGACGGCCGCCAGCACCGCCCCCGTCGGGAAGCGGGCGCGGCCCGACCGGGCATCACGGTACATGGCCGTGGAGAGTCTACCGCGCTACGATCGGCGGGCGCAGAAGCGACCGTCCCCCGCCGGGGGCGAAGCGACGGGAGAAGTATTCATGGTCATCAAGCGACGCGATTTCCTCAAGAAGATGATGGGCGCGACCATCGCGGCGGGCGCCGTGGGCGCGCTCGTGGGCTGCCCCCCGACCACCGACGACGACGACTCGGGCGGCGCGGACGACGACGACGCGGTGGACGACGACGACGCGGTGGACGACGACGACGCGG
>CAZEKB010000189.1:0-8206 GCA_964512225.1 uncultured Rickettsiales bacterium | reverse complement strand
CCAACCAGATCTTCCCGGGCCAGACGGAGGTCTGCGACGACGTGGCGGCGGGCGCCGCGGCCCAGATCGACTCCGACTGCGACGGCTCGACCACGGACATCGAGGTCGTGGGGGGCGTCGATCCGTTCGACGACTTCGACAACGACGCGTCGCCCAACTGCCAGGACCCGGACGACGACAACGACAACGACGGCGACGCCACCGACTGCAACGACTTCGACAACACCGTCTACAACAACGCCTCCGAGGTCTGCGACGACGTAGCGGCGGGCGCGGCGGCCCAGATCGACTCGGACTGCGACGGCTCCACCACCGACATCGGCGAGAACGGAGACGGCCCCACCGACCCGTTCGGGGACTTCGACGGTGACCTGTCCCCCAACTGCCAGGACACCAACGACGACGACGACCCGAGCCTCGACAACGCGGACTGCAACGACTACGACACGTCCGTCTACGACGGGGCCCCCGAGGTGTGCAACGACGTCGTGGAGAGCGGCGCCGCCGACCAGATCGACTCGGACTGCGACGGCTCCACCACCGACATCGAAGAGACCGGACCGTCCGCCACCGCCATCGATCCGTTCGACGACTGGGACGGGGACCTGTCCCCCAACTGCCAGGACACCAACGACGACGGCGACCCGGGCCCCGACACCACGGACTGCGACGACTTCGACACGAGCATCTACCTGGGCGCGCCCGAGGTCTGCGACGACGCCGTCGACTCGGACTGCGACGGCTCGATCACGGACATCGACGAGACCGGGCCGTCGCCCACCGCCATCGACCCCTTCGACGACTACGACGGCGACGGGCACCCCAACTGCACGGACGAAGACGACGACGGCGACGGGCTGCCGGACGACTACGAGGTGGCCAACGGCCTCGACCCGTTCGACGCCTCGGACGGGTCGGCGGACGTCGATCTGGACGGGCGCGACAGCGGCCAGGAGTACCAGGACGGCACGGACCCCAACGTCTACGACGGGCCCGACGCGCCCGTGAACCTCACTCCGCCGGACGGCGGCTTCCCCGGCGTCGTGAGCCCGCGGCTCACGGTCGTGAACGCCACGTCCCCGGTGGGCGACGACCTCACGTACGCCTTCGAGGTGTACTCGGACGTGGACCTCACGACCCTCGTGGCCGACACCGACGGCGTCTCCGAGGACGTGGACGAGACCGGCTGGACCGTGGCCGCGTCCCTGTCGGAGGACGGCGACTTCTGGTGGCGCGCGGCCGCGGCCGACGACTTCGTCCAGGGTGCGTGGTCCGAGCCGACGATGTTCACGGTCGACCTCGTGGGCGAAGACCCGACGATCCCCGAGCCGGAGGAGCCGCTGACGGGCGAGATCCTCCAGGTCGGCGAGGAGACGGTCGTGTGGAACGACGCGACGAGCCCCGAGGGGCGCGAGCTCGAGTACGACGTGCGGATCCTCCAGGACGACGGCCTCACCGTGGTGACCGAGGCGACCGTCGAGGACACCGAGGCGGCCCTCGAAGCGTGGGACATCGACGCCGTGCTCACGTCCGAGACCTTCTACGGGTGGCAGGTGCGCGCGGTCGACCAGGCGTCGCGGGCGAGCGCCTACTCGGCGGTGGAGTTCTTCGGCTACGACACGGACAACCAGGCGCCCGAGGCGACCGTGTTCGTCGAGCCCACGGACGGGGGCTCCGTCGACTCCCTCACGCCGATCTTCGTGGTGAGCGAGTCGCTCGACCCCGAGGGCGGGCCCGTGACGCACGAGTTCATGCTCGACGCGCTCGAGTCCTTCGACTCCGAGGAGCTGTTCGTGGCCGAGCTGGTCGGTGACGGGGCCGGGGGCGAGGCACGCCTGGAGTTCGAGCCGGGGGTCGCTCTCACCGAGCACGCCACCTACCACGCGCGCATCCAGGGGCGGGACCTCGAAGGGGGCGTCAGCGGGATCGACCAGATCGCGTTCTTCGTGCGCGGCGACAACGACCCGCCGTCCGTGCCCGAGCTGGTCTCGCCGGCCCCGCTCTTCATCGTGGACAGCAACCCCACGCTGACGTCCGGGGAGGCCGTCGATCCCGAGGGAGACGCGGTGAGCTACGAGTTCATCGTGGCGGTGGACTCCGGGCTCACGAACGTGCTCGCCACCGGGACCTCGACGACCACGAGCTTCGACGTGGAGGAGACCCTCGCGGGTGGAGCCTGGTGGTCGGCGCGGTCGGTGGACGAGCACGGCGCGGCGTCCGGGTGGGCCGAGCCGCGGTGGCTCGTCGCGGAGGATCCGACCTGGGGGACGTGCGTCGCGGCGCTCGGCCCGACCCGGAGCCCGACGTCAGCGGCGCTTCTGCTCGCCCTGCTGGGCCTCGTCGGCCTGCGCCGGCGCGTCCAGCGCCCGTAGCGCCTCCCGCACCACGCCCGCCACCCGCTGGTGCACGGGCTCGCCCTCGTCCACGGCCCGCAGCGCTTCGGCGTACCGGGCCCTCGCCGCGTCGCGACGACCCAGGCGGGCGAGCACCTCGCCGAGGTGGGCGAGGATCTCCGGCTCGCCCGGGGCATATCGATCGGCCCGCTCGAGGGCCGCCACGGCGTCCTCGTAGCGACCCATGCGGTACTGGACCCAGCCGAAGGTGTCCTGCATCTCGCCCGAGAAGGGGCGCTGATCGAGCGCGAGGCGGATCAGCTTGAGGGCCTCGTCCAGCTCCGTCCCCTGCTCGGCGTAGAGGTACGCGAGGTGGTTGAGGGCGTAGGGGTCGTTGGGGCGATGAACGAGGGCCTCGCGGAGCGCGGTGATCGCGCCCTCCACGTCGCCCGCCTCCCGGCGGATCGCGGCCCGCGTCATGTCGAGCTCGGCGTGCAGCAGCGGGGTGCTCGCGTCGAGCGCCCAGCCCTCGGACGCGTCGAGCCCCTGCCGACGCCGGTCGATCGCGGCGTTGAGTCGGTGCTCCGCGTTCTGGAGCACCGCGAGGGCCGCGTCGACCCCCTCGGCGTGGAGGATCTCCGTCGCCAGGCGACGGAGGAGCGAGAGGCGATCCGGCTGGTCGCGGGCCCGGACGCGGAGCGCCTCGATGGCCTCGTCGCGGCGCCCCTCGGCGAAGAGGATGTCGATCTCCTCGACCCCGTCCGGCACGTACCGGCGCAGCTCGGTCAGCGCCTCGCGCGCCGCGTCGAAGTCCTTCGCGTCGATCCGGGCGCGGACCACCGTCGCGAGCAGGCGGGCGTGGTCCGACCGCATGCGGGGGTCCAGGACCTGGCGCGCGCTCACCGCGGCCTCGACGGCGAGGTCCTGCCGCCCGCGCTGGAGGTGGAGGTCGACCCGACGCCGGGCCGCCCGCGCGTACGCGGCCTGGGGGAGCTTCTCGGCCTCCGTCGCGCGCTTCGACAGGGGCGGCGGCGCGGGGATGGCGGCGAGCTCGGCGAGCGCGTCCTCGTACCTCCCTTCGCGCATGAGGGCCGCCGCCAGCAGCTCGTGCAGCTCGGGGTCGTCCACCGTGTCCGGGTGCAGCTCGCGCAGCTCGGTGACCGTCGCCCGGACGTCGTCGAACGCGTGCATGCGGTACTGCAGCCAGCCCTTCCGCTTCGTCAGCCCGACGATGTCGTGGGACCCGAGCACGATCACCCACTCCAGGTGCTCCAACGCCAGGTCGAAGCGCCCGAGCCGGTCGTAGGCGCGCCGGATCGCGTCGTGGATCTCCGGAACCACCCAGTCCGACTGGAGGATCTCGTCGTAGACCGCGATCTCTCCGAGGGCGTCGTACTGGTGATACTCGCCCACGATCTCCCGCGTCTCGCGGTCGTCCGGCGCCCGGCGGAGCGTCTCCACGGCCTCGTCCCGAGCCTCCTGGTAGCGCCGGGCCTCCCACAGCAGGCGAGCGCGGAGCTGGTGGGGGTAGCGATCGTCGGGGAGCGCCTCGGCCCACCCGCTCAGGGCGTCGGCGGCGGCGTCCGTGCGGCCCTGCTCGCGGCGCAGCAGGTAGAGGTAGTAGTGCGGGAGGTAGTCCTCCTCGCCCGGGATCCCCTTCTCGGCGGCCGTCTGGAGGTGGGGCTCGGCCTGCTCGGGCTCGCCGAGGATGCGGAGCTGCTGGCCCGCGATCCAGTGGGCGCGGGGGTCGCCGGGGAGCAGGGCGAGGGCCTGCAGGGCGGCGACGACCGCTTCGCGATGGTCGGGGACCTTGGCGTACGCCTCCGCCAGGTAGCGCCAGAGCACGCCGGACCTGGGCTCGAGCGCGAGGGCCTGGTTCAGGAGCGCGACGGCCCGGCGGCCCCGGTCGTCCACGCCGATGTCGGGCGGGTCGGCCTCCATGAGGAGCTGGGCCTGGATGAAGAGGGCCATGGCCTCGGCGTCGTAGACGGCGAGGGCGTGGCCGGGGCCGCTCGCCGCGCCCGAGCGGGGAGGCGGGAGCTGGTACAGGGCGGATCCGCAGCCCGTCGTCACCAGGAACGTGGCGACGAGGAGGAGGCTCTTGGTAGTGGCCAGGACGTCCTTCAGGCGTTCCCTCCGGTCAGGTCGGCAGCACCGGCAGCTTCTTGTTCGACTTCGAGCCGAACAACCTACGTAGCACCATCGCGATGGGATCGTAGTAACGATCGACGACGCGTTCCTTCATCGGGATGATCCCGTTGTCCGTGATGTTGATGTGCTCGGGGCACACCTCGGTGCAGCAGCGCGTGATGTTGCACCACCCGGAGCCCGCGTTCTCCTTCGTGAAGGGGATGCGGTCGACGTTGTCGAGCGGGTGCATCTCGAGGGACGCGAGGCGGATCATCCAGCGGGGGCCCGCGAAGTTGGTGTGCTTCTCGTGATCCCGCAGGACGTGGCACACGTCCATGCACAGGAAGCACTCGATGCACTTCCGGAACTCCTGAATGCGGTCGACGTCCTCCTGCATCATCACGTGCTTGCCGTCGGCGTTGCGGGGCTTCGGCGAGAAGGGCGGGATCGACTTGTTGACCGTGTAGTTGTGGGAGACGTCGGTGACGAGGTCCTTGATGACCGGGAAGGTCTTCATGGGCTGGACCATGATCTCGCCCGTCTCCGGCAGCGAGTTCATGCGCGTCATGCAGCCGAGCTTCGGCTTGCCGTTGATCTCCATCCCGCAGGAGCCGCACTTGCCCGCCTTGCAGTTCCAGCGGAGCGACATGTCGCCGGCCGACTCCTTCTGGATCTGCATGAGCGCGTCCAGGACGACCATGCCGTCGGTGATCTCGGTGTCGTAGGTCTCGAAGTCGCCGCCGTCGGCGTTGCCGCGCCAGATCTTGAAGGTGCGCTTGGCCATCTCAGACCTCCACTTCGCCGGAGACGACCATGGCGTCCAGGTCATCGACGGTCGCTCGGGCGATCTTCTCGAGCTCCGCGGGCGCCGCCGGTCGCTCGCGGTGGTACAGCTCCATGTCGCCCCCGTCGCCCTTCTTGATGACGAGGTTGACCTTGCCCCACACGTCGTAGTCCTCGGTCTCGAAGTCCGCCCGGCTGTGCGCGCCGCGCGACTCCTTGCGCTCCTTGGCGCCCATCGCGACGGCCTGGGAGACGACCGCCATGGACTCGAGGTCGAGCGCTTCGTGCCAGCCGGCGTTGTACTGCGAGCTCGCGTGGGCCTTGGTGGTCTTCACCTTCTCGCGCCAGGCGGCGAGCTTCTCGAGGCCTTCGCCGAGGCCGTCCTCGGTGCGGTAGATGCCGACGTGCTCGCCCATGATGTCGCAGAGCTCGTCGTGCAGGACGAAGGGGTTGTTGCCGCTCTCCCGGTTGAGGGGCGCGGTGGCGGACTTCACGGCCGCGGCGATGTCGGCGTCGTTCACGGCGGGGCCGCTGCCCAGACCCTGGATGTAGGCCGCCGCCCCGTCGCCCGCGAGCTTGCCGAAGACGATGAGGTCGGACAGCGAGTTGCCGCCCAGGCGGTTGGCGCCGTGCAGCCCCGCGGCGCACTCGCCGCACGCGAACAGCCCCTTGACCGTGGTGGCCTCCTGGCTGTCGGCGTCGACCCGGATGCCGCCCATGAAGTAGTGCAGCGTGGGGCCGACCTGCATCGACTGCGCGGTGATGTCGACCTCCGCCAGCTCCTTGAACTGGTGGTACATCGAGGGGAGCTTCTTCTTGATGTACTCGGCGGGTCGGTTCGACGCGATGTCGAGGAAGGCGCCGCCGTTGGGCGAGCCCCGGCCGGCCTTGACCTCGTTGAAGATGGCGCGGGCGACCACGTCCCGGGTGAGGAGCTCGGGGGGCCGACGGGCCTCCTTGTCGCCCGCGAGCCAGCGCGCGGCCTCCTCCTCGGTGTCGGCTGTCTCGGACGCGAACCGCTCGGGGATGTAGTTGAACATGAAGCGCTTGCCTTCGGAGTTCCGAAGGTGGCCGCCTTCGCCGCGCACGCCCTCGGTCACGAGGGTGCCGCGCACCGACGGCGGCCAGACCATGCCGGTGGGGTGGAACTGCGTGAACTCGATGTCCATCAGCTCGGCGCCCGCGTCGTAGGCCATGGCGGCGCCGTCGCCGGTGTACTCCCAGGAGTTGGACGTGACGCGCCACATCTTGCCGCCGCCGCCGGTGGCCATGATGACGGCCTTCGCCTTGAGGAGCATGAAGCGGCCGCTGTCCTTCCAGAGGCACAGGACGCCGCCCACGGCGTCGCCCTCCTTGAGGAGCTTGATGGCCTTGCACTCCATGTAGACCTCGAAGCCCTGGTGGACTCCGTGATCCTGGAGGGTGCGGATGAGCTCGAGGCCGGTGCGGTCGCCGACGTGGGCGAGGCGGGGGAAGCGGTGGCCGCCGAAGTTGCGCTGGTTGATCAGGCCGGTCTTGGTGCGGTCGAAGACGGCGCCCCAGTCCTCGAGCTCCTTGACGCGATCCGGGGCCTGCTTGGCGTGCAGCTCGGCCATGCGCCAGCTGTTGAGGAACTTGGCGCCGCGCACGGTGTCGCGGAAGTGCACGGCCCAGTTGTCGCGGGGGTCGGTGTTGCGCAGGGCGGCGGCCATGCCGCCCTCGGCCATGACGGTGTGCGCCTTGCCGAGCAGGGACTTGCACACGATGGCGGTGTCCAGCCCGTGGGCGGAGCACTCGATGGCGGCCCGGAGGCCCGCGCCGCCCGCCCCGATGACGATGACGTCGTGCTCGACGGTCTTGATGTCGGAGGTCATTTCAGGATCCCTAGCCGGCGACGGCGGCGAAGTTCTCGCCCCAGGTGTTGAGGTCGGCCCACCAGCCGGAGGAGACGCCACGGACGTAGACGTCGGTGAACATCACGAAACCGAGGGAGATCCACGCGATGGCCATGTGGCGCTCGTTGAACCAGGTGGAGAACTTCCAGCCCTTCTCAGCGACGCCGTCGCACGAGAAGCAGTCGACGCGACCGCCGAAGAGGTGGCGGAAGGAGTGGCAGCCGAAGGAGTAGCCCGCCAGGAGCGAGGCGTTGATCAGGAGGACGATCGAGCCGACGCCGACGCCGAAGCTGCCGTTGTAGAAGAAGCCCGAGAAGGCGTCGTAGAAGAGGATCACGTTGTAGACGAGCGCCAGGTACAGGGCGTACCGGTGCAGGTTCTGGAAGACGAAGAGGGTGGTCTCGCCCTGGTACTTGCCGCGGCGGACGCCCTGCACGGCGCAGCCCGGGGGGGCCATGAACGCCGACCGGTAGTAGGCCTTGCGGTAGTAGTAGCAGGTGCCGCGGAGCAGGCCCGGCAGGGGCAGGATCAGCAGCGCGGGGGACATGGGGATGAAGCTCGGCCACACGCTCGCGGGCCAGACCCCGAACCAGACGTGGGAGTTGTCCAGCGCCATGCCGCCGATGGCGGCGGGGTCCGTGAAGAGGACGGGCGAGTAGAGCGGCGTGAGGTACGGCCCGGCGTAGTAGTGGGTGCCCTGGAAGGCCGCCCAGGTGCCGTACGCGAGGGCAGCGCCGAGGTAGGCAATGGTGATCAGCGGGAGGACCCACCAGTTGTCGGGGCGGCGCGTTTCGCCGAGCCCGATGACGTGACCGCCGGGCAAGGTCGTGGACATGGAGGCTCCGGGTATCCGGGGTGCGTGCCGACCCCTTCGCCGGGGCCGATGGGCTCGCCCCCGAAGCGGGGGTCGAGATCACGGCGGATAGTGCCACACGCGCGCTGCGCGGGCGCGCGAGGGGTGTACGGGGCCGGCGTGGGGGTGGCGTGGGGATGGTGGGGGGCGGGGCGGGAGTCCCGCAACGGGCCGGAACGAGCCGTTTCGCCCACCTACGGGACCATCCAGGCCCGCAACGGGCCGAAACGAGC
>CAZEKB010000188.1:0-8369 GCA_964512225.1 uncultured Rickettsiales bacterium | reverse complement strand
CGGCGTCGTCGTCGTCCACGGCGTCGTCGTCGTCCACGGCGTCGTCGTCGTCCGCGGCGTCGTCGTCGTCGCCGCCTCCGCCGCGGCCCCCGCCTCGCGTCGGGCAGGCGGCGATGAGGGCGACGATCGCGACCATCGCCGCGAGCCGGAGGGGGAGGAGTCGGGTCATGTCGGGACCTTTCGCAGCGACCGAGCGGCGTCGGCGGCCGCCTCCGTGGGGCTGGTGCGGCCCCCGGCGAGGGCCTCCTCGAGCTCGGCCGCGGACCGGGCCTCTCGGCGCAGCTCGTCCGTGAGGGAGCCGAGCGCCGTGCGCCCTCCCTCCTCGGGGCCCGCGCTCACCAGCGACATCCGGATCGACTTCAGCTGGTGCAGCGTGGCCCGGGCCCGGGCGGTGAGTCGGAGGTCCGCGGCCTTCAGCTCCCCGACGGCCGCCCGGCGGGCCTTCAGGGCCTGGAGCGCCTGCTGGAGGACCTCGCGGGTGCGCGTGTCCTCGGCGCCCGCGACCTCCGCTTCGAGCTCGGCGGCCTCGGCGTCCAGGGCGTCCACGTCTTCGCCCGCCAGGTGACCCCGGACCTGCGCGCGACGATCGAGGACCTCGTCGAGGGCGGCGCGCGCGTCCGCGACCTGGGCTCGGCCGTCGTCGTCGAGCGTGTCGCCGAGGTCGTCGAGGCGACGCCACTCTTCGGCCAGCTGCGTCTCGAGGCGGTCGCGCGGCGCGGCGGCGTCCTCCTCCGCGTCCTCCGGGATCGGCGTGCTCGCGACCGTCGGCAAGGCGAGCTTCTCGCTGCCGGAGAGGCGGGCGATGCCGGTCTGCAGGCCGTCGGCGAAGACCTTCTGGAGCGCGCCCAGGGACTTGGCGCCGTGAGCGAGCAGGGCGAAGAGCCAGAAGATCCCCCACCCCGGCGACCCCAGGAACACCATCATCGCGACGAAGACCCCCGCGTGCCACGCGAACCCCCGCGCCGCGTTCAGCTCGACCCGGCCCGCGGCCTCCTCGGGCGAGAGCTGGTGGATCGCCTGGTACAGCTCGAGCGTGTGCAGGGGCCGCAGCGCGCTCTCGGGTTCGTCCACGAGGCGGAAGAGCTCGTGGCCCTCGTACCACTCCATGCGGATCCGCCGCGAGAGCGCCTTCCGGGTGAGGCGGGTCTGGCTCCCGTCCTGCACCACGACGTACTTCTTCTTCTTGGCCATCGCGCCTACTCGGTCGTGACTCGGAGGACCTCGTCGTAGGAGGTGAGGCCCATCGCCATCTTCTTGATGGCGTAGTCGCGGATGGTCATCATCCCCTCGCTCAGGGCCTCGCGCTTGATCACGTCGGCGCTCGCGGACTCCATGATCAGCTCGCGGATCCTGCGGTTGACCGGCATGACCTCGAACACGCCCGTCCGCCCCTGGTACCCGGTGCCCCGGCACTTCGGGCAGCCCGCCCCGTAGCTGACCTTGAGCCGCCGGCCCTCGGCCCCGTGGATCCGCAGGGCGAGCGCCTGATCGTGGGTCAGGAACGTCTCGAGGCGGCAGTTCTGGCAGATGCGGCGCACGAGCCGCTGCGCGATCACGCCCACGATGACCGACGACAGCAGGAACGGCAGGACGTTGAGGTCCAGCAGCCGCGTGACCGAGGTGGCCGTGTCGTTGGTGTGCAGCGTCGACAGCACGAGGTGGCCCGTGAGGGCGGCCTGCACCGCGTTCTCGGCGGTCTCTTCGTCTCGGATCTCGCCCACCATCACGATGTCGGGGTCCTGGCGCAGGATCGTCCGCAGCGCGTGCCCGAAGGTGAGGCCGATGCGCTTGTGCACCGCGACCTGGTTGAACTCCTCCCGGACCATCTCGATCGGGTCCTCGATCGTGACGATGTTCACGCCGGGCGAGTGCAGGAACTGCAGCGTGGAGTACAGCGTGGTCGTCTTGCCGGAGCCCGTGGGGCCGGTCACGAGCACGAGGCCGTTGGTGCGGGATACGAACGACTCGTACAGCTCCTGCTCCCGGGCGAAGAAGCCGAGGGCGGCGACGTCCTGCAGGAGGATCTCGGGGTCGAAGATCCGGATCACGACCTTCTCGCCGAACGCGGTCGGGATCGTGGATACCCGGAGCTCGATCTCGTCGTCCTTGAAGTTCGTCTTGATGCGGCCGTCCTGGGGGCGCCGCGACTCGGCGATGTCCATGCGGGCGAGCGTCTTGACCCGCGAGATCACGGCGCGGTGGACCGACTTCGGCATCACGTGGATGCGGTGCATCACCCCGTCGATCCGGAGCCGGACCACGCTCGTCTCCCGCTTGGGCTCCACGTGGATGTCGGAGGCGTGCTGATCGAAGGCGTAGTTGAAGAGGAACCAGACGGCCTGGACGATCGGCTTGTCGGAGGCGTCGATCTCGTCGACGGCCTTCATCTTGCTGAACGCCTCGAGGTTGCCGAGGTCCTGCAGCTCGCTGCCGATGTTGCCCGCGGCGATGTCCACCGACTTCTTGAAGCCGTGGAACTCGACGATGACCCGCATCAGGTCGGCCTTGGGCGACAGCACGACGTCGATCCCCATGCCCGTGAAGTGCTTGAGGCTCTCCACCATCTGCCGGTCGAAGGGATCGGCGACGGCGATGGTCAGCTTCTTGCCGTGCTTGGCCACGGGGATGACGACGTGGCGCTCGGCGAAGGCCCCCTGGAAGGTCGACGTGACGAGCTGGTAGTCCAGCTGCAGGGGGTCCAGCAGCATGAACGGCAGCGACAGGTGCCGGGCGACGCACTCGGTGATGATCTGCTCGGTCAGCTCCTCGTCCCGCTTGGGCATCGGGAACTTGAACGACGCGATGATCTCCATCTCGCCGACGTCGTAGAGGATGCGCTGACGGCCGAGCTTCTTGCGGAGCTCCGTGCGCTTCTGGATGAGGATCCGCTTCTCCTGGATGGAGTAGCGGACCATCACGTCCTTGACCTGGCCGGGGTGCATGAGGCCGTCTTCGACCAGCATGTCGCAGACGCGGCCGAGGTTCGCGACGGTGTACATCGGCTAGGAAGCTACCAGAACTTCCACCACGGCCGAGCGTCGGCGGGACCGGCGGATCGGGGTGGATCGGGGTCGTCGGGGTCGGCTCCGTCGCCCGCGCGCGGGGGGGCGGGGGCCTCCTCGGGCGGGATCATCGTCCGCCAGTCTTCGAGGGGCCCGCCCGGCAGGCCCGTGGGCGAGTCCAGCAGCTCCTCGACCGGGGTGAGCCAGGGGCGCATGCGCTCGAGGAGGCCGCTCCACTCGTCCCGGCGGATCGGGGGGATGGCGCAGGTCCGGTCGTCGAGCCACACGACGCGACGCGGGAGGGCGTCGTCCAGGTCCTCGAGGCGCAGGAGCTGCAGCGTCGGGCCGGCCCGGTTCTCGAGGTCGTCGCCCAGGAGGATGTACTCGGGATCCCGCAGGATCGTGGCCACGTCCGCCGCCAGCAGCGACGCGATGATCTCGCGCCCGGAGCGACCGTCCAGACACAGCAGGTTGGCCGCGTAGTAGGTCTCGAACCCGCGCGCCTCGACGCTGCGCTGGATCAGGTCGAGCAGCTCGCCCGCGGGCGCCTCGTCGTCGGCGTCGACCTCCAGGCGCCGCCAGGATCGGGGGCCGATCGCGGCCATCCCCGCGGGACCCCCGAGGCGCACGACCCGCCCCTTGGCCACCGCGGCGCGCACCGCCTCCGCGCCCGCCGCGCACTCGGCGCGCCAGCGGGCGTCGTCGGCCACGAAGCGGCGGCGCAGCTCGTCCGGGGTGACCGCGCGGGCCGCGTCGAGGCGCACGGGGGCGTCGGCCGCCTCGGCCACGGCGGCGGCCGCCTCCACCGCGATGCGCCAGTCGGTCCACGTGCCCAGCACGGGGTGGACCACCTGGACCTCGATCCCGGTCCCCGAGCGCTGCAGCCCGATGTCCGCACCCCGGGTGGTCGAGCCCGGCACGTAGAGGCCGACGGTCGTGCGCGGCCACGGGCACCACGACGACTCCACCCGCCCCCGCCGCGCCGCGGCCTCGGTCTCCCGGTCCACGCGCAGCGTGCGCCCCACGATCGGGCGGAGCTGCGCGAGCAGCGCCTCCAGGTCGGGGAATCGGTCGAGGGCGACGCGGGTGGTGAGCAGAAAGGCCATGGGAGGACCCCCGAAGATAGCCCGGCGGGCGCGGGCTCAGGGGGCGGAACCGGGCTCCCGGGCGTCGAGCTCGGCCCGGAGGACCTCGAGATCGAGGTGGTCGGGATCGGCCAGGGCGACCTTCTCCACGGCCCGGCGGCAGGCGTCCAGGTCGTCGAGGTACAGCGTGGCCCAGGCGAAGTCCACGAACGCCCCGACGCCCGCGGGGTTCCAGCGCAGCGACGCCTCCGCGAGGCGCCGGGCGAGCGCCGGGTCGTGCCTGGCCGGAGACTCCGGGTCGGCGTGGATGTGCGCCCACACGGCCGCGAGCCGGGCCGCCCGATCGCGCACGATCCCGCCCCCGGCCGCGGCGGCGACCGCCTCCTCGAGCGCGTCCAGCATGGCGCCCGCGTCGCGATCGTCGGCGGCGAATCGGGCCCGCTCCAGGGCCGCGAGCGCGGGGATGCGAGCCGCCAGGTCGACCCCCTCCCGGGCTTCCTTCCACGCGCGGCGGGCCTCGGTCCGGTCCCACCCCGGGCGAAGCCCCGTGGCCGCCTCGATCCAGCCGGGCAGCGTCGCGCCGTCCCTGCCCGAGTGGTCCTCCGTGCGGCGATCGAAGGTGTCGATCAGGGCCTCGATGCCCGCGCGGTCGCCGCCGAGCACCCGGGTCTTCGCCCGCAGGCGCGCGACCCGGACGTCGGCCGTCGGGGCGGGCTCGCCCGGGGGCGGATCCCCGAGCCCGAGCTGCGCGCGGAGGGCCTGCTCGGCGCGGGCGAAGGCGTCGGCCGCGGCCGATCGCGGCCCGGGGGCGGCGGGCGCGGGCTCGGCCGACGCGTCCCAGGTCGCAGGACCCACGGTCGCGGGGATGCCCTCGGTCGCGAAGCCGACGTCCGCCGCCGTGGTGTCGAGGCCCGCGGCGAGGCCTTCGCTCGACCACGCCGCGCCGTCCGCGGGGTTGCTGCCGGGCCGACGGGCGCCCTTCTCGTAGACGTCGGTGCCCCCCAGGTCCACGAAGACGCCGTGGGGCGGGGGGACCGGCCGCGCGGGCACCAGGACCTCGCCCATCGCGTCCCGGTCGGCGGTGTAGGCGTCGTCGCCGCCTTCGTCCACGAGCATCCCGAGGGCGCGGGCCCGGCGCGCGAAGCCCTGGCCGTCGCGGCCCATGCCCTGCCGGCCGCTGCCCGGCCCCACGGAGTAGCCGTCGTTCGAGTCTCCGCGGTCCCACAGGAGCCCCAGCGCGCGGTCGTCGCCGGACCCCTGGACCGACTGCACCCCCGTGTAGGCGTCGGCGCCCCCCGAGTCCACGAGCAGCCCCGCGGCCAGGTGCGCCCCCGAGCCCTGGGAGCGCTCCTCGCCGAGGTAGCGGTCGTCGCCCGCGCGATCGAGCAGCAGGCCCAGCGCCAGGAACCACCCCGAGCCCTGGGAGCGGGCGCGCCCGTAGTACGTGTCGGAGCCCGCGCGGTCGTAGAGCAGGCCCACGCCCCCGTGCAGGGCCACGTCGTCCACCCAGGGGTAGGGCCGCGTCCCCCAGCCCGCGCCCTGCCCCACGCCGCCGTGAGGATCGTCCCGGTCGCGGCCCGGCAGCCCGAGCCTGCGCTGGTCGTCTCCCCCCAGGTCGAGGAGCGCGCCGAGGCCGAGGGTCGATCCGAAGCCCTGGCCGCGCCCCCGCACGACCGACTCGTCGTCGCCGCCCCCGTCCACGAGCAGGCCGGTCCCGAAGGTGCCCGCGCCCTGGGCGAACCCCTCGGCCTGGTAGGCGTCGTCGCCGCCGTCGTCCCACAGGACGCCCACGCCGTAGAAGCCCGCGCCCTGGGCGTGGAGGCCCGCGAAGTAGCCGTCGGCCCCCGCTCCGACGTCCACGAGCACCCCCACGCCCGCGAAGCCCGCGCCCTGGGCGTGGGGACGGACCGACTGGTAGCGGTCGTTGCCGTCGACGTCGAGGGCGAGCGCCGCGACGCCCGGGATGCCGAAGTTGGACCCGGCGTTGTTGGTCCACACGTCGTCCCCGCCCACGTCGATCGCGAGGAGCGCGTCGCCGGAGTGGCGGTCGGCGCCGCGCCCGCCCACGACGATCGCGCCGAGGGTGGTCTCCAGGTGGAGGAGCGGCCCGCCCGTGTCCGGGGGCGGGGGAGGCTTCGTCCCGGGCTTGCGCGCGCGGGCCTCCTGCTTGCGCTGCTCGGCCAGGTCCGCACGCAGGCGCGTCCCCCAGCTCCGCGCGGCGACGAGCAGGTCCGCGGCGGCGGCGGTCATCGCGCGCTGGTCCAGGGCGGCGCCGTCGGGCAGGAACTCGAGCTGGACCCCGATCGGGTGCGTGCCGAAGCGGTATCGACCGGTCCGGCCGTCGATGAAGTACTCCTCCGGCGGGCGCGGAGGGGTGCGCGGACCGCCCCCGTCGGCGTGCCAGTCGGCGGACGCGTCGTGCAGCGCCTCGAGCCGCCCCGCGAGATCGACGAGCGCCTCCCGGACGGCGGGGCGAAGGTGTTCGATCCGGATCGCGCCGCGGGCGGACGTCAACGCGTCGACGGGCGTCGGGAGGTCCGAGCGGAGGAAGCCCTCGGGCTCGGCCTCCGCCGCGGCCCCCCCGGGGCCGGGCTCGACGCCCGGCGGGGGCGCGTTGCCCCCCGGGCTCAGGACGCCGAGCGCGTCGACGAGCGCGGCCGCGTCGTCGGCGGCGTCCAGCCCCGCTCCCAGGCGATCGGCCCAGGGGCCCGCGGCGAGGGGGGCGGCGAGCACGGCGTCGACGATCGGGTAGCTCGTGGCGATCGTGTAGCCCGCCTCCGCCGCGGCGGGCAGGGTGAGATCGTCCGCCTGGGCGCCCGCGAGGACGAGCGCCCGCTGCAAGGGGGTGGCCGGGGGGCCCGCGTCGACCTCGGGGGTCGCGCCCCGGCGGGGACACCCCGCCGCGACGACGACGATCCCCAGCAGGATCCCGAGGCGCCTCACGACAGGAACGGCTCCAGCGCCCGCTCGACTTCCATCCGGTGGACGAAGTCCTGGATGTAGTCGAGCTTCTCCGTGTCGATCTCCAACACCGGGCACTTGTCCCAGCGCTCGAACCACTCGTCGTACAGGCCGTTGAGTTGCTTGAGGTAGGCGGTGGGGATGCTCTGTTCGTTGGACCGCCCGCGCTTGCGGATCCGCCTGCGGATCGCGCGCACCGAGCACCGCAGGACGATCAGCAGGTCCGGGGGGGCGAGCGCCTTGCACATGGCCTCGTACAGGGCGGAGTAGGTCCCCCAGTCGCGATCGGACATGAGCCCGCGGCGATGCAGGTGGCGCGCGAAGATCTCGGCGTCCTCGTAGATCGTGCGGTCCTGGACGACCGTGCGCGGCTCGGCCATCAGGTCCATGTGGATCCGGAACTTGTGCGCGAGGAAGCTGATCTGGGAGTGGAAGGCCCAGGCCGACATGTCGACGTAGAAGTCGTCCAGGTAGGGGTTCTCGAGGTTCGGCTCGACGAACGGGCGGAAGCCGTACTGCGTAGAGAGGAAGTCGACGAGGGTGGATTTGCCCACGCCGATGTTCCCGGCGACGGCGACGAACTTCCGAGGCTTCGCTCCGAGGGTCTCCACGTGAGGCGGGAGGCTACCAGCGTGCGGCTCCCGACCGGGCCGCCCGGGGGAAGTCGCTCGACGCCAACAGACTTGTCACGAGACGGGGGGTGAAGTAGAACCCACGCGCTCTGAAGAGGGCCCCCAAGGGAAACCCACAGACCGAGAGCGCCCAGGCCGGTCGACGAGGCCGACGAGGAGAGTCATGCGAGTCGTTTGCGACAACTGCGGCGCCGTCTACAAGATCGCGGATTCGAAGCTCGTCAAGGACGTCAACAAGGCCACCTGCAAGCGGTGTGGCCACAAGATCATCATCTACCGCCCGGGCAACGAAGCCACGCCGGCGAAGACGATCCCGGCGCCCCCGCCCGACGATCAGGACGAGCGGACGGTCATCAAGAACGTCCCCGATCTCGAGAAGCTCAACTCGTCCCAGAGCGTGCCGTCCATCGGCAGCCTCACGGCCGAGCTGCGAGCGATCTCGGTCCCCGGGCTGAAGTCCCCGGCCCCGTCGGCGCCCCCCGCCGTCCTCGGCCCCGCCCCGCCGGTCTCGAAGCCCGCCATGCCCGCCGTCCCGCCGCCGCCGCCCGCCGCCCCCGCGCAGCAGGCCCTCGGCGCCGGCGGCGCCGCCCCCGGGGCGCCCCGGGCGCCGCCCCCCCCCGGGGCGCCGCCCCCCCGGGGCCCCCCCCCCCGCGCCCCCCAGGGCCCCCCCCCCCCCCCCCGCCGGGGCC
>CAZEKB010000187.1:0-8442 GCA_964512225.1 uncultured Rickettsiales bacterium | reverse complement strand
GTCGTCTTCGTCCTCGTCGTCGTCGTCTCCGTCGTCGTCGTCGTCGTCGGCTCCGGCCGCGTCGTCGTCGTCGGGGAGCTCGCCGGTGCCGGACCCGTCGTTGCAGGTGTCTTCGGCGCCCATGAGGAAGAGGGCCGCCAGGAGCAGTGCAAAGGTGCTGCGCTTCATCAAATCACCTCGAATACCGACGAAGGTCGAGCCCGCGTCGCGAATAAATCCCACCGCTCGGTCCTAACCGAGAATGGTGAAGATCCACTATGGCAGATGCGGGGCGCGGGCTCCCGGAAATCGATCACCTGCGCGCCGATCGGTCGGGCCTGGAGGACCCGAGACTCGGCTCAGGCCCAGGTCACGACCGTGTCCAACCGGGAGGTGAGCTCGGCCTGGAGGCGGACGCACGCCGCGTCGTCGGGGAGGGCGTCGAACGCCAGGGTGACGTGCTGCGGCTCGACGCGGTCGTTCCACAGCCGCACCGTGAGCCGCCCGCGGAGCCCCGGCGTCCCCGGCCCCTCGTTGCCCCGGGCCCAGTCCTCGCCGCGCCACAGCCGCGATCCGTTGAGCCAGTGGTGCGGGAGGTCCTCGCGGAGCTCCACCAGCCCCCAGCCGTCGCCGCGCTCCGCGGTGAACGCCCCCAGCATCGCGGCCAGCCCCTCGGACAGCGCGCCGGGGTGGTCGCGCGCGGTCCGACGGTGCGCCTGCAGCTCGGGGCGGCGGGGCGTGTCGAAGAGCTGGTAGGCGGCGGCGAGGCCCAAGCGCAGGGCGAACCGGGGACCGCGGCGGTGCAGAGCCGCGGGGTCGACGTCCGGCGGCTCGACCCAGAGGTCGTGGTTGGGCTTGTGGCTGAGGACGTGCGTGCGGAAAGCGGGGCGAGCACCGTCGACGAGGTCGTGCGTGCGAGCGACGTCCACCGCGTCGGCCATCGCGCCGGAGGAGCGCTGCCAGGGGATCGTCGCCTCGAGCACCGCGTCGCCCTGGCAGAAGAGCTTGTGGTCGTAGTGGGCCTCGGCGGGGAGCGTCTCGCCGTCGTGCACGTGCAGGGTCGGATAGAAGAGCGCACGCGGCCGGCGCGAGGGGAACGTGAACGCCATGGGCTGGGCGATCCGCCGGGAGCCGCCCGCCTTGAGCTGGAAGACCGCGAACCCGACGGGGTGCTCGTAGGGCAGGCTCGCCAGGACCCCGGCGGGGAGGCGGAAGCGCGGGTCGAGCCGGGGGAAGTCCGCGGCCGCGGGCACGTGCGAGGCGATGAAGGCGCCCACGTCGTGGACCACCAGCAGGGCCTTCGGCTCGGGTTCGCCCATCGCCCGGGGCGCGGAGGCGGCGACCCACTCGTCCGGGAACGCGGCGTCGAGGTCGTCGAAGAAGCCTTCGTAGTCGGACAAGTCGAGGAACCGGACGGCGTCCTCGGGCGTGCCTGTCGGCGTCGGGAGCGGGAGCACCATCGCCAGGTCCTCGTCGATGGCGAAGCTCATCGAGTAGGCGAGCGCCTGCCGCCGGGGGCCGGTCCGGCGGGCGAAGATCCGAGTGCCGGAGACGTGCTCCACGGCGCGTGAGAAACAACACATGCCGCCAGGGTGCGCGGGTCGCGGCGGCCGGTCAACGGGTGCGTGATACGTTCGACGACGAGGGCTCCCGGTGACGATCGAGATCGACGAAGCGTTCGAGGCGGGCGACGTCGGAGCCGTCGTCGCGCTGGCTCGCCGCGTCACCGGACGGGACAAGTCGCCCGCGACGATCGCGCGCTGGCGCGAGCTCGCCCGGGGTCGACCGGAGCGGGTCCTGCGGCTCCTCGATGCCTCCGGTGTCGCCGAGCTGCGCGCGTACTCGCTCGAGGGCCCGGCGCCTCGGGACTACCGCACGCGCATGTTCGTCCAGGAGATGCTCCGCGCCGTGGCCCGGATCCGGCACGCGCCGGGCCTGCCGCTCCTCATGAACCTCGTCCACGCGCACCCCTCGGCGAAGATCCGAACGACGGCCGCCCACGCCCTGATCTCCTTCGGGACGGACGAGGCCTTGGAGCGCGTCGCGGCCCGCCGGGGCGCCGCCGACGCCGTGGAGCGCAGGCTCGCGCTGCGCGCCTGCTTCCTGCGGGCCCCGGATCGGGCCTACGACGATCTCGGCGCCCCCGCCCTCGATCCCGCGGCCCTCGGGGAGGTCTTCTTCGTCCTCATCCGGGGCTCCTCCCGCGGCCCGGGAGAGGCCCGCCGGGCGGGGTGGCTGCACGCGGACGAGCGGTGGGCCGCGCTCGCGCTGTCCACGCTGCGGGGCTCGGAAGACCAGGACGTGCGCGCGCTCGCGAAGCAGCTCCTGGGGTCGGTGGACCCGGGGGTGGCGGCGCGCCTGCGCGGCGGCGGCGAGGTCCGGGCCCCGAGGCCGTCGCCCCGTCCGCCGCCCGCCGCGCTCGCCGCGGAGATCGATCGCCTCGCGGCCGGCACGCCCGTCGCCCACGTGGCGGACCGCCTCGCGGCGCTCGAGGCCCACGTCGGGCTGCTCCCGGGGGCGGTGCGGGCCTGGTATCTCCGGGTGGGCGACGCGGTCACCCCCCTCGCGCCGCTGTCCGCGCTCGAAGCCGACGCGGAGGACGCGGCGCCGGCGGGGGAGGGGCCCGCGGACGAGCACGTGCCCGCGCTCCTGTACGTCGTGCCGGATCCGCTCGCCGCGGCCGGGTTCAGCGCGGGGCCGGGGGCCGGGGTCCGGGCCACGCCGCCGGAGCGGGAGCCGGCGCTCGATCCTCCGCTCGAGGGCGACCCCGACGGGCTCACGTTCCTGGAGCGGCTCCGTCGGCTGCGGGGGTGACTTCGGGCGGGCCCGGGAGCAGCTCCGCCCCGGCGAGGACCTGCAGGAACATCGGCCGCACGACCGCGGCCACGCGGTCCCGCTCCGCCTGGCCGAACGGCCCCCGCCTGCGCAGATCGATGACCAGCCCCTCCGTCGCCAGCAGGAGCGCGCGGTAGACGAGGGGATCGAGGGCGATGCCCGTCACCTCGCGCATCTGCCCGTCGACGAAGTCCACCAGCCGCGACAGCGTGATCTCCCGGTACTCGGCGAGCATCGAGTCGGGGCGGATCGCCTCGGCCTGCAGGAGCACGAGGATCGGCCCCGCGTCGCGCTGGTGGTCCAGGTAGCCCCCGATGCCCGCGAACACCCGCCGGGCCGGATCCGGCTCGCGCCCGGCGCCCTCGCGCACGGCGTCGGCGAGCCCGTCCGCCGCGACCTGGTAGAGCGCCCGCAGCGCGTCCTCCTTGCTGCGGAAGTGCAGGTAGTAGGTGCGCCGGGACCCGTGCAGACGACCGCGGGCCCCGCGTCGTCGTCGTCGTCGGGCTCGTTCACCGCGGCCTCGCAGCCGAGCAGGGCCGCGCAGGCCAGGGCCGCGACCCACCTCACCGCGCGTACACCTGGAAGTAGTTCACGGCGGCCTCTTCGACCCCCGTGTTCAGCTCCAGCGCGAACCCCCAGCCGTACCCTCGCTCCTCGAACGCCCCCTCGTCGCGCTCGGTCGCCGGGTAGTCGTTGTTGGGTCCCAGCCCCGAGATCGACGGGTCGTCGAGGGGGCACCCGTGGTTGCCGTCGCGGCTCCAGGCGGGGCCGTACGTCGCCCCGTTGTAGGCGTTCGAGTCCAGCTCGGCGCAGCCCGCCGCGCCGTACTCGTGGTCGCCGGGGTTGAAGTACAGGTCGGTCGAGCAGAGCCCGGTCCCGGCCTCGATCGTCCCGTCCGTCATCGCGTGGCCCGCGGGGGCCTCGTCCTCGTAGCAGACGGGGTAGGGGATGGACTCGATGTGGGCGCCGAGGTCGGCCGTCCCGTCGCCCACGGCGTCGTACCGGGCCCAGGTGTCCGACGGTCGGTGGACGAAGAGGAGATCCGTGAACTGCAGCGCGTTCCACAGCGGCGACTTGAAGTCCCGGTGGGGCGCGCAGACGGACCCCACGAGCGTCGGGTCGGTGCCCAGCGCGGCCGACGCGTCCATCGTCCACGAGTGCAGGCCGTCGTCCGACGACGTGAGGAGGAGCGTCCAGCCGCCGCCCCCCGTCGTCATGTCGCACCACACCTCGAGCGGCCCCCCGAGCCCGGGCACCACGAGGTAGTACCCGTCGCCCTCGGACTCCCCCGCCGCGAGCACGCCCGCGCAGTCCCGCTGCGCGCTCGGCCGCCCGCACCCGCAGGTGCCCCACGTCTGCAGCGCGGGGTCGGCGTCGTCGCAGTCGTCGCACGCGTCGACTCCGTCCTGGTCCGCGTCGGTGCGATCCGGTGTCGTCTCGTCGCAGTCGTCGTCGATGTCGTTGCAGGTCGTCTCGTCGTGGTCCGGGGACCGGGCGGGGTCGGCGTCGTCGCAGTCGTCGCAGGCGGCGCTGCCGTCGGCGTCCTCGTCCGGGCGGTCGAGGGTCGCGTCGTCGCAGTCGTCGTCGAGGTCGTTGCAGAGCTGCTCGATCGCCTCGGGGTGCACGTCGGGGTTGCGGTCGAGGCAGTCGAGGCGGTCCGCGGGGTAGGCCGAGGCGCAGTCCGCGTTGGACGCGTCGAAGAAGCCGTCGCCGTCACCGTCGAAGGGCGAGTCCACGGGGTCCTCCCCCGCCTGGGCCTGCCCGTCGCAGACCGACGAGCCGGTGATGGCGACGTCTTGGCAGCCGCCCAGGGCGAGGGCGACGGCGAGAGCGAGGAGGCGGCGCACGACCGGACCTACCGATCCGCTCGACGGCGACGTGCCGCGAGGGGGGGGAGGAGGAGGGCCCACGCGGGCGCGTCGTCGGCCTCGGCGGCCGCGCAGCCGCAGTCCGGGCCCCCGTCGTCGCAGTGCTCGTAGGCCTCGCCCGGGATCCCGTCGCAGTTCGCGTCGGCCGTGCCCTCGCACGTCTCGATGGCGTCGGGCGCCACCGAGGCCGTCGTATCGTCGCAGTCGCCGTCGCAGGGGCTCCAGCCGTCCTCGTCGGCGTCGATCTCCACCTCGGGCACCTCGCCGTCGCAGTCGCCGTCGAGCCCGTCGCAGAGCTCTTCGGCCTCGGGGAAGATCGCGGCGTTGTCGTCGTCGCAGTCCTCGTCGCAGGAGCGGAACCCGTCGCCGTCGGCGTCGAAGTCCTCGTCCACCAGGGTGTCGCAGTCGTCGTCGATTTCGTTGCCGCACACCTCGAGCGCGTCGGGGTGCACCGCCGGGTCGTCGTCGTCGCAGTCGCCCTCGCATACGAGGACGCCGTCCAGGTCCTCGTCCACTTCGCCGTCCGCGAGCACCTCGTCGCAGTCGTCGTCCCGGCCGTTGCAGACCTCCTCGGCGCCGGGATGCACCGCCGTGGCCCCGTCGTCGCAGTCGCCCGCGACGGCCACGCTGCCCTGCGGTTGACGGCACGCGAGGGCGGCCGTCGCCTCGTCCCCGAAGCCGTCCTCGTCCGCGTCCACGTACCAGGTCGACTGCCCCGCGACCGGCTCGTCGTCGTCGTCCACCAGGCCGTCGCAGTCGTCGTCGATCTCGTTGCACACCTCGGGGCGCTCCGGCGAGACGAGCGGGTCGGCGTCGTCGCAGTCGCCGTCGCACAGCAGCGTGCCGTCGAGATCGACGTCGACCTCGCCCAGTCCGGTGGCCCCGTCGCAGTCGTCGTCCCCGCCGTTGCACACCTCGGCCGCGCCCGGCAGCACCGCGGGGTCGAAGTCGTCGCAGTCGCCCGCGCATACGAGCACGCCGTCGCCGTCGGCGTCCGTCTCGCCCGGCAGCGTGGCCCCGTCGCAGTCGTCGTCGACCCCGCTGCAGGTCTCGGTCGCGCCGATGAACACGGCCGGGTCGGAGTCGTCGCAGTCGCCCGCGCAGACCATTTGCAGATCGCCGTCCGCGTCGACCTCGGATACGAGCGGCGCGCCGTCGCAGTCGTTGTCGATGCCGTCGCACAGTTCGGGGGCTCCCGGGAAGGCGGTGGGGTCGGCGTCGTCGCAGTCCCCGAAGCACGCGCCCACCGTGTCGCCGTCGCCGTCCGGCACGTCGTCGGCCACGCCCGAACAGTCGGTGTCGACGCCATCGCACACCTCCGCGGCGGCCGGGTTGACCGCCGGATCGGTGTCGTCGCAGTCGGTCCCGTCGGCGATCGTGGCGGCGGGCTGCGCGCAGGCCGCGACGGCGGTGGCCGGGTCGCCGAAGAGGTCGCTGTCGGCGTCCGTGTGCCAGGTCGGCCGGCCCGTGACGAGGGGGTCGGCGTCGTCCGCCAGGGTGTCGCAGTTGTTGTCCTGGCCGTCGCAGATCTCCGGGTTGGTGGGGAAGTTCGCGGGGTCGGCGTCGTCGCAGTCGCCGGGCAGCACGCCCGTGCCCGAGCAGAAGTCGCCCGGGCAGTACCCGTCGCCGTCGCCGTCGGCCTCGTACCAGGACACGCTGAAGTCGTCCCAGTGCGCGGTGCGGCCGGTGTGCAGGTTGATGCCCACGGTGCCGTCGGTCGTGAAGTTGCACTGGGGCGCCTGGCCCTGCCAGACCTGGACGCCGTAGATGAAGATGGTGAGCAGGGTCCCGTCGAGCTCCATCTCGAGGAGGGTCGGGGAGTTGGCCGCGGGTCCGATGAGGGCCGGCCCCGCGTTGCTCTCGGTGGGGGAGTCGCCCGTGAGCCAGACGGCGCCGTTGGACCAGATGTAGGCGCCGCAGCGGTCCGTGCCGTTCTGCTTGAGGACGAAGCCGGAGCCGCCGTCGTTGGACGTGACCGTGCCCGAGAAGAAGAGGTGGGACTCGCCCACGGCCTGGGGGACGACCTGGGTGATCACCGGGCCCACGTGCGTCGCGCCGGACATTCCGGTGGTGTGGAACTGCCCGGCGGACTCGGAGTTCGTGCCCTCGACCTCCGTCCACGGCGGCGTGACGACGCCGTCGCTGAAGGAGTCCGTGTACGTGCCCGCGGAGGCCGCCGCGGGGAGCAGGAGGAGGAGCACCAGACCGAAGAGACGCATGGACCCAGGGTACAGGTCCGGTCCGGCTCGCGCCCGGGCCGTGGGCGGGCATGATCGTGCGCGATGAAGCCGCCCCTCACCGTCGCCCGCTCCGTGCTCCTCCTCGCCGCCCTCGCCGCGCTCGGCTGCCCCCCGAGCGTCGGCCCCGACGACGACGACGCGACGGGCGACGACGACGCCACGGACGACGACGACGCCGCCCCGGGCGAACCCCGGCCGGGGTACTGCGCACTCGACGAGGAGATCGCGCGCGTGGCGGTCCTGGGCTACGGCGGGGGGCCCGCGAGCCTCACGGGGCGGGTGTACGACCGGCGCTCCCCCCTCGTGGGCGCGCCCGAGCTGAGCAACGCGCGGTGCGACTTCCACCGGCACGACCTCGGAGCGTGCGTGCGCTGCGACGAAGGGCAGGTCTGCTCCATCTCGGGCGAGTGCGTCGACGCGCCGCGGCCGATCACGGAGATGACGCTGCGGGCCACGGTGAACGGGGTGGAGCAGGTGGTGGAGGCGAACGAGGAGGGGTTCGCTTACCTCCAGCTCGACGACGCCGACGCCGAGGTGGCGATCACGGTCGGCTGGCCCGGCGGCGAGGCGACCTTCGGGCCGCGGACTCGGCCCGGCGCGGACATCCGGCCCGCGGTCGTCGTCGAGGGCGACTACGACGCGCCCGGGGCGCTCACCGCCACCTGGACCGACGGCGGCGCCGACGCGTTCGTGCGGACCCGGATCCCGATCAACCACCACGTCGGGGGCCCCACGTTCACGCGCTGCACGGCGCCCGAAGCGGAAGGGACCTTCACGGCCGACGCCCCGATGGTCGACCCCCTCGCGGTGGTCACCGGGCTCGAGTTCCAGGGGCTGCACTACGAGCACGCGGTCGCAGTCGACGTCGCGGGCGGGTGCGTGCAGTTCACGATGGGGACGCAGATCCAGGCGTCCCCCTTCTAGCTAGCGGGGTGCTGAAGAACGCCTCCCCTCGACCCTGGAGGGCTCGGCCCGCCGCGGCTCCGCTCGCTGCGCTTGCTCCCCGACGCCGCGCGTTCCGACCCTCCAGGCGGGTCGGCTCCTCGGTGGGTCCCGAGACCGATCCCGGCAGGCGGCAAGAACTCGGTCGTTTCACCGAACCGGGCGGGTTGTTGCCGGGTTTGCGGCAAGAACTCGGTCGTTTCACCGAACCGTGCCGGTTCTTGCCGGTTAGCCGGCATTCCATCGCGCAGATTTGTGGGTGCCCGGGCGCCGCCCGTCCGGGGCGGCGAGGTTGGTCTGCCTTCGGGCTGGCGACTCGGTTCTCCACGACGTTCTCCACCGTGCCGAGGCCCCACCAGATGTCTGGGACTGTCCGGCCGTGCAGCAGGCCCGAACCGCGGCACCGCTCGCTCCGGCCGTCTCCGTGAGCGTGCTAACGCGGATCGGGATCATTGAGCTAGGATCGAGCGTCGGAGGCAGATCCAACACCCCGTGGGAAGTAGGTTCGTAATGCAAGTCCAGCCGGGTCTGGTTCCGACATTGATCACCGCGGCGGCGTGATCGAAGACGGCGGCGTC
>CAZEKB010000186.1:0-8500 GCA_964512225.1 uncultured Rickettsiales bacterium | reverse complement strand
CTAGGCCTCGGGCCGACGTTCGAGCGCGACCTCGATCGCGAGGACGATGCCCTCCACCTCCGCGCTCCCCGCCCACGCCTCCACCCACGCCCGGACGGGCCCGGGGGGCTCGCCCCGGGCGAGGACGGCCGCGCGCTCCAGCGCCTCCACCAGGGGGGCGCGGTCGGGGTGCTCCAGGTCGGCGACGGCGCTCCGGACGGAGGCGACGTCCTCGAGGGACCCGCCGGGGCGGCCCGCCAGGAGTGAGACGACGGCGCGATAGGCGGTGCCGAGCACGCGGTACCAGCCCCCGGCGGCGGGCGAGGCGAGCGCCTCCGAGAGGTCCTGCACTCCCCCCTCCGCCTGTCCCGCGAGCCCCCGCGCAAGGCCCCGGTTGCACAGCGCGACGTAGAGGCCGCGTCGGCCCCCCTGCCGCCGGGCGATCGCGACCGCGCGGTCGAGGACCGCGATCGCCTCGGCGGGTCGACGTCGACCGATCAGGAGGAACCCGAGCGCCGCCGCGCACTGCTCCTCGAGCGGCTCGAGGCCCGCCCTCACCGCGGCCGTCCTCGCGTCCTCGAGCAGGCCCGAGGCCTCGTCCCTCAGCCCGAGCCGGAGGAGGTGCTGCGCGAGACGCAGGCCCGCCCGGACGCGCTCCTCCGGCAGGCCGTGAGCCTCCGTGAGCGCCACCGCGAGCCGCAGGTGATGCTCCGCCTCCACCCCCAGGGTCGCCGCGCTCAGCGCCTGACCCAGGGCCATTCGACACCGGGCCTCGAGCAGCGGGAGGCCGCTCTCTTCGGCGATCTCCACCGCGCGCCGGAGCCGCGCCAGGCCGAGCTCGGGGCGCCCCGCGAACACGGCCATCCGGCCCTCGTGACGGAGGCGCCGCGCGGCCTCGAGGGGGGGTGCGTCCGGGGGGAGGGGGCTGCGACGGAGGAGGCCGGCCGCGACCTCGGGGGCCCCCGCGAAGGCGCGCACGCTGGCGAGCTCCGCCGCGATCCCCGCCGCCTGGACCGCGTCGCCGGCCGATCGAGCGTCGTCGAGCGCGGCCGTGAGGAGCTCCGCCCGCGCGGCGCGCTTCATGCCCGCCCAGCGCAGGACGTGGAGGCTGCGCCGGCACGCCGCCCGCACGGCCGGGTCCAGATCCTCGCGATCGCCCGCCCGCCCCAGCGCCAGGGCCCACCGCTCCCGCCGCGGGCGGGGCGCGCGACCCGCCGCCTCTCGCGCGAGCCGGGCGAGGAGGGCGAGCTCGTGAGCGGTCGGTCGCCCCCCCAGCGGGAGCACTCCGCCGAGGTCCGCCCAGCGTCGATCGAGGGCGTCCAGGGCCGCTCCGCCCCGCTCCGGGATCGCCTCGACCGTGGCCTCGAGGGCCTCCAGGAGGACGGCCTCGAGGCGACGTCGAGCGCCCGCGACGCCGGGGTGGCGCCGGACCTCGGCGGTCAACAGCTCCCGGGCGGCGTGGGGCAGACGAAGATCGTCGCCGTCGGGCCGAAGCACGGAGTGCGCGCGCAGGCGCTGCACAGCCGCGGCGTCCGCCCGGAGCTCGGAGGCCACGTCCGCCAGCTCCGAGGCGTCGAAGGGGCCCCGGAAGAGCGACGCCGCCAGCGCCGCGCCCCGCTCGTCGGGGGTCAGACGGCCCAGGGCGACCTCCCACGCGCGGCGCAGGGGCCCCAGCGGGAGCGCGAGCCGACGGTCGAGATCCTCCAGGGGCGCGTGCTTCAGCGCGTTGCCCACGATCTCGAGGGCCATGGGGTTGCCTTCGACGCGTCGGACGATCCGGGCCGTCCCCTCCCCCAGCGATCGCCCCGCGGCCTCCTCCAACAGGGCCCGCGCCGCCTCGCCGTCCAGCCCCCGCGGCCGGATCGTGGGGGCGCCCGGGGCGGCCTCGCGAGAGCTCGACAGGAACCGGAGCCGAGGCGCCTCGCGACGCCAACCCTCCGCCCGGTCGACCGGCGCGAGAGCCCCTCCCCCGTCGATCGCGAGGAGGAAGTCCCCCCGGGACTCGAGGGCGCGAACCACGACGTCGTCGCGATCGACCGCCTCCATGCCGAGCGCGGTCGCCAGGCGCTCGTCCACTTCCCGCGCGTCCGCGACGCCGTGCAGGTCGACGATCCGGGCCGTCCGGCCGCCTTCGATCCACGCCACCGTCGCGGAGCGTACGAGGGCGGTCTTGCCGATCCCGGGCCCGCCGTGGAGGTGGACCCGCCCGTCGTCGGCCAGGCGGCTCGCGATCTCGGCGAGCTCGACGCCTCGCCCGAAGAGCGCCCGGGCCTCCGGGGCGGCGCCGTCCCGACCGGGCGTGGGGCGGGCGTCGAGCAGGCTGAGCCCACGCCCGCGCACGGTCACGATGAACCTCGGCCGCGACGGATCCTCCTCGAGAACGGCCC
Source organism: uncultured Rickettsiales bacterium (assembly GCA_964512225.1). Classification (GTDB taxonomy): domain Bacteria; phylum Myxococcota_A; class UBA796; order UBA9615; family UBA9615; genus CAZEKB01. Next base: position 6,134 of record CAZEKB010000186.1, on the reverse strand, counting down.
GCACGCGGTGGACGAGAACGTCGAGGCGGGCCTCGGACCGCGCCCCCGGGCAGACCCGACGGGCCAGGTCCGTGCGCGCCAGGGGCCGACCGGGCGCGTCCCCCAGCGCCTCCAGGAGCCGCACCGCCTGGGGTCCGACCGAGACCTCGCGCGTGGGAAATCGGACCCGCCCTTCGCCGAGGTCGATCCGCGCCCAGCCGAGGTCGATGCCCCCCTCGGACGACCCGGATCCGTCCACCTTGAGCCGATACCCGCGCCCCCGCACCGTGCAGATGCGACCCGCGTCGGTCCCCAGCCGCCGCCGCAGGCGACTCACGGCCATGTCCGCGCCCCGGGACTCCCCGGGCCCCCCGAGCGCGGCCCGCCCCACGACCTCCCCGGGCTTCGCGGCCAGCAGCACGAGAACGTCGCGCTCACGATCCGTCAGGGCGACCTCGCCGTCCGGTCCCTCCAGCCGACCGAGGTCGGGATCGAACCGGAAGGCACCGAGTTGCACGGGCGCGGAGGCAGGCATCCGTTACATTCTAGTAAGCCCGTCGAGAGCACACTGTCGGGGAGGGAAGAAGGCCATGCAACGACGTCGCATCGAGATGCTGCTCGCGCTGCTCATCACGCTGATCATGGCGGGCGCGTGCCCCCTGATCGACGGAGAGATGGTCGGCGGCGAAGACGACGACCCCGTGCTCGACGACGACGACGCGGCGGGCGACGACGACGATGACGACGACGACGCGATGGACGACGACGACGCCGTGGACGACGACGACGCGGGCGACGACGACGACGTGGCGGACGACGACGACGCGACCGACGACGACGACTCCGGGGACGACGACGACTCCGGGGACGACGACGACTCCGGGGACGACGACGACTCGGCCCTCGAGCCCGAGTAGCTAGAGCCGCACCACCCGGCCGGGGTACGCCCCGGTCAGCGCTCCGTCGCGGGCGATCACGGTCCCCGCGACGAGCGTCGCGAGGTACCCGTCGGCGAACTGGAGCAGCCGCTTGCCTCCCGCGGGCAGGTCCGCCACGAGCGACGGGCTCGTCAGCCGGAGGCGATCCAGGTCGATCACGTTGAGATCCGCTCGCAGCCCGACCGCGACGCGCCCTCGATCCTCGAGCCCGATGTACGCCGCGGTGCGCCCCGTCTGCATGTGCACCGCCTGCTCCAGGGGGATGCGCCCCTCGGGCCGGTCACGCACCCAGTGCGTGAGCAGGAACGTGGGGAAGCTCGCGTCGCAGATCGTCCCCACGTGCGCGCCCCCGTCGCTCAGGCCGGGCAGCGCCGCCGGGTGCTTGAGCATGGTCCCGACGTTGTCGAGGCTCCCCTCCGTGTAGTTGTAGATGGGGAAGTACAGCAGGGCGCGCCCCTCGTCTTCGAGCAGGGCGTCGTACACCGCCTCGAGGACCGGGGTGCCCGAGGTGTGCGCCCGGGCTCCGATCGACGTGGTCAGGTCGGGCTCGTAGTCGGGCTCCGAGCCGAGCTGGAACAGCCGCCACGCGATCCACTCCACGGCCGCGAGCAGCTGATCCGCGAGCGGCGGGATCGCGCTGCCGTCCCCGGCCACCGGCTCCGATCGCTCGGTGAGCAGGCGCGCCTTGAACGCGGGATCCCGCATCCGGGCGACCCGCTCGGCGAGGGGCAGATCGTGGATCGCCTTGTAGCTCGGGAAGCCCATGAACGGCTGGAACGTCGCCTCGAGGCCGAGCAGCACGCCGATGCCGCGGGGCGCCACCTGGACGAACACCGGCAGCCCCTCGGCGCGCAGGCGCTCGACGCGCTCGAGGACCCAGCGCCACTGGTCGCGGCTCTGATCCCGCTGCATGAGGCTCATGGAGAGAGGCCGACCGCACGCGTGGGCCATCTTCTCCACGAGGTCCCACTCCCGATCGAACTCGGCGTCGCCGTCGAGGATGTCGAAGTCGTTCACCACCTGCACCACGCCGCGGTCCCGATCGGCGAACACGGACGCCAGCCCCACGAGCTCGCGCTCCTCCGCCTCGGACGCCGGCGTCGGCAGGCCCTCGGCGCTGCGGTGGTTGTCGGACCGCCCGGTGGAGAAGCCGAAGGCGCCCGCGTCCAGCGCCTCGCGGAGCACGGCGGCCATCTCCGCGATGTCGGCGTCCGTCGCGGGCTCCTCGGCGAGCGCCCGGTCCCCCATGACGAAGACCCGCAGCGCGTCGTGGGGGACGAGCGCGCAGAGGTCGATCGTGTGCGGCTGACCGTCGATCACGTCGAGGTACTCCGGAAACGTCTCCCAGCCCCACCGGATCCCCTCGGCGAGCGCGGTCCCGGGGATGTCCTCCACGCCCTCCATCAGGCGGATCAGGCGGTCCCGGTCGGCCTCCCGGACGGGGGCGAAGCCCACCCCGCACGACCCCATCACGCAGGTCGTCACGCCGTGGAGGGACGACGGCGCCATGTCCGCGTCCCACGAGACCTGGCCGTCGTAGTGGGTGTGGATGTCGACCCACCCCGGGGTGACGATCCGACCGGTCGCGTCGATCACCTCGTCGGCGTCTCCGGGGCAGTCGCCCACCTCCACGATCACGCCGCCCCGCACCGCCACGTCGGCTCGCCGAGGCGGGCCCCCGGTGCCGTCCACGAGGGTCCCTCCCACAATCTTCAGGTCGTACTTCACAGCGCCTCCGAGGCCGCATCGCGCGGGGCGCGGAGCATGCCAAACTGACGCCGTGATCACTGCAAGGATCCGGATCTGCGCGCTCCTCGTCCCCCTGAGCGCCTGCGTCCCGGAGCCCGTGCCCGAGGGCCCCGCGGACTGGGAGGGGCGCCTGCCCGGGCAGTGCGCGGACGGCGCCGACAACGACCGCGACGGGGACTTCGACTGCGACGACTCGGACTGCGCGGGCGCGCCCAACTGCAACGACGAGGGCCCGGTGGTCGACTGCGACCTCGTGCCCGAAGAGCCGCTCTCCCAGACGCGCCTGCCCGGGGTCCGCGGCTACCACGGGCTCGCGTTCGACGACGCCGGGTTCGTCGTCGGGAGCGACGGCTCCTCCCTGATCCGCGCCGACCGCGAGGGGAACGCCGAGGTCTGGGTCCCCGGGCTCGGGGGCCTGCAGCAGATGACCTACCTGCCCGACGGCGACCTCCTCGTCTCCTCGGGCGAGGACGGGGGCCTGTACCGGGTCACCCCGAGCGGGGGCCTCTCGATCGTGGCCCCGGACCTGCACGCGTACTCGGTCCTGCTCGGCCCGAACGGCTACGTGTACTCGGGCACGACCCTGGGGCCGGCCTCTCCCGAGATCATGCGCACCGATCTGGAGACGGGCGAGATGACGGTGTTCGCGCGCCTCGAGGAGGGGGTGGGAGCGCGGAGCCTCAACTTCAACCGCGACCACACGCTGATGTACGTCGCCAACGCGGGCGGGCTCGCCACGGGCAGCGTCTTCCAGATCCCCCTGGACGAAGACCTCGAGCCCATCGGCGACCCGGAGCTGCTCGGCGACGGGATGGGCGACGGCTGGCTCGACGCGGTCGCCGTGGACGCCTGCGGCAGGCTGTACATCCCCGACTCCCGCTCCTTCGTCCTCTATCGCGTGGAGCCCACGGGCGAGGTCGAGCCCTGGGTGGACTGGAGCCGCGACGACGGGAACTACGGCCACGACGCCGTCTTCGGCTCGGGGATCGGGGGGTGGCTCGAGGACGCCCTCTACATGCCGACGCCCTACTCCGGGAACCTCGCCCAGGAGCTCGTGATCGGGGTCCCGTCGCGGACGTTCGAGGGGGCGATCCTCAACGCCCCGTGAGGACCCCGTGAGCCCGCGTGAGCGACGTGCGTCGGCTCAGTGCTTCGTGATGAGCGGGCGCGGCGGGGCGTCCGGCCGGAAGGCCTCGGAGCCCGGATCGTTCCAGACCCGGAGCTCAGCCAGCCGCTCGTGGCCCGCCGGGTCGGGGTGGACCCAGGCGAAGCACTTGCGGCCGTAGGGCCGGGTGCACTCGACGTCGTGGTACGCGGACGACCAGGTGCCGGTGTTGAGGAGCTCGACGCCCCCGATCCCGGTGTGTCGCTCCCGGTGCGTGTGCCCGAGCACGACCCGCGACACCCCCGCGATCCGCGCGGCCGTGGGGAGGCGACGGTGGATGTTGATCTCCGTCTCGCGCACCTCGGACTGCACCGACCGCGCGTAGAACACGAGGGGCAGGAGGAAGACGGCGAACGGCACGGCCACCCACCACACGGAGAGGCGCACGAACACGTTGAGCACGGAGAAGATCTGGAAGCTGACGACCGCCGCCAGGGCGAGGAGCAGGGCTCGGTCGAGCCACAGCTCCCGCGCGATCTTCCAGGGGTTGAAGATCGCGGGGTGGACCCCGGTGGCCCGCAGGGCGATGACCACCGCGGGGGAGCTCCGGGATCGGCGCGCGATGTCGTCGATGCGCGACGCGAGGGTCTCCGGCTCCTTCACCGATGGCAGGAACCCCTCCCGCAGGGACATGGCGAGCGTCGCCAGGGCCGACCACAGCCAGGTGAAGAAGATGAGCGGCTGGATCCGAACCACGTAGCGGTAGAAGAACAGGATGTGGGCGCGCAGCCCGCCCAGGAAGCTCTCCTCGACGTAGGGATTGAACATCCCCATGCCGTTGAGCATGAGCTTGCCCGCGATGTCTCCGAACGGGAGTCGAATCCGGGGCGGCGACCGGAACCGCACCGTCGGGTGGATCGGATCCGAGCACAGGCAGTACGCGTCGAACTGGTTGCCGTGCTGGACGAGCGTGTCGCCCCCGGAGATGTAGAACCACTCGCAGAATCGGAGGCGCGCGGCGGCCTCGGGCGACAGATCGAGGGCCTCGCGGATCGCGGCCTGCACCCCCGCCCAGTGAACCTCCAGGTCGTGGTTTCCGATGATGAAGACCACGTCGTTCCCGCCCTCCAGGAACGCGCGCAGGGCCCGCACGAACACCGGGTGGTGGCGGAGGATCCGCGTGATCTTGAAGACCGACTTCGGCTCCTCGGGGCGGAGCCCCCGCAGGCGCTCGAGCAGCGACACTCGGTAGCGCGGGTCCTCGGGCAGGGCGGTCACCGGATCGAAGTCGAAGACGTCGCCGTTGAGGATCAGCTCGACGGGGCCCTCGGCCGCCTCCTGCACGTGCCCGAGGAATCGCTCGAAGCTCTCGTCGATGAACAGATCGCGGTGCTTGAACCGCTTCCACAGCGGCCGGTCGGGATCCACGTCCTCCGCCTCGGTGAGGTGGAAGTCGCTCACGATCGCCGTGTATCGACCGTGAGCGCTGGACGCCGGACCGGCGCTCACGGCGTGAGCGTCCTCACGATCCGGAAACCCCGGGTCGTCGACACCTCGTCGGGGTCGGCGGACCCACGTCGGGCCACTCGACAGTCGGCGGGCGGGGAGATCACCGACCCCCCGCGGAGGACGTGCAGCTCCCCGTCCCCGGGACCGGACGGATCCACCACGGGGTCGAGCGGGTAGGCCCCGTAGCGGTCCCACACCCACTCGTCGACGTTGCCGCTGAGGTCGTGGAGGTCCCAGCCGTTGTCGACCTGCGTGCCCACCTCACGCACGGGCAGACCCGCGTCGCAGTGCGCGACGACGGAGAGGTCGGCGCCGCCCGCGTAGGGATCCGAGGAACCCGCGCGGGCGAGCCACTCCCACTCGGCCTCCGTGGGCAGTCGCCAGCCGTCCGCGTCCTCTCTCCAGGCCGGCTCGGCGCCGGAGAAGTCGTAGGCGGGGTTCAGCCCGTCCCGCTGCGAGAGGGTGTTGCAGAAGGCGAGGGCGTCCATCCAGCTCACGCCGTGCATCGGGAGATCGGGGTCGCAGCCGCTCCCGCAGTCGGTCGGAGTCCGCCCGGTGAGGCCCTCGAAGACATGCTGCGGGACCTCCCTCACGCCCACGACGAGGGCGCGGGTGATCTCCACGTCGTGGAGCGTCTCGTCGTCGCCCCGCCCGACCTCGCCGGGGGGGCTGCCCATGGAGAACCCGCCCGCGACGCCGTCCACGCCCGGCTCGACGCAGACCATGGGGTACCGGTACGTGCCCTCGTCGCTGAGCGTCGGCCCCTCGATCGGCGCGGGGGCCCGGGCGCACAGGCTCCCCACCGCGTCGTCGTCGTCCACCGCGTCGTCGTCGTCCACCGCGTCGTCGTCGTC
>CAZEKB010000185.1:0-8618 GCA_964512225.1 uncultured Rickettsiales bacterium | reverse complement strand
GTTCGAAGGGTCGGAAAACCCACGGACGTTGAGCAATCGGCAACAGACTCCTAGTCGGCCTCCGCCGCCTCCGCGCGCGCCTTGAACGCGGCCAGCGTCGTGGGGAGCGTGGACCCGACCAGCCGCTTCGTGATCGACCCCGGAACGAACACGCCCACGGCCACCTCGATGCGGTAGGTCGCGCGGGTCCGTCCCCCCTCGAGCGGCTCGAGGTTCCAGCCCCCGTCGTTGGTCTGGAACATCCCGTCGAGCAGCGTCCAGGACACGCCCCGGTCGGGCTCGCCCACGAGGCGCAGCGTGTAGGTCAGCCGCTTGATCAGGTTCAAGGAGAAGGCGACGTCCACCGTGTCCCCGTCGCGCGCCACGATCTCCGCCCGCTCGATCTCCGGCAGGAACTCGGGATACCGCTCGTAGTCGACGATCACGGCGTAGACCCGATCCACGGGGGCGTCGATCTCGATGGTCTGGACGGCGGCGGACACGCGGAGCTCCGGGGTTTCGGCGGCGCGATGGTACCACCGCCGGAGCGGGCGACAGCCCGGCCGAGGCCCACTATCCTGCCCCTCCCGTGGGACTCCTGGATCGATACGACGCCCTCGCCGTGGACGACGAGCTCCGCTCGATCCTCGAGCGCATCCCCAACAAGGTGAACGAGTACGGATACGACGCGTGGGGCATGAACCCGGAGACCGCGATCCGCACGGCGGCCGCCACGCGATGGCTCTACCGCACCTGGTTCCGCGCCGAAGCCCGCGGCATCGAGCACGTGCCCGCGGGGCGCGTCCTCCTCATCGCCAACCACGGCGGCCAGTTCCCCTTCGACGGCATCATCGTCGGCACCGCGTGCCTCCTGGAGGCCGACCCCCCTCGCGTCGTCCGGGCGATGGTCGAGCGGTGGGTGCCGAACCTGCCCTTCGTCTCCACGCTGTTCCAGCGCCTGGGCCAGATCGTGGGCAACCGCGACGACTGCCGGAAGCTGCTCGAGAACGACGAAGCCGTCCTCGTCTTCCCCGAGGGCGTGCGCGGCTCCGGCAAGACGATCTGGAAGCGCTACCAGCTCCAGCGGTTCGGGCTCGGGTTCATGCGCCTGGCCATGGAGACGAACACGCCGATCGTGCCGGTCGGGGTCGTCGGCGCCGAGGAGTCGATCCCGAGCGTCACCGACCTGAAGACGCTCGCCCGGGCCGTGGGTGCCCCCTACCTGCCGGTGCCCGCCACGCTGCCCCTGCTCGGGCCCCTCGCCTTCGCGCCCCTCCCCACCAAGTTCATCCTGAACTTCGGCGAGCCGCTGCATTTCACCGGCGACCCCGACGCCACCGACGCGCAGGTCGCCGATCGCGTGGAGCGGGTCAAGGAGGCCCTCGCGGCGCTGATCGCGCGGGGGCTCGACGAGCGGACCGGGGTCTTCTCGAAGTGAGCCCGCCGAAGTCCCGGAAGAAGGCCTCGCCGGAGCGCGATCGGCCGATCCTCGTCACGGGCGTGTGCGGGGGCCTCGGGCGCGCGCTCGTCCGGCGCCTGCTCGAGCGCACGGAGCACCCCGTCATCGGGATGGACAAGCGCAACTGGGTGCTCGACATGCCCGAGCGCTTCCACTTCGAGCGCGTGGACCTGCGCCGCGGCGGCACCGAAGACCTCTTCCGCACGCGCAAGCCCTGGGGGGTGGCGCACCTCGCGTTCGTCTCGGACCAGCGCGTCGCCCAGGCGCGTCGCCACGAGGTGAACGTCCTCGGCGCGGAGCGACTGCTCGGCTGGTGCAAGCGCCACGGCACGCGCCGCGTCGTCGCCCTCAGCCGCGCGACGGTGTACGGGGCCCGCGCCGACAACCCCAGCCTCATCACCGAGGAGATGCCGATCAAGCTCGGCGCCGCGTACTCCGCGCTCGCGGACCTCGTGGAGTACGACCACCTCTGCCGCTCGTTCCTGTGGGAGCAGCGCGAGGTGGAGATGAAGCTGCTGCGGCCGGTCAGCGTCGTGGGCCCGAACATCCGCGAGGGGATGCTCCACGGCTACCTGGACCGGGACCCGGTGTTCACCGCGCTCGGCTTCGACCCCATGATCCAGCTCGTTCACGAAGACGACGTCGTCGACGCCATCGTCCTGGGCCTGCACAGCGAGGGGCGCGGCATCTACAACCTGACGGGGCCCGACCCGCTCCCCCTGTCCGTCCTCTTGCGGGAGCTGAAGCGACGTCGGCTCCCCCTGCCGCACCCGCTCCTGTCCCTGATGGACCGCGTCGCGTTCCGCCTCGGCGTGTCCTCCCTGCCCCCCCAGGCCATCGACTTCCTCCGGTTCAACTGCCTGGTCGACGGCGCCAAGCTCCGACGCGAGCTCGGGTTCGCCCCGGCCCACAACGCGCGCAGCATCCTCGAGAGCATCCGAAGCCGCCCCGCCATCGTCGCCTGACGACCCTCGCGCGGGCGATGCATGCGCCCTACAGATAGATCTCCACATAGTTATCCACAGGTCGGCCCGAGCCGACCCGACCCCGTAACTCACGAGTTACGCACGGATTGGGCCCCCTTTTCGCCAATATCGGCGCGATCTTAGGAGTCCTACATACTTGTTGGTGTGTACTGGAATACATGAGTAATTTCAAGGCGGTCGAGACAGGCTTGGAAATACCACGTACGCTCTTTTCGGGTCGGGACTTGGCCTACACTTGACACGAATTACCATCCGTGGATAGTGTCCAAGACGACAGTAGACGGCGCAGACCGCCCGCCATCATCCACACCATCCACAGCCCTGCATCCATGGGGCTTTCGGAGCCCCGCATGGGCAAGCTCACCCGCCGCGTCAAGTTCATCGCCAAGGAGCGACGACTCAGCATCCCGGCCGAGTTCCTCCACCGGCACGGCATCGAGCGGGGCGACCACATCGTCCTCTCGTCCCACCGCGATCGCCTGTACGCGTTCCCGGTGCCGACCTACGAGCGCTTCGCGGAGCTCGCGACGCACGCCGAGGCCTGGTTCCCGGAGACGCCGCATCCGTTCCTCGAGCTGATCCGCACGGGCGTGCGCCTGCGGCTGGGCTCCCAGGACCGCATCGTGCTCCCGCGCGACTTCCCCTTCCGCCTCGAGCAGAGCGCGCGCCTGCGCTGGGACCTCGAGGGCGGCGTGCTCCGCATGGAGCCCGAGCTCGCGCGCCCGCAGGCGCGTCCCGTCCTCTCCGTCCCCACCGGCCAGCGCAACCTGCTGGACCTCGTCGGCTCGCAGCCGGGCCCCGCCCCGGGCTTCGACCCGGACCAGGCCGCTTCGGAGCTCGTCGAGGAGATCTCGGTGAGCCGCATCGACTGGCGCGACCGCACCTTCGCGACCGGCAGCGTCGTCCCCGACGAGGCGCTCGTGCGCAGCATCCGCGTCGAGGGCATGCGTCGCCCCGTCGTCCTGCGCGAGGTCGAGGGCGGGTTCCAGGTGGTGGACGGCTTCCGTCGCCTCGCGGCCGCGCGTCAGCTCCGCATGCGCTCCGTCCCCGCGGTCGTATGGCGCGGCATCTCCGACGAGGACTGCGCCCGGATCCGGCTGATTCAGCCGAAGTCCGAGCCCACCGCCTCGGGTTCGACCCTGCAGCGCCTGCAGTCGACGCTCCGCCTCCACAACGACCAGGTCGCCCTGCGCGAGATCGAGCACATCACCGGGCGCCGCAAGCGCACCCTGCAGCGGTACCTGCGCGTCGCCCAGCACCCGAAGGTGCGGGACGCCGTGGAGGCCGGGCGCCTGTCGATCTTCAAGGCCGAAGAGATCCTCAAGGCCGGCGTCGACGCCGACGAGGCCGTGCGCGAGGGCTGGACGGTCAAGCAGATCCGTGAGCGCGGCCGCAAGACCGGCAAGCGCAAGGCGCGGCCCCGCCGGTCGGACGCCTGACGGTCGGAGGGCCCTCCGCGGCACCCGCCATGAGCGACCCCAAAGGCCCCCGCAACCCCTTCCCCACCGTGGACGTCGTCGTCGAGCGCGGGGACGGACGCGTGCTCCTCGTGCGTCGCTCGAACGAGCCGCTGGGGTGGGCGCTGCCCGGGGGGTTCATCGACTACGGGGAGTCGGCCGAAGACGCGGCGCGCCGGGAGGTCCGCGAAGAGGTGGGCATCTCGGTCCTGCTCACGGACCTCCTGGGCGTCTACTCACGCCCCGACCGCGACCCGCGCCACCACACGCTCACGGTCGTATACATCGGCCGCTGCCGCGACACGCCCGCCGCCGGGGACGACGCGGCCGAGGTGGGGGAGTTCTCCCTGGACGCGCTCCCGGACGATCTGGCGTTCGACCACGCTCAGATCCTGCGGGACTACCGCCACTACAAGGACACCGGCGCCGCGCCCCGACCCGCGCCCTGAGCCGCCTCAGCGCAGCTCGGCGACCGCCGCGGAGAGCCGCCGGCCCGCGTCGCGCAGGATCTCGCTCCGCACCGGGTAGGCCAACCGCACGCAGCGAGGCTCCCCGAAGCCTTCCCCGGGCACGGCCGCCACGCCCGCTCGGTGCAGGAACCAGCTCGCCACGTCCGCGCCCGTCGTGAGCTCGCGCCCATCCGGGGTGCGACGTCCGAACAGTCCGTCGACGCGCGGGAAGAGATAGAAGGCCCCGCCCGGACGGACGGCGACGCTCACCCCGTCGATGGCGTTCAGGGCGTCCGCGAGGATGTCGCGCCGGCGCCCCAGCCCCCGTCGGATCGGCCCCAGGAACGAGCGGTCGACGCTCAGCGCCCCGATCGCCGCGCGCTGGGCCACCGCGGCGACCCCCGAGGTCGCGTGCCCCTGCACGACCGACGCGGCCCTCACCAGGGCCTCGGGCGCCACCATCCACCCGACGCGCCACCCCGTCATCGCGAAGGTCTTGCTCACGGCGTTGATGATCACGGTCCGCGCGGCGATGTCGGGTCCCAGGCCCGCGATGCACTGCGGAGGCTCATCGGTGTAGTAAAGCTCGTCGTAGATCTCGTCCGCGACGATCAGGAGGTCCCGCTCGCAGGCGATCTCGGCGATGGCGCGCAGCCGCTCCGGGGGGATGACCGCGCCCGTCGGGTTGTTCGGGCTGTTGAGGATGATCCCGCGGGTCCGGTCGTCGATCGCGGCGCGGATGCGGTCGGGGTCCGGGCGGAACCCGTCCTCGGCGGCGCACGGGACGACCACGGGCTCGATCCCCGCGATGAGGAGCTGCGGGATGTACGTCACCCAGGCCGGGGACAACACCACGACCCTGTCCCCCGGGTCGAACGCCGACAGGGCGACGTTCATGAGCGCCTGCTTCCCGCCGTGGGTCACGAGGACGTTGCCGGGCACGCAGGGCACGGACCAGCGGGTGCGATAGAAGCTCGCGACGGCCTCCCGCAGCTCGGGGAGGCCCGCCACGGGCGTGTACTTGTGCTCCCCCTTCGCCAAGGAGGCCACCGCCGCCTCCACCGCAGCGGAGGGCGGCAGCCCGTCCGGCTCACCCGTCGACAGGTTGATGATGTCCCGTCCGGAGGCCGCCAGGGCCTTCGCCTGCGCCTTGATGGCGAAGGTGGGAGACGGCGGGACGGCCGCGATTCGACGCGAAGGACCGACGGTCACGGACGCTCCGCCAGCTTCTCGTACATCGCCGCCTCGACCTCGGGCGGGACCAGCCCCGTGATGTCGCCGCCGAGGCTCGCGACCTCCTTGACGGTGCGCGACGCGATGTAGAAGTGGTCCTCGTCGGTCATGACGAAGACCGTGTCGATCTCGGGGGCGAGGCGGCGGTTCATCATCGTCATCTGGAACTCGTACTCGAAGTCCTGCACCGCCCGCAGGCCGCGGACGACGACCGGGCGCTCGCGTCGCCGCACGTAGTCCACGAGGAGACCGTCGAAGCTGTCGACCTCCACGCCCGGGACCCCCGCGAACACCGTGCGGATCAGCTCGCCGCGCTCGGCGACCGTGAACATCCCCTGCTTGCTGGGGTTGCGCAGCGTCGCGACCACGACGTGCCCGAAGAGGTCCAGCGCCCGGTGCACGATGTTCACGTGCCCCATGGTCAGGGGGTCGAAGCTGCCCGGGTAGATGGCGGTGCGGCCACAGTGTTCGGTCATGACGCCTCACTCGGCGCGGCGGCGCCGCGGTAGAAGGACAGGGTCGTGCCGCCGTAGCGGCGCTCGTCGTCGCGGTGGAGGGCCCCCACGTCGGCGGGCAGGGTGTCGGCGGACGAAGACTCCACGACGACCACGGCGTCGTCCCCCAGCACCTCGTGCGTCCCCAGCGCCTGCAGCGTCTCGAGCGCGAGGCCCCGGCTGTAGGGCGGGTCCAGGAAGACGACGTCGAAGCGCTCGCCGCGCCCCAGGAGGCGGCGGGGAGCGCGACGCGCGTCCATGCGGAGGATGTCGGCTTCGGCCACCCCGGCGAGCAGCTCCGCGTTCCGGCGCAGGAGCGCGACGTGAGCCGGGTCGGACTCGACGAAGACCACGCGGCGGGCGCCGCGGGAGGCGGCCTCGATGCCGAGCGTCCCGGCGCCCGCGTAGAGGTCGAGGACGTCGCCGTCGACCGCACCGCCGAGGATCGAGAAGAGGGACTCGCGCACCCGCGACGAAGTGGGGCGGACCGCGTCGTCGCGCGGCGCCACCAGCTTTCGCCCCTTGAGGCTGCCTCCGGTCACCCGCAGCGTCATCGCCCGATCGGCCTCCATCGCGCGACGGGGGCCCGTCGCGGAGGCGGATCTATACCATCATCGGAGGCCCATCCGACGCCGCAGGACCCACTCGATTCCGAGGGGCAGCATCAGCAGGCCGAGCACCCACGGACGCGCCCAGAGCGGCTCGATCGTGCGGTCGAGCGCGCCCTTCACGTCCTCGCCGCGCAGCGTCATCCCCCGGGGGGCCGGCGCCGGCCCCTCCAGCACGACGCCCCCGGTCGCGGCCGCCACCGCGGCGAGCAGCCGGGGTCGCACCGCGGGGTCCTCCAGCTCCCCTTCCCGGTCGCTCACGGACACCCGGACCTCGGCCGTCCCGAACGGGTCGTCGATCGCGGCGACGTCCACCGATACGACGTGCGTCCCCTCGGCCTCGCCGACGACGGTCGCGGTCACCTGCCCGTCGGCGTCGGTGACGCCGCCCCACACCGTCGGGGGCCCGCCGCCGGGCTGGTGGAACGTCCCCACGACCTCCGTCCCCGGGCGCGGCGCGTAGTCCTCGCCGAGGACCTGCACCTGCACCCGGATCGCCTCGCCGAGGCGGTAGTTCTCCCGGTCGGTGATCACCTGGACCTGCTTCTGCTCGACGTCCTTGACCAGCCACCGCACGGCGTTGCGCCAGAACTCGGCGTGGTCCTGCCCCGCGCCCGGCCCCCCGGTCCCGCCGAGCGCCCAGCGCCAGGTCGTATCGGTGGCCACGACCATCGAGCGGCCCTTCCCCACGGTGCGCACGGCCGCGATGAGCGGGTCCGTCGGCGCGGGGCCCGTCCGGAACAGCGGCACCGCCCCCTCCTTCAGCTCGCCGAGGGGGTTCCAGCCCTGCAGCCGGGGCAGCCCGTCCCACCGGCCCTGGTTCGTCTCCGGGTCCCGCGCCAGGCGCGTGATCGGGTGACGTCGCCCCGTCTCGGTGAGGGTCGCGCCGAACGTGCTGGCCATCGCGGTGCGGCTGGGGACGTCCACGGGAAGGACCTCCGCCAGCGCCGTCTCGCCGTAGCGGGCCTCGCCCAGCGAGCTGTCGCCGCCCACCATGAGGAAAGCCCCGCCGTCGCTCACGTACTGGGCGAGCTTGGACATGTACATGGCGCCGCTGAGCGACGAGAAGGACGAGAACGAGAAGTTCTGGAAGACGACCAGGTCGAAGCCCTGGAGGTCGGTGGTGAACAGGTCGTCGTGGGGGAACGCGATCAGCGACAGCCGCTCGCTGCCGTTGGTGAGGGGCCCCCGATAGGTGTTCGTCCTGAGGATGAAGAACGACACCAGGTCGATGTTCGGGTCGGTCTTGAGCAGGCGCCTCAGGAACTTCACGTCCCACGACGGCCGCGACGTGACCTGGAGGACGCGGGTGCGGTCGCGCACCACCTTGACCGTGCGCTCCATGCTGTTGTTGGAGGGGACGGTGTCCCCCGCGGGCGTGGGGACCACCGCGCGGTACGTGTGGTAGCCGACGCGATCCGGCTTGACCTCGAAGTCGACCGTGGCGGTCTCGCCCGCGCCCACGGGGATCTCGGCGCTCCCGACCGCCTCGGCGTCCCGCCACAGGGTCACGTGCACGTTCCCGGCCGGCAGCGCCCGCCGCTCGATGTCGACCGAGACGGTCAGGGGTCGGCGGACGAAGCCGAACGGGGGGGCCTCGACGGCGCGGATGGCGAGGTCGCCCGGCCCCGTGGGGTCGCCCACGGCGAACGTCGAGACGGGGAACCCGAGCCCGCCGAGCAGGTCCTGGATGCGGTCGTCGCGACGCTCCGGGTCCTCGGCCGCGCGCCCCAGCGCCGCCCGATCCGCTCCGTCGGAGACGAGGAGGACGCCCGCGGGTCGGCGCCCGTCGAGGCGCTCGCGGAGGCCGAAGAGGGCCCCGCCGATGTCGGTCCCGGCGCCGTCCGCCGGGGAGGGCTCGCCGCTCGCGGGTCCGCCCCCCGCGGAGGCGGCCACCTACCGGCGCCCCGAGCCGGACAGAAAGAAAGCCACCCCGGCCCCCTCCCCCCCCGG
>CAZEKB010000184.1:0-8851 GCA_964512225.1 uncultured Rickettsiales bacterium | reverse complement strand
CACCTCGGCCGTCGCGCCCCCACCTCGGCCGTCGCCCCTCCCTGTCGCCCCCGCCCGGCGCCCGGATCGGGCTCACCCGACTCGGTCCGGCCATCTTCAGCGACCTGCTAGGTTTTCGTCCCCATCTCGGAGGTTCTGGTGAGCTCTTCTCGTCGTCGTTTTCTGCAGGCCGCGGGGCTCGGTACCGCGTCCCTGACCCTGCCCACCTGGCTCGGGTGTTCGACCCGCAAGGGGGTCGAGACCGTCGCGGCCGCCGCGCCGCTGCCGGAGAACCCGTTCCTGGAGTGGTTCAACGTCGACCAACAGGTCATCCGGCGCGTGATGACCACGCTCACGGCCCGGGGGGCCGACGCCGCCGATCTGTACTTCGAGTACACCCGCAGCAACTCCATCTCCCTGGAGGACGGGGTGATCGGCAAGGCCGACTCGTCCATCGAGGAGGGCGTGGGGCTGCGCGTCGTCGTGGGCGACCAGACGGGGTACGCGTTCACCGAGGACCTCTCCGAGCCCGCCATGACCGCCGCCGCGAAGACCGCGGCCGCCATCGCCCACGGAGGCGGCGCCGTCGTCCCCGAGCACTTCACCAGCAAGGACACGCCGACCTACTACAAGGTCGCCGTGCCCTGGGCCGACGTCGGCATCGACAAGAAGCTGCCCATCATCCAGCGTGTCGAAGCCATCGCGAAGACCCTCGACCCCGCCGTGGACAAGGTGCGGGTGTGGTGGTCCGACTACGAGTCCCGGGTGCTGGTTGCGGACATGCGCGGGCACCTCCACACCGACGTCCGCCCCATGACCCGCCTGTGGTGCTCCGTGACCGCCAAGAAGGGCGAGGAGACGCAGTCCGGCGCGTCCAACATCGCGGGGCGGCGCAGCATCGACTGGTACACCGAGGAGAACCTGCAGAAGGTCGCCAAGGAGGCCGTCGCGCGCACGATGGTCCTGTTCGACGCGCGGCGTCCCCCGGCCGGGGAGCTGCCGGTGGTCCTCGCCGCGGGCGCGTCGGGGATCCTCCTGCACGAGGCCATCGGCCACGGGATGGAGGCGGACTTCAACCGCAAGGGCGTGTCGATCTACAGCGACCTGCTCGGCAAGAAGGTCGCCCCCGACTTCGTCACGATCGTCGACAGCGGGACCAACCAGCACGAGCGGGGCGCCCTGAACTTCGACGACGAGGGCACGCCCTGCGAGAAGACGCTGCTGGTCGAGAACGGCGTGCTCGCTTCGTACCTGCACGACAACATCAGCGCGAAGCACTACGGAGTCGCTCCTACGGGATCCGGACGTCGCCAGAGCTACAAGCACTCGGTCATGCCCCGAATGCGGTGCACGTACATGGAGAACGGGCCCCACAGCCGAGACGAAATCATCAGCTCCGTGAAGACCGGAATCGTGGCCGAGACCTTCACCAACGGTCAGGTCCAGATCGGCGCGGGCGATTTCACCTTCTACATCAAGAACGGCTGGCTGATCGAAGACGGGAAGATCACGGCCCCCATCAAGGACTGCAACATCATCGGCAACGGCCCCGAGGCCCTGCAGAACGTGACGATGGCGGCGAACGACGCGCGCCTCGACACGGGCGGGTGGACGTGCGGCAAGAACGGCCAGAGCGTCCCCGTGAGCCAGGGTCTGCCGACCGTTCTCGTGAGCGAGATGACCGTGGGCGGGGAGAGCTGAGATGGACTACGACCTGATCGAAGAGGTCCTCGCCGCCATCGAGGCCGCCAAGAAGCACGGCGCGAGCGACGCGTGGGCGTCGATCGGGCGCAGCCGCGAGGTCGAGTTCACCCTCCGCGACGGCGAGCTGGAGAAGGTCCAGGAGAACACGTCGCAGAGCCTCTCCGTGACCCTCTACGTCGACGGCCGTTACGCCTCTCACCGCACCACGAGCCTCGCGGCCGATCGCGTCGACTCGTTCATCGGCGAGGCCGTCGCCCTCACGCGCGCGCTCGAGCCCGACCCCGACCGTCTACTGACGGATCCCGCGCTCTACGAAGGCCGCACGCAGGAGAGCCTCGACCTCGTCGACTCGGCGATCGGCGACTTCGATCGCGAGTGGCGCATGACCCGCCTCCAGGCGATGGACGAAGCGGCGCGGGCCGACGACAAGGTGATCTCCGCGTCGTCGTACGTGTCCAATACGTTCGGTCGCAGCGCGGCGGCGTCCACGAACGGCTTCCGCGGCGAGAACCAGGGCACGCAGACCTGGCTCGGGAGCTCCGTGACGGTGCGCGAGGGCGGCGACCGGAAGCCGGAGGGCGACCTCTACGTCGGCTCGCGGTACGCCGGGGACCTGCTGGATCCGGCGGCTGTGGCGCGAGAGGCGCTGAAGCGCGCGCTGGACCGGATCGGCTCGGTGAAGGGTCCGACCCGACGCACGACGATGATCGTCGACCCGCAGGCGGGCTGGCGGCCGATCTACTCGCTGATCGGCCCGGCCACGGCCCGCTCGATCCACCAGGGGCGGTCCTTCTGGAAGGGCAAGCTCGGCACGAGCATCGCCCCGGAGATCCTCACGATCGTGGACGACCCGCTGATCAAGCGCGGGCTCGCCTCGCGCCCCTACGACGGCGACGGCATCGCCGCCAAGCCGCTCCCGCTGGTCGAGGGCGGGGTGGCGACGAACCTGTACGTGGACCCGTACTACGGCCGCAAGACCGGGATGGCGCCCACGACGGGCGGTCGCTCGAACATCCTGGTGTCCAACGGCGTCGACAAGGGCCTCGCGGAGATCCTGAAGGAGGTCGGCGAGGGCATCTACGTCACCTCGTGGCTCGGCGGGAACAGCGACGGGACCACCGGCGACTTCTCATTCGGGCTGCGCGGCCACCTCGTCGAGAACGGGGAGATCGGCGCGCCCGTGGGCGAGATGAACGTGACCGGGAACCTCCTCGAGCTGCTCGGGAGCCTCGTCATGATCGGTGACGATCCCTGGCCGTACCGCAGCCTCCGCACCCCCACCATGGTGTTCGAGGGGGTGCAGTTCAGCGGTGCCTGAGCCGGGGGTCCGGTCGTCCGCTAGATTCCGCGTCATGCACGCTCCCCGCCTGACCTGGCTGCTCCCGCTGCTCCTGCTCGGGTGTCCGTCCGACGAACCCGATCCCGTCCCCACGGACGACGACGACGCCGTCACCGAGCCCGGAAACTCGTCCCCGACGCGCCCGACGATCTCCCTGTCGCCGGCCGCTCCCGGCGTCGACGACGACGTGAGCTGCGACATCGACGGGGAGTCCGTGGACGCCGACGGCGACGCCGTGACCTACACCCATCGCTGGGAGGTCGACGGAGAGGACGCAGGGGTCGACACCGCCGTCCTCCCCGCCGCCCGGACGGGCGCGGAGGAGTGGTGGACCTGCTTCGTATCGGCGTCGGACGGCACGCTCGCTTCGAGCGAGGCCGAGGCCACGGTCGAGGTCGGACACGTCAACCAGGCGCCGTCCGCGCCGACCGTCGAGATCACGCCGTCCTCCCCGTCGACGCGGGAGGACTTCACCTGCGACGCGAGCGGCTCCGAGGACCTGGAGGGCGACCCGGTCACCTACTCGTACGCGTGGCGCGTCGACGGCGAAGCTTCGGGGCTCACCGGCGCCACGATCGTCGCGGGCGAGACCAACGAGGGCGAGGAGTGGACGTGCGTGGCCGCCGCGTCGGACGGCGAGCTCGAGACGACCGCCGAGGCGAGCGTCACGATCGGTCCGGCCTGCTACAGCCTCGACTTCGACGGAGACGGCCACATCGCGGTCCCCGACGCGCACGAGCTGCGGCTGGCGGAGACGGACTTCACGGTGGAGGCGTGGGTCCGGCGCGGCGGCATCGAGGGCGCCCAGCACACCGTCGCGTACAAGCGCGGCACCGGGTTCGCGGACGGCTGGGGCCTGTACATCGACATCGACGAGTCCATCAACGGGCACTTCGCCTGGGTGCAGTCCCGCGGCGACGACCCGTCCCTCGACGCCACGAGCACGCAGGTCGCGGGTACCTGGGCCCACGTCGCCTACACGTACGCGTGGGACGGCAACGCGGGCGAGGGCACCGGCAGCTTCTGGGTCAACGGCCTCCCCGCCGGGTCCGGCATCCTGCCGTCCCCTTCGGCGACCGCGACGGCGCCCCTGAACATCGGGCGGGACGGCGGCTTCGACGCGCACTACCTCAACGGGAACATCGACGACGTGCGCATCAGCTCGATCGTCCGGTACGACGGCGTGTTCGACCCCGGCGCCGAGCCGATCCTCGCCGACGGCGACACCGTCGCCCTGTGGCGATTCGAGGAGGGCGAGGGGACGCTGGCCGCCGACTCCAGCGGCAACGGTCACGACGGCACCGTGTTCGAGGGGTCCTGGACCGCCTCGAGCTCCTCCTGCACCGCCGCTCGCTGACCGCGTGGAGACCGAGACCGACCACCCCGCCGAGCGCGGGGACGCGCTGCGGCTGTTCCTCGCGGCGTTCACCGCGCTCTTCCTCGAGCTGGCGCTCATCCGCTTCGAGCCCGCCTACGTGCGGGTCGTGGGCTACTACACCAACCTCGTCCTGATCGCGTCGTTCCTGGGCCTCGGGGTGGGGTTCCTGCTGTCGGGGAGCAAGCGTCGGCTCGAAGGGTTCCTGCTCCCGCTCGTGCTGCTGGTCGCCGTCGCCGTCCAGTTCTTCCACGGGGTGGTCGTCCTCAACCCGGAGAACAGCGACGAGCCCTTCTGGCTGTTCGACTACGGGTCCGACGACGCCCTGCGCCTCTCGATCACCCCGGTCGTGCTCGCCCACTTCGTGCTGAGCGCGGCCGCGTTGGTCCCGATCGGCCAGGTGATGGGGCGCCTCTTCGGGCGGTTCGCGCGGCTGCGCGCCTACTCCCTCGACCTCGGCGGCAGCTTCGCCGGGGTCGTCGCCTTCGGGCTGCTCTCCGCGCTGCGCACGGGTCCGGTGCTGTGGTTCTCGATCGTCGCGGTGGTGACCGTGGTGGTGCTGCTGCGCGAGCCGGTCGAGCGCGTGGTCGGGGTCGTCTCGGCGGCGGCGATCCTGGCGATCGTGGTGAGCCTCGCGCCGGACGGGGCGATGTGGTCGCCCTACTACATGGTGCAGGTCGACCAGGTCTCGGACTCGCGGAAGATCCTGCGCACGAACGGCACCCTCCACCAGGTCATGCTCGACTTCGAGAAGACCGACGACAGCTACGTGAAGCGGACGCGGGAGCGGTTCGAGGTGGCCTACAAGGCGGCGAAGTCGCTGGAGGACGTGCTCGTGGTGGGCGCGGGGACGGGCAACGACGTCGCTACGGCGATCCGCATGGGCGCGACGCGTATCGACGCGGTCGAGATCGACCCGCTGTTCCCCGAGATCGGCGCCGAGCACCACTTCGCGAACCCGTACTCCGACCCTCGCGTGACGGTCCACATCAGCGACGCGCGGCGGTGGTTCAAGCGCACCGACAAGCGCTACGACCTGATCGTCTTCGGCACGCTCGACTCGCAGGCGCTGCTGTCGGGCATGTCGTCGATCCGCCTCGACAACTACATCTACACCGAGGAGTCGTTCCGGGAGGCGTTCGCGCTGCTCAAGCCGGGCGGGACGGTCGCGGTCTTCCACATGTCGGTGGTGCCGTACATCGCCGACCGCATCCTGCTGCTGATGGAGAAGGCGAGCGGGCGGCGACCGATGGCGCTCGACTTCGACAACCACACGCTGTTCAACGCGCTCTTCCTGAGCGGCGAGCACCTGCCCGAGCTGGAGGGGAACGACGTGTTCGAGGCGCGCCTCGCCGAGCTCGAGACCCCGACCGACGACTGGCCGTTCCTGTACCTGCGTCGGCGGACGATCCCGTCGCACTACGGCGAGGTGGTGCTCGGGATCCTGGCGATCGCGCTGCTCACGACGGTCCCGGGGCTGCGTCGTCGGGCGCGGGAGGGGGTGGGTCGGTTCGACGGCCCGCTGTTCCTGCTCGGGGCGGGCTTCCTGCTGCTGGAGACCCGCAGCGTCACCGAGATGTCGCTGATGTTCGGGTCCACGTGGACCGTGAACCTGCTGGTGTTCGGGTCGATCCTCGCGGCGCTGTTCGTGGCGAACCTGTACGTGCTGCGCAGGGGGGCGGGGCGGTTCGACGCGCGGGTGTTGGCGGGTCTGCTCGCGGTGGCGATCGTGGTGGGGACGCTCGTGCCCACCGCGTTCTTCTCGGGGCTGCCCCCGGTGGCCGGGATCGCGCTCGGCGGGGCGTACGTGGCGGCCCCGATCCTGCTCGCCGGCCTGCTGTTCCCGGTGCTGTTCGCGAAGGCGGCGGACGCTCAGTCGGCGTTCGCGTCGAACCTGATGGGGGCGATCGTGGGCGGGTGCGCGGAGTACCTGACGATGCGCCTCGGCATCACGGCGCTGGCGTACCTGGCGGCGACGTTCTACCTGGCGGCGCTGCTTTGGCACCTACGACGCGTCGGATCGTCTGCCGACTGACGTCGCCCTCGGCGTCGCCGTAGCTGATGCGCGACAGGCGCAGCTCGGACTTGAAGACCTCGGGCTTGTAGATCGAGGTCCCCAGGAGCATGCGGACGCAGTCCTGGACGCCCTCGGTCACTGCGGGGTGCGGATGCAGCAGCTCGGCCAGCTCGCGGGCGGATCGCCCGTGGCGGATCATGAGGCTGACGGCCTCGATGGTCGTCGAGGCGTGGACTCCGAGGGCGCGCATGCCGAGGATGCGCATCTCGTCGTCGTCGGTGGTGAGGATCTTCACGAAGCCGTCGGTCGCGCGCATGGCGATGGCGCGGTTGACGAGCTCGTAGCCGTAGACGGCGACCCGGTACGGGATCCGCGCCTTCTGAGCCTGCGTCTCGTTCATCCCGATGGCGGCGACCTCGGGGCTCAGGAACATGATCGTGGAGATGTTCTCGTAGGACAGGGGCTCGACGGAGTCGCCGCCGTACATCTTTTCGATGCAGTGACGTCCCTCGATCTCGCCGACGTTCACGAGGGCGATGTCCTGCGTCACGTCCCCCACGGCGTAGATGTTCGGCACGTTGGTGACGGTGTCGTCGTCGACGATGTAGCCGCGGTCGCAGGTCTCGATGCCGGCCTTGAGGAGGTCGAGCCCGCGGGTGTTGGGCACGCGTCCGATCGCGATGAGGGCCTTCTCCACGCGGATGGACTCGCGGCCGCCGGTGTGGTGCTCGATCGTGTACTCGACCTCCCCCTGATCGGTCTGCATCTCCACGAGGCGGGCCTGGTGATGGACGGTCACGCCGAGGCGCTCGAGGTTGCGGGAGCAGACACGGGAGATGTCGTCGTCCTCGAACGGCAGGATCCGCTCGGCTTTGTCGATCATGTAGACCTTCGTCTGGCCGAAGTTGGCGAAGACGGTGGCGAATTCGCAGCCGACGACGCCCGCGCCGAGGATGACGAGGCTGCGCGGGAAGCGATCGAGGCCGGTGATGTGATCCGAGGTCAGGATCGTGTGGCCGTCGATGGGGATGCTGTCGAGCGTGCGCGGGCGGCTGCCGGTGCCGATGACGAACTTGTCGGCGGCGACGACGCGGTCGTGGCTGCTGTCGTTGCCTTCGACGAAGACGCGGTGGGCGTCGAGGAAGCGGGCGTGGCCGCGCATGAGGGTGACGGAGCCGGGGCAGCCCGGGCGCGGCTCGGCGAGCTCCTCGAGCTGGCGGGTCATCTGCTGGACCTTCTCGCCCGCGGCGATGTCCACGCAGTGCACGACGCGCTCGTAGTCGACGACGACGTTCGTGGCGTCGAAACCGCGGTCCCGGCGGATCGCGTTGCGGTAGTCGCGGCTCAGCTCCCACAAGGTCTTGCTCGAGAGCGCCCCGTTGTGCACGCCGACGCCCCCGATGGGGCCCTTCTCGACGATGCACACGGTCTTGCCGTAGTCCCATGCGCGCATCGCGGCGGCGAACCCCGCGGGGCCGGCGCCGATCACACAGACGTCGAAGTCAGCCATGCGGCGGAGCGTAGCGGATCGATGGGAGTGGGCATCGACCCGGGCGCGGGCGAGGCGCGATGGTTAGGGTTCGCGCCATGTTCACGAACCGCTCCCTCATCGGCCTCCTCCTCCTGCCCCTCGCGGCGTGCACCCCCGAGCCGGACGAGGCGGGCTATCTCTCCGACTTCGCGGGCCGCCTGACGGGCGACCTGCAGGGGATCGACGGCGACCTCGCGCGCACCGCGGAGCTGGCGGCGGAGCTGCCGGACGTGGTGGGGCGCGACGGGCAGGACCCCGAGTGCGTCGCGGCCGGGGGCGACTGCGAGGTCTGCTACGACGTGAAGGGGCTGCCCCTGGAGGGGAACTTCACGATCGCGATGGACCCGATGCCGTGCGGGTTGAGCGCGACGTCGCCGCGGGGACTCACGGCGACGTACACCGTCGCGGAGTCGGCGCTCGAGGGCACCTGGACGGGCACGCTGGTGGGCGACTACACGATCGAGGCCACGGGCACGCGCGCCGCGAACCTGTCGCTGGAGACCACGGCCAGCGGGACGCTGGAGTACGACAGCGGGTACGAGATCACACTCACGGCCACGACGGAGGCGACCGCGCTGGACACCTATGAGATCGCCATGACGTACGGCGGGTTCGACGACCGCGTGTGGGAGGTCGAGGTCGAGGGCACGACGACGGGAGTGCTCGGGACGGTGACGTCGCCCGGCGGCGTCGCCTGCACCGTCGACGGGACGTTCGACGACGTCGACGTCGCCTGCACCGGGCCCGAATCCGAGCAGTAGGCACACCAGGGACCATCTCGGGGATGGTCCGGACGCGCACGACGGGGCGAAACGCGCCGTTTCGGCGAGTGGTGATCGTCTGGGCGCGCACGACTGAGCGAAACGCGCCGTTTCGGCGACCTCTGATCGTCTCGACGCGCACGAC
>CAZEKB010000183.1:0-8863 GCA_964512225.1 uncultured Rickettsiales bacterium | reverse complement strand
GACAACGACAACGACGGCTACACGTCGTGCAACGGGGACTGCGACGACAACAACCCCAACGTGAACCCGTCGTGCCCGGAGGCCTGCAACGGCATCGACGACGACTGCGACGGCGCGATCGACGAGGGCTTCCCGGACAACGACGGCGACGGCGTCACCGTGTGCGCGGGCGACTGCGACGACAACGACGACGACGTGTACCCGGGCGCCCCGGAGATCTGCAACGGGACGGACGACGACTGCAACGGCGTGATCGACGACGGCTTCGACGCCGACGGGGACGGCATCTCGGACTGCATCGATACGTGCCCGATGGTGCTCGACTTCGACAACGACCCGTTCGGGAGCGTGATCGACCCGGGTGACAGCGTCTTCTCCGAGTACTGGGCGTGGGGCGTGTTCTCCATCGAGGAGTTCCACGACAGCGCGATGCAGATCAGCCTCGAGCCGACGGCTTGGGACTCCGAGAACCCGCCCGACACGCTGGCGGAGCTCGGCACCCCCAACAGCGACTTCGGCGGGCCCGGCGTGGGCTCCGGCGGCGGCGCGGGCGAGGCCGGCGAGAACGACACGGGCCTCGGCAACGTACTGAAGACCACCGCCGGGAACACCTGGTACATCGTCAACTTCAACAGCTCGACGTGCGTCCACTCCATCGACCTGATCGACGTGGACGGCGGCGAGCTGGCGGCGCAGGTCATCCTGTTCGACGTCAACGTCAACACCATCGCGACGTACACGTCGGCCGCCCTCGGCGACAACAGCGTGGAGACCCTCGAGCTCGGCGATACCTGCGGTGTTTACGTGATGATGATCGACTTCTACGCGCAGGGCGCGTGGGACAACCTCGACATCTGCGTGGACCCGAACGGCGGGCCCGAGACCTGCGGCGACGGCATCGACAACGACGGCGACGGCGACGTGGACGAGGGCTGCGGCGGCTCCGGCGACGACGACGACGACGACGACGACGCGGGAGACGACGACGACGACGACGACGACGACGAAGGCTACGACGTGGACTGCTCCACCGTCGGCTCGCGCCTCGCCCCGTCCTGGTCGCTCCTGGGCCTGCTCGGCCTGGGCGTCTTCATCCGACGCCGCCGCTGACGGTCGCTCCCGCGGCTCCGCGGCGAAACAGGGCCCGCCGCGGGGTGAAACACCCCCGGGGGCCTGCGTGAAAGCTGCGTGATTCCAGTCGCTTGGGATCCGGCACGCTTCGTGAAGTCCACGGGGGCATGACGCACCACCCGGACCTCACCCTCCCCGACCTCGCCGCCACCGTCCCCTACCTCGGGCCCGCGATCGGCCCCGATCTCACCCGCGTATACCGCGGCCCCCGCTGGGTGGACCCGCGGACCCGGGCGACGCAGCCCTGGCTCCCCCCCGTCGCCCGCGGCGACGTGCTGTACATGGGGCCGGTCTTGGTCCACGACGTCCCCGACCGGGCCCCCGTCGAGCTCGGAGCCTCCACCCTCCTCGCCGCCCCCCGCCTGCCGCGAGGCTGATGACCGTCAGCCCGGCGCGCCCTCCGTCGGCGCACCGTGCAGTGATGCGCGTCGCCCTCATCAACCCCGGCATGCGGCTCGAGACCCTCGGTCGCTTCCGGGGGTTGATGGAGCCGATGCCGGTCCTCGGCCTCGCCTACCTCGCCGCGGTGGCCGAAGCGGCCGGGCACGACGTGCTCGTCGTCGACATGTTCGCGGAGGGGGGCACCGCGGACGACGCCGCCCGGCGCGTCGCGGCCCATCGCGCGGACGTCGTGGGGCTCGGCATCCTCACCCCGTCGGCCCCGGTGTGTCTGGAGGTCCTCGCCGCGGTCCGCGATCGGCTGCCCGGGTGCGTCACCGTGGCGGGCAACATCCACGCCGACGTCTTCGCGTCCGAGCTCCTGGTGACCGGCGCGGTGGACATCGTCGTGCACGGCGAGGGGGAGGCGACGTTCGCGGAGCTGCTCCGGGTCCTGGACTGCGCGGGGATCGACGGCCTGCAGGGCGTCCCCGGGCTCTCCTTTCGCGGCTCCGGGGGCGCGCTGCACGCCGACCCGGGGGGGCGCCCGCTCCCGGACCTCGACGCGCTCCCGCTGCCCGCCTGGCACCTCTTCCCCTACCGGCGCTACGGGATGCTGCCGCTGGCCGACCTCGCCCGCCCGAGCCTCGCCATGGGCGCGTCGCGGGGCTGCCCCTACCGCTGCGGGTACTGCTCGCTGCTGCACGCGGGGTCGACGTACCGGGCCCGGGATCCGATCGCCGTCGTGGACGAGCTGCAGACGCTGCGCGAGCGGTTCGGGGCGCGCCAGATCGGCTTCGTCGACCCCGTCTTCCCCCTGGGCAAGGACGTATTCCTGCGCTTCGCCGAGGAGATGCGGCGGCGAGGCCTGCACCGGGAGGTGGCCTGGATCAGCGAGACGCGGGTCGACCGCCTCGACCGGGAGGTCGTGCGGGCGATGCGGGGGTCCGGCTGCGGGCGGGTCCTGCTGGGGATCGAGTCGGGGGTCGACCAGCTGCTGGACGGCGTGGACAAGGGGGTGGACACCGAGACCGTGAGAGCCGCCGTGCGGCTGTGTCGGGAGGAGGGGCTGCAGACGGTCGGGCTGTTCATGCTCGGGCTGCCGGGCGAGACCGAGGCGATGACCCGGCGGACCATCGACTTCGCGAAGGACATCGGCCTCGACTTCGCCAAGTTCGCCATCACCGTGCCCTTCCCCGGCTCGCAGCTCTACGCCGACCTGCGGGCGAGCGGACGGGCAGGTCGCCGCGACTGGGCGGAGTACTCCACCTTCCAGCCCGCTCCGGACAAGCTCGTATACGTCCCCCGGCAGGTCTCCAACGAGGCCCTCGTCGACCTGCAGCGGCGCGGCACCCGGGAGTTCTATCTGCGGCCCGCGATGGTGTTCCACCACCTCGTCCGCGTGCGCACGATCCGGCCGCGGCAGCTCCTGCACGGCCTGCGCGGGGTCCTGGGCGGGGCGCGCGCGTGACCCGGGTCCTCTTCCTGCAGGACAACGGGATCAACGAGTCCCTGGCCCTCACCGAGGTCTCCGCCGTCGTGCGCGCGGCCGGGCACGAGACCCACCTCCTGCTCGGGGACGAGGAGGCCGACCTCGCGGCCGCCGTGGCCGACTTCGCCCCCGGCCTCGTGGTCATCCCCTGCCCCGTCGCGGGCCACCTCCGCGCGCTCGCCGACGCGCGCCTGGCCAAGGACGCGAGCCCCGGCTGCGTGGTCGTCCTCACGGGCACGTACGCGTCCCTCCACCCCGACGTCGCGCTGGCGACCGCGGTGAACGCGGTGGTCGTGGGCGAAGCGGAGGGCGCGATCCGCGAGCTGGCGGACCGCGTGGGCGCGGGGGCTCGCTGGGAGGACGTGCGCAACCTCGGCTTCGCCCGGGACGGCGAGCTCCACAGAAACCCGCTGCGCCCGCTCGTGGACCTCGACGCGCTGCCGCCGCCGGACCGCGACCTCTACTACCGCTACCCGTTCGTGGGCGCGCTGCCGTGGAAGAAGTTCGCCACGGGGCGGGGGTGCATGCACGACTGCGGCTTCTGCTGGAACGCATCCCTGCGCGACCTGTACGCGGGGGAGACGTTCGTGCGGCGCAAGTCGCCGGGGGCGGCGGTGCAGGAGATCGTCCGGGTGGCGGGTCGATACCCACTCAACCGGGTGCACTTCTCGGACGACCTGTTCACCGTCCACCCGAGCTGGCTCGAGGAGTTCGCTCCGCTGTACCGCGCGCGGGTGGGCGTGCCGTTCACCTGCAACTCGTCCGTCCCGCTGGTGACGGACCGGACCGTGGACGCGCTCGCCGCCGCTGGGTGCTGCGGGGTCGCGATCGGCGTCGAGACCGGCAACGAAGAGCTGCGCGCGCGAATCCTCGGCAAGGCGGTCACCAACGCCGAGATCGCGGGCGCGGCGCGGCGGATCAAGGACCGGGGCCTCGAGCTGATCACCTACAACATGGTCGGCTCCCCGGGCGAGACCGTGGACGACGTGCTCTCGACCGTCCGACTCAACGGCGACATCGGCGTGGACCGCGTGCGGGTGAACCTCGCGATCCCGCTCCCTCACACCCGGTTCGAGGAGACGGCGTTCTCCCTGGGGTTCCTGGACGAGCGGGGGGCGGCGACGCGCCTCGACGGGCTCGTGAACGCGGACGTCGTCACCGGCCCGCCCGCCGATCGCACCACGCTCGTGAACCTCTACCTGCTCTTCCGGCTCGCGGTGCACGTACCCGCCGCGCGGCCGCTGGTGGCGCGGCTGGCGCGGGCCGGGGACCTGCGCCCGCTGCACGTGTTCCGGCTGTGGGGCATCTACGAGGAGAAGCGGATCACGGGCCTGCGATGGCGCGACGGCCTCCGCTACTTCCGGCACGTGGGCGATCCCCGCAAGCGCACCGCCAACTACGTGACGCTGCCGTGAGCCTGCGCGTCCTCCTGCTGTGCCCGCCCCCGTCGCTGGACGGCCCCCGCGTCGCCCCCCGCCACTCCCCGGCGTTCACGATCATCGCCGCCGCCGCCCTGCGGGCCGCGGGCCACGCGCCGATCGTCCGGGACGAGCACCTCGAGGTCCCGAACCTCGCCCGCCTCGCCGCGGAGGTGACGGCCGCCGACCCCGACCTCGTGCTCCTCATGACGTCCGACGACAACCGCGCCCCCGCCCAGGACGTGCTCGACGGGATCGCCCGGCTGCTCGTCCGGGTCCTGCCGGACGTCCCCCTGCTCGGCCTCGGGCGGCTGAACGAGGCGACGACGGCCCGGCTCCTCGCGGCGGCGCCCGCCCTCCCGGGGGCGATCTTCGGGGAGCCGGAGTTCGGGGCCGTCGCCGTCGCGGACGCGCTCGCCCGGGACCGCGACGCCGACTGGAGCGCCGCCGAGGGCGTGATGGTGCGCGGCGTGGACGGCCCGATGGTGGCCACGCCGCCGCGCGAGGACCTCGCGGGCAGCCCCACCCCCGCCTGGGACCTGCTCCGAGAGGGCAGCTACCCGTTCTCCCCGCACCAGCAGACCGCGGCGCCCGTGTTCACCGTGTTCGCGAGCCGGGGGTGCCCCTTCCGGTGCTCGTACTGCGAGACGGGGCGGCAGCCGCGGTGGACGATCCGGCCGCCCGAGGAGGTGCTCGCCGAGCTGCGCGGCCTGCGCGGCCGATACGGGGTGGAGTCCGTGTTCTTCGGGGACGCGGACTTCGTCGTCGACCGGCGCAAGACGACGGCGCTGATCGAGCTGCTGAGGCGGGAGCGGCCGCCGGGGCTCACGTGGTCGTGCATGGCGCGCACCGACGCCGTGGACGACGAGCTGCTGGGCGCGATGGCGGACGCGGGCTGCTGGAACGTGCTGTTCGGGGTGGAGTCGTTCGAGCCGTCGGCGCTGCGCGCGTCTCGGAAGAACCTCGATCCGGCGACCGTCGAGCCCGCGGTGCGCGCGGCCCGGGCCGCGGGCATCGAGGTGATCGCGTCGGCCATGATCGGGCTGCCGGGCGACTCCCCCGCGGGGGTGCGCAGGACCGTCGAGGGCCTCGTCGCGCTGGAGCCGGACTACGCCCAGTTCTTCATCACCCGGCTCGCCGACGCCGAGGCCCCCGAGGGCGGACGCTTCCTCTCGAGCCGGGAGGGGGGCAAGCGCGACTTCGACGGCCGCGTCTTCGCCCCCGCGAGCTTCGCGGGCCTCGACGAGCTGCGCGACCTCCAGCGCTGGGCCTACCGCCGGTTCTACCTGCGCCCCCGCTACGTCGCCCGACGGCTCACCGCCTTCGCCCGGCGCGACGACCCCGCGGCCGAGCTGTCCCGGCTCGCCCGGGGCGCGCGGCTCGCGGCCGGGATGAGCACCCCCTGGGGATCGTGGGCGATCAGGGGGTAGCGAGGACCCTACTTTCGGCGGGCCCATGGCCGGCGATCGATCGCGGCACCCCGATCCGCCGGTTCTCGAACGCCGCTGAGGGCGGTAGATTGCGCCTTCGCGTTCTCACGAGCGCCGGGCGTTTCTTCATGACGCGTATCTCTTCGTACCTCGCCGCGGGCGTCCTCCTCGCCCTGATCGCCGCCCCGTCGGCGGCCCTCGCCAACTCCGTCGTGTTCGTGAGCCCCACGTCCTTCATCTGGCCGATCGACTACGACGACCACGGCGAGATCACGAACAGCAGCCCGGACCAGTTCGACAACTGGCCGAACATGTGCGTCGGGCAGCTCAGCCACGGTACGACCTGCTCGGGCTCGAGCCAGGAGTACGACCTCAACACCGGGTCGCCGCTGACCCTCGAGGACGGCAACCGCGAGGTCGTGATGCAGGCGGAGACCCTCCAGGGTCTGAGCCTGCACCGGAAGATCTTCATCCCGGCGACGGGGAGCGTGGACTTCGCCCGGTACCTGAACATCCTCACGAACAACGGCGGGGCGGCGATCACCCTCGACGTGCGGATGGGCAGCACGACGACCAGCGCCGACCTGGGGTGCACGGGCGCCATCGGCCCGTGCCAAGTGACCGCGACGTCCGCCGGGGGGACGACGATCTCCGACGGGCTGCACTGGTGGGTCATCGACGACCAGAGCACGACGAGCTCCACCGGCGGGGACGCGGCGGTCGGCGTCGTGGCGGGGAACACCGGCGCGGCGGTCCCGGTCGGCGGAATCCGCCAGGGCACGAGCGCCTACAACGGCGACAGCGGCGACGTGTACTGGCAGTACGACAACATCACGGTGCCCGCGAACAGCACGGTCATCTACATGTTCTTCGTCGTGCAGGCGCACGCCGCCGCGGACGCGGCCACCGGCGCCGCCGCCCTCGCGCTGCTCTCCGGCCAAGCGCTCACGGGCATGAGCGCCACCGAGATCGGCCAGGTCCAGAACTTCAACATGGTGACGAACGCGGCGCCGGTCGCGAACCCGTCCGCGTCGCCGACCACCGTCAACGAGGGCAGCAGCGTCGCTTTCACGGGCGGCTTCACCGACGCGGACGCGGGCGACACCCACACCTTCTCTGGGACTTCGGCGACGGCTCGGCGACGACGACGACCCAGAACCCGACCCACACGTACGCGCAGAACGGCAGCTACACCGCGGCGTTCACGGTGACCGACAACTCCGGGGCGAGCGACACGGAGAACGTCGCGATCACCGTCAACAACGTGAACCCGACCGTGACCGCCGCCATCCCCGGCGCGGGCACGGTCGCCAGTGCAGTGTCGTTCTCGAGCAGCTTCACCGACCCCGGCACGTCCGACACCCACACCTTCTTCTGGGACTTCGGCGACGGCGGCTTTTCCACGGCGCAGAACCCGTCCCACCTCTACGGGGCGGGCGGGACCTTCAACGTGACGGTGACCGTCACGGACAGCGACCAGGGGAGCGGACAGGCGAGCGGCACGATCGTCGTCAACGCGCCGCCGGTCGCCAACGCGGGCCCGAACAAGGTCGCGAACGAAGGGACCACCCTGACGTTCAGCGGCACGTTCTCCGACCCGGGCACCGGCCACACGTTCCTGTGGGACTTCGGTGACGGCAGCACCGCCACGACCCAGATCGCGACGCACGCCTACGCGGACAACGGCACCTACGTCTCGACCTTCACGGTCACGGACAGCGGCGGCCTCAGCGACTCGGACACGCTGTCGTCGACGATCAACAACGCCAACCCGACGGCGAACGCGGGCCCGAACCAGACCGCCAACGAGGGAAGCCCGGTCTCCTTCACCGGCTCGGCGACGGACCCGGGCATCGCCGACACCTTCACGTACCTCTGGGACTTCGGCGACGGCTCGGCGACGACGACGACCCAGAACCCGACCCACACCTACAGCGCGGCCGGCACCTACACCGCGACGCTGACCGTCACGGACGACGACAACGGCAGCGACCAGGACACCGCGATCATCACGGTCAACAACCAGGCGCCGGTGGCGAACGCGGGGGCGAACCAGTCCGGCAACGAGGGCGCGCCCTTCACCTTCAGCGGCACGTTCACCGACGGCGGCACGGGCCACACCTTCCTGTGGGACTTCGGCGACGGCACCACGGCGACGACGCAGACCGCGACGCACAGCTACGCCGACAACGGCACCTTCACCGCGACGTTCACCGTCACCGACTCCGGGAACCAGAGCGGGTCGGACACCGCGACGATCACCGTGAACAACGTGAACCCGATCGCCATCGGCTCCACGCCGAGCGGCGGCGCAGAGGGCTCGACGCTCAACTTCACGGGCGGCGCGGTCGACGACGGCACGGCGGACACCCACACGTTCCTGTGGAACTTCGGCGACGGCACCACGTCGACGACGCAGAACCCGACGCACAGCTACGCCGACAACAACACGTACCACGTCACGCTCACGGTCACGGACGACGACAACGGCAGCGGCTCCTTCACCAACCCGATCGTCATCACGAACGTCGCGCCGACGGCGAACGCGGGCCCGAACCAGACCGGCAACGAGGGAAGCCCGCTCAGCTTCACCGCGTCGCAGACCGACCCCGGCACGGCGGACACGTTCACCTACCTGTGGGACTTCGGCGACGGCACGACGTCGACGCTGCAGACCGCGACGAAGACGTACGCCGACAACGGGACCTACACCGTCACGCTGACGGTCACCGACGACGACAACGGCAGCGACCAGGACACGGCGACGGCGACGATCACCAACGCCAACCCGGTGGTGAACGCGGGGCCGAACCAGGCGGCGAACGAGACCGACCTCGTCAGCTTCTCCGGCTCCTTCACCGACGCGGGCACGGCCGACACGCACACGTTCCTGTGGAACTTCGGCGACGGCACGACGGCGACCACCCTGAGCACGAGCCACGCCTACACCGCCGCGGGCACCTACACCGTCACGCTGACGGTCACGGACGACGACAACGGCAGCGGCTCCGACA
>CAZEKB010000182.1:0-9039 GCA_964512225.1 uncultured Rickettsiales bacterium | reverse complement strand
AGGACGGGCGGTGCCGGAGCTCCCCGCTGGACGTTGTGGCGAAATGTCACTGAACTGAAATGGGCTCCCGACGTGCGCGCTTGCTGCGCATGTCCCGGAAGGCGCGCCACCGGATGTCTCGGACCCGGCCAAGTGTGGAGCCGAGGAGCGAAGCGACGACTGCGAACACTTTGCCGGAGTCCGGCTCGGTCTTCGGTGCGCCTGGAGGGCTCTGCGGGAGCCCAAGGTTCTGTGACGTGCGCCCCCTCCCTGCTCCGAGCAAGGGGGAACGCCGCCAGGCGGGGACCCGGCGCGAGGACCGACGGCATCGAGAAGACCGGACGAGGTCAGCCCAGCTCAGCCTCCCGAACGTGGCGGACGGCAACCACCACGACCCGAGCAACCTCGACGCGATAGATGAGGCGGTAGTTGCCCTCGATCACTTCGCGAAGCCCGGCACCAGGCAGAGCAGCGTAGACGCGACCGAGTTCGGGGAACTCGCCGAGCTTCGATGCCCGGTCGAACATTCGATCGATCAAACCCACTGCGGCCCGCGGCCGATACCCGGCCACGTGGACCAGGATGGCGTCGAGCCGCTGCAGCGCGGACTCGGCCCAGACGACCTCAAGGGGCATCGCCTACTCGACCGCGTACTTCGACAGCAATCGAGCTCGAGCTTCCTCGTTGGAGACGACTCGACCATCCATGGCATCGGCGAGGCCCGCGCGGACCTCCCGCAGCTCTTCGACCTCGCGAAGCAGCGACTGATACGGCCCGACACCCACCAGAACCGCGGCCGCTCGACCCCGCTGCGTAAGCACCACGGGACGGCCGCTCTGCTTGACCTGCCGAATGACCTCGGCCGAGTTCGCTCGGAAGTCCGAAACGGGCTGGATGTCCGCCTCGAGGTCCAACTTGACGCCTGCCATACGCACCTCCAGTGGTACTGTTGATAGTACCAGCAATAAGACGTCTAGGCGGAAGGAGCAAGCAATGACCTCCCTCATGCACCGATTTCACGAAGACCTCGAGATCCGCGGCTTGGCGGCCAAGACCATCAAGGGCTACACCTCGGTACTTCGTCGATTCCAGACCCACCTCGGACGAGAAGCACACGATGCGACCCCGCAAGAGGTCCGGAACTGGCTCGCCGCGGAGCGACGGCGGGGGCTGAGCACCTCCTACCTGAGGATCCTCGTCGCAGGGCTTCGCTACTTGTTCGTGCACACCCTCCACCGCCCCGAGGTGATGGCCGGGATACGCCCGCCCCAAGTGATTACGCGACCGCCCGACGTGCCGACACGCGGCGAGGTCGTGCGACTACTGAACCATGCTCGGACGCCGGTGGTTCGGGCAGCCATGGAGGTCTTCTACGGCGCAGGCCTCCGCCTCCGGGAGGTCACGAAGCTGGAACCGCGCGACATCGATGCCGGTGCCGGGGTCATCCACGTGCGGCGCGGCAAGGGTGGACGCCCACGACGTGCACTGCTCTCCGACCGCCTCCTCGCGGCTCTGCGCCACTACTGGAGGGAGACTCGCCCGACCGGGCCCTGGCTCTTTCCTGGGAGAGACCCCATGGGTCACGTGCACGCACGCACGCTCCACCGAGGAGTCCGACTCGCAGCAGCCGACGCGGGGATCCACCGACGAATCACGACGCACAGTCTCCGCCACGCGTTCGCAACCCATCTTCTCGAAGCGGGAACCGATCTCCGCACCATCCAGCTCCTGCTCGGCCACAAGACCCTCGCGAGCACCGAGGTCTACCTCCATGTGTCGAACGCCCACATGCGGCGCGCAACGAGTCCCCTCGATCGGCTGCCGCAGCTCTCGCCGCCGCCGATTGCCCCTCCCAGGCGGAGCAGGCCACAGGGCCTCTTCGAGACCCTGCCGCTCCCGTTCCCGGCTCCGTACGCTGCGTAGCTCGAAAGCTCGCGACGACCTCGCGGAGGTCGAGAGTTCACGCCGCAGGCACGCGGCGGGAGCCGAGATGGAGCGCCCGCAGGTAGGAGCGAGCAACCTCGCGACTCCAAGCCCACGCCGCAAGCACGCGGCGCGGGCGGGTACGGAGCGCCTGGATCGCTGCGGGGCGCATGTCACTGAACTGATAGCGGCTGACGACGGCCGCCGCACGGCGGCTGTCTCGAAATGGTGCGCCCCGATGTGCCAAAGGGGAGCGAAGCGAATCCTTTTGCATTCCAGCTACTTACAACTTCGCACCATTTCGAGCTCGCGTCAGACGCAGGTTCGATGACGTACGCCCACACTACCTACCAAGGAGCCGACGGGAGCGCCGCCAGGCGCGCCCCGAGGCGCGAGACTCCGGCGACGTTGAGCACGGCCCCGATGACGCACATGACGAGGCGAGGGGGGGCCGTCAGGCCACAATGAGGCGCGCGCCGAACCGCTCCGAGCGGAGACGCCCTCTCCCGAATTCCGGAGACGACAGGAACGATCGAGTCAACAATTGACAACTTATTTGTTGACAAGACCCCGAGGGGGGGGGCGAGACTCGTGTCGCTTCGATCTGGTCGGAGCGGGCGGACGCATCGAGCGTGAGGAGGGACGAATGTGGCTGTTGCACTCATCATCACACGCTGGTCGCGCGGTCGACTCCCCGCCCAGCCCAATCACGCACCCGACCTCCGAGTCATCGTTCCGCCGGATCGGGCCGGGGCCTCGCCCCTGCCAGGACTCGCCCGGCGGCTTCTTCCTCAACTCGGCTTCACCGACCCGGTCGAACGCGAACTCGTCAACTCGATCGTGACCGTCTTGGTCCCCGCCGAGCCTGCCGAACCACAGAGAGCCAACTGATGTCCGTCTCCACCACCCTCCAGAAGACCATTTCCGTGACCGCCACCGGCGCGCAAGACCCCGACTTCATCGTCGACGCCGGCGCCTATCGCTACGTAGCCGCTCGTCTCAAGTGCGAGGGGGTGAACGGTACCGGCTCGATCGTGGTCAAGCTGCAACATGCGGCTGTCAACGACGACTCCGAGTTCGACGACCTCATCACCTTCGACACCGTGACCGACGGCTCCTCCTTCCCTACGATCGACATCAAGACCTCCGAGGTCTTCGCCCGCTACCTGCGCTGGAGCGTGACGACGTTCACCGGGATCACCGCCGCGAAGATCAACATCGAACTCATCCTCAAGAACTAGGCGGCGATCGGCTCGACGCCGACGAGACTGAGGAAGATCGGTCCGTCGGCATCGGGCCGGCCCATACTGGAGACGACATGACGGAGTGTTCGAGCCTGGCGAGGGTGAAGGTCGGAAGCGGAAGCACGGCTACGAGCACCAGTGCCTCCGAAGGCCTTTACATCAACTGGGTGGATGTGGAGATCTTCCTGGACTACATGGCGACGGCAGTTCTGCCCGGCGGCGTGTACGCGGGGCAGCCCCTGCAGAACCGTGCCGCGGTCGCCATGCAGGTCGTCACCACGCTCGAGTTCATGTACGGCCAGGGCATCCTCATCAACTTCCCGTTTCCCGCGCCCTCCCCGCTGACCTACGAGAAGATCATCCAGCTGTTCGACATCATGGTTCGGGCCCAGTATGCGAGCAACAACGTTTCCGCGATCCCGGGGAACATACCGACTGCCACCACCGGCGGCACCTCCTCCTTCCAGGCACCCCTGAACACGAGCACCTCGGTCCTTACGGGGAATCGTGGGTGGTGGAATCTCTACACCCCGAGTGGAGTCTTCACCCACGACCACTACCCCACGGTGAGTGCGGTCTACTACAGCTGCCTGCGTCGAAATCCCGAGGCCATGATCATGCTGAACGCGTGGTCCACCAGCCCGCCGTCCGGGATTGCGCCGACCGCCCAACCAGTCGGGCTCGAGCACAAGCTCCTGCCGACGACGGATCAGTGGCCTGCTTCTCTCGCTTCGGGCACGGCCTCGACCGGCGGCGGGTTCTGCAACCTCGACCGATGGATGCACGAGATGATCTGGGCGAACCAGCTCTTCTCGCGCGGCGGGTGCCTGAGCCTGTCGGGAGGCCGGAGCAACTTCTGGGGCGAGCTCATCGGCATCGCGCTCCTCCACCAAATCCTCCACGACCAGTTCAACGCCTCCATGGCGAGTGCCGGGGGCACGTACTCCAACTACGTCTGCTCCCGGCTCGAGTGGCCGAGCAACCCGGCAGCCCCGAACATTGCGCCGCAGCTGATCGCGATGTTCGAGACGTGGCGGGATCGAGGTGCGCGCACCTCGTCACCTACCAATCCGCTGGGTTGGCAGGACGGCAGCCCTTGGTGGGAGACGACAGGAGCCGGCGGTGTGCCGCAGGGATGGCTGGGCTCCGCGAACGGCTACACCGAGAACGATGCGTACATGGGTTGGCAGCACCCGGACTCCTTCGGGCCTTACGGGAACCCCATCACGACGTTGACCGCGCTGGAAGCGGAGTGCGTCGCCGAGTGGAACGACCCGTCCATCGCGACCGGCGCGACGGGCTACATCCCGGCGGGCTTCAACCCGTCCGCTCCGACGGTCCTGCCAGAGATGGGTCAGGACTGGGACGCCAGCCTCCATCAACTCGCGCGCGCGGTTCAGACCATGGCGATGATCCGCGGCTACAGCTTCCGGGCGCAGGAGAGCCAGATCATCCTCGACCGCCTGTTCGACTGGAGCGGGGAGATCTGCACCGACTATCCCAGCGTTTGTGGGCCAGCGACACTCAACGGCGTTACCCAGGCCGAGTGGGATTCGGTGCGGGGAGCTGCCGAGTGGTACGGCACGCAGAACCACACCCAAGGGATCGAACCCTGCGACCCGAACAGGGATGATCTGAACGCTCCATCCGCGGACGCCCTCCTTACCGCCGCCCTCGCCTTGGTCCGCAGCGGCCTCTACCCCAACAACCTCCTCGGCATCCAACAGTCAGGGGTCGCGGGCGCCCCGGGTAGCCCCGCCACCCTCGCAGTGGGGTACGTCAACGCCCTCGCAACCCTTTACCAGCCGCACAACATCGGTGGGATTGGTGCGGGCTGGCTCAACGTCGACCCCTTGACCGGAGATGCAGCCCGGGGAGTTTCCCCGACCTTCACCCAGGCGGACTTCGACTCCTCGATGCTTGAGGGCACGATGAACGCCGTGGCCGCGCTGGTGCTGCTCGACCAGCCTGGCAGCGCGACCTCGGGATGCGCCAACGGGACGGGTCTCTACAACGGCTCGGTCCCGGACCCCGGGCTGGAGACGTTCTTTGGGATCTTCGGCAACTTCTCGCAATTGCCCAACATCTCGCAGTGGCCTCAGTGGCCGCAAGTGATGCCGTGGGTACCCGGCTAGTGCCGCTCAGGAGACACCTGCTTGCCGCCGCTACCGTCCTAGCGACGCCGCTTCTCCAGGGGGCTGTGTACACGGTCGCGCCCGACGGGTCCGGAGACTACACCGAAATACAGGCTGCAATCGACATCGCGAACCCGGGGGACCGCTTGGAAGTCTCCCCTGGAGTCTACGTGGGCCTCATCGACTTCGGAGGGAAGTCGATCGAGGTCGTAGGGATCGCAGGCCCCGGACCGACGCTGCTCGACGGGAACTGCCTCGGCGACACGGTCGACATGACAGAAACGGGTACGGGAGCCCTATTGGAGGGATTCACCGTGACCGGCGCATGTCCGCCCGCGGGGAGCAGCAACAGTTCATACGCGATCTTCGCAGGAGCATCGGCGGCGACAATTCGTCGGGTTGTGATCCGCGACAACAACGGCCGAGGGATCGGGAGCGGTGCTTACCCTTCTCCGTGTCCAGCCAGCCCTCTCGTCATTCAAGACAGTGCGTTCGTGAACAACTTTGGGAGCGGGGCACGCTACGTGCTCGATCTTGGCTGTTCAACGGTGCTGGAGACGATTCTCATCGCCGGCAACCAGTTCAATCCCGGGATTCAGGCTTGGGACACCGAAACGCTGGACGCCAGCAACATCGTCATCAGCCACCCCGGCCGTGCCTTCGCCATCGACTCTCGAACTGCGACCGGCTCGATCCGCAACATCACGGTGCAGTACAGCGCTCAGCCCTTTACGGTCGGCGTGATGCTCCGCGACCGCGCGCCCGCCCCGTTCATCAGTTCGTCCATCATCTCCGGTCCCAGCGATGTCGTGATCGGTGGTGAGCAGGGCTTCGAGGGAGCGCTCGACAACGAGTATACGAACCTGTGGGGGCAACCGGGAGCCCTGCTGACGTACCGCGTTCCCGACCCGACCGGGACCGCCGGCAACATCTCCGCAGACCCGTTGTTCGTCGCGTTCAGCGACGACGGTATCTGGGGGAACGACGACCTCTGCCTGGCGCCCGGTTCTCCGGGGATCGACGCCGGAGACCCCGATCCGGCGTTCAACGACGACGACGGCAGCCGCAACGACATGGGTGCCTTCGGCGGCCCCGGCGCTCCCTCCTGCGAGTACATGCGCGACTCCGACGCGGACGGCTTCGCCCCCATCATGGGCGACTGCGACGATCTCAACGGGACCGCGTATCCGTTCGCTACCGAGATCGTCTGCGACGGCATCGACCAGGACTGCGACGGCATCGACCCGGTCGGGGACCGTGACGGAGACGGGTTCGACGGAGACGCCTGCGGCGGCACCGACTGCGACGACGAAGACCCGGCAATCCACCCCGACGCGACAGAAGAGGCGTGCGACGAGATCGACCAAGACTGCGACGGAGCGGACCTCATCCCGGACGAGGACGGTGACGGCTACGGGGACGCTGCCTGCGGCGGAGTCGACTGCGACGACCAAGCCGAGTCCGTGCATCCTGACGCGCTGGAAATCTGCGGCGACGGCATCGACAACGACTGCCTCGACGGAGACCGCGAGGGCGACCTGGACGAGGACGGTACCTACGGTCCGGAGTGTGGCGGCGAGGACTGCGACGACGAGGACCCGGAACGCTTCCCGAGCGCTGTGGATGAGTTCTGCGACGACATCGACCAGGACTGCAATGGCACCGATGCGGAGCCACCCGAGGGCTGCGGCGACGACGCCGACGATGATGGCGGCTTGGGCGACGGGGGTCCGGGAGGCTGTGCCTGCACCGGCTCGCTGAGCCCGCCGATCGTGCCGTCGCCCTGGCTTCTCGTAGCCTTGATGGGCCCCGGCGTGCTCCGACGGAGGAGGATCCATGTCGAACGATGAGAACTGCGGCTGCGAGAACTCGACGCGGGCTGAACAGCGCATCGCCGCTGCGCCAGTGCCCGCCGGGGCGTCGAGCGCCGAGCCCACCGTCGCTCCGGCACTGCCAGGAGCGGCACCTGCGGAACCCCGAATACAGGCGATCCCCCGGCTTCCGCCTCGGGTGGGCCCCTCATCGCGACGGGCCCGTAGCCCCGAGATGATTCAACTGCATCCCGCAGCGGAGTTCGACTCGATACGGGACGACGGACCGCGGTTCCGGGTAATCCCACCCCTCTTCAATGTCCCGCCCGTAGGCCCCCGCGGACCCTTCTGGGCTGGCGGCTCCACCGTGTTCTTCCGGGACGCCGCAGGGCAGCTGCTCCCACTGTAATCCGTGCCGGGCGGCGCCGGATCGGCGGGGTCTCGGCTGGGCGGCGGTCAGTGCTGGTCGGCCGAGCCGGGTCTTCGCGGAGGTCGACAGGCCACGACGCAAGCCTGCGGCGGGGCCCGAGACGGAGCAGACAGAGCGTGGAGCCGACGACCTCGCGACTCCGAACCTGGGCCGCAAACACGCGGCGCAGGTAGGTACAGAGCGCCTGGATCGTTGTGGGCGTATGTCATTGAACTGAAAGCGGCTCCCGACGGCCGCCGAACGGCGGCTGTCTCGAAGTGGGGCGCCCTGATGTGCCAAAGGGGAGCGCCAGCGAATCCTTTTGCATTCCAGCCGCTTACGTCCCGCCCGACTTCGAGTTCACGGGAGCCGCGGGTTGGGCGGTCGTTTTCAAGCAGCCTGCGAAAGCGCGCCGGACGCGCGCGGAGCCGGGAGCCCCCGAGTGATGTCGCCGACCAATGGCAGGACGCCGAGCACCCCTCCCCTCTCGACCACCGACCAGCGCCTCGAGTCCCCGACCAGCCCTGGGGCACCCGCCCGCGAGAAGTGGCCGACACACACCGAGCGACGGGCATCCCCGCGCCACCCCAGCAGCCGACTCCTCGAGAGAACCCACAGCGACGAGCACCCAGCTGCGCGAAGCGGCCCACGCGCCTCAAGCCGGCGAGGACCACGCGTAGACCGAAGGCACTCCTCATCGAGCAGCACCCCGCACCCAACGCGCCCACGAAGGCCACTGAACGAAACGCCGGGGAGCCCAAGCGCGAGAAGCGGTCTGCTGCACTCCGACCAGCCCTATCGACGCACGCCCACAACCAACGGGGTCTCGAGAGAACCGCGCACCGACGAGAGCCCCACCGCGCGAAGCGACCGCCGTGCTTCGTAGCGCGGGGCTCCCTGCTACTGGCGCAACCGACCAGGGTCTCGAAGAGAACCATCCAACGACGACAGCCACCCAAGCGAGAAGCGCCCGCCGCGCCCCGACCTGACAGGTCTCGAGAGAACCGCCGGCGGACGGGAGCCCTGCCCCGCGAGAAGCGACAGCCGTGGCTCCTAGCGTGGGGACCCCTCCCGCTCCCCCATCGGCCAGGGCCTCGAAGAGAACCTTCCAACGGCGAGACCCTCTCAAGCGAGAAGCGGCAGCCGCTGCGCCGGCAGCCAAGCTCTCGAAGAGAACCTCAAAGCGGCGATGACCCGCAGGCGAGAAGTGCCCGCCGCGCGCACAACCTGCTCCAACTCGAGGCCGCAAAACCGAACGACGGCAACACAGAAGCGAGAAGCAGCCGTTGGGCCCACTGGTCACGTCACAACGGAGCAGGACGGCTCCCGAAGGCCTGGACGACAAGACGCGGAGCACTCCGTCGCGAGAAGCGGCCTACCCGCCCAGGACCCCGAGCACCGCGATGCAAACCCTTCATGCACATGTCGAGCTCCACACAGCCACTCGAAGAGCAGGAACCAAGGGCGCCGCCCCGGACGGGCGGTGCCGAGCGGGATCTGCCGACTTCGTGAAAATGCCGCCCAACTGAAAGCGGCTC
>CAZEKB010000181.1:0-9109 GCA_964512225.1 uncultured Rickettsiales bacterium | reverse complement strand
CCGACGACGACGACGCCACCGACGACGACGACGCCACCGACGACGACGACGCCGTCGGACCGGCCCGCCTCACCATCAGCGCCGACCGCACGGAGTTCGTGAGCGTCGCCCCCGGATCGAGCGACTCGGCCACCGTCTCGTTCACGAACCCCGGCGGCGAGGACGTGGGCGTGACCGTCGACCTCACCTGGGACGGCCCCGGCATCTTCTCGATCGACGGAGGGTCCGACGTCTTCGCAGTGGGCCCCGGCCAGACCGTCGAGCGACGCCTGCTCTACACGCCCGACGACGCCGACGCCCACTGGACCAGCCTGCGCGCCGAGCACGACGGCATCGACGACTCGCCCCTCCGCCTCTACTTCCACGGGACGACCAGCGGCGGCACCGTGGAGACGAACTGCACCAACGGCATCGACGACGACGGCGACGGGTACCTCGACTGCGTGGACTGGGACTGCCTGGGCGTCGCGGCCTGCGGCGACCCCTGCTGCGGCACCATGCCGTGGCCGGGCGCGACGGATCAGTGCGAGGACGGCGCCACGCTGTCGTGCGTGTGTGCGGCGGACGCCTTCTGCTGCGGCACGGGGTGGAACGAGTTCTGCTCGCTGCGCTACCTCGGGCTCGAAGGCAGCTGCGGGCCCGCCGGCACCTGTGAGGTGTTCCCCGGCTGAGCCGCTCCTAGGGCACCGCCTCGTCGAAGAGCGCGAAGATCTGTTCGATGTCCGCGCTGCTGAAGCGGTGCTCGGCGAATACGACGTGGATCTGCTCGACCACCTGCTGCTCGAGGTGCTCGAGGGGCTCCGGCACCAGCGCGCTCCATCGCGGGTCCGTGCGCGGGTTGACGGCGGGCCGACCCGCCCCGTCCAGAAGGCCCGCGGCGTCGTAGGTCGCGACCAGGTCGGCCGATGCCTCCACGTCGATCCCGGGGACGCGGGCGAACCGATCCGGCTGCAGCGGAGTGGGCACGTGCAGCTCGATGCGCAGGTCGTGCCCTCGCTCGGACGCCGCCGTGGCCGCGTCCAATACCACCGCGGGGCGGACGATCGTGTCGTTCTCGGCGGTGATGAACAGCATGGGCGGCGGCGACTCGTCCGCGTCCAGCGCGTCCGTCCCCCAGCCGTTGGCGTTGACCACCGCCACGACGTCGCGGCGGCTGCGCACCGCGAAGATCTGCGCGAAGGCGCCGCCGTTGCTGTGCCCGAGCGCCAGGGTCGGCAAGCCCTCGGGGAGTCGCCCGTCCGCCTCGATGGCGGCGATCGCCGCGTCCACGGAGGCGACCTCTTCGCTGTCGA
The DNA here is from genome assembly GCA_964512225.1 of uncultured Rickettsiales bacterium. GTDB lineage: Bacteria > Myxococcota_A > UBA796 > UBA9615 > UBA9615 > CAZEKB01. The sequence continues at coordinate 7,817 of CAZEKB010000181.1, read as the reverse complement.
GATCCACGTCCCAGGCCCCGTCCGCGGAGTCCGCCGCCACCCACGCGAGCCCCCGCTCGAGGGCGGCGTCGGCCACGCGCGCCTCCTCGACCCTGTCCGTCCAGTTGCACGCCGACTCGGCGAGCCCGTGGAGCAAGACCGCGAGGCCCCGAGGGGGACTCTCCGGGGCGGCGAAGAGGACGTCCCGGTCGGCGCCCGCGACCACCTCGGCGTCCCCGTCGCACGCCAGGCGCTGGGGCTCGGCGGCGCACCCCGCTGCCGCGACCGACGCCACGAGCAGCAGGGAAACGGGGCGGGGCGGGCGAGAGGCCATGCCGAAGCGTAACCTCCGCCACTGCGATCTCCAGGGATCGCTTCCACCCGAGGGACGATGACCGAGCCGCGCATCCTGACGCGCCCCTTCCTGCTGCTGGTGGCCGCGCACGCGCTGCAGGCGCTGGGGTTCAGCTCGATGCTGCTCCTGCCGCTGTACCTCGACCACCTCGGGGCGGACCGCGGACAGATCGGGATGGTGATGGCGGCGGCGTCCGTGGGCGGGCTGCTCGGGCGGCCGCTCGTGGGCTGGGGCCTCGACGTCGTCGGACGCAGGCCGGTCCTGTTCCTGGGGACGCTCGTCCTGATCGTCGGGATGTTCCTGGTGGCGCTGATCGATCAGCTCGGCTGGCTCGTCTACCTGATGCGGATCCTCGTGGGCCTCGGCAGCGGCGCCCTGTTCACGGGCTACTTCACCCTCGCCGCCGACATCGTCCCGCCGTCGCGCCGCACCGAGGGGATCGCGCTGTTCGGCGTGTCGGGCCTCCTCCCCCTGCTGATCAACCCGTTCGCGGATCAGATCGGCGTCGAGGCCCCCGACCTGCGCTGGTTCTTCCCCGCGATGGGGCTCTGCATCGCGGCGTCGCTCCTCCTGCTCCCGGGCGTCCCCGAGCCCACCGGCACGCGCGCCCCCGAGCGCGTGAGCCTCCGGTCGGCCTTCGACGCCTTGGGGCGCGTCCGCCTCGCCCCGGTGTGGACCGCGACGGTCGTCTTCGCGGGCATGGTCGCCGTGTTCATGTCCTTCGCCACGGTCACGGCCGAGGCCCGCGGCGCCGAGAACCCGTCGACGGTCTGGCTGACCTACGCGCTGGGCGCCGTGCTCGTGCGGCTGATCGGCGCGCGGCTGCCCGAGCGGCTGGGGCCGAACCGGGTGGGCGCGGCGGCGCTGCTCTCCTACGCCGCGTCGTTCCTCGTGCTCGGGTCCGCCACCTCGTCGCTCGGGTTCGCCCTCGCGGGGGCGCTCGGCGGGGTGGGGCACGGGTACTGCTTCCCAGTGCTCATGTCCCAGGTCGTCACCCGCTCTCCGGACGCGCTCCGGGGCGTCGCCGTGGCCGCCTTCACGGGGCTGTGGGGCGTCTGCCGCCTCGTCGCCGCGCCGACGTTCGGGGAGGTCGCCGACCGCTGGGGCGACGCGACGATGCTCTACGCGGCCGCCTGCTTCGGGCTCGCGGGGCTGGCCGGCTGGGCGATCCTCGAGCAGGCCCTGGGGAGGAGACCCGAGCCCGGGGGCTAGCCCGTCCGGGGCGGGTTGCGAAAGACGACGAAGCACATGGGCGTGGCCCACCGGGGGGGCACCCACCGCAGCGCGTCCACCAACCCCATCTTCTCGAGCAGCCCCTTCGCGGTCCCCACGAGCCCGCGGTTGTGACGCGTCGCGAACTCGCCGTCATGATCGATGCGGCGCAGCGCCTTTCGAAGGAGCCCGGGGGCGAAGTAGACGGCGCAGTCGTGGCGGGCGGCGAGGCGGACGATGTCGTCGTGAGTGACGAACGAGAGGCCGTCCCACAGCGCCGGGTCGCGGGCGATGCGACGACGGTACAGGCGGGCCGTCCACCCGGGCCTTCGGCTCCACACCGGGACCCCGAAGTGCGGGTCGTAGGGCACGGCGTAGTTGGGGCACAGGTGCCCCATCTCCCCGCCCTCCCCGACCGCCGAGAGCATCCCCGCGAAGGCGGCGTCGGGGTCCGCGACGTGCTCGAAGACGTGGACCGAGAAGACGAGGTCGAAGGTCCCCAGGTTGGCGGCCGGCAGCTCCTCCGCCGTGGTGGCGATCGTGCGCACGGGAGGCAGCCCCGCCTCTCGGGCGACCTCGGCGATGGCGGCCCGCGCCGCCGGGAAGAACCCGTAGGGCTCCGCCACCGGCTCCACCGCCACGACCTCGTGCCCGGCCACCGCGAGGACGCGGCTCAGCAGGCCGAGGCCCGCCCCCACCTCGAGCACGCGCGACCAGGGTCGCAGGTGCGGGAGGATCGTCTCGAGCGCGGGCGGAACCTCGGTGATCCAGGCCCGCAGCGTCGCGGCGATCTCGTCCTCGGGGGCGCCGGTCCGCTCACGGATCCGCGGCGCCAGCTCCTCCGGACGGAGCAGCGAGAGGACGGTCTCCATCGATCCTGGCCCGGGCATCTAGCGAAGATACAGGTCCGGACGCTCTACGGGGACGCAGTCTCCCGATCCGGGCGGTTTTCTTCAGCGCGTGTCGGCCTTGCGCAGAGGCCGGTGTCGCTCGGTGGCCTTCACGCCCGCCCCGTAGCCGTCGTCGAAGACTCCGGGTGCACCCGGATCGGACAACCGCGTGGGCGACGGGTTCCCGCTATCGGCGGCGCTTCGGGCGGTACGAGCGGGGATCTTTCTTCCCGCGCCCGCGACGGCGCTCTTCGGCCCGCCGTCGCTCGGCCGCCACCGCCGCCTCGGTGGGCCGCGGTGGGATCAGCGCCTCGGGGTGGTGGCCGATGAGATCCTCGCGGCCCGCCTTCTTCAAGGCGTCGTGCACGGCGTACCAGTTCTCGGGCTTGAACCACTGCAGCAACGCCCGCTGCGTCGTGCGATCCCGCAGCGTGCGCGCCACCGGGACGGGGCGCAGGGTGCGGGGGTCCAGGCCGGTCCAGTAGATGGCGGTGGCCCAGTCCATGGGGGCGGGGATGAAGTCCTGCACCTGCCGCGGCTTGTAGCCCGACCGCCGCAGGAACGCCGCCATCTCGATCGCCTCGTCGAGCCCCGCCCCCGGGTGCGAGGCGATGAAGTACGGGACGAGGTACTGCTCCTTGCCGGCCCGCCTGCTGGCGGCGTCGAAGGCGTCCGAGAACTTGTGGAACTCGCCGATGGACGGCTTGCGCATGACGCTCAGGACGGCGTCGGAGGCGTGCTCCGGCGCGACCTTGAGGTGACCTCCCACGTGGTGGGTCACCAGCTCGTCCATGTACTCGTCGCTGCGGGCGGCCAGGTCCATCCGCACCCCGCTCGCGATGTTGACCTTCCGCACGCCCTTCACCGCGCGCGCCTCCCGCATGAGCCGGATCAGGGGCCCGTGATCCACCCCCAGGAGCTTGCAGACGGTCGGATGCACGCAGCTGGGGCGCCGGCAGATCTGCTCGACGTCCGGCTTCGTGCAGCGCATGCGGTACATGTTCGCCGTCGGCCCCCCGATGTCCGACACCACGCCCCTGAACCCGGGGACGTGCTTCAGCGCCCGGATCTCCCGCAGGATCCCGGCCTCGCTGCGGCTCTGGATCGGCCTGCCCTGGTGCATCGTGATCGAGCAGAACGTGCACCCCCCGAAGCACCCCCGCATGACCGTCACGCTGTGGCGGATCATCTCGAAGGCGGGGACGGGCTCCCGGTACGACGGGTGCGGTCCACGCGCGAACGGCAGGTCGTAGATCGCGTCCATCTCCGCCTCGGAGAGGGGCGGATGGACGGGGTTCTGGACCACGGTCCGATCGCCGTGGGGCTGGACGATCCGGCGCCCGTTCAGCGCGTTCATCTCCTCGTGATAGAGGAACGTCGCGCGCGCGAACTCGCGGGGGGAGTCGCGGACGCGCTCGAAGGACGGGAGCACCACGACGTCCTCGATGGGGACGGCCTCCTTGCCCCCGAGCAGCCACGCCGTGGACCGCATGTCCCGCAGGTCGCGCAGCGTCTCGCCGGCGTCGAGCCGACGAGCCAGCTCCAGGATCGGCGCCTCGCCCATCCCGTGCACGACGACGTCCGCCTTGGAGCTCGCGAGCACCGACGGGCGCACCGTGTCGCTCCAGTAGTCGTAGTGCGCCAGCCGCCGCAGGCTCGCCTCGACGCCCCCCGCCACCACCGGCGCGCGGGAGCCGAGCCGCTTGTTCGCCTCGCGGCACCGCTGCGCGTACACGTTGACGGCCCGGTCCGGCCGCCGACCGATGGCCCCGCCGGGCGTGTAGGCGTCCGCGTTCCGGACCTTCCGCCCCGCGGTGTAGTGGTTGAGCATCGAGTCCATGTTCCCCGCCGACACGGCCCAGAACAGCCGCGGCGGCCCGAACTCCAGGAACGGGTCGACCGTCTTCCAGGCGGGCTGCGAGAGCATCGCGACGCGATAGCCGGCGGCCTCGAGGACGCGCCCCAGCAGCGCCATGGCGAACGACGGGTGGTCGACGTACGCGTCCCCCGTCACGAAGACCACGTCCACCCCGTCCCAGCCGCGCGCGCGCACCTCGGCCGCGGTCGTGGGCAGGTAGTCCCGCGCGATCTCGGCCACGTCGCCGCGGCGGCGCGGCAGGCGGATCAGGTCGGCGGACGCGGGGGGCCGGGGCTGCACCCCGCAAGGGTAGGCGATGCGCGGCGGGCGGGCGTCAGTCGGTGATGCGGAACCGCTCCCGAGCGTCCTGGACGGCCTCCGCGGGCCCCACGAACACGACCTCGTCGTCCACCTCGATCGTCGTGGAGCCGCGGGGCACCACGAACTCCTTGCCCCGGATGACGGCGGCGACGACGCACTCCGACGGGATCTCCAGGTCCGCGATCGCGCGCCCCGCGACCCGCGCCTTCTCGGGGATGATCACGCCGATGAGGCTGGCCACGCCGGTGCCGATCTCGAACAGCTCGGCCACGCCCGGCCGGTCGAGGTAGTTCTCGACCATCGCGGCCGTCGCCCAGGGCGCCCCGATGGGGACCACCCCCTCCGCTTCGAGCAGGGGCAGGTAGTCGGAGTCGCGCACGATCGCCATCACCCGGGGCATGCCCAGCTGACGCGCCTGGAGGGCGGCGATCACGTTCTTGCCGTCGTCGTCCGAGGCGGCGATGGCCACGTCGACCTCGCCGGCCCCCACCTGCTCCAGGACCTGCCGCTTCGTGCCGTCGCCTTGGTAGATGGGCACGCCGAAGCGGGTCTCCAGCTCCCGACACAGCGCCTCGTCGCGCTCCACGAAGGTGATCTGGTGCTCGTGGCTCCGGAACACCATCCGGACCTCGTCTCGCGCCAGCAGCCGCTTGGCGATGTTCTGGCCGAACGAGCCTCCGCCGATGATCAGTACGCGCATGCGTCGTCTCCTCTTCTCCAGAAGGCGCCGGACGAACCGACGCAGGATGGGAATGCCGTGGGCGAGCTCGGCGCGGTTCGCCGGTCGCAGACAGTAGACACCGAACCCGATGGCCGTGAGCGCCGCCCCGAGCGTGATCGTCCGGGGCTCGAGGAACAGCACGAAGCCCCAGGACGTCACCACGCCGATGATCGGCACCCACGGATAGCCGCGGACGCGGAACGGCCGACGCAGGTTCGGCTTGCCGCGGTTCAGCGCGATGACGGCGTAGTTCACGAAGCCGAGCCCCAGCAGGAAGCCGAAGCCCGCCATCGAGGCCACGAACTTCACGACCCCGGACGCGGCCAGCAGCACCACCACGACCGCGCACACCCCCAGCGCGATCGACGGCGTGCGTCGCACCGGGTCGAGCTTGGCGAAGGCGCGGGGGAAGTGGCCGTCCCGCCCCAGCGCGAAGAGCACGCGCGCGCTCGCGCCCAGGGTCACGGCGAAGGCCGACAGCGACGCCATGACCGTCGCGAGCACCGCCGCGTACCGCCCCCACGGCCCGAACAGGCGGTCCGAGACGTAGATGAACGGCACGTCGGTCTCGGCGAGCTCGCTGTGGTGGACCGTCCCCATCATCACGAGCACGACGAAGAAGTAGATCGCCACGGCCACGACGAGGGTGATCACGATGGCGCGGGGGATCGTCTTGGCGGGCTCGATGATCTCCTCGGCGGCCACGGTGATGAGCTCGTAGCCCACGTAGGACACGTAGATCAGCGACATCCCCGGGAGCACCCCGCCCCAGCCCAGCGGGGCCAGGGGCTCGAGGTTCGGGGGCTCGATGCGGCTCACCCCGAGCATCGCGATGCCGAGCAGGACGACGAGCTCCACGACGTTCATCACGGTGACGACGCGCAGCGCTTCGGACAGGCCGCGCAGGTTCACGAGGCTGAAGATCAGGGTGACGAGCAGGACGACGGGGAACACCGGGATCGCCGACCAGAACCACTCCTGCAGGGTGAGCGCGAAGACGACCGTGTAGAGGGCGCAGGCGGCGACGTTGCCGATCCAGAAGAACCAGCCGGTGAGGAACGCGATCGGCCGCGGCAGGGTGCGCTGGGTCATCGAGTACCCGCCGCCCGCCACGGGGATGGCGGCGCCCAGCTCGGCGTAGTTCAGCGCCGTGAAGAGGGTGACGACGCCCATGAGCACGTAGACGAAGACGCCGAGGGGGCCGACGAGCCGCGCAAGCTCCCCGGGCAACGCGAAGATCCCCGGCCCCATCATCGCGCCGATGCCGATCATCACGGCCATGAAGAGGCCGATGTTGCGTTCGAATTGGACGCGCTCGGTCACGATGCTCCCCGCACAGGCCCGAACGCTGCCACAACGCCCGGGGAGGCGTCGGCCCGAGCGCCCGGAGCGTCAGCCGAAGAGGCGCATCTTGATCAGCATCGCGATGAACAGCGCGACGAGCAGCCCGGTGGAGGCGAGCATCAGCAGGCCGAACATCCAGACGTTCGACAGCGTGTCGAGGCCGCGCTGGATCGCGACCAGCGCGGCGGACGGGGGGCGATCGCAGCGGCAGCTCGGGCCGGGGCGGGGCTCGTAGGAGGCGGCCTCGATCAGGCCCTCGGTACATACCGGACAGTCGTCGCCGAAGCCGAACTCGACGAGGCAGCACGGGCACATCAGGGACGCGACGGACGGCGTCTCCACGACGACCGCGCGGCTGATGCGGCGGTCCCGACCGGGCCGGTGAGCGAAGCGGGTGGGCTGCGTGAAGATGCTCATGGGGACGACTACGCCCCGCGGCCCGTCTCCTTGCAGACGATCGGAGCTAGGGCACGACCTGGAGCGGCGTGAGCGCGGTCTGGTCGAAGACCGCCCCGGTGCCCTGGAACGAGACGCAGTCGCCCACGCCGGGACCGGTGCACGTGAAGCACGTCAAGACGAAGCACGCCCCGAAGTAGTTGGACACGTCGATCTCGCCCGTGATCACGCCGTTCACCATCTGCAGCTCGTTGCTCGTGAAGTCGGCGTCGATCGTGAAGTCGTACACCGAGGGGCTGAACGCCCCCACGGACAGGACGATGTCCTTGGGTCCCACGACGAAGTTGGGATCGACGTAGGTGCCCGGGGACACGGACGTCAGGTCCTGGGTGGGTGCGGTCATGTCCTGGAAGCAGGTCCCGTTCTGGGCGGCGCCCGCGATCATCGTGATCTCCTGGGCCGCCACGTCCACGCTCGTGGGCGTCAGCAACACCGCGTAGTCGAACAGGGTCACCCCGAGCCCGGCGAGGAAGTTGGTGAGCCCGCCCGGCGATACGATCGTGACGGTCGACCAGTCCAGGCAGTAGGTCGTATCCACGAACCCGGGGGACGGGGCGGCGGCGTCGTCGTCCGTCGCGTCGTCGTCGTCCGTCGCGTCGTCGTCGTCCGTAGCGTCGTCGTCGTCCGTGGCGTCGTCGTCGTCGGTGGCGTCGTCGTCGTCCGTCGCGTCGTCGTCGTCCG
>CAZEKB010000180.1:0-9152 GCA_964512225.1 uncultured Rickettsiales bacterium | reverse complement strand
GGTTCTCGGGGGGCACGGGCGCGGTGTTGGCCCCGCGGGGGCCGGGCGGCCGCGGCGGGGGGGGCGGGGGGGGGCCCCTCGCCCGCGGCACCGCCGACCTCGAGCCCCTGCACGAGGCGCGCGCTCGCCTCGCCCGGGCGCGCGCGGCGGCGAGGCTGCGCGATCACGCGGTGGTGGACGCGGAGCTGCCCCGAGCTCTGGGGCCCGCGCGGGCGGCCGCGGACGGGGACCTGGTGCGCGAAGTCCAGGCCTCGCTGGGGCGTCGGCTGCTGCTCGCCGCGGACCCGAGCAGGGCGGTCCCGCACCTGCAGGAGGCGCTGGTCCTCGCCCGCGGCGCGGGGGCGCGCGCGGAGGAGGCGGGGCTGCTGTTGAACCTCGCGGGCGTCGCCCTGCGAGCCGGGGAGCTGGTGCTCGCCGAGCGCCGCTTCGACCAGGCGCGCGCCGCCGCGACCGACGCGAACGACCCCCGCCTCACGGCCGCCGCGGACGCGGGCCGCGCCGGCGTGGTCCTGCATCGAGGCGGCCTCCGGGAGGCGGAGGAGCTGCTCACGGCCGCCGCCGACGCCGCCGCGGAGATCGGCGACGCCGCGGGCGAGGCGAACCGGTGCGCGAACGTCGCCCTGGTGCGCACCCAGCGGGGCGACCTGAGGGGCGCGATGAAGGCGGTCCGCCGGGGCCTCGCCGCGGACTCCCCCGACCCCCGGGGAGCGGCCCGGCTGCTCACCTTGCGCGCCGAGCTCAAGCGCATCGCGGGGGACCTCGAGGGGGCGGACGCCGACCTGGACCGCGCCGAGGGCCGGGCCCGGGACGGAGGCGACCGCTCGCTCGTCGCCGAGCTGGCGTCGGCGCGGGCGGAGCTGGCGGCCCTCGCCGGGCGGTGGGACGAGGCGGTGGACGGGTTCCGGGCGGCGTCGCGGGCCCTGGGCCGGGCCGAAGACGAGTCCGGCCGCGCGGCGCTGGAGCTTCGGGGTCGGCACGCCGAAGCGTGGGGCGGAGCGGCCGCGGTCGAGGAGGGGGACCGCGCCGGCGTGGGCCGGGTCCTGGAGGCGTCGCGACGGGCGACCGAGCTGCTGGCCGTCGTCTTCCGATCGCCCCTGCGACCCCGGAGGATCGCCGCCGAGCTGCTCGCCCACGAGACGGCGCTGCTCGCGGCCACGGTCGCGGGGACGGCGCCCATGGGCACCCTGCGACGCCTCGACGCGCTCCTGCAGGGGGCGGTCGAGGATGCGGAGAGAGTGGACGGGGGGGAGCCCGCGATCCGCCTGGCGCGAGCGTGGGCGCAGCGGCTGTGTCGTCGGGAGGAGCTCTCGCGGCGGGAGGCCGCCGCGGCCGCGCGGCAGGCGGGGCTGGCGTCGGCGGCCACCGCCCGGGGACGGGCGCTGGCGCTCGCGGGGCGGGAGGTGCCGGCTTGGAACGCCCCCGCGCGGGTGCTAGCTGCGTTCTTTCCGGCCGGGAGCGCGGACGGGCGGGACTGACCCCCGCGAGAGGGTCTGCTCCACCTCGGCCTCCGCGGTGCGCGCCTCCCCCAGGTCCGCCACGACCGCCGCCAGCCGCGGGTCCAGGCCGGGCAGGTTCGCGGTCAGCAGGTCGCCGCCGCGCTCCTCCCGGACGGACTTCAGGTCCTCGAGGAGCGCCCCCGACTGGGTGGCCAGCCGGTGCATCTCCAGCAGCAGGTCGTCGCGGCGATCGCGGCGACCGAGGACCTCGGCGCGCCGCGCCTGCGTGGCCACGAGGGCGTCCTCCGCGCGCTTGAGGGCCTTGGCGTCCGACGACACTTCGGCCTCCGCGGCCGCGCGCTGCAGCGAGGCGAGCTCCTTGTCGAGGGCGTACGGGTCGTGCGCGGTGCGCGACAGGTAGGCCTCCTCCGTCTTCAGCTCGGCGGCCTTGGCCTTGGCCTCGGCGGGGAGGCCGAGGAGGCCGTCGAGCGCGGCGGCGGGGTGCCCCGAAGCCCGCAGCGACCGGGCCTCGGCGGCGAGCTCCTTCGTGACGGCCTTGAGATCCTTCATCACGCGGCCCGCGTTGAGCCCTCGCACGGCCGGAGACGGCTCCGGCGACGGCTCGAGGTCGCCCTCGAGCTTCGTGGCCTTGCGACGCTCCAGCAGGGTCATCCACGCCCCCGTGAGGAGGGCGACGAGCACCGCCTCGTCGATGAACGGGATCGGATCGGGGATCGCCAGGTCGCCCAGGACGAAGATCGTCAGAACGAACGTGATGAGGATGAGGAGGGGGGTCGGAATCAGCCGGAGGAATCGGTCCATCGAACTCACGGTGGCGGAGGTCATGAGGAGGCTTACGCCTCCGCGGGCGGACCTATTGCGGTCCGCCTCGAGCCTCCCGCTCATCCATGTACTTCTTGAACTCCTCGTCGCTCATCTTGCTCACGTCGTCGGCGTCCCTCAGGGCGGCCTCGTCGAGCTTCTTCGGGTCCATCTTCTCCATCTCGACCCGCTTCGTCTCTTCGCTCTCCTCGACGCGATCCGCTTCGGCCGCGTTGATGGCCACGGGGATGTGCAGCTCCGCGCCCGCCCCGGACGAGTCCGTGACGGCGAAGACCACCTCGCCCTTCCACTCCTCCTTGAGCTGGACCTGGCGCACCCGGATGCGGCCCTTGCGGTCGATCGTGACGCCCGGAGGGCCGTCCTTGAGGCTCCACTGCAGCCCGTCGTCCCCGTCGGCGTCGGTGGCCTCCAGCCGCACACCGTTCATGCGCCGCGCGTCGCGCAGGTCGGTGACGATCACGGGGACGGAGTTCTGAACCACGAGGTCGAGGCTCTCCATGATCGCCTCGCGCTTCTTCTCGTCCCGGGCTCGGGCCCGCACGCGCACGCGGTCGCCCTTCTTGAACTCGCCGCGCGCCGCGGGCAGGTGGTCCCGGGTCCATCCCAGCACCTCCCGATCGTTGACGAGCCACGTGTAGTCGATCTCGGTGTAGGGGCTGTCGCCCGAGCCGAGCTTCGCCACGGCCTGGAGGTCGTCTCCGACGGTCGGGTCGGCGGGCTCCATGCCCACCTGGGAGAAGATCGGGCCGTGGTCGGCTTCCTCGGGGCCCCGGGCGCCGCCGCGCGTGACGCCCGTCCGCACCGGGTCCGCGGGCCGAACCGCCTCGTCCGCGGCGGGACCGCCGGACGAAGACGACGAGCTCGTGGTCGAGCCTCCGCCGCAGCCGAGCAGCGTGAACGCGAGGAACGTGGTGAGGGCAATTCGCATCGTCTTCAACCTCCAGCGGGGCCGGCTGCCGGCCTGCGGACCTCTCGGACCGCGGGCAGGAGCCCCTGTGGGCGCAGGACCATCATCGCCACGAGGGCGAGTCCGAACACAAGCATGCGGTAGTCCTGGAAGTCGCGCAGCTTCTCGGGCAACGCGGCGAGGATGATCGCTCCCAGGACGACCCCCGGGATCGAGCCCATGCCCCCCAGAACGACCATGCACAGGATGATCGCCGACTCCATGAAGATGAACGACATCGGGTCGATGAACGTCTGCATGTGGGCGAACAGGAGGCCCGCGATCCCCGCGAACGACGCGCCGATGGCGAACGCCAGGAGCTTCACCTTCGTGGTGTCGATCCCCATCGCCCGGGCCGCCAGCTCGTCCTCCCGGATCGCCCGCCAGGCGCGACCCACGCGGCTCCGGTCGAGCCGCCCCGCGACGACCGCGATCAGCAACGCGTAGGCGACGGTGACGAGGTAGTAGTTCACCTCCTTGCCCCACCACGGCAGCCCCGCGATGCCGTCCGACAGCGCGTAGTCGAAGATCCGGGGCGCGGGGATGTCGGCGAGCCCCTTGGGCCCGTTGGTGAGGCCGTCCCAGTTGTTCAGGATGATCCGGATGATCTCGCCGAACCCGAGCGTGACGATCGCCAGATAGTCGCCCCGCAACCGCAGGGTCGGGAAGCCGAGGGCGATGCCGAGCCCCGCCGCCACGAGCACCGAGCACGGGACCCAGAGCCACAGCGCCCACCACGCGTCGAAGTGGATCGATACGAGCGCCGACGTGTACGCCCCGATCGCGTAGAAGGCGACGTACCCGAGGTCGAGGAGCCCGGCCAGGCCGACCACGATGTTGAGCCCCAGGGCGAGGCACACGTAGATCCCGGCCAGCGTCGCGACGTAGATCCAGTAGGGGTTCCGGAAGCCCACCGCGAAGATGAACGGGAACGCGACGAGCATCGTCACGAGGGCGGTGCGGGACGTCACGGCGTGGTTCGCGAACAGCGCGCCGACGGCCCCGGGACCGACCGTCGCGTCGAGCACGCGGCGGGCCCCGAGCACGACCGCCACGACGACGCCGAGGAACGCGAGGAAGACAAAGGGGTTCTTGATCCAGAGGCCCGCCACCACGGCCGCCAGGCCGGCCCCCTGAATGAGCCAGATCAGGAGCCGTCGGGCCGTGGGCGACGCGGGCATCGGCGCAGGATACCGAAGCGATGGGGGTCGCTCCGGCGGCCGGAGAAGACTGCCGGGCGGCTACTCGACGAGGCGACGCGCGGCGCGGGCGACCCGGGGGTCGACATCCGCGAGCAGCGCCTCGACGACGGGCGCGGCGACGACGGCGGGAGCGACGGCGTCGAGGCCCCGGACGGCGGCGAGGCGCACGTCGGCCGACGGGTCCGAGAGCGCGGGGACCAACAGCGGCGCCAGCGCATGCGCGTCGGGCCGTCGAGAGACCACGGCGGCGGCCTCCCGGCGGACGGCCGGGGCGGCGTCCACGAGCGCGGCTTCGAGGCCCGCGCGGGCGGACTCGGGCGCCATGAAGCGGAGCGACGCGGCCATCATCGCGCGGACCGCCGGGGAGCGGTCCGTGGCGAGCAGGTCGAGCCGGAGCCCGTCCCAGGCGACGTCCACCCGCAGGAGCTGCTCGGCGAGGGCGCGACGGACGTCGTCGTCGTCGTCGCCGTGCACGAGCCGGTGGGCGATCGCGGGGACGGCCGCGGGATCGGCGACGTCCGCGTCGGCGAAGAAGCGCAGGGTCCCGGCCCGGGTGCGGCGGGGCTGCGCCTCGGCCACGGCCGCGTACAGCTCGGGGTGCTCGTCCAGGCCGACCGCGAACGCGGCGTCGAGGTCGGACCGCGCGTCGGCGGACGCCGTCGCCGGGACGAGCAGGAGCGCGAGGACGAAGAAGAAACGAGTCATCGGACCACCCCCTCGAGCAGGTGCGCGCCCGTATTCCACCAGTCGCCCGCGGGGACGCGCTGGACGTTCGTGCCGCAGTGCACCTCGCCGAGGCCCGCGTGGTACGCGGACCAGTCGTCCAGGAAGTGCAGCTCGTAGGCGGACGGCAGGATGTCGTGCATGTGCGCGATGAACGGGTCGGAGGATTGGTCCGAGAGGTTCGCGCGCACGAACGGGTCGGCCATGAAGAGGTGGTCGTCGCCCTCGCCGAAGTTGGCGATGATCATGTTGACCATCCCCGGGATCATCGCCGCGTAGCACCCGCCGTAGCCCGGCACCTGCTCGAACAGGTCGGGGACTCGGATGATGTCGCCCTCGTCGATCCCGATCTCGCGCTCGAAGAGCTCGATGGCGGCGTCGATGCGCTCCTCCTGCACCTCTTCGTTGTCCCGGCGCAGGCCCGCGTCCGCGAGGATCTCCCCCACGCTGCCGTAGCCGTGGCCGTCGCGCGCGTCGTACCGGGGCAGGCGGGTCGACGGGTCCATCGACTCGAGGAGCTCGTAAGCCGAGACCGTGTCCGCGATCAGCATCCAGAAGCCCTTGGGCGCCCGCGGGTCCGGGACCCAGCTGATGTACTCGTCCACGTGCCCGACGCAGAGCCAGCCGGTGTCGGCCTCGAAGGGCGCCTGGATCGTCTGGTCGTCCAGGAAGTCGCGCAGGTCCTCGTGCACTTCGCCGACCCACCAGTCGCCGGGGCCCACGAGATCGCCGGGGCCGCCGTAGTAGACGCGCCCGTAGGGGTAGTGCACGCCGTCGACGGTGAGCGGCGGCGTGACCTCGAGGTTGCCGAAGGAGTCCTGGCTCGTGGCCTCCCCCCGACCCCAGACGCCCCGGGCGCTGTCCCGCCCCACGACTTCCCGCTCGGCGAAGGAGGCGAGGCCGCGGTCGCGGATCGAGTCGATGACGACCTCCATCGCCAGCCCGTCCGGACCGGTGACGGACGCGTACTCGACCTCGTCCTGCATCCACGGATCGTGGTCGTAGTCGCCCGCGGCGACGCCCGTGAACCGGTCCCCCAGCACGTCCTCGTAGTCCTCGATCATCGAGTCGTTGGCGCCCCCGAAGAGGCCCGCGACGGCCCACACGTGGGTCGAGAGCATGCGGTGGTTGTGCACGATCAGCGGCGACGCGAGCAGCGTGGCCTGCAGGCTGTGGGCGATCTCCCCGTTCCGGCGGAAGTGCTCGATCGAGAGCGTGCCGGTGGACAGGTACTCGGCGAACTCGACGGTGAGCTCGCCCGGATCTTCGGTGACGGACCACGCGGTGAGGGCGTCGCCGTCGTCGTCGCCGAGCACGATCTCGTCCCCGCGGCGGATGCGGATCTCGTCCACGTCGCCTTCCAGCGTGAATACGACCGCGTGGCCGTCCCGCAGGGTGGGGAACGTGCCCTCGGCGAAGGAGAAGCTCGCGAGATCGTCCTCGCCCTCGGGGAGGTCGTCGGTCCAGTCGGCGTCGCCGTCGCCGTTGTCGTCGTCGAGGTTGGGGACGCCGACCACGTCCGCGATCGAGAGCGACATGTCGACCGACCCGTCCCCCTGCTGCAGCGTCGGCTCCGGGCAGCCGAGCGCGAACACGCCGATGGCCGCCGGCAGGATGGTCTTCACGAGGTGATCGCGTCGCACGCAGCCCCCTGTCGTTGGTCGCCGCCGAGACCGGGTGGTCTCTCTAATTGCGCTGTATAGGGGAGGGAGTCCCGCTCCACCAGTGAAGTTTCATGCAGTAGACCGATCCGCCGGACTTCAGGAACTCGTGCGTCGGGCACTCGAGCACGTCGAACCCGGCCGCGCGCACCGCCTCGAATACGCGGGGGGCGCCGGGGGGGGTGATGAACGTGCGCCGGTCGGGGCAGTGACCGTTGCAGACGAACGCGAGGGCCTCCTCTTCGGAGACCTCGATGAGCCGCGGGATCAGCGCGCGCAGGAGCCCCATGGAGCGCTCCGCGAGGGCGCCCGGGAAGACCACGGCGGTGCGCTCGTCCAGCAGGCTGAGGCAGGTATCCAGGTGATAGAAGCGGGGATCGACGAGCTCGAGCACGGCGACCGGGAGGGCGGTCCACGCGCTGATCGCCTCGTACGCCTCCACCGACGTGCGCGGGCCCGTGCCCCCGAAGAGCAGGGCGCGACCGGGCAGCCAAGCGGCGTCGCCCATGCCCTCGAAGCAGTCGACGCGGCGACGGTCCAGCCGCAGGACGTCGAGCCCCTCCGCGGCCAGGTGATCGACGATCAGCGGGACCTCCGCGCGCCTGCGCGACGCCCGCATGATCGAGGCGACCAGCGCGGGCCCTTCGGCGACGATCCCGGGGGGGATCGGCAGGCACTGGTTGGCCGTGAAGACGAGATCCGGGAGCAGCGGGGCCGCGGGCAGGATCTCGACCGTGAACCCGAGGCCGCCGTAGGCGTCGCGGAGGCCGTCCCACTCGATCAGGGCGGAGCGACGGTCGACGGTGCCGATCCGCCCCGCCATGTGGGGGTTGATGACGTAGTCGACCTGGAAGAAGTCCGGATCCGCCATGAGGACGCGGTCCGGGCGCGGCGTCGCGGGGAGATCGTCGAGACGAAAGTCGACGTCGGCGGCCTCGTGGAGGAGGCGAGAGACGCGCCGGTCGGGCATCAGCTCCCGACGAGGAGGGCGTAGCTGACGGTCTGGGCCGTGCCGTTGAACGGCGGGAACTTGAGCGCGTTCACCTCGCGCGACAGGCACTTGTCCAGGGACGTGCCCTGGAAGCGGGACGTGGTGACTCGCGCGCGCTTGACCGTGCCCTCGGGCTCGATCGTGAACTTCATGTAGATCTTGCCGTCGACCTCGGTGCCGCGGGCCCGCTCGACGCCGATGCAGCGCTTGATGTCGGCGCTGCTGCGGATGATCGTGTCGACCACGAAGAGGCTGGGCTTGTCGTCCTTCGGCTTCTTCTCGGTCTTGCGCTCGGGCTTCGGCTCGGGCTTCGCGGGGCCGCTCGAGAGCATCTCGTTGCGCGGCTCCTTCTCCGGCTTCGGCGTGGGCTCCGCGCGGGGCGCGGGCGTCGGATCGCGGCGAGCTTCGCGCACCGGCTCGGGGGTCGGCTCGGGCTCGGACTCGGACTCCCGACCGAGACCCGCGATGTCGCCGGAGCTGAACTCGCGGACCTTCGCGCGCTCTTCGTCCGAGAGGCCGTCCGGGTCCGCCGGGGTCTCCTCGGCGGGGGTCGGGGCGTCCTCCTGGCCCGTGGGCGCGGGGGGCGTGACCACCGACGGGCCGAACGCGTCCGGGCCGGGATCGGCGACCGCGGGGGCCGGCTCGGGCGCGGGCTCGCCCTGGCTTCGGGCGAAGGCCATGCCCGCGATGGCGGCGCCGATGACGAGCGCGAGGATCAGGGCGAGCGGGGTCTTGTCGGACTTGCGCCCGCGGTCCGACAGCAGCGAGATGAACAGCGCGCCGCCCGCGCCGAACCCGGCCATGCCGAGCGCGACGGCGTGGATGGGGCCGGGGGCGAGGACCGCGACCACCGCGCCGACGAGGCCGACGGCCCCGACGAAGGCCACGGCGCCGAGGGCGGCCGCGCCGCCGGGGGCGGGGACGGCGGCCGTCTTGGTGGCCACCTTGGGCATCCCGGGGGCGGTGACCGGCTCGGCCGGGGGCACCGCGGGTCCGGGCCGGGCGGCGGGCGCGCCGGGAGGCGGCGGGACCACCGGACGCGGACCGGCGGGGGGCCGGGGAGCCGGCGCGGCGGGCTTGGCCACCGCGGGCGGCACGACGGGCGTCTTCGGCCCGGCGGGGGGAACCGAGGGGGCGGGCGAGGGCGCCGCCGCGGGGGCGGGCCCCGGACCCTTGTAGACCTGGGTGCGCGGGCTGTCGCTCGGGGGGATGCCCACGGCGGGCTTCACCACCGGCGGCGGCGGAGCCACGGGCACCGACGGGGCGGCGCCCCCCGCCCCCCGGGGCCGGCGGGGGGGGGCGGGCGGCGGCCGGGGGGGGGCGCCCGGGCGGGGCGGCGGGGGGCCCCCC
>CAZEKB010000179.1:0-9652 GCA_964512225.1 uncultured Rickettsiales bacterium | reverse complement strand
GAACGCCTCGTTCACCCCGAGTTCGTGGAGGTTCCCGTCTGCGAACCCGGGGTGAACGCCTCGTTCACCCAGGGATCGTGGAGATCGACACCTAGCGAGCCGGAACGACTCGTTTCGCCCCCTTGCGAGCCGAGTCGCGAGGGCTGCTAACTTCCGCCGCATGCTCATCTCCATCGACGGAATCGACGGCTGCGGGAAGTCCACTCAGGTCGACCTTCTCACGAAGACCCTCGGCGCGGAGCAGATCATTCAGATCTCCCCGTCGCGCTGGGGCAAGACGCTGCGGGCCCTCGAGAGCCCCACCTGGGAGGAGCAGATCGCGTACTTCCTCGCCGATCGCGCGGGGCTCGTCCCCATGCTGGAGGCCCACGCGGGCAACCCCGACGCGCACCTGATCTCCGACCGCTCGTACCTCTCCGGCGTCGCCTACCAGTCCTACGACTCGCCCCTGAGCCCGTCGCAGCTCGACGGTATCAACCGCGCGCTCGTCCCCGACTACGACGTCCAGATCTACCTCCACATCCCCGTCGCCCGCGCCATGCACCGGATCGAGACCCGCGGCGAAGCGAAGACGTGGTGCGAGAACCCGTCGCTGCTGACCTGGGCCTCGCGGGTGTTCGAGACCTGGGCCGCCAAGCACGACAACATCGTCCTGGTGAACGCCGACCAGACGATCGAAGAGGTCCACGCCGACGTGATGGCCGCCGTGCGCGCCGCCTCCGAGGCGAAGTTCGGACGCGTGGTCTGGTGAGCGAGCAGCCCAAGCCCACGCGCCGACGCCTGTTCCAGTTCGTGGCCGCGGGCGGCCTCGCGGCGGCCCTCGGCGGGGTGGGCGTAGGCCTGCAGGGCACCGCCATGCGGGATCCCGCCGGCCCCCTCCGGTGCCTGTCGCCGCGCGCGTTCTCGATCCTCGCCGCCCTCGCCGACCGCATCTGCCCCCGAGGGGACGGCTTCCCGTCCGCCTCCGAGCTGAACGTCGCGGAGGGGATCGACGACCTCATGTCCCGGGTCCACCCCGGCGACGTGGCCGACCTGGAGACCGCCCTGCTGTTCTTCGAGAACGCCCTCTCCGGCCTGCTCTTCGACGGCCGCCCCACCCCCTTCTCGGCGTGCGATCCCGCCACCCAGGACGCCGCCATCGACGCCTTCCGGCGGTCCGCGGTGGGCGCCCGACGCCAGGTCTTCAAGGCCACCTACGGGCTCATCGCCGGCGCCTACTGGGCGAACCACACGCTCGCGGCGAAGATCGGCTATCCGGGCCAGCCGGACTACGGGTTCCGACGGTCCGGCGAGGGCGTCTCCCGACCGCCGATCGAGCGCCGACCCCTCGAGCCGCGCGGCCCCCTCGAACCCCCGCCGGAGGCTCCGGTCGCGGAGGTGCCGGAGTGAAGGGCTCACTGACGATCGGGACGGACCTGACGGCGGACGTCGAGGTCTCCTGCGACGTCGCGATCGTGGGGTCGGGCGCGGGCGGCGCCGTCCTCGCCGCGGGCCTCGTCGAGCGAGGCCTGAAGGTCGTGATGATCGAGGAGGGCGGCTACTTCACCCGGGCGGACTTCGACGGCGACGAGTCCAAGGTCTTCCCGATGATGTACCAGGACCGCGGCACTCGGACGTCGGCCGACATCGCCATCACCGTCCTGCAGGGCCGCACCGTCGGGGGCGGCACCACCATCAACTGGACGACCTGCTTCCGCACCCCCGAGCGCACCCTCGAGAACTGGGCCCGCGTGCACGGCGTCGTGGGCTACGACGCCGCGTCCCTCGCCCCGCACTTCGACGCCGTCGAGGCCCGCCTCGGCATCGAGGAGTGGCCCGTTTCGCGCATCAACGCGAACAACGACGTGCTGTACCGCGGCTGCAAGGAGCTCGGCTGGGAGGTGACGCCGCTGCGGCGCAACGTGCGCGGCTGCGCCGACTCCGGCTACTGCGGGATGGGCTGCCCCGTCGGCGCCAAGCAGGCGATGCACCGCACCTACATCCAGGACGCCCTCGACCTCGGCCTCACCGTCCACGCCGACGTGCGCGCCGACCGGTTCGTGGTCGAGAACGGCCGCGTGACCGCCGTGCACGGGTCCGTCCTGGAGCGGGACACCGGCCGCGTCACGGGCACGAAGGTCGTGGTGAAGCCCAAGGTGGCCGTGTCCTCCTGCGGCGCCATCAACGGCCCCTCGCTGCTGCTCCGCTCGGGGCTCGAGGACGGCCCCGTCGGCCGACGGACGTTCATCCACCCCGTCATCGCCGTGCCCGCCCAGTACGAGCGCGTCATCAACCCGTTCTTCGGGGCGCCTCAGAGCGTGGGAAGCCACCACTTCTTCGACCGCGGCGAGGACAAGGTCGGGTTCTTCTTCGAGGCCCCGCCGATCCACCCGGTGCTCGCGTCGCTCGCGTTCTCCGGCTTCGGCCTCGAGACGTACGAGTTCATGGAGACGCTGCCGCACCTCTCGGCCCAGCTCGCCCTGCACGTGGACGGCCTGCACCCCGAAGACGACGGGGGCACCGTGTCCCTGCGCCGCGACGGCCGCACACGCCTCGACTACCCGATCCGCCCGTTCCTCGCCGAGGCGTTCCAGGAGGCCCACAAGGCCCTGGCAAAGGTGCACTTCGCGGCGGGCGCGAGGCGGGTCCTCTCCCTGCACGCGCCCATGACCGACATGCGCTCCGAGGCCGACATCGCCCTGCTCGACGAGCGCGAGTACGGCTCCTTGAAGCACCAGATCTTCAGCGCCCACCAGATGGGCGGGTGCGCCATGGGGCCGGACCCCGAGACGTCCGTCGTGGACCTCGACCTGCGCCACCACGCAGTCGAGAACCTCTTCGTCGTGGACGGCTCCGTGTTCCCGACGTCCCTGGGCGTGAACCCGTCCGAGACGATCTACGCCGTGGCCCACAAGGCCCGAGAGGCCGTAGCCGCCGCCGTCTAGCTTCCACATCCAGCGCCCGCGGGTCGGAGGTCGGCCACCCGACGCGACACCGGACGAGGTCAGGGCGCGCCGACGTCCTCGGCGTCCCACTCGTCGAGCTTCGCCTTCGGCACCGTCTTCGGGAGCCCCAGCCGCAGCCCCCACGTGAGCCCGATGCGGACGTCCTGGGGGTTCAGCAGGTTCGTCCCGACCTCGAACTCGAGGAAGGTCGGCCCGAGGTCCACGCCGATGCCGCCGCCCATGTACCAGCCCGGCAGGTTGGTCCAGTCCATCACCGTGTCGATCGACGCGGCGCAGTCCTCGACCGCCGGGTCGCAGCCGCCGTCCGCGAGCCGGAACGTGCTCGTCTCGATCCCCTGACGCCGAAGCTGCAGCCCGGTGATGAAGAAGGGACGCAGCCCGATCTTCGACCCCGCGGGACCGGGCACGTCGAACCGAGGCCCCACCTTCGCCAGCAGGTCGATGCGGACGCGCTTGTCGATCTCCCCGTCGGGGTTGTTGCGTCGGGTCATCCGCGCGACGAACGCCAGGTCGAGCCGCTCGTCGAGCTCCAGGTAGAAGTCGGCCGAGAGGCCCAGATCGAACTCGGGCATCCCGTCGGGCTTGGGCAGCCACTGGAAGGTCAGCCCCGCGCGTAGACCGCCGCCGACCGAGGGTCCGGCCGGGACCATCGGGGCGGGCCGCTCCAGGAGTCGGGCGAGGCGCGGGGTGCGGATCGCGATGCCGAAGTCGCCGTGCCGGGCCGACACGACGCCCACGACGCGCCCGTCCAGATCGAGGACGGGGCCCCCGCTGTTCCCCGGCTGCACCGACGCCGTCGTCTGGATCCGGTGCTCGCCCACGGCCGAGGCCAGCCCCGCCGTGAGCGACCACTCGAGCAGCCCCTCCCGGCGACCCTCGAGGGGCTCGGCCCCCAGCAGGGGGTGACCGATCGCCACGAGCGTATCCCCGACCTCGGGCTGGTCGGCGGGGCCCGCGATCGCGAGGGAGGACGTGCCCTCGAGGGCTCGGTCGAGCCGGAGCACGGCGAGGTCGTCCTCTCGATCCCAGGCGAAGAGGGTCGCCTCGGCGCGGTCGCCCGAGACGGTCTGGATCGTGACGCTGCCTCGTCCCTCGAGGACATGCAGCGCGGTGACCACCCGGGTGCCGTCGCCCACGAGGAACGCCGAGCCGTTCCCTTCGTGGGAGTGCACCCGGACGACCGCGGGGCGGGCCTCCTGGTACAGGGCGCGGAGGTCCGAGGCGGGGACTTGATCGGCGGCGGCGGGCGCGGCGGCGAGGAGGAGGGCGGCGGGGGTGACGAGCGACACATAGAGAGCAGACATGTGAACTCGACCCGCGACTCCACGCCGGGCTTCCACCCGGGCGCAAATCCGCGTATCCGCGGCGCAAACGCTTGCCCGGGCGGGCCGGGAAGCTGGTGTAGAGTCCCGAATTCGCGCGAGGACCAGGCGCGACCGGAGGAGCCCATGTCCGACAAGCGAACCGTGATGCAGGTCTTCGAGGAGACCGCCACCAAGAACTCGTCCAAGCCCGCCATGAAGCAGAAGGTGAACGGGCAGTGGCAGACCACGACCTGGAGCGACTACCGCGACAAGGTGCGCATCGCCGCCAAGTCGCTCGTCGCGCTCGGCATGGATCCGGGGAGGGGCGTGTCGATCATCGGCTTCAACTGCCCCCAGTGGCTCGTGGCCGACATGGCCGCCATCTACGCGGGCGGCTTCCCCGCGGGCATCTACACCACGAACTCGCCCGAGCAGTGCAAGTACATCGCCGAGCACAGCGACTCCCAGTTCGCGGTCTGCGAGAACGAGTCCCAGCTCGCGAAGTTCCTCGAGATCCGGGACCAGCTCCCGCTCCTGAAGAAGTGCGTGCTCATGAACGGGTCGTCGGACGACGACGGCGTCCTCTCCTGGGCGGAGTTCATGGCGGCCGGCAAGGACGTCTCCGACGAAGACCTGCAGGCCCGCATCGACGCCCAGAACCCCGACGACGTGTGCACCTTCATCTACACGTCGGGCACCACGGGCGACCCCAAGGCCGTGATGATCAGCCACGACAACATCACGTGGACGGCCGACACCGCGCTCAAGACCCTGGGCGGGAAGGACGGCGACCGCTTCATCTCCTACCTGCCGCTCTCGCACATCGCCGAGCAGGTCATCTCGCTGCACGGCCCGATGGTCGAGGGGGGGTGCACCTACTTCGCAGAGTCCATCGAGAAGCTGGGCGACAACCTCAAGGAGGTGCGTCCCACGATCTTCCTCGCCGTCCCCCGCGTGTGGGAGAAGATCCAGGCGAAGATGGTGGCCGCGGGCAAGGACACCAAGGGCCTCAAGCGCAAGCTCGTCGACTGGGCCAAGCGGAAGGGCCTCGAGGCCGGGTACGCGGCTCAGGACGGCAAGCCCGAGCCCATGTTCACGGGCCTCGCGGACAAGCTGGTGCACAGCAAGGTCCGCGCCGCCCTCGGGCTGGACGAGTGCCGCCTGCAGATCACGTCGGCGGCCCCGATCAGCCGCTCCACGCTCGAGTTCTTCCTGGCGCTCGGCATCCCGATCATGGAGGTCTACGGCATGTCGGAGTGCACCGGCCCGGCCACGATCTCGATGCCCTACAAGTACCGCACCGGCTCCGTCGGCTGGGTCATCCCCGGCGGCGAGGTGAAGATCGCGGAGGACGGCGAGATCTGCATGCGCGGCCGCCACATCTTCAAGGGCTACTACAAGAACGAGGCCGCCACGGCCGAGGCGCTCGACGACGACGACTGGCTGCACTCCGGCGACATCGGCGAGATCGACGACCAGGGCTTCCTGCGCATCACCGACCGCAAGAAGGACCTGATCATCACGGCGGGCGGCGAGAACATCGCGCCGCAGCTCATCGAGGGCATGCTCAAGAGCATCTCGGTCGTGAGCCAGGCGGTCGTCATCGGGGACCGCCGCAAGTTCCTCGCGGCCCTGCTGACCATCGACGAGACGAAGGTCCAGGAGGCGATCGCCGAGTCCGGCAGCCCCGCCAAGACCATGGAAGAGCTGGCGAGCTGCGACACGGCCGCCGGGTGGCTCATGGCCCAGGTCGAGGGGGTCAACAAGGACCTCGCCCGAGTCCAGACGATCAAGAAGATCAAGATTCTCCCGCGGGACCTGAGCATCGACGGCGGCGAGCTGACCCCCACGATGAAGGTCAAGCGCAAGATCGTGAACGCGAACTACGCCGCCGAGATCGAAGCGTTCTACAACTAGGACCGCGCTGCACGGCCGTCGCCGCGGGGGTCGTCGCGATCCTCCTGGCGGCGCCGTCCGGAGCTGCCCCGAAGCCGCCCAAGCCGCCCAAGAAGGAGGACGCGCCGGACCGCCTGGAGTGGCTGGTCGTGCCCGAGGTGTCCTACGACAGCGACATCGGGGTGGGCGTGGGCGTGCTCGGGCAGTGGGCGAAGCTCGATCCGCACATCGATCCGTACAAGCTCCGGCTGTCCGCCCAGGCCTTCTTCAGCTTCCGGGGCGACGGCGCGGGCGGCGTCCAGATCTCGCTGCAGCACCACTACCTGATCCTCGACGCGCCCGGCCTCGCCCAGGACCGCCTGCGACTCACCTTCTCGTTCCGCTTTCGGCGGGAGTCGACTCACGGCTACTACGGGCTCGGCAACGGCTCCGTCGCCGAGAAGCCCTGGGAGGACATCGACCGCGACGCCGACCCCGAAGCCTACGCCGCGGCCCGCCGCTATCACATGGTCGACCGCATCTACCCCGTGGTCTTCCTCAAGCCGCGCTTCCGCCTCACCGAGGTCCTGTCGCTCTTCGGCGAGCTCGGCGGGATCTACAACCGCTACAACGTCTACCCCGGCAGTCGGCTGGAGGAAGATCTCGAGGGCGGCGACCCCGAGATGCTCTCGCACCTCCGGGGACTGCGGCCTCACGGCCAGGTGGTGGCCGCGATCGGCCTCGTCGCGGACACCCGCGACGACGAGACGGCCCCCGAGTCGGGTCACCTCTCCGAGGGCTCGATCCGCTGGGGCAAGGGGCTGGGCGCGGCGCTCGAGTACGCCGCTCTGAACATCACCGCGCGAGCGTACATCCCGATCAAACGCGAGCGCCTCACGTTCGCGGTGCGGGGGATGTTCGACGGCATCATCGGCAACCCGCCCATGTACGAGCTCGTGCGCGCGGGCGGGCTGATCCCCGTCCGGGAGGCGACGGGCGGGGCGTTCTCCTTCCGGGGTGTCCCCGCGCACCGCTATTACGGCAAGGTGAAGCTCGTCGCCAACCTGGAGCTGCGCATGCAGTTCTTCACCGTGAAGATCTTCGGACGCGATCTCCGCGTGGGCGCGCTGGCGTTCGTGGACACCGGCCGCGTGTGGGCCGACTGGCGCGGCACCGAGCGCTTCGACGCCACGCCGGGCAACCCGCTCGGGCTCAAGATCGGCGGCGGCGGCGGTCTGCGCCTGAGGCTGGGGGAGACGATCATGGTGCGCATCGACGGCGCCGGGTCCCCGGACGGCTGGGGCCTGTACGTCGACGTGGATCACATCTTCTGATGAACGCCGCCCTCTCCCTCGTCCGTCGCCTCCGTTGGTGGGTGCTCGTGCCCCTGCTGACGCTCGCGTCCTGGGCGATCTCGGTGGGGCTGTTGCGCGCCTTCGCAGCCGGGGACGCGAAGTGGGACGTGTGGCGCCACCGGGCGGGGAACTTCTGGTCGTGGACCCCGTTCATCCACCCCCCCGGGTACGGCGAGTTCCTGCGCTTCGTCGAGAGCATCGCCGCGAGCCGAGGGACGACCGAGATCGACGTCGCCCTGTGGATGGCGGCCGGGCTCTCCGCCGCGCTGGTCCCCCTCGTGGCGTACGGAGCCGCGGCGGAGCTCGGCAAGTCCGAGTGGATCGTCGGCGCCGCCGCCCTCGTCGCGATCTCGCCGTCGTTCCTCCGCCCGTTCGAGAACTACCCCCTCGCCGTCGTCCTCACCACGACGTCCCTGCTCACGATGCTCGCCTACGCCCGAGCGGGCGGGTTCCTGCGCTGGCTGGTCATCCCCGTCCTCGTGCTCGCGTCCGTCGAGCTGCACCTGAACTGTTGGTTCATCCTGGGACCGGCGATGGCCATGCTCATGCTGTTCGGCAAGGGCCGGCGCCTGGGCTTCTTCGCCGCGATCGTCATCACCGTCGGCGTCTTCCTGTACTCCACGATCGCCCCCCCGCCCGGCATGTGGGGCCTGTTCGACCACCCGCACGCCTACTTTCAGGGGTCCCGCCGCTTCGGCGTCTTCCACTGGAGCGACCCGAACTTCGAGTGGACCAACCCGCTGCTGTTCGCCCCCCTGGTGCTGTGGTGCGTGCCCGCCGTCGCCCGCCGCGAGCCGCGGGGCCTCGCCATGAGCCTCGCGCTCGCCTTCTACGCCGTCGTCACCGCCGTGCTCATGGCGTCCGGGCTCGCCATCGCCTCGAACCGCGCCGAGGCGCACCACTACTACGAGCTGGTCGATCCCGCGCTCACGCTCGTGGCCGTGTGGGGCCTCGCGACCGCGCGGCGGGTCGCCCTGGACGCGGGTCGGGGCCGGATCCAGCAGGCGATCCTCGGCGCCGCCGTGGTCCTCTTCGGGTGGCAGGCCTGGCTCGCGGTGGACGGCGCCCGCTACCTCCGCAGCGTCGCCCACTCCCCGTGGCTCTGGCAGGAGTACGCCGACGTGCTCCGGCTCGACGGCGGCACGGGGACGATGGAGGGCTGGATCGTCGTGCGCACCGAGTCCGTCGACGCGCAGGAGCTGCTCCGCTCGGTGGGCCACATCGAGGTGATCCTGTCCCCCGACGAGCCCCTCGTGGACCCCACGGGGACCCCCTATCCGCCCGGCCCCCTGGTGGAGAACTGGTCGATCGAGGAGCGCATGGGCGACCCGACCATCCCGGAGCTCGTGCTGCGCCGGGACACCGGGGGGTGGGTGCACGAGTGGCCGAAGTCCGGCATCGCCCCGGGCCGCAACGCGGGCAAGCCGTTCACGATGCAGGTCCTCGGCTTCAACGAGATCGAGGGCGGGGTCGTGGTCGCCGAGTCGGACGTCCTCCGGCACGAGCCCGACCCGAAGCGACTGGGCGCGGCCGTCTTCATGAACATGACGCGGTTCGAGTCCAACGGACCGACGTGCGGCGACGGCAACGACAACGACCTCGACGGCTGGCCCGATCAGCAGGACCCGGGCTGCAGCCGCGGGATCGACGGACGCGAGGTCGACGGGCTGAGCAACCACCCCTGCAACGACGGGATCGACAACGACGGCGACGGCAAGATCGACAGTGCCGACAACGGCTGCGAGGACGGCTGGGACGACGAGGGCCTGTAGCCCGCGGAGTTCAGTCGGGGCTGGCCACGAAGTCGACCGTCAGCTCGATGCCGCTCACGTCGGAGACCAGCTGGCCCGTGAGGACCGTGGAGCTCTGACTCGTGATCGAGATCGTGCCGGAGCCGCCCGTGCAGGCGATGTTGCTCGTGACGGCGCCGCCGTTCACCGTCACGCCGCTGAAGCTCTCTTGGCAGTCGACCTGGATCTGCGGGAACAGGCAGTTGCCCGACCCCACGGCCACCCCGCCGCTCACCGTGAAGCTCACCGCGCCCGTGCAACTGTCGGTGGGGGCGCCGTCGATGATCACGTCGCCGGAGGTCGTGCCCGCCCAGTCGCCGTCGAAGTCCGGGGCGGCGTCGTCGTCGTCCACCGCGTCGTCGTCGTCCACCGCGTCGTCGTCG
>CAZEKB010000178.1:0-9690 GCA_964512225.1 uncultured Rickettsiales bacterium | reverse complement strand
GAGCCGTTTCGCCCACCTACGGGACCATCCAGGCCCGCAACGGGCCGAAACGAGCTCGTTTCGCCAGGCTACGGGCCCAACCAGGCCCGCAACGGGCCGAAACGAGCCGTTTCGCCCACCTACGGGCCCAACCAGGCCCGCAACGGGCCGGAACGAGCCGTTTCGCCCACCTACGGGACCAACCTCACCCCGTCCCCACTGGGCATGATCGCTTCATGGAACTCCTCGACATCCTCCGCTGGATCCACGGCTCCTTCGGCTTCGTCGTCCTCGGCTCGGGAGCCGTCGCGATCGCCACCAAGAAGGGCAGCCGGCGGCACATCCGGGCGGGGCTGGTCTTCTTCTGGTCGATGGTCGCTTCGGTCGCCTTCGTGACCCCCTCGCTGATCGCCGACGACAACCTGCTGCTCGGCGGCCTGGGGATCCTCGTCCTCTACCTCGTCCGCGGCGGGCGACGCGAGATCGCCCGACGTCGGAGCGGCGAGCCCCCGTCCCGACTCGACCACGCCGTCGTGCGCTTCGTCGGCGCGTCCTCGCTCGGCCTCCTCGTCCTCGCCGCCGTCATCCTCTCCCGAGGCCGCGGCGGCTACGGCTGGGTCGCCCTCGGCTTCGGGCTCCTCGGGGCCAAGCTCGCCTGGGACGATCACGTCCGCTTCAAGGACCCCGAGGCCGCCCGCTCGCGTGCCCTCGAGAGCCACCTCGGCTACATGGGGGGCGCGTTCATCGCCGCCACGACCGCCTTCTCCGCCGTGAACTTCGAGGCCTCGGCCCTCCCCAAGTGGCTCGTCTGGCTGACCCCCACGATCGTCGGCATCCCCGCGATCACCGTCGCTACGAAGCGCCTCCGACGGTAGACCGTCCCCGCCCTCGGCGACGCCCCATGTACAGGCCCAGCAGGACCAGCGCGATCGCCCCGGGCCGCGGGGCGAACCGACCGTCCGCGCTCATCGAGGCGCAGTCGGGGTTCTCCGGGCACCCGTCGTCCTCGTCGCAGGTGCCGTCGCCGTCCGTGTCCACGCAGGCCGAGTCGTCGTCGTCCGCGACCGCGTCGTCGTCGTCCGCCGAGTCGTCGTCGTCACCCTCGACGACGGGCCCCTGCCGCACCGCGACCGGCAGCAGGATCGGGCTGTTGAGCGCGTCCGCGTTGGTCACCTCGAACACCGCGATGTCCGAGTCGACGAACTGGGGGACGGCGCCCGGGATCACCCCGACCGACAGGGCCGTCGCCGCGTCGCCCGACGCGGCCGAGCTCACACCCGGACCACCGCCCGTCGACCCCCAGGCCAGCTGGTCGTTCGTTCGGGGATCGAGGACCGTGAAGTCGATCGAGAAGTCCGCCGTGCCCGCCGTCACCAGCTCGGAGTGGCTCCGGGGCGCGATCTCCATGATCCTCACGCTCGGGTCCAGCGTGGCGCAGTCGATCTGGAACTCGCGCGCGGAGCCGAAGTCGGCCTGGAGGGGGAACTCCGGAGGGAGCTCGAGGAGCCCGCCGACCGGCCCGTTGTAGACCTCCTCGCCGGTGACGGCGGTGATCACGATCTGGCCGCCGGGCGCGGAGACGTCCAGGTTCACCACCCACTGCGACGGGCCCTGGGGGTTGTGGATCGACGGGATGATGATCGGGCCCGTGGGCGCGTCGAGCCCCACGACCGTCACGGTGTTCAGCGCCTCCAGGACGGCGTCTCCATACGCGAAGTGCCGGCTCGTGAAGGAGGCCTGCTGAGGCGGCGCGTCCACTCGGATGGCGTCCTGCTGCTGCTCCGGCCACGCCGAGTTGAACTGGCTGCTCGTGGTGACCGCGGCGGGCGCGAACGGCTCGCCGGGGTGCAGGTTCCCGCCCGAGAACGTCGTGTGGGTGGGGTCGGCGTCGAACGTCGCCGCGCCCCAACGCGCGTCGACGCTCGGGCCCGCCTGGATCGTGTCCGTGATCTCGCACTGCGGCGTAGTCGCGGGCACGTCGTCGACGATCACCGCCGCACTTCCGCAGGCGAGGGCGTCGTCGCCTCCGTCCCAGGTCCCGGTGAGGTCGACCTTCACCTCGCTGCACGACCCGTCCGCGCACATGCCGTGGCTGCGGATCACGATCGGGATGAGCTCGATCTCCCCGGGCTCCAGCGTGATCGTGCGGGTGATCTCCTGGTCGTCGACGGCCATGGGGTCGCCGAGATCGAGCAGCGCCCCGTCCAGCAGCTCGTCGCCGAAGATCAGCGGGAAGGCGTCGGTGCCCGCCACGTCGGACGAGATGTTGTAGGCCGACAGGTCCTCGACCGGCGTCTGGGGCATGTGGGCCGTCTGGGTGGACGTCGCGCTCAGGTCCACGACCACCTGCTCCTCGGGGTCGTTGTTGATGAGCGAGTACCACCGCAGCACCTGGTCGCCTCGACGCGCGACGGACACGGGCTCGGGGTCGATCGCGTAGAAGTCCAGCCGCGGCACGGACGGGTCCACGGGTGAGGGCTCCACGAGGCACACCTCGACGTCACCCACGCCCGTGATGTTCCCTCCCCCTCCGCTCGTCGCCCCCACCCCGGGCGTGCCGGGGAACTCGATCTCGAGCGACCCCGCGATCGTGCAGCTCCAGGGGCCCGCCGTGGCCAGCGTGCCCGCCGGGATCGTGAGCGAGAAGCCCGCGGGCACCGGCAGGAGGCCGGGCGTCGCGGGGACGCCCAGCTGCGGGGACGTGGCGGTGAAGGGGCCGACGACCGTCCCCGTGCCCAGCTCCGTGCAGGTGAGGTCGAACGTGAGCGTCGAGCCCGTCGGCTGCGCGCAGAAGAGGTCGACCCCGTTGGGCGCGAGGGTCACCGCGTCCCAGGTGACGAAGGGGGTCAGCCCCATCGGGACGGCGGTGTCCACTCCCGGCGCGGGAAAGACGATCACCCCCGGGACGGCCTTGCCGAGCACGACGGACTTGGCGCACAGCGAGCGGGGGCCGTTCTCACAGGCGAGGGCGGGGACCGCGACGAGCGCGCCGATGGCGAAGCCCGACGCCGCGAGGGCGAGACGATGAAGCTGCATGAGTTCCTCCCGGCGCCACGCTAGCCAGTCCCGCCGGCTCGCGCCCCCCGCATCACGGGCCGACGGGCACGATGACGCCGCCTCCCTGGCCGAGCTCCGCGGCCGCGGGGCAGGGCTCGGCGATCGTCCCGATGGTGCCTCCGAGACAACCGCCGGTGCCGTCGAACAGCCCGTTGAAGCCCGTCCCGCTGGTGGCCGCGCTCGGCATGAAGTGCGCCTCCGGCAGCAGGGTGATGCCGCCGCCGTCGTCGATCACCGCCACCACCTCGGAGCCCGGCGCCCCGAGGACCGCGAGCCCGCGCACAGAGCCCTCGACGCCCACCGCGTGCCGACACTCGCCCAGCGCGAACTCGCAGCGGCGCACCGTCCCGCGCGTCGCCAGCGACGTGCTCGATCCGCCGCCGATGTAGCCCCCGTAGACGGCCGCCATGTCCTGCGTCCACGCCACCGCCTGGGGGTTCACCGACGGGTCGAACAGCGGGTTGCCGGTGAACTGGCTCGGGACCCCGGGCGCGCCCACGTCGAAGATCGCGTCGGTGCTCGTATCGATGATCGCGACCCGGTCCGTGTTCGGGTTGGTGACGGCCACCAGCGAGCCGTCCGGCGACACCTGCAGCCACTGGTTGTTGGTATTTCCGCCCGTCGTGATGATGCTCTGGACCACCCCCGCCCCATCGCCCTGCCCCAGCGCCTCCTGCAGATCGATCACGGCCGTGCGGCTCGACGGGCTCGAGAAGCCGCCCCAATACGTCACGTACAGCCTGTCGCCGCCGACCACGGCCACGTCGTAGGCGCGCTCCGATCCCTGGATCTCCAGCATCGTGTTGGTCGTGGTGAAGAGCGGCTGGAAGGAGTACGCGTCGAACGCGACGACCCCCTCCTCGACGGCCACGAAGCCGTAGTCGATCCCGTCGATCGTCGCGAGCTCCACCCCGCGCGGCTGCGTCCCCAGGAAGGTCCGGGTGATGCCCTCCGGCGCGCCGTCGGACGTCGTCGCGGGGTCGTAGTCGACGTCGAACTCGCCGCCCCAGTACAGGTCGAAGACCGCGAGGTACCCGTTCTGGGTCGACGCGTACACCCAGTCGTCGAAGGGGCCGCCCACGGCCGCGTCGCGGAGCGGTTGACCCACCCCCAGCGAGCACTCCCCGAGGCCCCCGATGGGCACCCGCTGGAGCGCCGTCGGGTCGCCGGGATCCAGGGCATAGGTCGCGATCCCCCCGACGCCCGGCCCCCTCCCGAGGACCACGAGCTCCGGCAGGGCCGTCCCGGTGCACTCCGCCCCCGCCGCGCCGCCGCCGTCCGGCTCGTCCTCGGTCGCCGCGAAGAGGTCGACGCGGTAGGTGTCCGTCCACTTCACCGACACGGCCGTCACCAGGGTCCCGACGCCGGTCAGCATCATGTTCGCGATGTTCACGGCCGCGGTGACGGCGTTCATGGACGCCACCAGCCGCCCCAGGATCGTCTGCATCTGCCGCTGGATCGCCGCGGGGCTCGTGGGGACGCCGACAAGCGCCAGCAGCCACGTGAACGCGTCGGCGGAGAAGCTGCTGCGGATCACACCCGCGAGCGACGCCAGCGAGCCGGTGTAGCTGTGGGTCGCGCTGTGGCTCTGAAAGACCTCGTTCAGCGCCGATGCGAGGCCCTCGAAGAGCCCCAGCGCCGTCTCCCAGGCCTCGACCGAGCGCAGCGCCTCCTTGCCCGCCGCCTGCCGCAGCACGCCATTGGTGACGACCGACAGGATCGGGAGCACGAACTGCGCGATCACCCCGTGCACGACGGGCAGGACGTGCCGCAGGAAGAGCGCGGGGTTGCTCGCCTCGTGCGCGAGGGGCAGGCCGAGCCCGTACACCGACACAGTGGACTGGTGGTAGTCGGTGAGGTCGAGGTCCTCGAGGGGCTCGGCGTTCGGCCCGATGAGCGCGGTCAGCCAGTCGGACATCCTCTGCCCGATGTAGTCCACGACGCTCAATCCGGGGGTGAACAGCACGGTCAGCGCGCCGCCGAGGGTGGTCGCGAGCTCGGTGATGATCTGCAGGGGCGTGGGGATGCCGGTGTTGCGCGCGCCGACGATGGCGAGGATGCGGAAGTCGCCGAAGAAGACCCCGAAGTCCGTGCTCGGCTGGTCCTGATAGACCCACACCGGGCGCGCCCCGTGGTTCTCGATGGTGAGATCCATCAAGGTCGGATCGGCGCCCTCGAAGGTCGCGGTCATCTTCACGAGGTCGTCGCGCACCCCGTTCAGGTCGGCGAACTGGTCCGTGTTCGTCTCGTTCTGGTCGGTCTCGCGGGCGTCGCGCTGGCCGGAGCCGTCGATCGACTCCGCTTCGGCCGCCTCCCGCAGCGCCGCCGCGGACTCGGGGATCAGCTCGAGGAACTCGCCCGCGACGGCCTCCGTGGCCGCCATCACCGCCGCCGACGGGGCGTGCCAGGCCATCGGGTCGGCGGCCAGATCGACCGCGAGCGCGCCCGCCGCGTCCGCGAAGGAGGGTCGGCCCGCGAAGGCCTCCAGCAGCACCGCGGTGCCCACCGGCTCGTCCATGGTGATGCCGGGCACGAGGTACATCGACGCCAGGACGCCGGACCCCGCGGAGACCACCACGTCGTCCCGCACCAGGTCCTCGCCCCGGGCGTGGATCGTGAGCCACAGGGGCTCGCCGTCGGGGTCGCGCAGCTCGAGGACGCCCACGCCGTCGACGTTCATCGTCGTGGTGAAGGTCCCGTCGGAGCGGACGCGGACGTCGCCGCCGAGGTACGTCTGCACGGAGAGCTCGTCCGCCCGGTACCGGAAGCCGTCCGGCAGCACGACGGTCCCGATCACGTCCGAGACGGAGATGCCCTCGGGCGGGTCGATGGGGTCTTCGATGTAGTCGGGGGGCCCGGCGTCGTCGTCGTCGCCGGTCGCGTCGTCGTCGTCGTCGGTCTCGCCGGGAGCCTGCACGCAGGCGACGGCCACGAGGAGGGGGGCGAGGCGGATCCAGGGGCGGAGGGTCATCTTCAGAGGCTCCCCAGCTCGCTGCCGGACATCCCGATGCCCGCGGCGGACGGGCAGGGCTCGGCGAACCAGTCGTTCTGACCGTCGAAGCGTACGCAGCCGCCGGTGCCGTCCCACAGGCCCGAGGGGTCGGTGCCCTCGTTGTGCTCCGCGCCCCCCCGCACGGGGACGAGCTCGGCGGGGGTCAGCGGCGTGAGGAAGCCCTCGCTGTCGAGCACCCACACGACGGTCTCGTCGCCCGAGCCGACGACCTCGAGGTCTCGCACCGCGTACTCGATGCCGACCTCGTGATCGCAGTGCCCCTCGCTCAGCGGGCACATGCGCACGGTCCCGTAGCCGGACAGCCGTCCCCCGTTGTAGCCGGACCCGTAGCCGATGTAGACCGCCGAGGAGTCCGCCGCCCAGGCGACCGCCTGGACCGAGACGCTCTGCTCGAACTGCGGGTCCACGAGCAGGTGCATGCGCTCGGCGTGGGGGGGAGCGGCGTCGATCATCGTGTGCAGGGTGGTGTCGATGAGCGCCACCGCGTCGCTGCCGAAGAGGGTGACGGCCACCAGCGAGCCGTCGGGGCTGACCTCCATGCGCTGGGGGTTCACGTCGCCCCCGAGGTCGATCCAGCCGGGCTCCACGACGTCCACGAAGCAGGGGTCTCCCGCGACCGGCGCCTGGGCCAGCATCGCGTCGAGGTCGAGGACGAGGACGCGGTCGCCCTGAGACGGCCAGCTGAAGAGGGAGACGTAGGCCACGTCGTCGCCGGGCAGGACCACGACGTCCCAGGGGCGCTCCGGGGCGGCGAGGCCCAGGTCCGCCTCGCACACCACCCCCAGCAGCTCGCGGGAGACGGCGTCGATGAGGACGACCGAGGAGTCCAGGGCCACGAGGGCGCCGGCGCCGTCCGACGTCACCGCCACGCCGCGGGGGGCGGCGCCGTGGTCGTCGAAGAAGGCGCGGGTGATGCCGTCCTCGGCGCCGGGGTCGGTGGTGGTCTCGTCGGCGTCCAGATCGACCTCGTGGCGATCCGACGCGAGGCTGAACGCGGCCACCCAGCCGTCGCTGCCGGTGGCGAGGGCGGCCGCGCCCAGGGGACCGCCCACCGCGAGGCCGCGCCCCCGACCGGTGAGGGGGATGCCGCCGTCGGCTTGGGCGGAGAGGGCGATGGGGGTGAGGGAGGAGCCGCTCGTCTGGAACGCGAACAGGCCGGAGGCGGCGCCGCCTCGGCCGAGCACGTACAGCTCGGGGTCGGTGGCCTCGAGGCTCACCGTGAGCTCGTACTCGACGTCGCTCAGGTTGGTCACCACGAGGGTGAAGTCGTTGGCGCTCGCGATCGCGGGCCCGAGCCCCAGGGAGGTGGGGGCCCCGGGCGTCGTGGACAGATCGTCGCGGGACCACAGCAGGGACGGAAACTCCCCGGGCGCCACCTGGTAGAGCCGCACGGCGACGTCGCCGCCGGGCTCTCCGACGCTGTCCGTCGCCTCGACGATCAGGGCGAGGGGCACGGACGCCGCGGGCGCGGGCTCGATCTCGAACGTCGCGGCCGAGTACGGCTCGAGGGTGGTGGTCGCGAACTCCGGCAGGTCGCCGACGTGGGTGGGGGCGATGCCTTCCCCGTCCGGGTCGAACACGACGTAGGGGGTCTGCCCCCGGCCCCACAGCGTCCCGGGGTCGACCTCGGCATCGAGCACGCCCAGGGCGTCGGTGTGCAGGTCTTCCTCTTCCTGCACGGCGATGATGAAGGACTCGAAGTCGTGCAGATAGAGGTAGGAGGCGGCGAAGTCGGGGAGGACGTCCAGCCGCCCGAGGTCCGCTCCGGTGACGGCGGCGATGGCGGCGTCCAGGTCCGCGCCGGAGTGCGGGGCGTTCACGGCGGCGGGGTCGGAGGCGGCGCGCTCGGCGGAGAGGACCCGGCGGATCACGGACCCCGTCCGGTCGGCGCCCACGTACGTCCAGTCGATCCAGCGCCAGAAGGGGTGGACTCGGTACTGGAGGTCGAAGAGCGGCGTGTTCCACAGGGGGAGACCGGCGTGGCCGGCCCACCGGATCTGGTCGTAGACCTGTTCGGATGCGGCGTCGGCGGCGCCCTCGGTGAAGTAGCCGCCGGTGGGGAGCTCGTCGCCTTCGGGGACGACGCCGATGTCCTCGAGGGTCCAGTTCGCCCAGTCGTCGAGGTAGTGGAACACCTCGTGGGCGACGGTGGCTTCGAGCTTGTCGGCGGTGGTCTCCGGATCGTTGAAGGCGGAGTCGTTGGTGTCCGACCCGAGCCACCCTTGGAACGAGGTCACGCAGGTCGGGTTCATGAAGATCTCGATGCCCGTGCCGTTGGCCCGACCGAGGGTCACGTCGGCGCAGGCGGCGGGCTCGTCGGGCGACCAGGCGAGGGTGATCGGGACGGGCCCTTCGCCCTCGACGGCCCAGGGCGCGGGGAGCTCCATCTCGAGCAGGTAGTACTCGAGGGACCGGACGACGGCGATGCAGACGCGCGCGGCGAAGCGATCGACGGCGAGCAGGAGATCCTCCTGCGCCTCGGGCCAGCCCGCGTACCCGTCGTAGCCGAGCTGCACGTCGGTCTCGAGCGCGCTCGTGACCTCGACGACGTCGTCCACGGCGTAGGCGAACCCGGTGGGGTCGGCGTACGGGACCATGGCCTCGCTGCAGGGGTGGCCGAGCATGGTCCCCAGGAGACCGTCGCTCCGGGCGCCGCGCTCCTCGACGACGATGCGGGTCATCGGCTGGTAGGTCGCGGGCGAGGTGGCGCCGAACCGGAACTCGGAGCCCCCGACGACGTCGGGGGCGGGGGAGCGCAGGGGGTGGATGCGCCCGCGGGTGGCGCGGGGAGGGTCGGAGTCGGTGTCGATGGTGCCGTCACCGGTCACGACGAGGTGGGTGCGCGGCTCCGGGAGGCGGAACCGGAAGGCATCGGCGAGGGTGGCGAGGTGGGGGCGGATGCCGAACGGGGACAGGGTGCGCGCGAAGCCGTGACCGTCGTAGGGGGTGGTCTCGGGGGGACGTTGGAACAGGGTGAACTCGACGTCGCTCCCGAGGGCGCCGGGGGGGACGACGAAGGTCGTGCCGTCGGGCAGGGACAGCTCGCCGCCGGAGGGGCCGATCGTGCCGGTCACGGACTCGAGATCGCCGGGGTCGGGCGACGGAGTCGGCGGCTCGGTCGTCGTCTCGGGACAGCCGGTGAGGAAAATGGGGACGACGAGTCCAGCGAGGGCGGACGCGAGGAGCGGGGACGCGAGGGCCGAGGGCCGGGGTTTGGTCGAGGGCCGGGGTTTGGTCGAGGGGCGGGGTGTCGTCGAGGGGCGGGGTGTGGTCGACGGCAGGAGGGTGGTCGACGGCCGGGGTGTGGTCGACGGCCGGGGTGTGGTCGACGGCCGGGGTGTGCTCGACGGCCGGCTCGGCGATACAAGGTGACTGGGTTGCATGGACCCTCCCCGGCGAGCCTAGCGGGTCCCGGGGGCCGTCGCGGGGGCCGTCGCGGGGAGGGGGCCCGCCGGGGGGGGAGCAGGGAGGGAGCAGGGAGGGAGCAGGGAGGGGAGCGGGGAGGGGAGCGGGAGGGGAGCGGGGGGAGCGCCGAGGCCCCGGCTGAACGCGGCGTTCGCCCCCCATACAGGCCCGAAAACCCACCCAACACAGACGAAACGCCCCTTAACAACACAAACATGCACCAAAACGCCCACAAC
>CAZEKB010000177.1:0-9913 GCA_964512225.1 uncultured Rickettsiales bacterium | reverse complement strand
CCTGTGGGACTTCGGCGACGGGACGACGGCGACGACCCAGAACGCGACGCACACCTACGCGGACAACAACACCTACAGCGCGACGTTCACCGTCACGGACTCCGGTGGGTCGGCCGGATCGGCGGCGCACACGCTGCTGATCAACAACGTCAACCCCGTCGCGGGCGCGGGCGCGGACCTCACGGCGAACGAGGGCGACCTGCTGACGTTCACGGCGACGGCCACGGACGCGGGCAGCGCGGACACGTTCACGTACCTGTGGGACTTCGGCGACGGCACCACGTCGATTCAGGCCGTCGCGACGCACACGTACGCGGACAACCCGTCGGGCACGGCGACCGCCTTCACCGTCACCCTGACGGTGACGGACGACGACGGCGGCAGCAGCTCCGACACGCTGGACGCGACCATCAGCAACGTGAACCCCGTCGCGGGCGCAGGCGGCACCCAGAGCGGCACGGAGGGCGACTTGCTGACGTTCACGGCCACGGCCACGGACGCGGGGACCGCCGACACGTTCACGTACCTGTGGGACTTCGGCGACAGCACGACGTCCACGCAGGCGACCCCGACGCACACCTACACCGACAACGGGGCGTTCACCGTGACCCTGACGGTCACGGACGACGACGGCGGCAGCGACCAGGACACGGCCGTCGCCGTCATCGCCAACGCCCTCCCGGTGGTGAGCGCGGGCGCCAACCAGACCGCGAACGAGAACGACCCCCTGTCCTTCTCGGGCTCGTTCAGCGACGCGGGCTCGGCAGATACGCACACGTTCGTGTGGGACTTCGGCGACGGCAACTCGAACACCACGTCGCTCACGCCCACCCACACCTACACCGCCCCGGGGACGTTCACCGTCACGCTGACCGTCACGGACGACGACGGCGGCACGGGCGCCGACTCGCTGACGACGACGATCGCCAACACCACCCCGGTGGTCTCGGCGGGCGCGGACCAGACCGGGGACGAGGGCGACCTGCTGAGCTTCTCGGGCTCGTTCACCGACGGCGGCTCCGGCCACACGTTCCTGTGGGACTTCGGCGACGGAACCACCGACACCACGACGCTCACGCCCACCCACACCTACGCGGACGACGGCACCTTCACCGTCACCCTGACCGTCACGGACCCGAGCGGAGCCACGGGCAGCGACACCCTGGACGCCGTGATCGGGAACGTCGCGCCGGTGATCGGCACCCCCACGCTGCCCAGCGGCGGGGACGAGGGCGACCTGCTGACGTTCAGCGCGACCGCAACCGACGCGGGCACGGCGGACACCCTGACCTTCCTGTGGGACTTCGGCGACGGGACCACGGCGTCCACCCCCACCGCGTCGCACACGTACACGGACAACGGCAGCTTCACCGCGACGCTGACCGTCACGGACGACGACGGCGCGAGCGCGCAGACCACGCCCGCGACGATCCCGATCCTCAACGCCGTCCCCGTCGTCGCCGCGGGCGCGCCGCCCACGGGCAACGAGGGCGACCCGCTCTCGTTCAGCGGCTCCTTCAGCGACGCGGGCAGCGCCGACACCCACACCTTCCTGTGGGACTTCGGCGACGGGACCACCGACAGCACGACCTTGACCCCGACGCACACGTACACGTCGTTCGGGAGCTACACCGTCACCCTGACCGTCACGGACGACGACGGCGGCGTGGGCAGCGACTCGCTCACCGCCGTGGCGGTCAACGTCGCCCCGGTGGTGAACATCGGCACCACGACGTCGACGCCCGAGGGCTCGTTCGCGAACTTCGCGGGCAGCTTCACCGACGGCGGCACGGGCCACACGTTCGTCTGGGACTTCGGCGACGGGACCACCAACACCACGTCGCTCACCCCCTCGCATACCTACGCCGACGACGGGACCTTCACGGTCACCCTCACCGTCACGGACGCCGGGAACTCCAGCACCACGGCCACCGAGAGCCAGGTCATCACGAACGTGAACCCGTCCGTCAACGCGGGCACGCCGCCGGCGGGCCACGAGGGCGACCTCCTGTCCTTCTCGGGGACGATGACGGACGCGGGCAGCGCCGACACGCTCACCTTCATCTGGGACTTCGGCGACGGCAGCACCGATACGACGTCGGCGACGCCCACCCACACCTACCTCGACGACGGCACCTTCACGGTCACCCTCACGGTCACCGACGACGACGGCGGCGTCGGGAGCGATACCCTGACCGTCAACGTGGCCAACGCCGCGCCGTCCGTCGACTCCCTCAACGTCCCCTCCACCACGGACGAAGGCACCCTCGAGACGCTCACGGCGACCTACAGCGACCCCGGGCCGCTCGACGACCAGAACCTCACCTTCGTGTGGGACTTCGGCGACGGAACCACCGACACGGGGGCCAGCCCCGTCGTCCACCAGTACGCCGACGACGGCACCTACACCGTCACCCTGACGGTCACCGACCCCGACGGCGCCTCCGACACGGAGACGGCGCAGATCACCGCGGCCAACGTCGCGCCCGAGATCACGAGCACGGCGCCGGCCTTCGCCACCGAGGGCACGCAGTACACCTACAACGCGGTCGCCAACGACCCCGGCACCGCCGACGTCCTCACCTGGACCCTCGGAAACGGCGGAGCCACCTGGCTGTCCATCAACCCGGCCACCGGCGAGATCACCGGCACCCCGCCGGTCGGCTCGGACGGCACCTACACCATCACCCTGGTCGTCGAGGACGACGACGGCGCGAGCGACACGCAGATCTTCACCCTGACCGTCGGCTTCGTGGACGACGACGGTGACGGCATGGCCGACGTCTGGGAGACCGCCAACGGCCTCGACCCCACCGACCCAGCCGACGCACTGCTCGACCCCGACGGCGACAACATCAACAACCTCGACGAGTTCCTCGGAGGGACCGATCCCAACGTCAACGACGGGCCCACCATCCCGAGCCTCCTCGATCCCATCGCGGACTCCGAGGTCGCCGACAACCGGCCCACCCTCGAGCTCATCAACAGCACCGACCCGCAGAACGACCCGATCACCTACGACTTCCAGGTGTTCGACGACCTGCTCATGACCAACCTCGTCGCCGAGGTCCTCGACGTCCCCGAGGACACCGCCGGCACCACCGCGATCCAGGTCGCGGACCCGCTCACCGAGAACACCGTGTACGCGTGGCGGGCCCGGGCCAGCGACGGCACCGTCTACAGCGTCTACAGCGACCTCGAGCTCTTCTTCGTCAACGAGGTCAACGAGGAGCCGGACAAGCCGGTCCTGGCCGACCCCATCGACGACCAGGAGGTCGACGTCGTGCGGCCGCTGTTCACCTGGAGCGACTTCGCCGACGTGGACCGCGACGCGGGCTCCTTCGACTTCCAGATCGAGGACCGCGAGTCGGGCCAGATCGTGGTCGAGGCGGAGATCACGTTCACGGGTCTGGAGCGCGACTCCACGTACACGATCGAGACCGACCTCGAAGAGGACGGTCGGTACCTGTGGCGCGTGCGGGGCGTGGACGAGCACTTCCTCGAGGGCGAGTGGTCCGACGCGGCCGAGTTCGTGGTCAATACGGACAACGCCGCGCCCAGCGAGGTCGTCTTCCTCGACCCGCTCGACGGCGACCAGGTCGAGGGCGTGAGCCCCGTGCTGACCGCGACCGAGTCCGTGGACCCGGAGGGCGTGGAGCCGGTCTACGTGTTCGAGGTGGACTCCGTCGATACGTTCGACTCGGGCGACCTCGCCTCGACCATCGCCGACCACACCGGCACCGGCGAGGTCTCGTGGGACCTCGCCGACCAGGGCGTCGAGCTGACCCAGAACACGACCGCCTACGCCCCGGTTAGGGCCGAAGACCACCTCCGGGCCGCCTCGCCCTGGGACGTCATCTCCTTCTTCGTCCGCGGCGACAACGACGCCCCGTCGGTCCCCGTCCTGCTGTCCCCCGAGGACGGCCTGACGACCGAGAACCTCGCCCAGGTCTACGTCATCGGCCACTCCGCCGATCCCGAGGGCGACGACATCAGCTACGAGATCCGCCTCACCCGCGACGAGGAGGGCAGCGATCTCGTGGACGAGGTGCTGGACCTGCAGCACGGCGCCGGGCCCGAGGGCACGGCCGACCAGACGTCCTGGCGCACCGAGCTGTCCGCCGACGGGACCTACTACTGGACGGCACGAGCCGTCGACGACCGAGGCGCCGCCTCCGAGTGGGCAGACGTCTTCACCCTCACCGTCGAGACGCCCGAGCCCCCCCCGCCGGACGTCCCCGAGGCCTGCGCCGAGTGCGAGTCCTCCTTCGCGACCCCCGCGGCGACCTCTCGGTCAACCCTGCTGCTGTTCGCGATGATCGCGCTGTTCGGAGTCCGTCGCCGCAGGAGCTGACGCGCGGAGGCCGACCGCGATCTGACAGGGCCTTGTCATGGATTGACAGGTGTCCAGCGCGGCCGATGATACGGTCAGTGCCATGAGCGACCGGTCCCTCCAGAGCGTGCGACGAGCCGCGGCCGCAGCGCGGTCGGGGTGGCGGCGCGCGCGGGCCGTGAACGCCGCCGGGCTCGGCCTCGTGGTGGGCCTCCCGGGGGCGTCGGTCCACGCGATCGCCCTGGAGTGGGGCGCCGACGGCGGCTTCGTGGTCGCCCACTTCGGGACCCTGGCCCTGTGGCTGCTCCCCGCGGCCCTGCTCGGGGCGGCCCGGTGGGCGGCGGCTCCCTCCCCCACGGCCGCCGTCGCGGAGCTGGACGCCCGCCTCGCCCTGGCGGATCGACTCTCCACCGCGCTCGAGTTCGCCGGCAGCGACGCGCCCCTCGTGGCCGATCAGCTCGCCGATGCCGGGGCCCATGCCGCGGGGGTCGACGCCGCCGCGGCCTTCACGCCGGCCTGGTCCCGCCTCGGCCCGGCCGCGCTCGCGTCGCTCCTGTTGCTGATGCTGGTGACCGGCGCCGCCCTCACCTGGCAGTGGACCGCCCCCCCCGAGCCCACACCCCTGGAGCAGGCCGCCGAGGATCTGCTCGCCGCCATCGACCGCGACCGAGCCGAGCGGATCGAGCTCGGCGATCGCGAGGCCGTGCGCCTGCTGAACGACCTGCAGCGGCGCATCCAGCGCATCACGGCCCGCGAAGCGGTGATCCGGAAGAAGCTCGCGAAGCGCGAGCCGCCGCCCGCCCCGGACCCGGAGGAGGACCCCGAGATCGAGCCCCCGCCGGAGCCGAAGAAGGGCGAGCAGGGCATCACCGTCGACGA
Source organism: uncultured Rickettsiales bacterium (assembly GCA_964512225.1). Classification (GTDB taxonomy): domain Bacteria; phylum Myxococcota_A; class UBA796; order UBA9615; family UBA9615; genus CAZEKB01. The sequence continues at coordinate 4,701 of CAZEKB010000177.1, read as the reverse complement.
TCTCGACGCGCTCGAGGCCGCGACCCTCGAGGAGCTGGCCCTGACCGACGCGATGGAGGCCGAGATCGTCTCCGAGCTCTTCAACGACACCCAGGTCGCCCAGCGCCTCGTGGAGGAGTTCGGCGAGCTCGACCACGCCGAGATGGACGCCTCCCACGAAGCCCACGACGCCTCGGAGTACGGGAAGCGGACGAGCACCGACGACGCCGTGTCCAGGGCCATGAACGAGGACATGACCGGCAGCGCGCAGGTCAACCCCGACACGCTCAACAGCGTCGAGGACCGGGTCCAGGACAACATGTCGATGATCAAGCGCGACCTCGACGCCGAGTCCATGGGCGCGCACGACAAGGGGCACGACACCCAGGAGTCGTTCAACCGGTTCCTCAAGGACTTCGTCAAGGAGCTGCAGGCGACCGTCGCCGAGAAGGCGCTGGGGAAGAAGCGCAAGGACGACGACCGCACCGTCAAGACGACCGCCGGGGACGCCGTGGCGGACAAGCGGGACGCCATGGCCGACAGCGGCTTCGAGGAGCTCGACGGACCGAAGCGGCAGTCGGCGGACGCCCCCGACGAGCCGGTCTCCGGCGCGGGCAAGCCCCCCGAGGGCATGAAGCTGCAGTCCGGCAAGGGCGACGGCGACAACGCCATGGCCATGAAGGGCAAGGGCGACGGGACCACCTCCGCGGGCGCCACCGGCGCGGGCACCGGGACCCAGTCGGGCGACGGCCTGCGCGCGCTCATCCCCCCCGCCGGCACCGGGCAAGGCCCTCTGGAAGAGGTCCTCGGCACGCTCGCCCAGGGCCGCATGCCGCCCGAGCAGCGCGACCGCATGTTCGAGCGCATGGCGCGCCACAAGGTCCAGGCCGGGCTCACGTCCGAGGCCGACGACCTCATGTTCGACTACTTCGCCGAGGCGGAGGCCCTCATCGTCGATCACGGCGAGTACCTGCCGCCCCTGTTCCGCGACTACGCCCACAGCTACTTCGAAGCGATCCGCCCCGGCGCGGGCAACGCCTCCGCCGACGACGACTGACCGAGGCCCCCATGAACCCCGAACAGTTCCGGGCCGTCTTCGGGCGGCTGGAGACCGAGATCCATCAGGTGATCGTGGGCATGCGCGGCGTGGTCCGCGGATCGCTCATCGCCGCCGTCGCGGGGGGCAACGTGCTCCTCGAGGGCGTGCCCGGTCTCGGCAAGACGCGCCTCGTGCGGGCCATGGGCGACGCGCTCGACCTGAGCTTCGCCCGCATCCAGTTCACCCCCGACCTCATGCCCGCGGACATCACGGGCACGAAGATCATCTCCGAGGACGCGACCGGGCATCGGTCGTTCCAGCTCCACAAGGGGCCCGTGTTCAACCACGTCGTGCTCGCGGACGAGGTGAACCGGGCCACCCCGAAGACGCAGTCGGCGATGCTGGAGGCGATGCAGGAGCGGCAGGTCACGATCCTCGGCGAGACCCTCCCGCTGCCCGCCCCCTTCTTCGTGGTGGCGACCCAGAACCCGCTGGAGATGGACGGCACGTACCCGCTGCCCGAAGCCCAGCTCGACCGCTTCCTCTTCAAGCTCCAGGTCGACTTCCCGTCGCTCGAGGAGCTGCGCACGATCCTCGAGCGCACCACCACGTCCGCGGAGCCGACGGTGAACGCCGTGTGCGACGGCGACACCCTGCTCGCCATGGGGGCGCTGGCGCGTGAGGTCCTCGTCAAGCAGGACGTCGCCGACTACGCGATCCGCCTCGTCCTGGCGAGCCACCCCGACGGCGAGGGTGCGCCCGACTCCACCCGTCGTTGGGTCCGCTACGGGAGCTCCCCCCGCGGCGCCCAGGCGCTGCTGTTCGCGGCGAAGATCCGCGCGCTGCTCGAGTGCCGCGAGAACGCCTCGATCGACGACCTGCGCGCCGTCGCGAGGCCCGCGCTCCGGCACCGGATCATCCTCAACTTCGAGGGCGAAGCGGAGGGGGTCGCGACCGACCGCATCGTCGACGGCATCCTGGAAGCGCTCCCGCGGTGACCGAAGGCGCCCCCAGGGCCGCCGACGCCGTCCTTCCCGCCGAGCTGCTGCGGAAGCTGGAGTACCTGCGCGTCGTGGCTCGGCGCCTGCACGCGGGCCGCTTCTCCGCCCTGAACCGGAGCAAGAAGCTGGGGCGCGGGATCGACTTCGCGGACCACCGCCCGTACGCGCCGGGCGACGACTTCAAGGACATCGACTGGAACCTGTACGGGCGGCTCGATCGCTTCATGGTCCGCCTCGCCGAAGAGGAGACCGAGCTCAACCTGCACCTGCTGGTCGACTGCAGCCGGAGCATGGGCCCCGCGAAGGCCGAGTACGCCCGGCTCGTGGCCGCCGCGCTGTCGTACATCGCCCTCGCGCACCTCGATCGCGTCCACATCTGGCCCTTCGGCGAGCGGCTCCTGAAGCCGCTGACGCCGCCCCGGAACAAGGCCCAGGCCGTGCAGGTGTATCGCTACCTCGCCGGGGTCGACGGCGGGTCCGCCACCGATCTCGAAGGGTCGATGCGCGCGTTCGCGGGCATCTCGCGGGCGCGAGGCGTGGCCCTCGTGATCTCGGACTTCCTCGCGCCCGACGGCTGGAAGAGCGCGATCGACGTCCTCCGCTCGGCCCGGTTCGAGCCCGCCATGCTCCAGGTCTCCAGCCCCGAGGAGGCCGACATGCCCGCGCGAGGCGAGGTGCTGCTCGAGGACCGCGAGACCGGTCGGACCCTCCGCGTGCGCGTCACCGAGAAGGTCGCCGCCGCCTACCGGGCCGCGTTCCTCGCGCACGGTCGGTCGCTCAGCGACTACGCCCGAGCCCACAACCTGTTCTGCGCCCACGGACGCTCCGACCAGCCCTTCGAGGAGATGGTCCTGCGCACGATGCGGGCCGAACGCCTGCTCGCCTGAGCGATGCCCTGGGTCTTCGAGCGGCTGACGTCCTCGGACGTCGCGACGATCGGGGGGGTGGCCTGCGCCGTCGCCGTCGCGCTCTTCCTCCTGCGGCCCCGGCCCCCGAAGATCGAGGTGAGCAGCCACGTGATCTGGGCCCGGGTGCTGCCCAAGCGGCACAACCCGCTCTACAAGGAGCTGCTCATGCTCGCGCTGCAGCTCCTCGTCCTCGTGGGGCTGGCCGCCGCGCTCGGTGATCCGCGCGCCCCCGAGTCCGACGGGGCGGAGGCCGCGGCGGGCGCCCCGACCGAGCGGCTCTGGATCGTCGACCTGTCGCTGTCCATGGAGGCCCGGGAGCCCGACGGACGCACGCGCCTGGCGACGGTGCGAGACGCCCTGATCACGGAGCTGGACGCCCTGCCCCCGCGGGTGGGCGTGGCGATCGTCGGCGCGGGCCGCACCCCGGCCCTGCTCGCCCCGTTCGGACGGGACCGCAGCCGGGCGCGGCTCGCCCTGCGCATGCTCGACGTGGACGGCGTCGCGGGCGATCTGGAGGCCGCGCTCCGGCTCGCCACGAGCGCCCCGGGGCCGTCGGGCGGGGCCGTCGTGGAGGTGTTCACCGACGCCCCCGAGGCCGAGGCGATCGTCGCCGCCTTCGCCGCCGCCGACGGCCGGCGCGTGCTCCTCCGCTCGCCCTTCACGCCCGGACCGAACCTCGCCGTCACCGCCTTCGACCTGCGCGGCTCCGAGGGGCTCCCCGCCGAAGAAGAGGCCCTGGTGCGGGTGCTGAACGCGTCGCCCTGGCCCGCCACCGCCACCCTGGCGCTGGAGACGCCCGAAGCGATCCTCGGCGAGGCCGTCGTCGAGCTGCCGCCGGGCGAGGAGGTGACGCGCCGGTACCGCTTCGCCCCGCTGCCGGGCGGCGGGATCGAGGCGGTGGTGCGGGACGCGACCTTCGAGGGCGTGCCCGACGGGCTCGCGACCACGGACGTCCTCGCCCCCGACGACCGCGCCTTCGGCTGGATCGAGCCGGTCCGCGAGGCCCGCGTCCTCCTCGTCTCCGACGGCAACCGCTTCCTCGAGCGGGTGCTCGCGCTGCTGCCCGGCGTGCGGCTGGCGCGCGTCGCGCCCTCCGACTACGCCCGGCGCGGCGCCGGGATCGCGGACGACGTGGACCTCGTCTTCTTCGACGGCTGGGGCCCGGGCCTCGGAGAGGCGCCTCCCCGCGCGTTCTTCATCGACCCGCGTCCGGACCAGACCCCGTTCCGGCTCGAGGCGCGCCACGAGAGCCCCGCGGTGACGGACTTCAACTACGAGCACCCGCTGTTCGCGGGCGTGGTGCTGCGGGATCTGCAGGTGCAGGTGGGCTCGGTCCTGGCCGCCCACGACCGGGACGTCCGCCTCCTCGGGTCCCCCTCGGGCGCGATCGCGCTGGCGCGGCGGGGCCCGGCGGGCGAGCGCTGGGTGGGGTGGGGGTTCGACTTCGCCGACAGCGACCTGCCCCTGCGGCTGGCCTTCCCGCAGACGATCGTCAACGCGCTCCTGTGGGCCCGGGAGGGACGCTCGGTGGGGGAGCCCGAGGGCGGCCGCGCGCGCCTCGGCGAGCCCGTGTGGATCGGCGCCTCGGACACCTCTCCGGACACCACCGCCCCGCCGACGGTCATCACCGATCTCCTGCGCGCGATCCAGGCCGACGCGCGTGGTGACGGCCGCGCCGCGGCCCGGGCGGCGGCCACCACGGCCTCCCGCGACCGCCCCCGACCCCACCCCATCGCCCCACCCGGGCTCTACCCACTGGACGACCCCCGGGGGG
>CAZEKB010000176.1:0-10111 GCA_964512225.1 uncultured Rickettsiales bacterium | reverse complement strand
GCAACGCGATCATGGGCTCCATGAAGGGGCACGAGTACTGCCTCAAGCACTACCTCGGGACCCACAGCAACGCGATCGGCGAAGACTCCGACGAGCGGCCCGAAGACCTCAAGTGGCACGAGGTCGCCCCCCGCGGAAAGATGGACCTGATCGTCAATCTGAACTTCCGCATGGACAGCTCGGCGCTGTACTCGGACATCGTCCTGCCCGCCGCGTCCTGGTACGAGAAGGCGGACCTCAACAGCACCGACCTCCACTCGTTCATCCACCCCCTGTCGGCGGCCATCCCGCCGGTGTGGGAGTCGAAGACGGACTGGGACATCTTCAAGACGCTGGCCAAGGCCACGTCGGCGGCCGCGGAGAACTACTTCACCGGCACCAAGACCGACATCGTCTCCGCGCCCATCGCCCACGACTCGCCCGGCGAGATCGCGATGCGGACCGTCCAGGACTGGTACCTCGGCGAGTGCGAGGCCGTGCCCGGCAAGACGATGCACAAGCTCGGCGTCGTGGAGCGGGACTACACGCTGCTGTACGAGAAGTTCATCACCCTGGGCGATCGGATTCGAGACGCCGGCCTCGGGGCGCACGGCAACCACTTCGACGCCGCGGACGAGTACGACGACATGGTCGCGTCGAACCACTTCCCGGTGCGGAAGTTCGACGGCAAGACCCTCCCGTCGGTCCAGGAAGACGAGTGGGCCGCCAACGCGGTCCTCAAGCTGTCGACGCTGACCAACGGCAAGCTCAACGTGCGCGCCTACGAGAACGCGTCCAAGAAGACGGGCATCGACCTGGTGCACCTGGGCAAGGGCAGCGAGGACGTGCGCATCCGCTACGCCGACCTGCAGGCTCAGCCGCGTCGCTACAACACGTCCCCCCTCTGGTCGGGGCTGATGAACGACGGGCGGGCGTACTGCGCGTACACCTACAACGTCGACATGCGAGTGCCGTGGCGGACCCTCACCGGGCGCCAGCACTTCTACCTCGACCACGAGATGTACATCGCGTACGGCGAGAACCTGCCGACGTACAAGCCGTCGCCCAAGCCCGAGGCCTACGGGGACCTCAAGAAGACGCTCCAGGGCGGCGAAGCGCTGATCCTCAACTGCCTCACCCCGCACGGGAAGTGGCACATCCACTCCACCTACATGGAGAACCACCGGATGCTGACGCTGTCCCGCGGGTGCGAGCCGTGCTGGCTCAGCGAGCCCGACGCGGCGGCCATGGGGATCCAGGACAACGACTGGGTCGAGGTCTACAACGACCACGGCGTCTACTGCACCCGCTGCACCGTCAGCGCGCGCATCCCGAAGGGCGTCTGCATCGTGTACCACGTGCCCGAGCGGACGGTCGGCATCCCCAAGTCCCAGGTTCGAGGCGGCAAGCGCGCGGGCGGTCACAACAGCTTCACGCGCATCCACCTGAAGCCCAACTACCTGGCCGGCGGCTACGGCCAGTTCAGTTACCACTTCAACTACTGGGGGCCCATCGCTCCCCAGCGGGACACCCACGTGATCATCAAGCGCATGGACAAGGTGGTCTTCTAATGACTCCCTCCACGCATCGAGCCGAGGAGACCTGAGATGGACATTCGCTCACAAGTTTCGATGGTGTTCCACCTGGACAAGTGCATCGGGTGCCACACCTGCTCCATCGCCTGCAAGAACATTTGGACGGACCGCAAGGGCGCCGAATACATGTGGTGGAACAACGTGGAGACGAAGCCCGGCACGGGCTACCCCACGAAGTGGGAAGACCAGGACATCTACAAGGGTGGCTGGGAAGAGAGCGGCGACGGCATCGAGCTGAAGGGGGCAGGCAAGAGCAAGGGCCTGCGGAACATCTTCCACAACCCCAACATGCCGGTGATCGACGACTATTACGAGCCGTTCACCTACCGGTACCTGGACCTGATCGAGTCCCCCGCGGGCGACGACCAGCCGACCGCCCGTCCGATCTCGATGATCACGGGCAAGCCCATGGACATCCGCATGGGCCCGAACTGGGACGACGACTGGTCGGGCACCCCCGACTACGCGCGCAACGATCCCAACATGAAGGACCTGTCCCCGGCCGAGCAGGAGGCGATGTTCCAGCTCGAGCGGATGTGCTTCTTCTACCTGCCGCGGATCTGCAACCACTGCCTGAACCCCGCGTGCGTCGCATCGTGCCCCTCGGGCGCGCTGTACAAGCGCGGCGAAGACGGCGTGGTCCTGATCAACCAGAGCGTGTGCCGCGCCTGGCGGATGTGCGTCACGGCCTGCCCGTACAAGAAGAGCTACTACAACTGGCACTCGGGCAAGTCCGAGAAGTGCATCCTGTGCTACCCGCGCATCGAGGCGGGCTACGCCCCGGCGTGCATGCACTCCTGCGTGGGTCGCATCCGCTACCTCGGCGTGCTGCTCTACGACGCGGACAAGATCCACGACGTGGCCTCGTCGTCGGACGCCAAGCTCGTCGACAACCACCTCGACATCATCCAGAACCCGTTCGACCCGAAGGTGATCGCGTCGGCGAAGGCGAACGGCATCGCCGACTCGACGATCCACGCCGCGCAGTTCTCGCCCACGTACAAGTTCATCAAGACCTGGGGCCTGGCGCTGCCGCTGCACCCCGAGTTCCGCACGCTGCCGATGCTCTTCTACGTGCCGCCGATGCTGCCCGTCATGGCCTCGGTCAAGGACGTCGACAACACGGCGCAGTCGGAGAAGATGCACGAGATCGCGAAGTACTGGCCGGACAACTGGCTGTACGACACGAGCACCGAGGAGCTCTGGGGCACGATCGACGAAGCTCGGATGCCCATGAAGTACCTCGCCAGCCTGTTCAGCAACGGCGACGAGGAGAAGGTCAAGGATCGGCTCAAGAAGCTGATGGCCGTGCGCATCCACCGGCGCCGGGTCACCGTGGGCGACGTCAGCGACGAGAAGGCGGAGGCCACCCTCGCCGACGTCGGCCTCACCGCCGAGCTCGCCGACGACATCTACTACCTGACCTCCCTGGCCAAGTTCGACGACCGCTTCGTCGTGCCCGCGGCGCACCGCGAGCAGGCGATCGAGCTCCTCGAGTACACCGGCGACGTCAAGGGCAACACCGGCTTCGGCTTCAAGGACGGGTCGGCGGCCCGAGGCTCCTGAACATGGAGTCCATGGCCCACTACGAGCTCCTCGCGGCGCTCTTCGACTATCCGGGGCGCGAGCTGCCGGCCCAGGTCCAGGCAGCGCTGGCCTGGGTCGACGGTCGCTACGAGCACGCCGCGCCCGCCCTGCGCGACTTCGCGGATCTCCTCCCCGGAGGGGGCGAGACCCTGACCGACGCGCAGGTCGACGAGGCCCAGGAGCTGTTCACGCGCTCCTTCCAGGTGCAGGCGGTGACCACGTTGGACATCGGCTACATCACCTTCGGCGACGACTACAAGCGCGCCGAGGTGCTCGTGAACCTGCGCCGGGAGCACCGGGCCGCGGGCGTGGACTGCGGCACCGAGCTCGCGGACCACCTCCCCAACGTCCTGCGGCTGCTCGCCCGTTGGGCCGACCACGAGACGGTGCTCGAGTTCGTCGAGATGATCCTGCACCCCGCGCTCGAGACGATGGTCCGCGAGTTCGGGGAGAAGCAGACCGAGGCGCGCAACGCCGTCTACCAGAAGTACAACAAGACGCTCATCGCGACCTCGCTGGCCCGCGCCACCGTGTACCGCAACGCGTTGATCGCCCTGCTGTACGTCGTGCGGCACGACTTCGGCATCGGACCTTCGGGCCGCCCGGAGCTGACGAGCCCGTTCCTCGCGTCCATCGGGCGCGAGCTGGACATCGAAGAGAAGGGCGCGGGACGCAAGCCCTCGGCCGCGCTCGCCCAGCCCCGGCAGCAACCGCCCGGGCAACGAATCTACGGAATCGGGAGAAACCAATGAACGCCCTCAATTCCTTCATGTTCGTGGCGTTCCCGTACGTGGCGATGATCGTCTTCGTCGTCGGCGTCGCCATTCGCTACCGGGCGACGGGGTTCAAGGTCAGCTCCCTGTCCTCCCAGTTCCTCGAGGGCGACAAGCTGTTCTGGGGCGTGATGCCGTTCCACATCGGGCTGCTGATCGTCCTCGCCGGGCACCTCGTCGCGTTCCTCGTGCCGCCCGCGATCCTCGCCTGGAACGGCGACCCGGTGCGCCTGATCATCCTGGAAGGCGCCGCGTTCACGTTCGGGCTGAGCGTCCTGGTGAGCCTCGTGGGCCTGCTGATGCGTCGGTTCACGAACGAGCGCGTCAAGATGGTCACGACCCGCATGGACATCGCCATCGAGGTGCTGCTCCTCATCCAGGTCGTGCTCGGGTGCTGGATCGCCCTCGGCTTCCGCTGGGGTTCGTCGTGGTTCGCGGCGGACCTGTCGCCCTACCTGTGGTCGCTGTTCAAGTTCGCCCCCGAGACCGCCGCCGTGTACGCCCTTCCCGGGGTCATCAAGCTGCACATCTTCGGGGCCTTCGTGATCATCTTCATGGTCCCGTTCACCCGCCTGGTCCACTTCATCGTGGCGCCGCTGCACTACATCACCCGGCCCTACCAGAAGGTGATCTGGAACTGGAACAAGGCCTCGATCCGCGACCCCCGCACCCCCTGGAGCCCGACCCGCCCGAAGAACAACTGATCCGGACCACGACCTTTCGAGGGAGTCATGACCGACCGCCGTAAGGCAATCACCGTTCTTACGGCGAACACCCTCTCCTTCACGGTGTGCTTCGCCGTCTGGATGATGAACGGGGTGCTGATGACCTTCCTGGTGGACAGCGGGGTCTACGACTTCAACAAGGCCCAGATGGGCTGGCTCATCGGCATCCCCGTCCTGACCGGCGCCGTCTTCCGGCTGCCCGCGGGGATGCTCGCCGATCGCTACGGCGGACGCGGCGTCTTCGCCATCATGATGCTGCTCACGGCCCTCGGGGCCTGGGTGGACAGCTACGCAGACACCTTCTGGCAGTTCATCGGCGGCGGCCTGCTCTTCGGCCTCGCGGGAGCCACGTTCGCGGTGGGGATCGCCTACTCGGCGGTCTGGTTCGAGAAGGAGCACCAGGGCCTCGCCCTCGGCATCTTCGGCGCGGGCAACGCGGGCGCTGCCATCACCGCCATGGGCGCGCCGGCGCTGCTGAGCTGGCTCACGGACGGGGGCAGCAACCTCGATGCCTGGCGGCAGATGCCGCGGATCTACGCGGGCGGCCTCGTCGCGACCACGATCCTCTTCTGGCTCTTCACCTGGCCCAAGCAGCCCGAGGGGGCCGCGGAGCGCTCCCTGGTCGAGCGACTGGCCCCGCTCAAGAGCATCCGGGTGTGGCGGTTCGGGCTGTACTACTTCCTCGTCTTCGGCGGCTTCGTGGCGCTGGCGCAGTGGCTCATCCCCTACTACGTCAACGTCTACACGGTGAGCGTCGCCATGGCGGGCATGATGTCCGCCATCTTCACCTTCCCCTCGGGCGTCATCCGCGTGCTCGGCGGGTGGCTGTCCGACCGCTACGGCGCGCGCACGGTCATGTACTGGGTGCTCGGCGGCATCGCGGTGAGCAGCCTGCTGCTCGTGGTCCCGCGCATGGACATCCAGTCCCCGGGCGAAGGGGTCATGGCCTCGAAGACCGGGACCGTCACCGCCGTGGCCGACGACGTGATCGTGGTCGACGGCGCCGCCCACGAGCTCGAGGGGCTCGCCGACACCGGGCCCCGCCGTGAGGGCACGCTGGTCTGGCCCACGTCGTCGTTCAGCCAGCACCCGATCGTCGAGGTCGGCGACGAGGTGGTGAAGAAGCAGCTGATCGCCCGGGGCGAGACCCACATCTACTTCCAGGCGAACATCTGGATCTTCACGTTCCTCGCCTTCGTCGTGGGCATCCTCATGGGGATCGGCAAGGCCGCCGTCTACAAGCACATCCCCGAGTACTACCCGGCGGACGTCGGCACCGTCGGCGGGATCGTCGGCGTCGTGGGCGGGCTCGGGGGCTTCGTCTGTCCGATCGTCTTCGGGTACCTGCTCGAGGGCACGGGCCTGTGGACGACGACGTGGATGTTCTTCCTCGGCCTCGCCCTGCTGTGCCTCGTCTGGATGCACACCGTCATCCGTCGGATGATGATCGCCCACGCCCCTCACGTCGCCCACAAGATCGAGGACCACGGCATCGACCTGCAACTGCCGATGGTCGTCCACTGCCCGACCCACGGGACCCGCACCCACCTCCAGGTGCTGACCCACATCGGCGGCCGAACCGCCACCCACGTCGAGACCTGCTCGCTCATGGGGGGCGCCGCGACATGCGGCGCTCCTTGCGTCCCGAGCCTCGGAACGGACCAAGACCCATGACCGACAGACCCAACCCCGCCAGCCGCCTGACCCGCTGGGAACCCGAAGACGACGCCTTCTGGGAGTCCGAGGGCAAGAAGGTCGCCAACCGCAACCTGTGGATCTCCATCCCGAACCTGCTCCTGGGCTTCGCGGTCTGGATCTACTGGGGGATGGTCGCGAAGTACATCCAGAAGCTGCACTTCGGCACCGACGGCGAGCTCTTCAACTTCACCTTCATGAACGACGGGCAGCCCTACGGCGAGGCGGCGTACCGGGGCCTGCTCTTCACCCTGCCCGCGGTGGCGGGGCTGGCGGGCGCGACGCTGCGCATCGGCAACTCGTTCATGATCGCCATCTGCGGCGGCCGGAACGTGAAGTTCATGACGACGCTGCTGCTGATCCTGCCGGCGCTGGGGGCCGGGATCGCGCTGCAGAACCCCGAGACGCCGTTCTACATCTTCATCATCCTGGCGGCGCTGTCCGGCACCGGCGGCGGCGCCTTCTCGTCGTCGATGTCCAACATCAGCTTCTTCTTCCCGAAGCGCATGCAGGGCCTGGCGCTCGGGCTCAACGCGGGGCTGGGCAACCTCGGCGTCAGCGCCATGCAGTTCGTCATCCCCTGGGTCATCACGTTCGGGCTCTTCGGGGGCGTGGGCGGCGACCCGTACTCCTACGCGCTCGACGGCGGCACCGCGCAGATGTGGGTGCAGAACGCGGGGCTGGTGTGGGTGCCGATCCTGGTCACCTGCGCCCTCCTCGCCTTCCTGTTCATGGACAACATGCCCTTCCACCGGGTCGGCTCGACGCCGGCCGCCGTGGGCAAGTACCTGTGGCTGACCGCGCTGTGCTTCGCCGGAGCAGGGGTCGGCGTCGTCCTGCTCATCACGCCCTGGGGCGGCTTCCCGGTCCTGCTCAAGACGTTCATCGTGGCGGCCGTCGCGATCGTCGTGACGCTGGCGCTGTTGAGGTACCTCACACCGGCGGAGACGAAGGAGAACCTCAAGGGACAGTTCGCGATCTTCTCGGAGCGGGACAACTGGATCATGACGTACCTCTACGTCATGACCTTCGGGTCCTTCATCGGCTACGCGAACGCCTTCCCGAAGCTGATCGACGACGTCTTCGGCGTGATCCGGGTGGGCGAGCACGCGGGCGACCCGACCGGCCTCAAGTCGGCCGCGTTCATCTGGATCGGCGCGGGCGTCGGAGCCCTGATCCGACCGGTCGGCGGCTGGCTGAGCGACAAGCTCGACAGCGGCTCTCGAGTCACCCACTGGAGCACCATCATCATGGTGGGCGCCACCATCGGCGCGGGCTGGTTCACGGCCGCGGCGGCGCAGTCCGAGGACCCCACTCAGTACTTCGTCCCCTTCCTGCTGCTCTTCATCCTCCTCTTCGCCATGACCGGCATCGGAAACGGCTCGACGTTCCGAATGATCGGTGTCCTGTTCGACAAGGACATGCGGGGCCCGGTCCTGGGTTGGACCGCCGCCGTCGCCGCCTACGGCGCGTACCTGATCCCGAAGATCTTCGGCCAACAGATCAGCGCAGGGACCCCGGAGAACGCGCTCTACGGCTTCGCCGCGTACTACGCCACATGCCTGGCGGTGAACTGGTGGTTCTACGCCCGAAAGGGTGCCGAACGCCCCTGCTGAGCCCACCCTCGCGGGGCTGTGCCCAAGGGCACTCCCGGCGGGCCCGAAGCGGGCCGGCTCCCACGGGATCGAGTCCCGTAGACCCACTCCGCTGAGACCGAAACCGCCACCGGGCGAGCCCCCTGGCGCGCGCGCGAGAAATCGGGCCGATCTGGCACGGACCATGCTCCCGAAGATGGGGCTCCCATCGCCGCACCGAATGGCGCGACGTGGACGGTTTTGCTGTGCCGGAGGCCGTGACGATGTCCGACGAAGTCGTGATCAAGAACAAAGCCACACGAATCAACCTGTTCAGCCTCGGGACGCCGCAGATGCGCGCGTTCCACATGAGTTGGTTCGCGTTCTTCCTATGCTTCTTCGCCTGGTTCGGCATCGCGCCGCTCATGGCCGTGGTCCGGGACGAGCTCGGCCTGACCAAGGTCCAGGTCGGAAACACCATCATCGCGTCCGTGGCGGTCACGATCGTGGCCCGCCTCGCCATCGGCTGGCTGTGCGACCGCGTCGGCCCCCGGCTCACCTACACCTGGCTGCTCCTGCTGGCGTCCCTCCCCGTGATGGGCATCGGCTTCTCTCGCAGCTACGAGTCGTTCCTGCTGTTCCGCCTCGCCATCGGCGCCATCGGCGGCGCCTTCGTCATCACGCAGTACCACACGTCCGTGATGTTCGCGCCCAACTGCGTGGGGACGGCCAACGCGACGTCGGCCGGCTGGGGCAACCTCGGCGGAGGCGTGACCCAGATGATCATGCCGCTGATCTTCGCCGCCTTCGTGGGGCTGGGATACAGCGACTTCTGGAGCTGGCGCCTGTCCATGGTCGTGGCGGGTGTCGTGTGCTTCCTCACGGGCATCGCCTACTACTTCTTCACCACCGACCTGCCCGACGGCAACTTCAAGGACCTGCGGGCGCGCGGCGAATACCGTCCCCCCGAGAAGGTGAAGGGCACCTTCCTCATGGCCTGCAAGGACAAGCGGGTCTGGGCCCTGTTCGTCGTCTACGCCGCCTGCTTCGGCATCGAGCTCACGATCAACAACGTCGCGGCGCTCTACTACAAGGACTACTTCGACCTGAACCTGAAGACCGCCGGGCTCGTCGCGGGCCTGTTCGGACTCATGAACATCTTCGCGCGGACGACCGGCGGGATCATCGGCGACAAGTTCGGCGAGCGCTGGGGCCTCCGCGGCCGGGTCCGCTGGCTCTTCATCGGGCTCTTCATCGAGGGCCTCGCCCTGATCCTCTTCTCGCGCATGACGATCCTCCCCGTCGCCATCGGCACGATGGTCCTCTTCAGCCTCTTCGTGCAGATGTCCGAGGGCGCGACCTTCTCGGTCGTCCCCTTCATCAACAAGAAGGCCCTCGGCTCGGTGGCGGGCATCGTCGGGGCGGGGGGCAACGCCGGCGCGGTGGCGGCAGGGTTCCTGTTCCGCGCCGAGAACGTGACCTGGCCGACAGCGCTGCTGATCCTCGGCTGCCTGGTCCTGGTGTGCTCGTTCGCGACCTACCTCGTGACCTTCTCGCCCGCGCAGGAGGCGACGGCGGACGCCGAGTTCAAACGCGCGCTGGCGGACCGTCGGGCCGCCGCCGCCGACCGCAAGCCCTGGATCACGCTGCCGCCCCTGCCCGAGCTCGCCAAGGCCTTCAAGCCCATGGCTGCGCTCCGCATCTACCTCGGCGCCGCCCTCGCGCTGAAGGGCATCTACTTCATCGTGAACATGCAGGCCTTCGAGGAGCTCGCGGGCAACCTCGGGGAGATGCAGACCCTGGCCGCCTGGGTCGTGGTGGCCGCTCACATCGTCGGCGGCTCGTGCCTCGCCATCGGGCTCGGGAGCCGCATCGCCGCGGCCGTGAACATCCCGATCCTGCTCGGCGCGGTGCTCTTCGTACACGCCACCGACGGGCTGTTCGCCCCGAACCAAGGGCTGCAGCTGTCGCTCTTGGTGCTCTTCTTGCTAGGCCTTTTTGTATGGCACGGCTCGGGGAAGCTCTCGGTGGACTACCTGCTGACCAAGGACGATCGGCCCACCGCTGCGACGGTCCCGGGGGCCTGACTCCGGGACCGGGGGGGGGGGGGCCCCCCCCCCCCCCCCAAAAAACAACAAAAAAAAAAAACCCCCCCTAGGGGGGGGTGAAAACAGCGAAAACAA
>CAZEKB010000175.1:0-10118 GCA_964512225.1 uncultured Rickettsiales bacterium | reverse complement strand
GGGCGCGGGGGGGGCGGGGTTGGCGGCGATGCTGGCCGCGTCGCGGTAGCCCGCCTATGCCTACTAAGCCTAGGTGGTGGCGGAAGCGGCCGCTCCGGCGCGGCCGATCGCGGGCGGGCTGCCCGACGCGCCGGACGAGACCGTGGACACGGAGACGGACGAGGCCCCCCCGGAGCTTCCCGACCCGGACTCGCTGCCCGCCCCCGCCCTCGAGGCGCGCCCCGAGCGGACGGTCAAGGTCGTCTTCGTGGGCGGCGCAGACCGCCTCGCCGAGATGCGGCGGGGCCTCCAGGACGCCGATCAGGCGGGGTCCACGGGGGCTCTCGACGTCAGCTGGTCGCGCTGACCCGATCGCCGCCGGAGCACCCCCCCGATGCACGTTTGACGGCGTCCGGTTCCGCGCCTATCTTGCGCCGCTCTATCCCTCTGGAGACTTCATGCCGAGCAACTACTTCTTCACCTCCGAGTCGGTCACCGAAGGCCATCCGGACAAGATGTGCGACTGCGTCAGCGACACCATCCTCGATGCGTGCCTCGACCAGGACCCGGACTCGCGAGTCGCGTGTGAGACCTCGGTCAAGACCGGCCTGGTGCTCGTCGCCGGAGAGATCACGACGAAGGCGATCATCAACGTCCCCGCCCTCGTGCGGAAGGCCGTGCTCGACATCGGCTACTCCCACTCGGACATGGGCTTCGACGGGACCACGTGCGCCATCCTCAACGCGATCGAGGAGCAGTCGCCCGACATCTCGCAGGGCGTGACCGCGGGCGAGGGCCTGCACTCGGAGCAGGGCGCCGGCGACCAGGGGATGATGTTCGGGTACGCGGTCGACGAGACCCCCGAGTACATGCCCGCGACCATCCACTGGTCTCACCGCCTCTGCGAGGCGCTGACGAACGCGCGCCGCGACGGTCGGCTCCCGTTCCTGCGGCCCGACGGCAAGTCCCAGGTCACGATCGAGTACCGGGACGGCAAGCCCGCGCGCATCGACGCCGTGGTCGTCAGCTCGCAGCACGCCGCGGACGTCACCCACGCCGCCCTCAGCGCCGCCATCAAGGAGGAGGTGATCCTCCACACCCTGCCGGCCGAGCTGCTCGACGCGGACACCAAGTACTTCATCAACCCGACCGGTCGCTTCGTCGTCGGCGGCCCCATGGGCGACGCCGGCCTCACCGGCCGCAAGATCATCGTCGACACCTACGGCGGTCACGGCGCCCACGGCGGCGGCGCCTTCTCGGGCAAGGACCCGTCGAAGGTGGACCGCTCGGCCGCGTACCTCACCCGCTACGTCGCCAAGAACATCGTCGCCGCGGGCCTCGCCGAGCGCTGCCTCGTGCAGGTCGCCTACGCCATCGGCGTCGCCGAGCCCATGAACGTGTTCGTGGACACCTACGGCACGGGCAAGGTCTCGGACGAGAAGATCGCCACCGCCGCGCGCGAGATCTTCCCCTTCAAGCCCGCCGGGCTGATCAAGCACCTGCAGCTGAAGCGGCCGGTCTTCCGTCCGACGGCCGCGTACGGTCACTTCGGGCGCACCGGCGACTCCTTCACGTGGGAGCAGACGGACAAGGTCGACGACCTGCGGAACATGCTCCTCTGAACGACGCCCCCGGGCGATCGCGGGGGAGCCTCTGATCGGTCCCGTCCGAACCGCGCTCCTCGTGGGCGCGCTGTCGCTCTGCATCGGACCCGCGTCCGCGGCGGCGTTCACCGATCTGCCCGACGCGCCCCGGCGCTTCGTGGTGGAGCAGTGGACCATCCGCGACGGGCTCCCCCAGAACTCCGTCACGGACATCCTCCAGGACCGCCGCGGCTACCTGTGGATCACCACGTTCGGCGGGCTCGCCCGCTACGACGGCCACTCCTTCCGCGTCTTCGATATGGGGTCCGCGCCGGGCCTCGACGTCGCCCGGTTCATGTCGATCTTCGAGGCCGAGGACGGGGCGCTGTGGCTGGGCGGCGAGCGCGGGCGCGTGCTCCGGCTCGAGGACGGCGTCTTCGAGAGCGTGACCGTGCCCGCCGAGGCGGCGGGATCGCCGATCGCGGGGTTCGCGCAGCGCAGCGACGGCTCGGTGTGGGCCGCCTCGAAGGCGGGGCCGCTGCTCTGGACGAAGGAGGTCGCCACGGTCGTCGCGCTGCCGGCCACCGTGCGGGACCGCGAGGTCCGGTCGATCCACGTGGACTCCCACGACCGGGTCTGGGTGGGCGTCGTGGGCGGGGCGATCTGCATCGCGGGCGACTGCCCCCCCGCGTCGTCGTCGGCCCCGGGCCCCGCGCCCCACTCCCTCGCGGACCATCCGCGCGGCCTGCTCGCCCTCGGCGGCGGCGGGCTCACGCTGGGGGACCCCGCCTCGGGCGACTCCCTCATCGAAGGGAACGCGGGCTGGGCGGGCGAAGTGGTCTACGACCCCGCTCGGGACCGCGTCTGGGTGTCGAGCCACGCGTCCGTCTACGCCCAGGGTGAGACCGGGTTCGCCCGGGTGGAGCTGCCCGAGGACCGCTACATGGTCCGGGCCCTCCTCCTCGATCGCGAGGGCGCCGTGTGGGTCGGGACCGACGGCGCGGGGCTCTTCCAGGTCCGAGACCGCGGCGTGCTCGTTCACGGGGCGGAGTCCGGCCTGGTATCGCCGTCGGTGAGGACCGTCCTCCCCGATCCCGCGGGCGGGCTCTGGATCGGAGCGGGCTGCGACGCGCTCCACCGCCTCGAGTCGGGGCGGTTCAGCGCCCTGCCGCTCCCCCGGCAGAGCGGGTGCGTCGGCCCCATGGCGATCGACGAGGACGGCTCGCTCTGGTTCGGCGCGGGCCCCAACCTCCACCACCGAACCACCGCGGGTGTGCTCACGAGCACGACGTTCGGGGCGTCGCCCGTCTACTCGCTGCACCGCTCCCCCACCGGGTGGTGGGTCGGGCGCGATCGCGGGGGGCTCGTGCACGTCTCGGAGGGCATCGCCGAGGACGTGCCGGGGGCGGAGGAGCTCGCAGGGGTGAGCGTGCGCGTCATCGAGCCGGGGCCCGACGGCGAGCTCTGGCTCGGTACGGACGAGGGCGTCGCCGTGCTCCGCGAGGGCGAGCTCCGGCGCATCGATCGCTCCCGCGGGCTCGCCGCGGGGGTGGTCCGCGCCATCCTCATCGACGGGGACGGCACGGCGTGGGTGGGCACCTACGGCGGGGGGCTCACCCGCATCCGGGGCCGCCGCATCGACCGCTTCAGTCGATCGACCGGCCTGTGCGACAACGTCGTCTCCTCGATCGTCGACGGGGGCGACGGCGCGCTGTGGATGAACGGAAACCGCGGCGTCTTCCGCGTCCACCGGAGCAGCATCGACGGCGTCGCGACCGGCGCGCACGACCGGCTCGAGTGCACGCTCCTCGAGAGCGGGGAGGGGAACGGCGGGGTCGCACCCGCGGGGGCCCGCACGCCCGACGGCAAGCTCTTCTTCCCCACGATCGCGGGCGTGGCGGAGGTCGAGCCGTCCTCGTTCCGGGATGTCTCCGTGCCCCCCCTCATGACGATCGAGCGGGCCACGGTCGACGGCCGCGCCCTCACCGACGGCGCGAGCCTGGGTCCCGGCCGCGGGAACCTCATGGTGCAGGCCGTGGCGCTGTCGCTGGGGCCCGGCGATCTGCAGTTCGAGCACCGCCTCCTCGGGCACGACGAGGACTGGGTGTCGGCCGGTACCTCCACGCTCGTGCGTTACATGGGCCTCCCGCCCGGCACGTACACGATCGAGGTGCGCGCCCGCAACGACCACGGCGACGCCGGTGCGCCCGCCGCGATGGCCTTCGCGCTTCAGCCCGCGCTCCACCAGCGTCCGTGGTTCCCCTGGGCAGCGGCGGTGTTCGGCTTCCTGCTCGTGGCCCTCGCGTGGTCGGTCCGGGCCGCGGGCTTCCGCCGTCACGCCGCCGAGCTCGAGGCCGAGATCGCAGCCCGCAAGGCGCTCATGGATCAGCTGAGGCAGGCCCAGCGCGTGGAGGTGATGGGGCACCTGGCGGGCGGCGTGGCCCACGACTTCAACAACGTCCTCACGGCGGCGGGCGGCAGCGCGGGTCTGCTCCGGGCGGACCTCGACGGGACCGAGCACGTCGAGCTCGTCGACGAGGTCCAGAAGGCGGTGGAGCGAGGCGCCGACCTGGCCAAGAGGCTGCTTCAGTTCGCGCGCGGCGGCGAGCTGAGCCCCGTCCCGGTGGTGGTGGCGGCGGTCGTCGACGACCTGCTGCCCATCCTCCGGCGCGTCGTGCCCGTGCGGATCAACATCCTGCTGGAGGCGTCCGAGGCCGGGCTGCAGGCGGAGCTCGATCGAGTCGAGCTGGAGCAGGCGGTGATGAACCTCGTGGTCAACGCTCGCGACGCCATCGCCGACCGGGGCACGATCCGCATGCGGGTGCAGGCCCGGGAGCTCGAGTTGGGCGAGGCCCGCGCGCGCGGCCTCCCCGCGGGTCGGTACGTCGTGCTCACCGTCCGGGACGACGGCGAGGGCATGGACGAGGAGCTGCAGTCGCGCGTCTTCGCGCCCTTCTTCACCACGAAGGAGGCGGGGGTCGGGACGGGTCTGGGGCTCGCGACCGTCCAGCGCGTCGTCGGGCAGGCGCGGGGGTTCGTCCGCCTCGAGTCCACGCCCGGAGCGGGCACGACCTTCGAGCTCTGGTTCCCGGCGCTGTAGCCGGGGGACGCTCACGCCCCGAGATCGCGCCTCCGTCGATCGAATCGGATCATCCCCAAGCGCCGTTGACGGCCCCTCGGGCCCTACCTACAGTGCGCGCCCCACGTGGGCGACGCGGCCATTTCGTACCTACCGGCCGCGCTCATCGGAGCCTCCGAACATGCCGAACTTCAGCCAGCTGGCCGCCCCGACCGAGGGCACCCCGATCACCTTCACCGACGGCACGATCAACGTCCCCAACGACCCGATCATCCCGTTCATCGAAGGGGACGGGATCGGGCCCGACATCTGGGCCGCCGCCGTGCGGGTCATCGACGCCGCGGTCGCCAAGGCCTACGGCGGCGAGCGCAGGATCCAGTGGTTCGAGGTCTACGCGGGCGAGAAGGCGAACAGCACGTGGGGCGCCTGGCTCCCCGAGGACACGCTCGAAGCCATCCGCGCCTACAAGGTCGCCATCAAGGGCCCGCTGACGACCCCGGTGGGCGGCGGCATCCGCTCCCTGAACGTCGCCCTGCGGCAGAAGCTCGACCTCTACGCCTGCGTCCGTCCCGTGCGGTGGTTCACGGGCGTGCCCAGCCCCGTGAAGCAGCCGAACCTGGTGGACATGATCATCTACCGGGAGAACTCCGAGGACATCTACGCGGGCATCGAGTGGGCGTCGGGCACGGACGAGTGCAGGAAGGTCATCTCGTTCCTGCAGGACGAGATGGGCGTCACCGGCATCCGCTTCCCGAACACCGCGGGCATCGGCGTGAAGCCGGTCAGCTCCGAGGGCACGAAGCGGCTCGTCCGCTCGGCGATCCAGCACGCGATCGACAACAAGCGCAAGACCGTCACGCTGGTCCACAAGGGCAACATCATGAAGTTCACCGAGGGGGGCTTCAAGGACTGGGGCTACGAGGTGGCGCGCGAGGAGTTCGGCGGCGAGCTCATCGACGGCGGCCCCTGGACCCGGGTCACGACGGACGACGGCTTCGAGATCACGGTCAAGGACGTCATCGCCGACGCGATGCTCCAGCAGATCCTGCTGCGCCCGGCCGAGTACGACGTCATCGCCACGCTCAACCTCAACGGCGACTACATCTCCGACGCCCTGGCCGCGATGGTCGGCGGCATCGGCATCGCCCCCGGCGCCAACATCAAGTACGACACGGGCGAGGCCATCTTCGAGGCCACCCACGGGACCGCGCCGAAGTACGCGGGTCAGGACAAGGTGAACCCCTCGTCCGTGATCCTCAGCGCCGTGATGATGCTCGACTACATGGGCTGGTCCGAGGCGGGCAAGCTCATCGTCGACGGCATCGAGGGCGCCATCGCCAAGAAGACCGTCACCTACGACTTCCACCGCCTGATGGACGGGGCCACGAAGCTGAAGTGCAGCGAGTTCGGCACCGCCATCATCGAGAACATGGACTGATCACATGACCTACAAGCGCAACAAGATCGCCCTCATCGGTGCCGGCCAGATCGGCGGCATCATGGCTCTCCTCTGTGCCCAGAAGCAGCTCGGGGACGTGGTCCTGCTCGACATCCCGCGGATGGAGGGCCAGGCCAAGGGCAAGGCCCTGGACATCATGATGGGCCGCCCGGTCGACGGCTACGACGCCGAAGTCACGGGCACCTGCGACTACGCCGACGTGGCGGGCGCGGACGTCGTCATCGTGACCGCGGGCGTGCCCCGCAAGCCCGGCATGAGCCGCGCGGACCTGATCGACATCAACCTGAAGATCATCCGCGACGTCGCCGGGAACCTGAAGCAGCACTGCCCGGGTGCCTTCGTCATCGTCATCACCAACCCGCTCGACGCGATGGTGTACACGATGCAGAAGGAGACCGGCTTCCCCACCAACATGGTGTGCGGCATGGCGGGCGTGCTCGACTCCGCGCGCCTGCGCTACCTGCTGGCCGACGGCATCGGCATCTCCGTGGGCCAGGTCCAGGCGATGACGCTCGGCGGTCACGGCCCCTCGATGGTCCCGCTGGTCTCCACCGCCAACGCGGGCGGCGTCCCGGTCACCACCCTGCTCGACTCGGAGACGCTGGACGCCATCGTCGCGCGCACCCGCAAGGCGGGCTCCGAGATCGTGGGCCTGCTCGGCAACGGCTCGGCCTTCTTCAGCCCCGCCGCCTCGGCGGTCAAGATGGCCGAGGCCTACCTCAAGGACCAGAAGGCGGTCCTCCCCGCCGCCGCCCACCTGACCGGCCAGTACGGCCAGGACGGCATCTACTTCGGCGTGCCCACGATCATCGGCGCGGGCGGCATCGAGAAGGTCATCGAGGTCCCGCTCTCGGACGCCGAGCGGGAGGCGCTCGACGCTTCGGCGGGCAAGGTCAAGGACCTGGTCGCGAGCATCAAGTGAAGGTTCACGAGCACCAGGGCAAGGAGATCCTCCGCAAGTTCGGGGTCAAGACCCCGCGCGGAGAGGTCGCGTTCACGGCCGACGAGGCCGTCGCGGGCGCGGAGAAGCTCGGCGGGAGCCTGTGGGTCGTGAAGGCCCAGATCCACGCGGGCGGTCGCGGCAAGGGCGGCGGCGTGAAGCTCGCCCGCTCGCTCGACGAGGTCCGCTCCATCGCGTCGGACATGCTCGGCATGCAGCTGGTCACGCACCAGACGGGCCCCGGCGGCCAGGAGGTGCAGCGGCTGTACATCGAGGAGGGCTGCGACATCGCGCGCGAGCTCTACCTGGGCATGCTGCTGGACCGGGCGAAGGGCCGGCTCGTCGTCATGGCGTCCACCGAGGGCGGCATGGACATCGAGAAGGTCGCCGCCGAGACGCCCGAGAAGATCAAGAAGGTCTGGATCGACCCCACGATCGGCCTCGCCGACTACCAGGCGCGGCAGGTCTGCTTCGCGCTCGGCCTCACCGAGAAGAAGCAGCTGCGCGCGGGCACGAAGTTCCTCAAGGCGCTCGCCCGCGCGTACAGCGAGTACGACTGCTCGCTCGCGGAGATCAACCCGCTCGTCGTCACCGGCGACGGGGACGTCATCGCCCTGGACGCGAAGCTGAACTTCGACGACAACGCGCTGTACCGACACCCGGACGTCGTGGAGATGCGCGACCTCGCCGAAGAGGACCCGGCGGAGGTCGAGGCGGGCAAGTTCGGCCTCTCCTTCATCAAGCTCGACGGCAACATCGGCTGCATGGTGAACGGCGCGGGCCTCGCCATGGGCACGATGGACATCATCAAGCTCGAAGGCGGCGAGCCCGCGAACTTCCTGGACGTCGGGGGCGGCGCCACGGCCGAGAAGGTCACGGCGGCGTTCAAGATCATCACGGCCGATCCGGCGGTGAAGGCGATCTTCGTGAACATCTTCGGCGGCATCATGAAGTGCGACGTCATCGCCCAGGGCGTCATCACGGCGGTCGAGCAGACCGGCCTGCAGGTGCCCCTCATCGTTCGGCTCGCGGGCACGAACGTCGAGCTCGGCAAGAAGATGCTGGCCGAATCCGGCCTCGCCATCACCCCCGCGGACTCCATGGCCGACGGCGCCCGCAAGGCCGTCGCGGCGCTGAGGAGCTGAGCGCATGGCAGTCCTCGTAGACAAGAACACCCGGCTGCTCGTCCAGGGCATCACCGGCAAGCACGGCGGCTTCCACACCGGGACCGCCATCGAGTACGGCACGAACGTCGTGGCGGGCGTCGTCCCCGGCAAGGGCGGGCAGAAGTCGTCCCACGGCGTGCCGGTCTTCAACACGGTGGAGGAGGCCGTCGCCGAGACCGGCGCCAACGCGAGCGCGATCTTCGTGCCGCCGCCGTTCGCGGCCGACGCCATCCTCGAGTGCATCGACGCGGAGCTGCCGCTGGCCATCGCCATCACCGAGGGCATCCCGGTGCGGGACATGATCCCGGTGCGCGAGCAGCTCGCCGCGGGCAGCACTCGGCTGGTCGGCCCCAACTGCCCGGGCGTCATCACGCCGGGCGAGTGCAAGATCGGCATCATGCCGGGCCACATCCACCTCCCCGGCAAGGTCGGCGTGGTGTCTCGGTCCGGCACGCTGACGTACGAGGCGGTGGGTCAGCTCACCGCCCTCGGCATCGGCCAGTCGACGTGCATCGGCATCGGCGGCGACCCGATCATCGGGACCGCGTTCCTCGACGCCATCCAGCTGTTCGCGGCCGACGACGACACCCTCGGGATCGTGTTCATCGGCGAGATCGGCGGCTCGGCCGAAGAGGAGGGCGCCGCCTGGCTCTCCGAGAACTGCGACAAGCCCGTCGTCGGGTTCATCGCGGGGCAGACGGCGCCTCCGGGGCGGCGGATGGGCCACGCGGGCGCGATCGTCTCGGGCGGTCAGGGCACCGCGGCCGGGAAGATGGAAGCAATGGCGGCCGCGGGCATCGCGGTCGTGAAGTCGCCGGGAGACATCGGCGGAACCATGAAGCGCCTCCTCGACGAGCGAGGCCTGCTGCAAGAGGCAACGAGTTAAGAAATGGCTATCGAGCGCACCCTCTCCATGATCAAGCCGGACGCCGTGGCGGCCGGGAACGCGGGCAACATCCTCCAGCACTTCGAGGACAACGGCCTGCGCATCGTCGCGTGCAAGAAGACACGCCTCTCCGTCCCGCAGGCCCAGGCCTTCTACGCGGTGCACAAGGAGCGCCCCTTCTACAACGACCTCGTCGCCTTCATGACCGAGGGCCCGATCTTCGCGCAGGTGCTCGAGGGCGAGAACGCCGTCGCTCACCACCGCGCGGTGATGGGCGCGACGAACCCCGAGCAGGCCGCCGACGGCACGGTCCGCAAGCTCTACGCGACGAACATCGAGCGCAACGCCTGCCACGGCAGCGACAGCGCCGAGAACGCCGCCATCGAGATCAGCTTCTTCTTCTCGGAGCGTGATCTGATCTAATCAGACGACGCTCTTGAGCTCCTTGCCCGCGCGGAACCGAACGCGGTTGCGGGCGGGGATCTCCATGGGTCGGCCGGTCGCCGGGTGGCGGCCGCGTCGCGCGGCTCGAAGCCGTACGTCGAAGGTCCCGAACCCGATCAGGGGGACCCGGTCGCCCACGGCCAGACCCTCGCTGATCGTGGCCGTCAACGCGTTGACGGCGCGCGCCGCCTGGGCCTGGGTGAGGCCCGCCTTCTCGGCCACGGATTGGATCAGCTCGCTCTTCTTCATCGGTTCTCCGAGGGCAGCGGGGGGCTTGACTGGCTCGTTCGCCGGCGGTAAACCCCGCCTCCGTTGCGCGATTAACTCAGCGGTAGAGTGCTACCTTCACACGGTAGAAGTCACTGGTTCAAACCCAGTATCGCGCACCATCGAAGCCCCGCCGGAGACCCGGTGGGGCTTCGTCCGTTTTGACGCCCGCTCCCCGCGGACCCGGTTCGGCCGGCAGAATCGTATTCCGGGGGTCGCCCCGGCACGTCCGCGTGCAACCAGTCAGCGAGAGGAATGAGGAGGGTCTGGATCTCGCATTGAGCGGATGCCTCATGCGACCTCTCGGACGGGGGT
>CAZEKB010000174.1:0-10239 GCA_964512225.1 uncultured Rickettsiales bacterium | reverse complement strand
CCCGCCCGCGGCTGGCCCCCCCCCCGCCCCCCCCCCCCCCCGGCGGCGCCCCCCTCGCCCCCATCCCCGAGCCCCTCCCCGACCTCGAGCCCCCCCCCGAGGACCCCGCGCCCGCCGACCCCGCCCCCGAGGACGCCGCCGCCGAGCCTGCCGCGGACTCCGCCGAGCCCGCCGCCGAGCCCTCCGAGCCCGCCGCCGAACCCGCCGCCGAGCCCGCGGACCCCGCCCCCGAACCCGCCGCCGAACCTGCCGCCGAACCCGCCGCCGAGCCCCCCGAAGGTGCCGCCGAGGACGGCGCCGAAGAGTCCGCGGATCCGCCCGCCGAGGCGCCCGAGGAGGGCGGGGCCGAGTGACTCGGTTCGCCCTGATCCTCGCGGCCGTCGTCGCCGCGGGCTGCAGCGCCCCGTTGCCTGCGGTCCAGGGGTGGCACGGCACGCTGCGGTCCCGCATCCACGAGGCCAAGTCCATGGGCGCGATGGAGTGCGCGCCCGCCGAGCTTGCTCGTGCCCAGATGGCCTACCGCTTCGCCTCGGCCGAGATCCGCGAGGGTGACCTCGCTCGGGCCACCAACCACCTCGACACCGGGCTGGACGCGGCCGGGAGGGCCACCACCGCGGGCCTCTCCTGCGGCGTGCGGGGTCCCGTCGTCGCGGACACGTCGCGCGATCCGTGGATCGACCAGGACGGCGACGGGGTCCTCGAACCCGACGACGGCTGCGGCCTCGAGCTCGAGGACTTCGACGGCTTCCAGGACCACGACGGCTGCCCCGAGCCGGACAACGACCTCGACGGCATCGCCGACGCCCTCGACCCCTGCCCCATGGACGCCGAGGACAGCGACGGCTTCCAGGACGAGGACGGCTGCCCCGAGCTCGACAACGACGCCGACGGCGTCATGGACGACGCCGACCTCTGCCCCGCCCAGCCCGAGACCCTCAACTCCTTCGAGGACGACGACGGCTGCCCCGACTTCGCCCCCACCCTCCTCGCCGTGGAGGGGAACCGCCTCCTCCTCAAGCGGAAGCTCGACTTCGCCCCCGGCATGAACGTCCTGCTCGGCACCGCCCACCCCACCCTCCGCGAGGTCGCCCAGGTCCTCATGCTCAGCGAGCACCGGCGCCTGCGCATCGAGGGCCACACCGACAACCGCGGGGAGCCCGACGCCCTCGTGCGCGCCGGCGAAGAGCGCGCGGCGGGGGTCCGCGACTTCCTCCTCACCCAGGGCGTCCCCACCGAGCGGATGGACGTCGTGGGCATGGGCGGCGAGACCCCCGTCACCACCAACCGCACCCCCAAGGGCCGCGAGGCCAACAACCGGATCGAGCTGATCCTCCTCGAGCCGTGACCCGCCTCGGCGCCGTCCTCGTCGGCGCCGTCCTCGGCCTCGCTTCGCCCGCCGCGGCCGCCGACCTCGACCTCGCCGCGTGGGCCCTCTCCCTCGATCCCGATCGACCCGCGTCCGGCGACTACGTCGTCTACGCCGGCGGCGAGGCTCCCCCGCCCGAGACCGCCGCCGCCCTGCGCCGCTCCCTCTTCGCCGTCGACCCCCGCCTCGCCGAGCCCGCCGCCCATTCCCTCGCGGAGTACGGCGTGCCCCACGGCGAATCCGTCCTCCTCGAGCTCGCCCGCTCCGAGCGCTGGGCCGCCGTCGACGACGACGTCCAGATCGCCGTCCTCCGCGCCCTGCGTCGCATGCGGTCCGGGCGCGCCCTCTCCGTCTACGGTCGCATCGCCCTGGACGACTCCGGCAGGCCCGCCCGAGAAGCGATCCGCGCCCTGTGCGAGTCCATGGCCCCCGAGGCCGCGCCCGTCCTGCGCTCCCTTGCGGGCGGACGCGACGGCAAGAAGCGGAACCTCGTCGTGCGGTTCCTGCGCAAGACCGGCGAGCGGGAGGCGGCCCGCGAGGCTCGCAAGCTCCGTCGCGATGCACGCCTCGAAGGGCGGCGAGAGCGCCGGGAGGAGAAACGAGAGCGGCGGGACGAGCGACGCGAGGAGCGCAAGAAGCGCTGAGCGACCCGTTAGGGCGTGTACCAGTAGACGTCGACGCTGCGAGTGCCTCCGTTGTCCAGGAAGAACGCGTCCTGCAGCTGCACCGAGAAGTCGTACGTGTCCGGGTCGATCGACTGCGTCCACACGCCGTTGGCCACCGTGCACTGGTTGGGGTCGCCCGTGGGGACGAGCGCCACCAGGTCGTTGTCCGGCAGCCCGTCCGCGTCCGCGTAGACCCCCTGGCCGCCCCCTCCCGTGCCGCACTGCATCGACTGGAACAGCAGCCGCCCGTCCGGCGGGATGGTCGCGCTCCCCAACGACACCGCGTTCGCGTCCGTGGGCCCGACGGTGGCCGTCCCGATGTATCCCGGCGCCCACGGCTCGACCCAGGGGCCGGGGACGTAGTCGACCGTGAGCGTGTCCGTCCCCGTGTTCGCCGACCCCAGCGTCGGGTCGTACGACACGCCCAGGTTCATGGGCGCGCCGGGGACGTTGAACTCCACGTCGTGCAGCACGTACGGGATGACCGTCGCCCCGCCGACGCCCCCCGCCTGCGTGCCCGTCTGGATCGGCACCGGCGGCGCGTTGCCGGAGTCGACGGAGAAGACCCCGTCGGAGGAGCCGTCCGGGTTCTCCATCGTCATGCGGACCTGGCCGTCGACCGGCGCGTTGAACGAGCAGATCTGGCTCACCGCCGACGTCGGGTCCGTGACCGTGAGCGTGCAGATGTTCGTGAACCCGCTCCAGATCACCGCCGTGCCCGGGTCCGACGTGAGGGTCCCGTCGAAACCCCCGGCGATGCAGGACCACTCGTCGGTGCCCGTGTTGTCGGCCGCGGGCAGCGTATCGGGGAGGTTCGTGAACGTCGTCCAGCTCGACCCGTTCCTGAGCCACTGGCCCGGGTACGTCACCGGGTTGCCCTCCGGATCCAGGGACGGGGCGTCCACGTCGCAGGTCAGCGCGACGCCCGCGGGAGGCTCGGCGGGCGTGACGCCCAGGGCGGGCTGCGTCGGAGGCCGGTCGATGTCGCAGCTCGAGATCGACGCCCAGGTCATGCCCGCGCTGAGTCCCTCGTGACCGTTCAGGGAGAGGTCGTGCACCACGGCGCCGGTCCCCTCCTCGAAGCCCCACATCGCCTCGGTGAACCCGTCCGTGTAGAGGGTCCGGGCGGGGACGAAGCCCTGGGAGTCCGGGTACCGGTTCGTAGTGCTGAGCCGCACGTCGTCGATGATGCCGATGTGGTTCGCGCCCGATGCGCCGCCCGCGTCGTCGCCGATCATGAGGGCGACGGTCGTCGAGATGTTGGGCTGCGGCATCTGGTCGCCGGCCACGAACTCGCCGTCCACGTACAGCGACGCCCACTGCACCCCGAACGTGGAGTCGTAGGACACCGCCACGTGGTGCCACTCGTTGAGGGACAGCGGGTCGACGCCCGAGATCGAGGGGTCGCCGTCGCCCGAGACCTTCCACGCGGGGGCCCCGGCGCATCCCTCCTGGGCGCCGCAGATGCCCAGGAACCACCCGTCGTTCTGGGCGGGCGTCCGCTTGCTCACGATCGCGGTGGGGTTGCTCGTCGGTCCGTAGCTCAGCAGTCGGATCCAGGCCTCGACCGCGAAGTCGCCCGACCCGAGGCGGAGGTTCACGTGGTCGGGCACCGTGACCGCCCCCGCTCCGCCGAACAGCCCGGCGTTGCAGCCCTCCACGATCTCGACGTCAGCGACCTCCGACTCCTCCGACGCCAGGCCGCCGTCCAGTGTCTTCGCCGAGCACTCCCAGATGTCGCCGATGGTCGTCTCCGACCACTGGGTGAAGGCGATCTCCCACGGCTTCGGCGTGCCCCCCACGGACCACGTGTACTCGTACGTCAGCGTATCGGCGGGGTCGGGATCGGTACCGGGCTCCACCACGACGCAGGCCAGATCCACGGCGTGGCCGGCGGGGTCGGGCTGGATCACCACCCGGGGCGGGGTCGGCGGCGAGTTGGGGACGGTCACCGACGCCGTCCCCGGCTCCGACTCGGCCCCCTCCACGTCGACGGCGTACACGTACGCGGTCCAGACCTCGTCCCGCGCGAGCTCGGCGGCGGCGATGGTGTCGGTCGTCGCTCCCGTGACCCAGAGCTCGTGCTCCTGCCAGGCCCAGCGGTACGAGATGACCTCGTCGGGGCCGTCGGGATCCGTGGCCGGGACCGTCACCGCGCCCACCAGGTCCTCGAAGATCGACGGCGGATCGGGCGACAGCTCCACCTCGGGTGCGGTCGGTCGGAAGTTGGTGGTGAAGGAGACGCGCTCCTCGCACTCCAGGCCCTGGGGATCGATCACGCGCAGGACGAGCGTCATGGCTCCGGGCACGGCCGGGAAGCTGGTGATGAAGGCGCCGTCCTCCCCGGGGTTGGCCTCGCCGAGCACCACCCCGTCGCGGTCCTCCCACCGGATCGTCAGGTCGGCCGGGGTCTCGAGGTCCGACGCGGTCCCTTCGGCGTTCATGAACCCCGTCGCCGGCAGCGTCAGTCGCGACGCGGCCTCGGGGGCGAGGATCTCGCAGGTCGGGGCGGTGTTGGGCGTCACCTTGATCGCGACGGTGGTCTCGGCGTCTCCGTCGTCCGTGTCCCACGCCCGCAGCGTGAGCACGTGATCCCCCGGCGGCGGCCCGGCCCATACCGCCTCCTCGTTCCCCGTCTCGCTCTGCACGCCCCGACGCCCGTCGAGCAAATCGCCCGCCAAGTCCGACGACCACAGGTATTCGAGGTTCGTATTGGGTTCGTCGGGGTCGGTGACCCGTGCCCACAGATCGAGCGTGTGCGCCTCGGACACCACCGCGTCCGCCTCGGGGGCGAGGATCCTGACGACCGGGTCGCGGTTGTCCGGCGGCGCGGTGTCCACGCAGCCCGCGAGGGCCGCGACCGCGAGGACGATCAGCCCTTGCGCGCGGCCTTGCGCGCGGCCTCCTGGGCCACGAAGTCCTTGTAGGTCAGCAGCGGACCGTCGTTCTCCACCTCGACCATCGTCACGCAGTCCGGGACCGGGCAGACCATCTGGCAGAGGTTGCAGCCCACGCACTCGGCCTCGTCCACGAACGGGACACGGGCCGCCCAGTCGACGCCCATCGCGTCGCGGTCCTTCAGCTTGGCGGCGACGACCGGATCCACGGCCTCGGCGCCCTCGGGGAGATGGATGCACTGGTGCGATCCGTCGTAGCACGCCACATAGCATTTCTGACAACCGATGCACTTGTCCTGATCGATCTTCGCGATGACCTTGTAGTTGAGGTCGAGATCGCCCCAATCGGTGTAGTGCGGAATCGCTCGGCCGATGAAGTCGGACGTGGTCTCGAAGCCGTGCTCGGCCATCCACGTCTCCATGCCCTCGATCATGTCCTCGACGATCCGGAAGCCGTGGTGCATGACGGCCGTGCAGACCTGGACCGACGACGCTCCCAGGAGCATGAACTCCACCGCGTCGCGCCACGTGCCGACCCCGCCGATGCCCGAGATCGGCAGGTTGAACTCCTTGCTCCGCCCCAGCTGCCCCACCATGTGCAGCGCGATGGGCCGCACCGCGGGCCCGCAGTAGCCGCCGTTCGTGGACCGGTCGCCCACCCGGGGCTCGGGCACGAAACGGTCCACGTCGACGCTGATGATCGACTTGATGGTGTTGATCAGGGACACGCCGTCGGCGCCCCCGCGCTGGCTGGCGAGGCCGTGAGGGACGATGTCGCCCACGTTCGGAGTGAGCTTCACCAG
Source organism: uncultured Rickettsiales bacterium (assembly GCA_964512225.1). GTDB lineage: Bacteria > Myxococcota_A > UBA796 > UBA9615 > UBA9615 > CAZEKB01. Next base: position 4,508 of record CAZEKB010000174.1, on the reverse strand, counting down.
CACCGGGATCGACGAGTAGTCGCGCGCCCAGGAGGTGATCTCCTCGTTGACCTTCGGCTCCTGCCCGACGGCCGAGCCCATCCCGCGCTCGCACATGCCGTGGGGACACCCGAAGTTCAGCTCGAGGCCGTCCGCGCCGGTGTCCACGGACCGCTTGATGATGTCCTTCCACTCCTCGCGCGTCTCCACCATCAGGCTGACGATGACCGCGTGGTTCGGGTAGCGCCGCTTCGCCTCGGCGATCTCGGCGAAGTTCACGTCCAGGGGCCGGTCCGTGATCAGCTCGATGTTGTTCAGGCCGAGGATCCGCCGGTCGCCGTGGTGGATGGCGCCGTAGCGGGAGCTGACGTTGGTGATCGGGGTCCCCAGCGTCTTCCAGACCGCGCCGCCCCAGCCCGCGTCGAAGGCCCGCATGACCTGATCGCCCGTGTTCGCGGGCGGCGCCGAGGCCAGCCAGAAGGGGTTCGGAGAGATGATGCCGCCGGTGTTCGAGGTGAGATCGACCATGGCTAGTTCCCCTCTCCGCTGAGCAGTTGATGGATGGCGTGCGCGGCGCGCTTCCCCTCGGCCGCGGCGTTCACGACCTCCTTGCCGCCGTTCGCGACGTCCCCACCGCCGAAGACCCGGGGGTTCGTGGTTCGCCCGTCCTCGTCCACCTTGAGCTTGCCCCAGTCGAGCTCGACGCCCGGGATCGACCCCAGGAGCTCGGCGAGCTTGCCCTGGCCGACGGCCACGACGCAGAGCTGCGCGGGGATCGTGAACTCGCTGCCCGCGACCTCCTGCAGCCGTCGGCCGGAGGGATCGGACGGGTCGGACTCGGTGCGCCGACAGGTCACGCCGGAGAGTGCGCCGTTCGCCTGCTCGAAGGCCACGGGCTGCGTGTTCCAGGAGCCCTCGGCGCCCTCGACGCGCGCGTACTTCCACTCGTGCTCGTAGCCGGGCATCGCGCCCACGCCGCGGCGGTACGTGAGCGTGACGTTGGGGACGCCGAGGACGAGGAGCTCGCGGACGACGTCCAGCGACGTGTTCCCGCCCCCGATCACCACCGCGTCGGTCACGCCCTCGACCATCGACGGGCCGCCCGTCTTCCACTTCTCGATCACCTCGACGCCGCCGATGATCCCCGAGAGGCCGTCGGAGCCGAGCCCGAGGTGGGAGTCGGGCCCGAGGCCCAGCCCGATGAACAGCGCGTCGAACTCCCCCAGCAGCGCGTCCCAGGTCACGTCCTTGCCGATCTCGACGCCGCAGCGGACCTCGATCCCCATGGACTCGGTGATCCACGCGACCTCCGCGAGGGAGGCGTCGGCGATCATCTTGTAGGGGGCGACGCCCGTCGTGTTCAGGCCGCCGGGCAGGCTCCGCTTCTCGAAGACGACGCACTCGTGGCCCTGCTTGCGCAGCTCGTGGGCCGCGGCCAGGGACGCCGGGCCCGCCCCCGCGAAGGCGACGCGCTTGCCGGTGGGCTCGCCGGGCGTCCAGAAGGTCCAGCCCTTCTCGAACGCCATGTCCGTCGAGTAGCGCTGCAGCCGACCGATCTGCACCGGGGGGATGTCCTCGTGGTTGAAGACGCACTTGCCGACGCAGAGCACTTCGACGGGGCACACGCGGGCGCAGGACATGCCCAGGATGTTGGAGTCGAAGATGGTGCGGGCCGACCCGCGGACGTTGCCCGTGGCGATCTTGCGGATGAACTCCGGGATGTTGATCGACGTGGGGCAGGCCTGGATGCAGGGCGCGTCGTAGCAGTAGAGGCAGCGCGCGGCCTCCGTGATCGCCTGGCCCTTGGTGTACCGGGGCTTGTGGTCCGGGAAGTCGGCTTCGGCGCGGTCGCCGGGAAGATCGGGGTGTGCGGACTCGAATCCGGGCAACGTCGCCGCCATTGGGGCCTCCTCGAAGGGGACGAGTGTATCAACCCCCCGCGACCCCCGCCCCCGGGGGACTCGATGCCGGGGCGTCGACTCAGCGAGCGCCGGGGCGCATCGTCTCGGAGCTGTCGAAGTGCAGGGGGACGGTCCCGATGCCGCTCTCGTACTCGCCCGCGCCGATCACGCGTACGTCGGCTTCGGTCCGCACGCCGAGGACGGCCGCCACGAGGCGTCGTCCGGCGTCCTCCACGGACATCGCTCCGACGATGGAGACGCGGCCCTGTTCCCGCGGCCCGAGCTTCAGATCCTCGCCGAGCTGCGCCTCGACCAGGGTGCGGTCGTTCACCCGCAGCTCGTAGCGGACGTCCTTGAGCCCGATCGGGCGGGCGTTCGGGTTGGTCACGCACACGTCGACCTCGAGCCGAACCGCGGTGACGCTCGTCTGGGCGATGCCCACGTCGCACGGGGCGATCGCCGGCGGCACGACCACCGGGAAGTCGCCCGTGTAGTTGAACGGGACGGAGAGCGAGCCCCCGGGGATGGCGACCTGGGCGGTGCCGCTCGCCGTGAACGGCAGGTGCTCCGGGAGGTCGCCCCGGGCCGCGTGGTGCGCGATCCGGTCCGCCAGCTCCCGCCAGCGGACGCGCACGGGGATCAGGAGGTCGTCGGTCGCGCCGCCGCGGAAGTCGACGACCCGGTCGATCCGGTCGTTGACGAGGCTCACGCCGTCCACGCTGAAGGCGATGGTGTAGCTGAGGATCTGCGCGCCGAACGTGTTCGGGTTGGTGACGTCGAGGTGAAGGTCGACGGCGACGCGCTGGTCGTCCAGGCCGCGGAACTCCGTGCGGTTCAGGGCGAACTCGGGGGGCAGCACCGCCTCCGAGATCCAGGAACGCCAGTCCATCGACGTGACGATCGCGAGGAACACCAGGAGGCAGATGCCGACGAGCGGGAACGCGTGCCGACGCAGCGGCGACGGCTCCTTCTCCACCGCTTCGTCGATGCGCTGGAACAGCGGGGCCTGCTCGGCCTCGGCTCCATCGGCCTCGCTCTCTTCGGCGAGTACGGGCGTCGTCGGTCGTTCGGAGTCGCTCACGGCTGAGGAGTGTAACCTCCCGGCCCCCGGCGCAAACCCGGCGCCGGACGGTTTCGGAGAGGTCATGAGCGAGCGATTCCTGAACTTCATCGGTGGACAGTGGGTCGAAGGCGGCGGGTCCCGCCGCATCCCCAGCCTCAACCCCGCGGACACGAGGGACGTGCTGGGCACGGCCGAGGACTCCACCGCCGCCGACGTCGACCGCGCCGTGGACGCGGCGCACGAGGCGTTCAAGACCTGGCGCAAGGTGCCCGCTCCGGTGCGCGGCCGCATGGTCGCGAAGGCGTCCCGGCTGTTCGAAGAGCGGGCTGGCGAGATCGGCGCCGTGCTCACGCGCGAGGAGGGCAAGATCCGCGGCGAGGGCAAGGGCGAGGTCCAGAAGTGCGCGAACATCGTCGACTTCGTCGCGGGCGAGGCCCGGCGGTTCAGCGGCGAGACGATTCCCTCGGAGATGTCGGACACCTTCGCGTACACGGTGCGCTGCCCCCTCGGCGTGGTGGGCCTCATCACGCCGTGGAACTTCCCGGTGGCCATCCCCGCCTGGAAGATCGCGCCCGCGCTGGTGGCCGGGAACACGGTCGTGCTCAAGGGCGCCGAGCAGACGCCCTGGTGCTCGCAGCTGGTGGTGGAGGTCTTCCGGGACGCGGGCGTGCCCGACGGCGTCGTCAACCTCGTCCAAGGCCACGGCGCCACGGCGGGGGCGCGGATCGTGGAGCACCCCGGCATCGAGGCCATCTCCTTCACCGGCTCGACCGAGATCGGGCACCTGATCTACGCCCGGGGCGCCGCTCGCGGGGCGGCCGTGCAGTGCGAGCTCGGGGGGAAGAACCCGATCATCGTGCTCGAAGACGCCGACCTCGCGATGGCGGTCGCCGCGACCGCCAAGGGCGCCTTCGGATCCACCGGCCAGCGCTGCACGGCGACGAGCCGCGCCATCGTGCATCGGTCGGTCGTGGACGAGTTCATCGACCGCATGCGGGCGGCCGCGGCCGAGGTCGTGCCGGGCAACGGAATGGACGCGGCGACCACGATGGGGCCGTCGGTCGACGACGACCAGTACGGCAAGGTGCACGAGTACCTCGCGATCGGGAAGGCCGAGGGCGCGCGGGTGGTCTGCGGCGGGGACAAGGCGACCGAGGGCGACCTCGCGCACGGGTACTTCACCCAGCCGACGGTCTTCGCGGGCGTCGATCGGGGGATGCGCGTCGCGCGGGAGGAGATCTTCGGCCCCGTCCTGTCGGTCATCGCCGTGTCCTCGTTCGAGGAGGGCATCTCCGTCGCCAACGACGTCGAGTACGGGCTCACGTCGTCGCTGTACACGCAGGACATCGGCCGCGTGATGCGCTACGTCGACGACATCGAGACCGGCATGCTGCACGTCAACTCGCCGACGATCGGCGGCGAGGCGCAGCTCCCCTTCGGCGGCATGAAGAAGACCGGCATCGGGCCGCGGGAGCAGGGCAAGACGGCGGTGGAGTTCTTCAGCGAGTGGAAGACGGTGTACATCGACTACACCGGCGGCTTCCGCGGCGGGAACCTCTACTAGG
>CAZEKB010000173.1:0-10330 GCA_964512225.1 uncultured Rickettsiales bacterium | reverse complement strand
GTTTCGGCGGGTGGTGATCGCCTGGACGCTCACGGGTGGGGGTAAACACCGTGTTTCGGCGGGCGGTGATCGCCTGGACGCTCACGGGCGGGGGTAAACACCGTGTTTCGGCGGGCGGCGATCGCCCCGACGCTCACGGGTGGGGCAAGCCGAGCGCGGTCGGCCGGGCCCCGTCCGGCTCAGCCGTAGACGGTGACGCGGACCCGGCCGGTGACGTCGCCGGCGACGAAGTCGACGTAGGCCTGGTCGTCGATGGAGAAGCCCGCGCACTGCACGTCGCGGCCCGCGACCCCCGCCCCGAGCGCCGCCTCGAGATCCCCGACCACCGCGGCCGCTTCCTTGACGCGGGTACAGAACGACGTACCCATCAGCCGACGCCGGGGGTCGTCCGTCGAGTTGATCTTCACCACGTTCAGGTAGGGCAACGCGCCCTCGAGCAGGTACGTGAGCTCGTCCGCGAGGTCGAGGAGGTCGTCGCCGGTGGGCTGCTCGCCCGCCGCCGCGGCCGCCACGGAGGCCTCGAGCGCGTCCGGCACCGGGGGCTGGTTCACGTCCACGGCCGGGGGTCTACCACCCGCGCAGGACCGACGTCGAGGCTCCGCCCGCTCGTCTGTACCCTCGCCGTCACGCGCTCCTTCCTGTGCCCCCTCCTCCTCATCGCCGCCGCTGCGTGCGGCGATCCCGACGAGCTGCCGACCCCCGGGGTGGACGACGACGACGTCGTGGACCACGACGACTCCGCGGGCGAAGAGCCGACCCCCGAAGAGATCGTGGTGCCCGACGGCGCCGATCCGGGCGTGCCCGGCGCCTTCGTGGGCCTGCGAGCGCGCACCCTGGACGCCGAGCCCGTCGTGTCCCCGCCCGTCGAGGTGGGCCTCGCGGACCCCGCCGCGCGGAGCGACGAGGCCACGCTCGATCCCGAGACCCGCGCCGCTGTGGATCGCTCCGAGGCGGGCCTCACCCCCGACGCGCGCGCCGCCGTGAGGCGCTTCGGCGCCGCCGTCGACGCGCGCTTCGAGGAGGTGGAGCGATGAGCCGCGACCGCTTCTTCCCACTCCTGGTGCAGAATCCCGGGGGCTTCCGGAGCGCCGAGGTGGTCGAAGACTTCAGCGGCGACGACGACGACTCGGCCGACCAGCCCGGCCGTTAGAACCCGCGCTGGTTGAACTCCAGCGACGACCAGCGCTCGGCCGTGCTGCTGGTGTAGTCGCCGTCGGCGGGCCACTGGATCTCGGCGTTGAGCTCGCCGTGGTCGATCCGGCTGTAGACGAAGAGCTGGAACAGGGCCATCTCCGCCCGCCACGTCGCGGCGCCCGTCTCGGCGTAGGAGAACCGCGCCTCGGGGGCGTCGGAGTCCTGCATGCCCCGGTGCCAGTTCTTGAACAGCATGTCGAGGTCGTAGGAGAAGCGGCCCGTGGAGGGGTCGTGGTCCTTCGGGTGGATCGCGATGCGGAAGGCCAGCATGTGCTGGGCCTTCGGCTCGTCCGGCGAGTCCTGCTCACCGAGGCCCACGAGGATGCTCTTGAACCCGAGGAACGCATTCTGCGTGCCGCCGATGCCCTCGATCTCCCGCTCCGTCCGCTGGAGGACGGGCTCCGCCGCGTCCTCGTTCCGCCCGTCTCCGCGCAGCGTGCAGTCCGGCGCGTCGACCTGACCCTGGTCGTTCACGCACCACGGGTACGCGTCCCAGGCATCCACGCGGTTGATCGAGTCCTCCGTGTAGCGCACGTCGTCCCCGTCCCAGGCGACCACCACGAACGACGCCTTCACCAGGTATTCGAAGAAGTTGTCCTCGCAGTCGTCCGTGCTGCAGTGCATCGACAGCCCGATGTCGTACTCGACCGCCACCTCCCGCGGGTTCGCCACCCACCGGGCGCCCTGCGCCGCGAGCTGGAAGAACATGAGCTTGTCGTCCGGCGTCTGCGACGTGAGGTCGAACCCCCCCAGGATCACCGCGTAGTTGTCCCGCTCCTCCAGGTTCGGAAAGTCTTCGACCGAGAGCCGGACCGTCTCCCCCGGGCGCTCGACCAGGCCGCTGTTGCGCGCGCCGAGCACGTGCTCGACGTCCACCGTCGCGAAGGCCACGTCCTCCGCCAGCACCCGCGAGTAGTACGACGTGAAGTCCATGTGATCGCGCTCGGGGCCGGCCGCGCCCGCGTGCATCGAGAAGCCCCCGCAGGTGTCCTCCACGCAGCCCCGATCGATGATGCGGTCGCCCATCCGACCGAGTCGGTGGTTGTAGTCCCACTTGTGGTTGAAGCCGCGCCACAGCAGCGCCCCGTCGGTGAAGCCGCTGGAGCAGCCCGGCAGGAGCGTGGCCGCGATCAACAAGGTGGGGAGCGCGCGCACGAGCCCCAGCATAGGTCGGCGATCCGACCGATTCGACCTCAGGGCTGCTTTCCGCCCTTGCCCCGGCCCCGCCTCGACCGGTCCCTCGGGGCCTGCTGCGTGCGGTCCTGCTGCACGCGGTCCGGCTCCTGGACCTTCTGCTCCGGCTCCACCGGGATGATCGGCTGCGGCATCGTCCCGCCCGGGCTGACCGACCATACGAGCCGCCCCACGCGCGAGCCCCGTCGGCTTCGTCGGCCTTCCAGATCTGGCGCGCGAGCACCTCCCAGGGCACGGGCCCGTCGAACTCGGCGAGCTCCGTGAGGATGCGGGCGTAGTTCCCGCCGACCACCACGGTCTCTCGTTCGGGCCGCTCGAAGCGCACGGTCGAGTACGCACATACGATGCGCATCGGGGGGAAGAACGCACCCTCGTGGCGCGTCGCGGGCACCTCGTCGGTGGGGGCCTCGTGGTCCGTGGGCATCTGCCCGAGCTCGAGCACCTCGATCGAGATCCCGAGCGCGAGGTGCACGATCAGCCCGGGGGCGAGGACGACCTCCCGCAGGGTCTTCCCGTCGACGACGAGGGCCCCGCCGAGGCTGCGCAGCCGCAGGCCCCCCCGGCGCAGCGTCACGGCCGCGTGGAACTCCGAGACCCGGGGTTCGTCGATCCGCAGCTCGGCCCGCTTGGCGCGCCCCAACAGGTCCTCGGCGACGAGGCCCCCCTCCCGTCCGCTGGGCGCGAGTCGGTAGCGAACGAACGGCTCTCCCATGGAAACATCACCCCCGTCCTGAGGATCCCCATACTGCACGACCCCTCCGTACGTGTCCGCGTAAGGGGGGATCCGGGGGGGGATCGGGGGGACGGGAGTATGCTGGGCTCCGTGGTGGACGGACGCTCGACGCGGTTGCAGCCCGGCTTTCTGTGGCGCATCGCGGCCTTCTTGGCGGTGGCGGGCGTGGCCCTCGCGGCGCTGCAGCTCGGCGTGGACTTCTCCGAGCGGCCGGGGGTGACCGACGCCGGGGCCGCCACGAAGCTGTACTACGTCGTCGGTCTCTTCTTCCTCGGCGGGCTCGATCTCGGCATGCCCGCGGGCGGCCCCGGCGTCGCCCGGGGAGCGATGTGGATCGCCTACTTCGCCGCCCCCGTCATCACCACCGGGGCCATCATCGAGGGTCTGCTGCTGACGATGCGGCCCGACTGGTGGATGCGCCGCGGCTTGCGGGACCACATCGTGGTGGTCGGCGCGGGTCGCATCGGGCTGCTGTACATGGAGGCGATCCGGGAGTGGGAGCCCCACCGGACGATCCTCCTGGTCGCCCTCGAGCAGGACATGGCGGACGTCGCGGAGGCGCGGACGCGGCTCGGGGCGCGGTTCGTCCAGGGGGACATCACCCACGAGGTCGTGCGCGCGTCGCTCCGACTCGACCGCGCGGCGGGGGTGGTCCTGCTCACCAGGCACGACCTCGTGAACCTCGAGGGGGCGACCGCGATCCTGTCCGAGCACCCCGAGCTGCGCGGACACCTGCTCGTGCACGTGGCGGACCTCACGCTGAAGCGGGCGGTGGCGGAGCAGTGGCGGCGGCACCCCGGGGCGGGCGTGGCCCCCGACCGGGTCTTCAACTCCCACCGCGTGGCCGCGGAGCACCTCGTGCGCGAGGACCTCCAGCGGCACTTCTCATCGACGCGCGCCCTCGACGTCGTCGTATTGGCCGGCTTCGGGCGCTTCGGCCAGACGATCCTGGAGGTGCTCCAAGAGGAGGCCGCCGACGAGGTGCGCACGGTCGTCGTCGTGGACCTCGAGGCGCACAAGCGGGTGCGTCAGTTCCGCGCGGGCGTGGGGGACCCCGACGACTGGAACTGCCGGGTGATCGAGGGCGACATCTCCGACCCGGGGACGTGGGACCTGGTCACGACCTGCCTGTGCTTCGAGGAGGAGGAGGCTCCTCGGCCCGTCTACGTGCTCGGCACCAACAGCGACGAGGTGAACCTGCACACCGCGATGTGGTTGCGGACCCGCGAGCCCGACGCCGGGATCGTCGCCCGCTGCTTCAGCGACTCGGGCTTCACCGACTCCGTGGCCCGCGACGCGAACCTCCACGTGATCGGCGTCGGCGGCCTCCTGCGCCGCACCCTCGGCGAGCGCCACCGGCGGTGGTTCCCCGAGCTGTAGCGCGGGCGCGGAGGGGGCCGAACGCCGAGGCGCGCTCTCCCGGGGGCTCAGCCCGCGAGCAGCTCCTCGAGGATCGACGGGTTGGGCAGCGGCGCCGTCCCTTGGCGGGGGTTCTCGGCGAGGCTGCTCAGGGGGTCGATCAGCTTGACGCGGAACCGTCGCCCGGCGGGGTCTTCGGCCCGCGTCGCCAGCGCCCGGGCCACCACCCGGCGGCCGGTCGCGGGGTGCTCGAACGAGAGCCGGACGACCCCGCGGCTCCGCACCCGCCGGTCCGCGACCACCTCCCCGCGGTCGTCGCTGAGAGCGGTGAACATCACCGAGTAGGTCGTCCCGAGAACACGCAGTCGAGCCGTTCGCATGGCCACCTCCGCGGGGCCCCGTCCTGGGGTGCCCCGACCAACCTCTTCCCCGCACCCCCCAGGAGCAGGAACCGTGCCGTGTCGTCGGGCGCTGGTACCCTCCGGCCCGATGTCGCCCGACGCGCACTCCACCGTCCACGTCGTCCTCCCCGCGTACAACGAAGAGGCCGCGATCGAGCAGCTCCTTCGGGACATCTGCCTGTCCATGGCGGAGTTCGCGCCGCACCAGCGCGTCGAGATCCTCGTCGTCGACGACGGCAGCGCCGATCGCACGGCCGAGCTGGCGGAGCGGTTTCGGGACACCGCCGACCGCAGCGCCTTCCCCAACGCGTCGATCCGTCTGCTCCGTCACCCCGAGAACCGCGGCCTCGCCGAGGCGATCAAGTCCGGCCTGAGCGCGGCCGCCGAGCGGGCGGGCGACCGCGACATCGTGCTCACGATGGACGCCGACAACTCCCACATCCCGGGCCTCATCCCGAGCATGGTCCGCGTCGTCCGGGAGGGCTACGACGTGGTCATCGCGTCGCGGTACCGCCCCGGCGCGCAGGTCGTGGGCCTGACCACCGGGCGGCGCGTGCTGTCGTTCGGCGCCTCGTGGATGTTCCGGTTCCTGTTCCCGATCCCCGGCGTGCGGGACTACACGTGCGGCTTCCGGGCCTACCGCGCCGCCCTCCTGCGCCAGGTCCTCACCGAGAATCCCGGCTTCATCAGCGAGAAGGGCTTCTCGGTGATGGTCGACATCCTCCTGAAGCTGCGCACGCTCGAGCCCGCCGTGGCGATGACCGAGGTCCCGCTCCTCCTCCGCTACGACTGGAAGAAGGGCGCGAGCAAGATGAACGTGCAGCAGACGGTCGTCGACACGCTCGCCCTGGCCGCGCGTCGCCTCCTGGGGTCCCGGCGGTGACCGCGGGGTTCGATCGCGACTACTTCGAGCGCGGCGACGGGGGCGCCTACGGGGGCTGCTACGACGCCCGCAACCCGCCCCGGAAGAACCGGGCGATGGTCGAGGAGTTGCTGCGTCATCGCACGGGCGGGGACCTGCTCGACGTGGGCTGCGCGTACGGCAACTTCCTCGGGGCGCTGCGGGAGCAGGGGGGGTGGCGCGTGGCGGGGACGGACATCTCCGCCCACGCCGTCGAGGAGGCGGGCCGACGCCTGCCGGGCGTCGACGTCCGGGTCTCGGCGCTGCCGGAGCTCGATCACCCCGACGCGGCCTTCGACGTCGTGACCGCCTTCGACGTGATCGAGCACGTACCGGACCTCCCCGGGGCCTTCGCGGAGCTCCGCCGCGTCCTCCGCCCGGGGGGCCACCTGCTGTTCGTCGTCCCGGTGTACGACGGCCTCACGGGCCCCCTCGTGACCGCGCTCGACAAGGACCCGACCCACCTGCACAAGTGGGGTCGATCGCGGTGGGTCGCGACCGTCCAGGGGCACGGCTTCGAGCTGGTCGACTGGGTGGGCCTGTTCCGCTACCTGCTCCCCGGCGGGCCCTACCTGTTCCGCAAGAGTCGCCGCCTGCGCAGGCACTGCCCCGCGGTGCTCGTCGTGGCGAGGAAGCCGCTCGCGTGACCGGCCGGACGCGCGCGCTCGTCGCCGCCGGGGCGGCCGTCTTGCTCGCCATCCCGGGTCTGCCGTGGGTGCTGGGGATCCGCCGCGTCCCCGCCGACGCGGAGCCCTTCGACGTCTCGGCGGGCTTCCCCTGGGCCGAGCTCGAGAAGATCCTCGGGACCTGGGTGGGCCGCGACGGCCGCGTCGACTACTCCGGCCTCGCCGCCGCCGACGGGGACCTGCGCCGCTTCGTGGCGACGCTCGCCGAGGTCGGGCCGAAGACACGCCCGGACCTCTTCCCCACCGAGGCGGACGCGTTCGCCTGGCACATCAACGCCTACAACGCGGTCACGCTCCTGGGGATCGTGGCCCACTGGCCCAACGCCGGGGTCCAGGACATCCACGGCCCGTTGAACCCGACGGACGGGTTCGGCTTCTTCTACGGGCTGCGGTTCGAGCTGGACGGCGCCTGGACCAATACCTTCGACCTCGAGAACACCGCGATGCGGCCCGTGTTCAACGACGGTCGGCTCCACGCCGCGATCAACTGCGCCTCCGCGTCGTGCCCGCGCCTGAGCCGCAACGCCTACGTGCCCGAGCGGCTCGACGAGCAGCTCGACCGGGCGGCGGCGGAGTTCGTCTCCACCAAGCCGCACGTCGCCTTCGACGCGGAGGCCCGGGTCGTCCGCCTCTCGCGGATCTTCGAGTGGTTCCCGGACGACTTCGAGGGCGGCGTCCTGCCGTGGATCGAGCGCTACGCGTACCCGTCGCTGAAGGTCCTCGCGAACCAGGCCCGGGTCGAAGGCTGGACGATCGAGTACGTCGACTACGACTGGTCGCTCAACGGGTCCTAGGCCGCCGCCGGGGCACCAGGAACAGCAGGGGGAGCAGCGCGACTCCGGGGTGCAGGGGGGCGGCCGCGGCGCAGAGGCAGCCCGCGCGCCCGGCGCAGTCGCCGTCCGCCGCGATCGTGACCCCGTCGGGGGTCAGCAGCGCCGACTTGGACACGGGGCCGTCCGCGGTCTCGATCGTGGCCACGACGCACACCTCGGCGCTCGCGAAGCGGTCGACCTCGCCGTCGCCGAGCTCCCAGCTCGCGAGGTCCGTGCGCACCCCGATCCCGCCCCAGTCGGGGTCGTCCGCGAACGCCGTCACCGCGCCCGGGCCCGCGAGGGACCAGGTGAGGACGGGCTGGTGGATCATCCCCCCGTCCGCGTCGGTCACCACCGCGCGCAGGTAGGCGCCGAGGATCGGCGCGTTCTCGGGGTCCACCTCGTCCGTGCGGTCCACCGGGTAGACGCCGAGCGCGATCGCCGCCCCCGCGTCGGCCTCGACCTCGACCACCTCCACGGACGCGAGCTCGGTGCCCGCGTCGTCGGCGACGGTCCCCGCGCCCGCCCCCGCGAACCAGAAGGCCTCGCCGCCCGCCGACGCGCCGACGGGACCCCCGGTGGTCACCGCCTCGGGGGCCCACGACACGCCGTCGCCCCCGGACTCGAGCCGGACCTCGAGCGCCACCGTCGCCCCCCGCACCAGCCGGAGCACGGGCCCCACCGGCGGGATCGGGAGCTCGCCGACCAGCGCGTTGTCTTCGGACGCGATCTGGTCCGCGACGATCTCGGTGAAGGGGTCCACGATCGTCGCCGCGTCGGCCCGGACGACGTCGAAGTCGAAGGTGTCGGTGTCCCCGTCGGTGACGGCCACGGTGAGCTCGGCGGCGCCCACGTCCTCCGCCCGGGCGTCGGCGTCCACGCCGTCGGTCGTCACCGAGAGCACCGTCGGCGCGGACGACGTCCACGTCGCGGCGGGGTTGGGCTCGCTCGCGTCGAGGTTGAGCGCGAAGGGGCTGCCGACCTGGATCGGGCGGTCGAGGCGCAGCTCGCAGTTGTGCAGGGTCAGGAGCTCGGACGCGCCCTCGATCGACGGGCAAGGGCAGCCGACCAACGGCAGGAGCAGGGGGAGCAGCAGGGTCGCGCGGCGCATCGTCGAGTCCCTCCGATGCGGGCCAAGCTACCTTGCGCCGGTGCGGAACTCCCGGGCGATCGCAGGCTTGCTGTTCGGCGCCGTGATCGCCGCGACGGGGCCCGGCTGCGAGCCCCTGGACGCCGATCTGGGGTGGTGCCTGCAGCCCCCCACGGCGGACCTCGGGCGGGACACGATCCCCGTCGCGGGCTCCGACCTGCTGCACGGCGGGCTCGCCCTCGACCCGGCGACGACCGTCTGCCCCGCGGCGGACTTCTCGGACTGGCCCGCCTTCGTCCGGCGGCACTCCGACGGCTACACCGACGACCCCCGCTTCGGCGGCTTCGACGACGACTGCGTCCCCCGGATCGACCTCCAGGGTCGGTACTCGGGCGTGGGGATCACCCAGACCCCGCTCGTCGTCGCGAACTACGGGCTGCTGCGGTACGGCGATCTGCTGCGCGGGACCACCCCGGACGGCCTCCCCGAGGCGTGCGTCGACCCCGCCGAGGGCGTCCTCGCGACCGCTCGGTGGCTGCGGGACAACGCCGATCGGCGGACCTTCGAGGGGGTGGAGCACTGGGCGTTCCCCTACGACTTCCCCAACCTGCAGGGCGACCTGGACCCCCCGTGGACGTCGGGCTACGCGCAGGGCATCGCCGCCCCCGCGTTCGTGGCTGCGTGGTGCGTCTCGCAGGACGCCGAGTGGCTCGAGGCCGCGACCCGGACGTTGGCTCACCTGACCGTGCGGATGGGCGACGGCGGCGCGGCCACCTGGTCGGGCGACGAAGCGGTGTGGTTCGAGGAGGTCGCCGCTCGGGACGCGAGGTCCGCCCGCAGCCTCAACGGCCACCTCGGCGCCGCGGCCGGGGTCCACGCCGTGGCCCAGTGGACCGGATCGGCCGGTGTCGAGCGCCTGCGGGACCTCGGCTTTCAGGCCGCGGTGTCGGAGATCGACCGCTACGACGCGGGGTTCATCTCGCTCTACACGCAGTGGGCGGTCGACCACCCCCTGATCGCCCCCGCGCTCGACTACAACCGGTTCCACGTGCAGCAGCTGTCCTGGCTGTACGAGACGGCGGGCGACATCCGCGGCCTGGAGTACGCGCTCCGGTTCGCGCGGTACGACGACCCCTTCGCCACGTGGTCCGACGCGAGCGAGTCCCCCGCGTCGGTGGACTTCACGCTCAACGCCGAGTTCCTCCCCGAGTGGTCGGTGCCGCGTCCGGGGGTGCTCGAGGTCGAGCTGGCCCGGGAGCAGACGGTGGACGGGCTGGTGATGTGGTCGCCGGACCCGCACCGTCGTCCCGAGCGCCTCGTGCTCGAGCTCTCCGCCGACGGCGACCGGTGGACGACCACCGAGCACGACTGGACGCCCGGTTGCCGCGACTTCGGCGCCGACGTGGGGCCCACCCGCGCGCGCTTCGGCCGCGTGCGCCTCGACCACGACCGGGGCCTTCACGACGTGGCGCTGCAGGCGATCGGGCTGCTGCGGTCGAGCGGTCACCCGACGGGGGTCGCCCGCTGGCAGGAGCACGGGGTGGCGAACCGGCCCGCGTCGGCGTTCACGGACGTCGGCTGGGGGTGGGGACGGGCGTCGGCGGCGACGTTCGATCTGGACGGAGCGTTCGAGGACGTGGAGGTGGTGATGACCGGGTTTCGGGGCGACGCGCTGCCCACCTGGACCGTCGCCGAGGCGCTCGTCGGCCCCTTCCGGGCGGTGGACGCGGGGCCGTCCGAGTCCGACGGCGTCCTCACCTGGCGCTTCCCCGTGGAGGAGGACTACCTGCGGCTCCTGGTGGACACGCCGTCCAACCCCGACGCCGACGCCCGACTGTTCATTCGCCAATGACTCCTCACGCCACTAGCATCAGGCCCATGCGAGCACTCCTCTGCCTCACGGTGGGGGCGGTCGTCGCGTGGGGTGGTTGCGCGGGGCAGGACGCGACCCCCGGCGTCG
>CAZEKB010000172.1:0-10348 GCA_964512225.1 uncultured Rickettsiales bacterium | reverse complement strand
GACGACGACGACGCGACCGACGACGACGACGCGACCGACGACGACGACTCCGCGGAGCCGGGCGCGCCGTTCCTGTTCGGCGTCGAGTACATGGAGCGGGGCCTCGCGGCGACCTACGCGGAGACGGGCATCCGCGCGGCCAAGACGCGCCTCGAGGTCTTCGAGTGGGGCGCGACCGAGCCCGCCGCCCCGGACGGCGGCGTGTCCACCTACGACTGGACGCCCACCGACACCCTCGTGAGCGAGTACCAGGCGGCAGGCTTCACCACCCTGCAGAGCTACCTCTCGCCGGTCTCGCCGTGGGGATCGACCAACGCGACCACGGACCCGATGCCCAGGCCCGAGCACATGGACGCGTTCCGGGCGTGGGTGAGCGCGCTGATCGAGCGCTACGACGGCGACGGCGTGGACGACATGCCGGGCCTCGCCGAGGGGATCGACGCGTGGGTCGCGGGGCCCGAGTGGACGGGCTTCTGGGGCAGCGGGGACCACGAGGACTACCTGCTGTTCCTGGCGGCGGTCTCGGAAGAGGCGCGGGCCGCCCACCCGGGCGTGCACATCGGGACGATCCCCTTCCTGTACCCCGAAGCGTTCGAGGACAACGAGCCGTCGGACGAGGAGGTCGCGGCGCGGATGGAGGCCGACCAGTTCCCGTTCGGGGGCAACCCGGTCGCGGGCGCGCTGGCGATCCTCGACCGACCCGATCTCTTCGACTCGGTGTCGCTCCACTCGCTGGCCGACTACACCGAGATTCGACCGATGCTGCGCTGGTTCCGGGCCCAGATGACGGCGCGGGGCTACGACAAGCCGCTGTACTTCGACGACGCGTTCCCCATGGGCATCCTCGGGTCCAATACGCAGCACCCGCCGATCCACCCCGTCACCGAAGCCGACCACGACGTCCTGTACGGCTGGCTGGACTCGATCGCGTCGTTCGACGAGCGGTACGACCAGGCGCTCCCGTGGATCCGCCGGCTCACGGCCGAGGGGGCCGTCAAGAAGGTCGTGACGGCGGCGGGCGAGGGCGCGGCCGGGATCCAGCTCGGCAACCTCGAGGACTGGATGCACGACACCAACGTGGGGCTTCGGCGCTTCAACGTGGGGCTGTTCGGGGCGGCGGCGATGATGGGGATGGTCGACGTCACGCACCCGGACGGGTACCGGACGCACCACGGGCGGGTCCCCGGCGCGCGTCGCCCCGCCTTCCACGCGGTGGCCCAGCTCGTCGCCTTCTTCGGCCACGACGGGATCCAGGAGGCCGAGTTCGTGGGCGGGATCACCGGGGCGCGGGGCTACCGGTTCCGCATCGCGGGCGAGCCCCGCTGGGTGCTCTGGGCGGAGGACGACCTCATCGAGCCGCCGGGCGAGGTGCAGGCCCCGCTCGAGTGGACGCTGGACGCATCGGCCCACACCGACGCGACGGAGCTCGTCGCCACCCGGACCACGATCGGGGGGGACGCGATCCCGCCCGCGCAGCGTCTCGTCGTGACGGACGGCGCGGCGGTGCTGTCCCTGGACGCCACGCCCGTCTTCGTCACGCTGCCCTGAGGCGTCGCCCGTCCTGCACGGGTTCTGCACGAACGCTGCGGCGACTCTCCACGAACCCGCCGCCCCCCGTGCATGTCCCATGGCCATCGTTGAAGCGTCGCCCCCGCGCCGCGCCCCGCGATGGAGTCGCCCATGCACGTCAAGTTCATCCTCCCCGCCCTCACCGAGGCCACCTCCCCGCACTTCCGCCCGATCAAGTACTCGCTCTTCCCGCCGCTGGGGCTCGCGACCCTCGCCGCGTTCCTCGACCCGAAGGACACGGCGGAGATCGTGGACGAGCACGTGCAGACACTGGACCGGGACGACGACCCCGACCTGGTCGTGGTGCAGGTCTACATCACGAACGCGTGGCGGGCGTACGCGATCGCCGACCACTACCGGGCCCGGGGGATCCGCGTCGTGCTCGGCGGGCTGCACGTCACGAGCCTCCCCGAGGAGGCCGCCGAGCACGCCGACACCATCTTCCTCGGGCCCGGCGAGCATACGTTCCCGGTGTTCCTGACCGAGCTCCGTGAGGGCCGGCCCCGGCCCCGCTACACGTCCACGTCCGAGCGCACGCTCGCGGGACTGCCCCCGATCCGCCGGGACCTGATCGACCGCAGCCTCTACCTCGTGCCCAACTCGATCGTGGTGAGCCGCGGCTGCCCTCACCGCTGCAGCTTCTGCTACCGCGACGCCTTCTTCGCGGGGGGTCGGGGCTTCTACACCCAGGCCGTGGACGACGCCCTCGCGGAGATCGATCGGCTCCCGGGGCGGCACCTGTACTTCCTGGACGACCACCTGCTCGGCAACCCCCGGTTCGCCCGCGAGCTGTTCGCGGGGATGCGCGGCATGGGGCGACTCTTCCAGGGGGCGGCGACCGTGGCCTCGGTGCTCCAGGGCGACCTCGTCGAGCGGGCGGTCGAGGCCGGGCTGCGGAGCCTGTTCGTCGGCTTCGAGACCCTCGACGAGGCGAACCTGACCGCGGCGAACAAGGGCCACAACCTCGGCCGCCGGTACGACGCCGCCATCGAGCGCCTGCGCGACCTCGGGGTGATGGTCAACGGCAGCTTCGTATTCGGTCTCGACTCCGACGGCCCCGACGTATTCGACCGCACGACGGAGTGGGCGGTGAGCCGCGGGCTGGTCACCGCCACCTTCCACGTCGCGACCCCCTACCCCGGCACGCCGTACTACGCCGAGATCGAGGCCGCCGGGCGCCTCCTGCACCGCGACTGGGTCCGGTACGACACCCGGCAGGCGGTCTTCCGCCCCGCGCGCATGACCCCCACGCAGCTCGAAGCGGGCTACTGGAAGGCGTACCGCGACTTCTACTCCTGGCGGAACATCGTCCGGTCCGCCGGGGTGCACGAGAGCCCCGCGGATCGACTGCGGCAGCTCGCCTACACCGGCGGCTGGAAGAAGCTGGAGCCCGTGTGGGACCGGCTGATCCGCAACCGCGCCCTGCGGCGCATGCGCCCCGTCCTCGAGGAGCTGCTGACGACCCGCCGCGCGCGGACGCTCCGCCTCGAGGACGTGCGCCGTCCCCCGGTCCTGCCGGACCTGGATACGAGGGCGGCGTGACCGGCCGCCTCCTGGACGTCGCGCTGGCGACGGTCGGCGTCGCGATCTTCGGCCCGGTCGTGGCCGCCGTGGCGGTGGCGATCAAGCTCGAGGACGGGGGCCCCGTCTTCTTCCGCCAGGTGCGCATCGGCCGGGACCGTCGCCCGTTCGAGGTGCTGAAGCTGCGGTCGATGCGGGACGGCGAGGTCACGCGGGTCGGACGCTGGATCCGCGGGACGGGCATCGACGAGACGACGCAGTTCCTGTGTGTGCTCCGCGGCGACATGAGCGTCGTGGGGCCGCGGCCGCTGACGGCGGCGGACGTGCAGCGCCTCGGGTGGGACGCCCCCGAGCACGATCCGCGGTTCGGCGTGCCCCCCGGGATCACGGGGCTGGCCCAGCTCTTCGCGGTCCCCGGGGCGGCGTCCTCGGTGGCGCTCGACCGGCGCTACCTGAGGGACGCGTCGGCGTGGCTCGACGTGCAGGTCGTGGCCGCGTCGTTCGCCTGCAACCTGCTCGGCAAGCGCCGGGTGAAGCGCGCGCTGGCCCGACATCGCTACGCGGCGTTGGCCACGACCGCCATCCGGAGCGATCGTGCTTCATGAGCCGCGTCCTGGTCGCCGACGACGACCCCCACATCCGCGAGGTCGTGCGCTTCGCCCTGGAGCGTGACGGCCACGCCGTGATCGAAGCCTCGGACGGACGCGCCGCCGTCGAGGCCGCGGCCGAAGCGGACGTCGTGATCCTCGACGTCGTCATGCCGACCCTCGACGGTCTGGAGGCGTGCCGGCGGATCCGGGCGACCTCGGGGGTTCCCATCCTGATGCTCTCCAGCCGCGACGAGGAGCTCGACCGCATCGTGGGCCTCGAGATCGGGGCCGACGACTACATGACGAAGCCGTTCAGCCCCCGGGAGCTGGCGACCCGGGTCAAGGTGCTCCTGCGTCGGCCGCGGCTCGGCGCGACCGCGGCCCCGGACGAGGCGACGCGCGTGGGCCTGCTGGAGGTCGACCGGGCGCGCCATCGGTGCCTGTGGGGCGACGCCGAGGTCGAGCTGACGGTCCTGGAGCTGGCGATCCTCGCCGCCCTCGCGGCGTCCCCGGGACGGGTGCTGTCCCGGGGGCAGGTCGTCGATCGCGCGTGGGGCCCCGGGCACGCGGTCGCGGACCGGACGGTCGACAGCCACGTGCGGCGGATCCGCGCGAAGCTGCGGGCGGTCGGCGGGGACCCCGTGGAGACGGTGCATGGCCTCGGCTACCGCCTCCGGCAGTGAGCCCGCGGACCGGGGCCCGAGCATCGGGCGCCTGTTCGGGGTGGTGCACCTGGGCCTGCTGTTCGTCCCGCTCGTGGCGCTGCTCGGGCTCCGCTTCGTGGACCGGCGGCTCGTGGAGTCCACCGAGTCCCGGCTGATCGCCGAGGCCGTCGTCGTCGCGGAGGCCTATCGGGCCGAGCTCGCCCGCGCCGAGGGCCGCCCGCCCCCGGAGCCCGCCCCGCCGCCCTGGGCCGAAGACGATCGCTACTGGCCGGTCGATCCGCAGGTCGACCCCGCGCGGCTCGCGCCCCCCGAGGGCCCCCCGACGCGGTCCGTCGCCGAGGAGCACCGGGCGGGCCCCCCGTGGGCAGCGGGCGCGGCGCTCGGCCCGGTCCTGCGGCGGGCGCAGCGCTTCAACCTCGCCGGGCTGCGCGTCCTCGGGGCGGACGGCTGCGTCGTGGGCAGCTCCGGGGACGACGTGGGCGCCTGCCTCGACCACCTCCCCGAGGTGCGGGGGGCCCTCGACGGGGGTTACACCGCCGTGGGGCGCGAGCGCATCAGCGACGAGCCCACGCCCGCGCTGTCCTCCATCCGCCGACGGGGCGACGTGCGCCTGTTCGTTGCGCTCCCGGTGTTCGAGCGGGGGCGGGTGGTCGCCGTCGTCCGGGCGTCGCGCACGGCGCTCGACCCGCTCGAGGCCGCCTGGCGCCACCGCGGCCTGCTGCTTGTCGCCCTGCTGCTGGTGGGGACCGGGACCTGGGCCGTCTCCACCTTCCTCTCGCGGCGGATCGCGGGCCCGCTGCGCGCGCTGACCGGACGCGCCCGCCGGGTCGCCGACGGCGAGGCGACGTCGCTCGAGCCCCCGGCGGGGCGGCTGCCGATCGAGCTGGCCGACCTGTCGGCGGCCCTCGCGACGATGACGGCGCGGCTCGCGGGCCACGCCGCCGAGACCGCCGAGTCCGCGGCGACGCTCAGCCACGAGCTCAAGACGCCCATCGCCGCGATCCGCGGCGCCACCGAGCTCCTCGCCGACTCCTGGGACACGATGACGCCGGAGCAGCGCGCCCGGTTCCTGACCAACATCGACGCCGACGCCGAGCGCATGCAGCGGCTCGTCTCGCGGCTGCTGGCCCTCGCCCGGATCCGGGCGACCACGGCCCCCGTCGAGGCGGTCCCCGTACGCGGGCTCCTCGAGGCGATCGCCGAGCGCCACGGGGTCGCCGCGGACGTCGAGGGGGCCCCGGCGGGCTGCGCGGTCGTGCCCCACCACCTGGAGATGGCGGTGGGCAACCTGGTCGACAACGCGATCGTGCACGGCGGCCCCCCCGTCACCCTCACCGCCGACACCCTCGACGGTCGCCTCCGCGTCCGCGTGAGCGACGGCGGCGGCGGCATCGACCCCGCGGTTCGCCCGCGGATCTTCGACCGCTTCTTCACCACCCGGCGCGACGCCGGCGGGACGGGGCTGGGGCTCGCCATCGTGCGGGAGATCGCCACGGCGCGAGGGGGCTCGGTCGAGGTCGAGAGCGACGACCGCGGGACGTCCGTCACGCTGATCCTCTGATCTCAGGGATCGGCGAGCAGCCAGCCGTTCGCGGCGAGCGAGACGACGCCCGCGATCGCGCCGTCGAGGGCAGCGGCGAGGGCCGAGGCCGCCTCGGGCGCCAGGCGCGCGTTGTTCATGACCACCAGGTCTCGGCCCACCGTCTCCACCCACTGCAGCGCGGTGATGTCGACCAGCGCCTCGTTGTCGGTGATCAGGACCGACCGGCCCACCGAGGCCACCGACTCGAGCCCCGAGAGCGTGACGAGCTGGGCGTTGCCGGAGACGCTGAGCTCGTGGCCGACGACCGTGAGCGCGTCGAGCCCGGCGAGGTCGGAGAGGTCGGCGTTGCCCCCCACCTGCAGCCGCCCCCCCACGTACGCCAGCGCGCCGAGGCCGTCGAGGTCCTCGACCGCCGTGCCCACGATCCGAAGCTGCCCCTGAACGCCCGCGAGCTCGTCGAGGGCGGCTACCGACGCCAGGGCCCGGTTCATGACGATCTCCAGGTCGGCCCCCACGTGAGTGAGCGCCCCGAGGCCCTCCAGGGAGGTCAAGGCGTCGTTGTAGCTGATCTCCAGGTCCTGGCGGACCTCCTGGAGCGCGTCGAGGCCGGCGAGGCTCGGCAGAGACGTGTTCTCCTCGATGTGCAGCGAGCGCATGTCGTCGACGAGGGCGAGACCGGCGAGGTCGATGAGCGCGGGGTTCTCGACGATCTGGACGAGCGGGGCCCGGCGGAGGTCGTCCATGCCCGCGAGGCTCTGCAGCGCGTCGTTCCGCTCGATCTGGAGCTGGGAGTCCACCGCCCCGAGCGAGTCGAGGCCCGCGAACGTCCGCAGCGTGGGGTTCGAGCCCACCAGGAGGCGATCGACCTGGACGAGCCCGTCCAGCCCGGTGAGGTCCACCAGCGCGTCGTTGGCATGGAGGCGCACGGACCCATGGACGCGCTCGACCGACTCCAGCCCGGCGAGGGACGTAAGGCCGTGCATGCCCTGGATCGAGAGGTCCTGCACCTGCGGCCACGGCGGCAGCCCCTCGAGGGACGTGACGGCGGGCAGGCCGTGGAGGGTGACCCGCACCATCGCGTCCGGGCGGAGGGATCCGAGGGCGTCGAGGCTCTCGAGCCGCGGGTTCTCGGTGATGATCAGCGCGCGCCCCACGACCCCGAGAGAGGCGAGGCCGTCGAGGGACTCGAGGGCGTCGTTGAACCGCACCCACAGCATGCCGCCGACGGCTCGGAGGCCCGACACGCCCACGAACGAGGGCAGCAGCGGGTTGTGCTGCACGTGGAGGTTCCCCCCCACCACGCCGAGCCGCTCCAGACCGGCGAGCGACTCCAGGGCGTCGTTGTTCAGGATGGTGAAGTCCCCGCCCACGGAGCGGAGGCAGGCGGCCGCGGACAGGTCGTTCCAGTCGACCCTCCGGATGTCGACCTGCCGGAGCGCGTGCACCGCCTCGTACACCCCGCAGAGCGCGGCGACCTCCTCCGCGTCGAGGTCCTGGTCCACCTCGATCGGGATCGGGTCCGGAGTCGGCTCCTCGTCCTCCGGGTCGGGCTCGGGCTCGGGCTCGTCGACCTCGTCGGCGGGAGAGGGATCGTCGACGGGCGACGGGACGACGCATCCGAGGAACAGGAGGACGGACAGAAGGGACACGATGCGCATGGGTGCTCCGGGCGGACGCTCCTCGCGCTCCGCCGAGGGGCCGGTATAGGAGTCCGCCGCCGCGCACGGCGCGCCAGTGTGTGTCCGTTTGTGCCGGCCGGTCCCCGACGGGCTCGGCGTCGCCCCCGAGGTCGGCGCGGTGCCTGCTTGCAGCAGAGGGCATGTCTCGCGCTCGGCCGCGCGCGGTGCTTCGAGTTCGGGGACGGGACGGCGACCTGGACGTACACGCTCGGGGAGAGGGCGTCGGCCCCACGAGTTCCCCGACGGCTTCGACGCTCCCAACGGCGACGAGCTGCGGCCGGCCGCGGGATCGAGCGTCCACCCCCTACGCGTCGCTGCTCGGCCCCGAGGGAGAGACGGTCCTGTGGCACACGTCGGAGGGGGCGGGCTGCGCCCGACCCACACACCGAAGGCCCCATGCCGAAGTCGGCGGACCGGACGTAGAGTGCCGCCGTGCAACGATCCGCCCTCGCCGTAGTCCTCCTGTGCGCCTGTCCTCCCGCCCCCGAGGAGCCGGTCCGGGACGACTACCCCTGGATCACCGACTCGCAGGGTCGCGTGATCATCCTGCACGGCGCGAACGTCGACGGCTCCTCCAAGGGCACCGAAGACCACATGCCCCGGCAGGACCGCCCCACCATCCAGCGGATGGCCGACGACTGGGGCTGGAACCACGCCCGCTTCCTGATCTTCTGGGACGGCCTGGAGCCCGAGCCGGGCGTCATCGACGAGGCGTACCTCGACCGGATCGAGGAGCGCCTGGACCACTTCGCGGAGATGGGCGTGTGGGTGGTGCTGGACATGCACCAGGACGTGTACTCGGCGGACTTCTGCTGCGACGGAGCCCCGTCGTGGGCCGTCCGCGACGACGGCGAGCCGTTCGAGCTGCAGTCGCGCTGGTTCCTGAACTACTTCCAGCCCGCCGTGGTGCGCGCCTTCGACAACTTCTGGCTGTACACGGACGGCGACCACGCCGACCTGCAGGACCACTACGGCGCCGTGTGGGTCGCGGTCGCGCGTCGCTTCGCCGACCACCCCGCCGTGGTGGGCTACGACCTCATGAACGAGCCGTCCCCGGGCTCCATGTCCGACGGGCTCGAGCTGCTCGGCACCCCGAACCCCGACGGCCCGCACCCGCAGTTCGATCGCACGCGGCTCCAGCCCTTCTACCAGCGCCTGATCGACCGCATCCGCGCCGTCGACAACGACAGCTGGATCTTCTTCGAGCCCCGCTACGGCGCGCCCGCCGACGGGCTGACCTCGTACCTCGGCGTCCTGGAGGACCCGCGACCCGAAGGCGACCGGCTCGTCTACTACCCGCACCTGTACTCGGTGCGCCTCGAGGCCACGGAGGCGTACCACCGCGACTCGAACCCCGTCGTCGCGAACTGGGAGATCGAGCGCACGGTGGAGGTGCGGGCGCAGAACGCGGCGCTGGCCATCGGCGAGTGGGGGCTCGCTCAGAGCACGGAGAACGTCGAGCAGTTCATGGCCGACGTGCTCGCCATGGCCGACCGGATGCGGGCGGGCTGGGCGTACTGGGACTACGGCTTCGGGGGGTGGATTCCGGTGGACGGCGACGGCGTGGAGCGGCCCACGATGGACCTCCTCGTGCGGCCCTATCCCCGCTTCGTCGCGGGCACGCCGGAGGCCTTCGGCTTCGAGCCCGAGACCCGCGTCTTCTCCCTGCAGGTCGAGCCCCGCGAGGGGGTGACGGGGCCCACGGAGATCCACGTGCCGGGGCGGCACTACCCCGACGGCTGGGACCTCGACGTCACGGCCCCGGCGGGCTCCTGGACACGGTCCTGGGACGCGGCCCGCGAGGTCCTGTCGGTCACCGTGGAGGCATCGGAGAGCTGGAGCCTGCAGGTCCGTCCTCCGGAGGGCTGACTGCGGGCAGGTGCGCCCAGGTGTTCTCCAGCGACGTCCGGCCGCGCAGGGGCATGACCCACATCTGGTACAGCGACGTCAGCACCATGAACCCCGAGGTGAGGCCGTAGCAGGACCCGCCGATGATGGTCAGGAAGGCGAAGCTCGGGCTCCACGCCGTGAGCCACCAGGACATGACGTCGATGACCTGGAAGACGAACGGCGTGGCGATGGCGGTGGCCTTCAGCCACGTGGGGATGCCCACGGTGAGGCTGAAGATCAGGCATACGAAGAAGGAGATGAACGAGATGCCGAACAGGTGGATGTGGGATACGCGCGCCAGGGCGGGGGTGTCCTTGCCCTCGTCGATCTGCGCGAACCGCTTGACGCCGTCGTAGGTGCGGAAGTCGGCGAGGCCCGGGATGGTGCCGTGGCACTTGACGCAGTTGGCGGCGAACACGGCCTGGACGCGTCCGTCCCACTCGTCCCGGGGCGAGCCGGTCTGCACCCACTTCACGATGGCCGCCCGGTCGGCGACGCCCGCCTTGTCCTTCATGGTGCCGTCGAGCTTGACCTCCAGGCGGCTGCCGCCCCGGTCGCCGTAGTAGCTGTAGACGATGTCGTCCCGGCTCAGCCCGAAGTCGCCGTCGGCCATCCCGTGCGTCATCAGGACCTGGAGCCCCGCCATGGCGAGACCGAGGGACACGACGATGAGGAAGGCGCTGAACAGGACGCGCAGCGACAGGCTGATGCCCGGGAGGTTGAGGGCGCGAAACTGCTGGTGCGGCATGGGCTTAGAATAGGCGCATGAGTCGCTTCGCTGCTCGGCCCGCCGCCCTCGCGCTGCTCCTGCTCGGTTGCCCGGGGGGGGCCGTCATCGACGACGACGACGACGCCACCGACGACGACGACGCCACCGACGACGACGACGCC
>CAZEKB010000171.1:0-10363 GCA_964512225.1 uncultured Rickettsiales bacterium | reverse complement strand
CCACCGGAGGACGTTCGCCCACGCCGTCCCCACGCGCGCGCGCCGAGCCGGGTCGCGCAGCTCACCGAGGATCCCCTCGGCCACGTCGTCGAGCGCATCCGTCGGGCCCCGGATCCCGGCCCGCGTCAGCGCCGCGACGATGAGGCCCGCGGCCGTCTCCTCGTCCTGCCGAGGCCGTCGCACCAGCCGATCCAGGTCCGGCCCGTGCTCGACGAGGGCCCGCACGCGCCGCTCGCTGCCGGGGACGCCGAACGGGCCGTCGCCCTCGGCTCCCAGGCGCGCCAGCAGAGCCGCCGCCCGCGCCGCCTGCGGCGCCGACTCGCGCTCGGCGAGGAACCGCCGCACCACCTCGGGCAGGCGCAGGCCGACGTCCAGGAGCCCCGCCGCCCGCGCCGCCGTCGGGTCCAGCCCCGGCTCCAGGGCGTCGAGCAGCGCCTCGGGGAGCGTCCCCCGCAGGGGCGCGAGCGCGAGCCCCACCGCCCGGGCCTTCGCGGGCAGCCCCCGCCACCAGGCCGACAGGCGCTCCACCGTCTCGGCGCCGAGCACCCACTCGGCGTCGCCGTCTTCGAGCCCGCGGGCGCCGTGCAGGGCGACGCGTCGACCCGCGTGGACGAGCGACGCGGCGTGCCCCCCGGTGCGTCGCGCGCTCGCGGCGGCGGCCGCCCAGTCGGTGATGGTCGCCCCGTCGGAGTGGCCGAGAAGCAGCGCCACGGCGGGGCTCTGGAGGGCGCGGGCGTCGTCGTGCTCGGGCAGCCGGAGCCCGCCGATGCGCAGCGAGGGCAGGTCCGCGGGCACGACCCGGGCGGTGCCGATCCGAGCTCGCCCGGCGCGCACCTCCTCCACGGTCGCTCCGGGCTCGCCGCCCAGCGCCGCCGCGACGGCCGAGGCCCCCACGCCCGGCAGCCCCACCACGACCAGCCGCCCGTGCTCCGCGAGCAGCGCCCGGCCCGCGGCCAGCTCCTCGTCGCGCCCCAGCAGCCGGAGCGTCGGAGCCGACGGCGTCAGCGCGAGCCGATAGCCCGTCCCGTGCACGCGCACGAGGTGCCGGGGGTTCGACGGGTCCTTTTCGAGCTTGACCCGCAGGCGCCGCATCGCCGAGTCGACGGCCCGGCTCAGGGACGACGCGGGCTGGTCGAAGACCTCCGCGCGGAGCTCGTCCCGGGACACGGTCCGCCCGGCCCGGGCGGCGAGGTGATTGAGCAGCGCGAGCTCTCGCGTGGTCAGGCGGGCGACCTCTTCGTCGTCCCGCAACACCCGCCCCGTGGCCGTCTCGACCTGGAGGGCGCCCAACGTGAGCCGCGACGACGTCACACGAGCAGGCTACTCCCCGTTGTACTCGATCGACACGGCGCCTCCGACGTTGTCGGGCCCGATGGCCGCGAGGAGCGCCTCCGCGGCGGCGGTGGGGAGGGCGGCGTTGCTCCGCACCCCGAAGACGTCGCCCACGTACTCGACCCCGTGCAGGGGCTTCACGTCGACGAGCGCGCCGTTGTGCTCGATCACGAGGTACCCGTCGACCCACTCCAGCTCCTCGAGGCCCGAGACCGTGGCGAGCTCCCGGTTCCAGCCGATGTACGCGTCGCCCCCGACGACCCGGAGGCTGTCCAGGCCCACGAGGTCCGGCAGCCCGTCGTTGTCGTCCACGTAGACGTACCCCACCACGAAGCCGACGTTGTGGAGCCCCACGAGCGATCCGAGCGCGTCGTTCTTGTGGATGCTCAGGTCTCCGGTCAGCCGGTCGAGGCCGTCCAGCCCCGTGATGTCGGCGAGCGCGTCGTTGGCGTACAGGGACAGGGAGTGCAGCTCCTCGAGGGCGTCGAGGCCGTCGAGCGACGTGAGCCCCTCGTTGGCCGTGATCGACAGACCGTCCGCCTGCTCCAGGGCGCCCAGCCCGGTGAGGTCCTGCAGCCCGTCGAGGCGGTAGAGGCCCAGGGCCCCGTGGACGCGCTCGAGCTGGTGCAGCCCCGTGAGGTCGGTCAGCCCGGGCATGAGGTGGAACCGCAGGTTCGCGAGCACGTAGTCGAGGTTCGCGAGCGGCTCCAGCGTGGTGACGCCGGGGAGGTCGCGGAACATCACGTCGCCGTCGGTGCGCGTGAGGCTCCGGAGGCCGTCGAGGGAGGCGAGGCGCGGATTCTCCGCGATCTCGAGCTCCCCGCCCATGCGGAACAGGTCGTGCAACCCCTCCAGCGACTCGAGCGCGGCGTTGTCCGCGACGATGAGGTCGCCGCCGACCCACTCCAGCCCGGCCAGCGCTTCCAGCGAGGCCAGCGCGGGGTTGGACTCGATGTGGAGATCGCCGGGGTGACGCTCCCCCAGGCTCTCCAGGCCGGCCAGCGTCGTCAGCGAGGGGTTGTCCTCCACGAGGATGCGGCCCCCGACGGTCGCCAGCGCCTCGAGCCCCGCCAGGGCCACGAGGTCCTGCGACGCCCGGATCGTGAGTCGACCGGAGACCAGCACCAGCGAGTCGAGGCCCCGGAGGTCCCGCAGCCGGCTGTTGTCCGCGATCGTGAGGTCTCCCCCCACCCAGACGAGCCCGGCGAGCCCGGCGAGCGACCGCAGGGAGCGGTTCTCGTGGACGCTCATCGTCCCGGTCACGCGCCGGAGGCAGTGCAGGAACTCGACGTCCTCGTGGTCGGACGCGACGAGGTACACCTGCCCGTGCACGTCGACCACGTCGTAGTCGTCGCAGAGGGTCTCCAGGTCTCCGTTGATCAGGGTGCCGGTGACGATGGCCGACGACGGTCCGTCCGGGACCACCAGGGGTAGGTCCGCGAGGTCGCGGGCGACGGCCTCCGGGGCGGGCGCGGGCGAGTCCGCGACGGGGTCCACGTCGGGGGCGTCCGCCGCGGGGACGCAGGCGGCGCAGAACAGGGCGAGAACGATCGAGTGACGCATGGCTTCCTCCTGGGAACGGGAGGAGCGTATGGACGCGTCGAGCTGTGCCGGGTGCCGCTTTGTGTCGGTTTGTATCGGGGCGAGCCGACCGACCTACTGCTCCCCTTCGCCCTCCTCGGGCTCGCCCTCGGGCGGCTCCTCTTCGGTCCACGCGAGCACGCGGGCGTACATCGCGCCGGCGGCGCTGAAGCCGATCTCGAGGGGCGCGACGTGCCGCCCGTCGGGCAGGGTCATGTCGCTGAGACGCAGCCGCGGGGTGCCGTCCGGCGTGTAGATCTGGACGACCCGGTGCACCGGGTCGCTCACCCAGCTGTTGCCCAGCGGGTCGACCGTCACCGAGTGCGGGGAGAAGTGCAGGCCTTCGCCGCCCTCCTCGGCGAACGCTCCGTAGTTGCGGACCCACTCGCCGCCCCGCTCGAACACGTGGATGCGACCGTTGCCGGCGTCCACGATGTGCACACGGCCGTCGCCGTCCACCGCCACGCCGCGCGGGTTGTTCAGGTGGTGGTCCTCCAGGTCCGTCTCCTCGGAGTCGTACCCGAACTCGCCGATGGTGCCCGCGGGCGTGCCGTCGGGGTCGAAGACGTGGACGCGATGGTTCTTGCCGTCCGTGACGTAGAGGCTGCCGTCGGCGTCCACCGCCGCGGCGGTGGGGTGATGCAGCTCGCCGTCCCCGTCGCCCGGCGTCCCGAACGTGCGGATCAGGCCGCCGTCTTCGTCCAGGTGGACGACGCGGTGGTTGCCGCGGTCCACCACGTACACCGAGCCGTCCGCCACCGGGAGCAGGTGCGTGGGACGATTGAGCGTGGGCTCGGGCTCCACCTCCGGATCCGGGTCTTCGTACACCCAGCCGTATCGCCAGACCTCGTTGTGGTCGTCGTCCAGGCGGGCGACCGCGTGCTCCTCGCGGATCACCTGGTGCAGGACGCCCGTGTCCGGGTTCCACACGAGCTGAGTCTCCCCGAGCTCCAGCTCGGCCAGCGACGGGACCACGTCGTCGACGACGTCCTCGATCTCCTCGATCAGCTCGCAGCCCGGGAGCAGGGACGTCACGGTGACGGTCCCTCCCGCGGCGAGACCCTGGATGACGGTGCGGCGGCTCGGGGTCGACATCGTCAGCTCCGCGACGGGTAGGTGCCCTCGAGGGCGATGATGTAGTTCACGACCAGGAACGGCTGCCGATTCTCGTGGGGCTGCCCCCCGCCGGCCATGTTCGTCGCCTCGGTGCCCGTGGCCTGCGCGGCGTCTTCCGCCGCCCCCGCGAACGCGGTCGTGCCCTCCACCGCGGGGAACTGCACCTCGAGCGAGTGGCTGTGGGCGGGGATCTGCGCCGTGGTCAGGGTGACGGTCTCCAAGCCTCCGGTCTGACCGAGGTTGTAGTCGGACAGGCCCGGACCGGTGCGCGGACCGATGGCGACGCGTCCCCGAAGATCGGGCAGCCCGAACGTACTGCGCCATCGCCTCCGTAGGTGGTCCCGAGGATCGAGAACAGCGCGGAGTAGGAGTTGATGGGGAGCAGCTGGCCGTCGCAGAAGGCCCAACCGCGCGGGGCGAAGTTCCCCCCGAACATCATGACTTGACCGATGAAAGGCTCCACGGGGTGCTCCTAGCTGCGCGAGGGGAAGACGCCCTGCAGGGCGATGATGTAGTTGATGGCGAGGTGGGGCTGGCGGTTCTCGTGAGACTGCCCGCTGCCCGCGTTCGAGGTCTCCTGGGTATCCGAGGCCTGCGCCGAGTCGTCCGCGACGCCCGCCTCGACGTCCGTACCCACGAGGCTGAAGTCCAGGTACTGGACCTCCACGCCGTGGTCGTGCGCGGGCAGCTCGGTGACGCCGAGGGTCACCGACTCGAGCCCCCCCGTGCGGCCCTGCTGATAGGGGCTGAGCCCGGCCCCGGTCCCCTTGTGCACCGGCGCCCGCCCGCGCAGGTCGGGCAGGGCGAAGGTCGTGCGGCCGTCCCCGCCGTAGATCGTGCCCAGCAGCGAGAAGAGCGCCGAGTACTGGCTGATCGCGAGCAGCTGACCGTCGCAGAGCGCCCAGCCGCGCGGGGCGAAGTTGCCGGCGAAGAGGTTGATCTGACCGAGGAAGGGCGTCATGGAGTCTCCCGGGTAGGTCGGGGACTGTAGCGCAGGCGGCCGTTCAGCGCCCGCCGCGCTCGAGAATATGGAACTCGACCCGGCGGTTCTTCGCCCGCCCCTCCTCGGTCTTGTTCGTGGCCACGGGCTGCGTGGAGCCGTAGCCGCGGGACTCCAGGCGACTGCGATCGACGCCGCGCCCGGCGAGGTAGCGCATGACGGAGGCCGCGCGGCGGTCGGACAGCTCGAGGTTGTAGGTGTCGTCGCCTTCGCTGCTCGCGTGGCCCTGGATCTCGATGCGCACCCCGTCGTAGCGAATGAGCACGTCGGCGGCCCGGTCGAGCGTGGGGTACGAGCTGGGGAGCAGCTCGTCGCTGTCGACCTTGAACTTGATGTCCGGGATGACGCCCGTGAACTTCTTGAGCTCCTCGGGGATCTCGTCGGGGCAGCCGTCGGAGTCCTCGAAGCCGTTGATGACCTCGGCGTTCACCGGGCAGGAGTCTTCGCCGTCGAGCACGCCGTCCTGGTCGTTGTCGTAGTCGGGGCAGCCGTCCTTGTCCTCGAACCCGTCGTCGTCCTCGGCCTTGTCCGGGCACTCGTCCCGAGCGTCCAGGAGGCCGTCCTCGTCGTTGTCCCGGTCCGGGCAGCCGTCGCCGTCCTCGTGGCCGTCGGCGTCCTCCGCGTCCATGGGGCACATGTCGCGGGTGTCGAGGAGGCCGTCCACGTCGTTGTCCACGTCGGGGCAGCCGTCCTTGTCCTCGAACCCGTCGAGGTCCTCCGCCTCGGTCGGGCACTGGTCGCGGCCGTCGTACACGCCGTCCTCGTCCGCGTCCCGCTCGGGGCACCCGTCTTCGTCCTCGATGCCGTTCACCTCTTCGGGGGCGTTGGGGCACTGGTCGAGGGGATCGGCCACGCCGTCGCCGTCGTTGTCGGGCTCGGGGCAGCCGTCGTCGTCGCGGAACCCGTCGGCGTCCTCCGCTTCGCCCGGGCACGCGTCGCGGGCGTCGGGGATGCCGTCGCTGTCGTTGTCGAGGTCGGGGCAGCCGTCCTCGTCCTGGAACCCGTCGCCGTCCTCGGCCTTGTTGGGGCAACCGTCCTCGGCGTCCTGCAGGCCGTCGCCGTCGTTGTCGAGCTCGGGGCACCCGTCCGCGTCGCGCCAGCCGTCGCGGTCCTCGGAGACGCGCGGGCACTGATCGGACACGTCGGGGACCTGGTCGTTGTCGTCGTCCAGGTCGGGGCAGCCGTCGGTGTCCTCGAAGTCGTCCTTGTCCTCGGCGTCCGCCGGGCAGTCGTCCTCGCGATCGGGGACTCCGTCCCGGTCCGTGTCCTTGCCGGGGCCGCCGCCGAGCAGGAAGAAGACGGAGCCGCGCAGCTTCAGGTGGTGGAAGCGGTCCGTGTACTGCAGCTCGTCGTTGTCGTCCCAGTAGGGGATGTCGTCGTCGGCGTCGGTGTTGTCGCCGAAGCTGGGCAGGTAGCGGAAGTCGACGCGCAGGCCGATGCGCTCGTGAAGCAGGAACTTGATCCCGGCCCCGACGTCGATGAGGAGATCGATGTCCTTGGCCCGGTAGGCGACGTCGCCGAAGCCCTCCCGGCCGGGGTAGGGCGCGTAGGGGTCGCGCCACTTGTTCCCGTCGTCGAGCGGGGTGTCGTTCCGGAAGTCCTCGGTGATCGAGTAGTTCTGGAACCCGACGCCCACGGCGAAGTAGGGGATGACCCGCCAGGGAGTCGTGTGGACGATCAGGTCGTAGTGAGACGCGAAGTAGTGGCCGACGCGCTCGCCGTGCCACGTGTAGGTGCGGGTGTAGTCGAAGTTGGCCTCGAACCCCACGAACTCGAAGAAGTTCACCCCGATGCTGCCCCCGACGATCGGGGAGCTGTGCAGGTTCTCGAGGTTCGACAGGAACCAGTAGTAGCCGCCGCCCACGTCCACCTCGAGCGAGCGAGGGACGATCTGGGCCTCGGCGTCCCGCGGCGCGAGCGTCGGCCCCGCCACGGCGAGGGCGAAGATCAGTGCGGGGAGCAGGCGCGGCATCTTCGGGCGAAATCGGTTCATCGAGCGGCGCGCGTTGTACCCTCGCGGCTCCGCCTCCGCAATCCAAAAGGAGCCCGCGTGCGCGAGATGGTCACCTTCCCGCAGATCGAGGAGATCCTCGAGATCCTCGACGACCACGACATCAACCGCGAGCTGATCGTGATCCCGCTGGGCACCCGCGACCCCGGGGGCATCACGCGCAAGAGCGACGGTCGCGTGCAGGTGGTCGTGCCCGAGAGCGGGGACTTCGACGAGTGGGTCGCCTCGATCCGGACCGAGCTCCTCTCCTTCTTCGACGTGGAGGAGTGAGGGTGAGGGCGATCGGCGGGCTGCTGCTGCTCGGCCTCGTCGGCTGCGCGTGCGGGGGGCCGCCCGGCGACGACGACGACGACGCGGCGAACTACGACCCGTCCTGCCTCCCCGCGGGCGTGTCGCCCTCGTCCGAGCCCCGCGCGGCCGTCCTGCGCGCGCACGTCGACGGCGACACCGCCGTGTTCGAGATCGACGGCCTGGGGCGCGAGTACGTCCGCTTCCTGTCGGTGAACACCCCCGAGGTCCGCCACGGCGCGACCCCCGCCGACTGCTACGGCGACGCGGCCAGCGCGGCCACCGAGGAGCGGCTGCCGGTGGGCACGGCCGTCTGGCTGACCTTCGGCCCCGAGCTGTACGACGGCTTCGACCGCGTGCTCGCCTACATCCACAAGGGCGAGACGCCCAGCTGCGCGGGCTGGGACGACTGGGTGAACCTCACCATGGTCGCTCGCGGCGAGGCCTGCGAGTTCGTATGGAGCAACAACGAGAACCACCTCGACCGGTTCCGCTCCGCCGAGTCCGACGCGCGGGCCGCCGACCTCGGCCTGTGGGGCGAGTGCCGCAACGCCACGGACCTGTGCCGCTGAGCTGAAGACGTCCGCGACGCCGAGTTCGTGGGAGACTCGGCGGGTGAGCCGGGCATCGACCACGACGGCGAATCCGGGGGCCGCGATCGCCTTCGGGACGGCGTTGGCCGCGGGCTTGGTGGGCGCGTCCGCCTGCGCGGGCGGCCACGCCGAAGACCGCAGCGAGACGCCCGCCCCCGCCGCCGCCCCGAAGCTCCTCGCCACAGCGGCCGCGCCCATCAGCGGGGACCCCCCCAAGCCGACTCGGGACTTCGTCTCGGAGTGCAACCAGGGCGTCCCGATCCCCGATCTGCCCCCGGACGTGCTCACGACGACGGGCAACGTCGTCACCTGGAAGAACCTGCGCTGCGCCATGGGCTCGCCCAACGGCACGCCCCGGGGAGATCCCGCGGCCGCGGCGGCCGCCATCGACTGGGTGCCGATCCCCGCGGGCACCTACCGCCTGGGCAGCACGCGCAGGGACTTCTCGGCGGACGGCTTCCTCCTCCCCTACGAGGCGGAGGTCGACGGTCGCCTCGAGGTCGCGGCCACCGAGACGACGAACCACCAGTACCGCCTGTTCTACGGCTCCGACTGGCCCGCGGACGACGACTTCCCCGTCATGCGCGTCAACTTCTATCAAGCGCGCGCGTTCTGCGCCGCCGTGGGGGGCCGCCTGCCCTCCGAAGCGGAGTGGGAGATCGCGGCGCGCGCGGGGACCACGACCGAGTGGTGGTTCGGGGAGAGCCCCGAAGGCCTGCACCGGTACGCGTGGTACGGCCAGCACCCCGCCCGCTCGCCGTTCCCCGTCGGCCGGCTCGAGCCCAACCCGTGGGGCGTGCACGACCTCCACGGCAACGTCTGGGAGTGGACCGAGGGCTGCTTCGACCGGGACGGCCCGGGCCCCGACACCGCGACCGGCGCCACCGCCGCCGAGCTGAAGCTCCACGAGGGCGAGAGGTGCCACCGCCGAGCCCTGCGCGGGGGCTCGTTCCTGGACGAAGACCTCGCCCTGCGCAGCCCGCACCGCGCGCCGTACCCGGCGCTGATGCGCTGCGGGACGATCGGCTTTCGCTGCGTGCGGGGAGCGGGGGGGGCCTGACGGGCGGCGCGCCGTTCCGTTCAGCGGGCGACGGCGGGGGCGGGCGCCTTGCAGATGTACGGCAGCGGCGTCGCGCAGGCGTTCCAGAGCCACTCGTCGGGGTTCACCAGGCCCATGGCCACGCAGTCGAGGGACGGCAGGTTCGTCGTCGACCCCCAGGACTCGTAGTCGACGGCCGTACCGTCGGTCCACGCCGGCGTGCCCTCCGCGTCCCCGTCGCCGAGGCCGATCCACAGGCCGTCGGTGAGATCCGCGGCGTCGGCCTGGTCGGCCACGAAGAGGTTCTCGAGCGAGTCGTGGATCGATACGAGGTCGTACCCCGACGTCGCCCGGCAGGCGTCCACCGCCTCCGACCAGCTCACCGGCGCATTGCACATCAGGTAGGAGGCCGCGCCGTTGTGGTTCGCCTGGGGGCAGGGGCAGTCGACCGCGCCCATGTCGACGGCGCCGTCGCAGTCGTTGTCGATGCCGTCGCAGTCCTCGGCGGCGCCGGGATACCGCTGCACGTCGAGGTCGTCGCAGTCGTCGCAGGCGAGGCTGCCGTCGGAGTCCAGGTCGGCCTCGCCCGCCACGAGGGGGGTGAACCGGATCGCCGTCATCACCTCGGACACGTCCACGGTCGCGTTGGCGAAGGTCGTCGCGGACGCGCCCGTCGCGTCTTCCACCCCGATCGTCACGTTCTCGCCGTCGCCGTCGAAGCTGTCGTCCACCGCGTTGGTGAAGTGGATCTCGATCACGTCGTCGATCTCGTGGAGCTGCACCTGCAGCTCGAGCAGCGGGTTCTCGCTGCCCGCGTGGGGCAGCTCGTTCACGTTGATGAGGACCACCTCGCTGTCGCCCGTCCCCACGCGGTTCAGCGTGACCACTTCCTCCAGGTCGGGCGCGCCCAGGCTCTCCCACCACCACGCGAGGATGGCGTTGGGGGGGTCCTCCGACGGGAGGAGCTGACCCTCCGCCGGGATGGTCTCGGGCAGGGTCGCGCTGAAGCCGACGACGCCGTTGGCGAGGAAGGTCCAGGTCTCCCCCACGGGCTCGCCGAAGAAGTCGAACTCGAAGTTCGGGAGGTCGTGCGAAGCGCGGGAGCCCGGCTCGGTCGGCAGGTCGGTGCCGCGGGCCTCCACGGGGAGGGGCCCGAAGGTCAGGTCCTCGGACGTGCTGCTGTGTTCGAGGCCGTAGGTGTAGCCCGCGATCCCCGCGGCGGGCGCGTCGAGGGTGCCGTTGCAGTCGTTGTCCTTGCCGTCGCACAGCTCGGGGGCGCCGGGGAAGACGTTGGGGTCGTCGTCGTCGCAGTCGACGTCCGCCGTGTGCCCGTCCTTGTCTTCATCGAGCGGGGCCGCGTCGTCGTCGTCCACCGCGTCGTCGTCGTCCACCGCGTCGTCGTC
>CAZEKB010000170.1:0-10725 GCA_964512225.1 uncultured Rickettsiales bacterium | reverse complement strand
GACGCCGCCGTCTTCGATCACGCCGCCGCGGTGATCAATGTCGGAACCAGACCCATGTGGGGGAGAACGACGACCAGCCGGCGCGCGGCCAGGTCGGGTCGTACGAGGTACTCGGGCAGCACCGCGATCCCGGAGCCCTCGAGCACGCGAGCGCGGATCGCGGCGATGGTGCCCATGCGTCGGAGGCCCGCGAAGGCGAGGTCGTCCCGCCCGCCCGGCGCGTCCCGCCAGTACCGGAAGAGCGGCATCTCGTCGGACAGCGCGATGAGCAGGTGCGACTCGAGGTCCTCGACGGCCGCCACGGGCCGGGCGGCCAGCGCTTCGGAGGTGGCCACGAGCACGTAGTCCTCCCGATGCAGCTTGTCGAAGTCGAGCTCGGGATCGTTGAGGCGCCGCGAGCTGACGGCGATGTCCACGCGGCGGGTCCGCACCTGCAGCTCGAGGTCGCGGCCGGAGCCGAAGTAGAGGTGGAACGTGAGGCCGGGGTGCTTCGACTCGAGCAGCGGCAGCATCGGCACGATCCAGGACAGGCCGAGCTCGTGCCTCGTGCCGAGCACGATGTCCATGGGGGCGGGACCGAGGTCGCCCCGGGCCGCCTGCACGCAGTCGTGGGCCGCGGCGAGGGTGCGACGGGCCTCGGGCAGCAGCGCGAGGCCCGCCTCGGTGAGGACGACCTTGCGCGTCGTGCGGTCGAAGAGGCGCACGTCGAGCTGTTCTTCGAGCTTGCGGATGCGCTGACCGAGCGCGGCGGGCGTGAGACCCACCACCTTGCTCGCGGCGCGGAAGTTCAGCAGGCGCGCGGCTTCGAGGAAGCAGCGGAGCGATTCGAGGTCCGGCAGCACGCCGGAAGGTTACCCGACGCTACTTCGGGCTGATTCGGAGGAGCTCGTCCGCCTCGGCGTCGACCACCCAGAGGTTGCCGTCGACGTCGAACTCGAGGCCCATCAGCGCGCCGCGGTCGACGCCCAGGTCGAGCCAGTCGACCATCTTCCCGTCCATCGTGAACGCGACGATGACGCCGGCGCGGTTGTCCGAGACGAAGATGTGACCGGCGTGGATCGCGAGGCCGCTGGGCTCCCGCAGGTTGACCTCCTCGCCGTCGACGAGGGTGCTGATGTCGACGTCGTCCACGTCGTATACGTCCGTGCCCGGCTCCGCCACGAGCTGCGGCGGCCAGGTCGCCCCGCGGTCGCCGCTGTCCGTGTCGAGCACGGCGACGCGGTTGTTGCCGGTGTCGGCGATGTAGAGCAGGCCGGTGTCCCGATCGAGCTCCATGTGACTCGGCACGTCCGCTTCGCGCTCGACGTCGCCGGTGGCGTAGAAGCCGATGATGCCGTCGCTGTGGTCGTCCCAGCCGGGCCCGTGGTCCACGGCGAAGTCGTACCGCACGATCGCGTCGTGCTCGCCGTCGAACACCCAGTACACGTTGTCGTGGTCCCAGGCCATGCCCATCGACCAGGGGCTCTGGTGGAGCATGTCGAGGTGGGAGCCGAGGTCGAACCCCACGCCGTCGACGGCGGCCTGGTTGGTCCGGCCGTAGACGTCCATGTCCGAGGACCACAGCGACGGGCCCATGAAGTCGTTGCCCGCGGCCTGCCCGTTGTAGGTGTTGTCGGACTCCTGGGTCGTCCCGAAGGTGCCGGGGGCGCCGAACGCGATGGCCGACACCTCCTCCATGAAGTGCTCGGCGAACGGGTCGACGATGTGCCGCACGTCCGCGTCGTCGCTGCCCGCCCCGAAGATGGTGGTGGTGGAGTCGTCGGCGCGGTTGACGATCCACAGCTCCATGTCCCCCTCGGGGTTGAAGGCGAGGTCGCGCGGGACGTCGAGGCCGTCCGAGCGGTCGGCCATGACTTCGAGGACCACGTCGTCCAGGGTGTGGCCGTCGTTGCCGAGGATCGCGAGGCCTTCGTCTCCCTCGCCGGGGGGCCCGTCGCAGCCGATCAGGGCGGCCGGGATCAGCAGACAGAGGGCGGACAATCCGGGTCGAAACGTCATGGGCGGTCCTTTCGAAGGACGTTGGATAGCACGCGTTCGCAGCGTCCTCCCGGGCGCGTTGAGCGCTTCACAGAAGCTTTACGATTCCTGTACGCGTGGGATCCACCGACCGGATCGGAGGTCGCACCCGGATCGCGTCGACGGCTAAGATCGTGCCGGTGCGCCGCTTCCTCGCCCTCCTCGCCGTCGCCTCGCTGTCCTGCGGCGACCTCGACCTCGACAACGACGGGTGGCTCGACTACGCCGACTGCGACGACCTGAACCCCGCGCTGAACCCGGGGGCGGACGACATCCCCGGCGACGGCATCGACCAGGACTGCAGCGGCGTGGACACCGCGCTGTGCTGGTTCGACGGCGACGGCGACCGCTTCGGGTTCCCGGGGCCCGACTACGACAACCCGGTGCCGGGCACGCCCGACGCCGACGGCAGCTGCCTCGAGGAGGGTCAGTCGCCCAACCCCCTCGACTGCAACGACGCCGCGGCGTGGGTCCGGCCCGGCGCCGAGGACGCGGCGGGGGACGGCATCGACGCGGACTGCAGCGGGGCCGACGCCGTGTTCTGCTGGACGGACGGCGACGGCGACGGGTACGGCAGCGGCGACGCCCTGCAGGTGAACCCCGAGGACTGCGACGAAGACGCCGGGTTCGCCCGAGCCGGGGGCGACTGCGACGACACCGATCCCGAGATCGGCCCCCAGGCGCGGGACGTGCCCGACGACGGCATCGACCAGGACTGCAACGGCTCGGACACGCTGGTCTGCTACTTCGACGGCGACGAGGACGGCTGGGGGTCCACGGCCCGCTACGACGAGACGACGGACGGCTCCTGCCTGAACTCCCGCCGCCAGACCGACAACCCCGACGACTGCGACGACAGCCTCGCGTGGATCCACCCGGGCGCCGAGGACGTCCCCGACGACGGGATCGACGCGGACTGCACCGACGCCGACACCGTGACCTGCTACGAGGACCTGGACGGGGACGGCTTCGGCAACCCGACCGTGATCATCGACGAGCCCGACTGCAGCCGCGAGGGTCTGTCGTCGTCGGCCGAGGACTGCGACGACACCGACCCGACCGTCTTCCCGGTCGCCTCGGACACGCCCGAGGACGGCATCGACCAGAACTGCGACGGGGTGGACGGCGCGATGTGCTTCTTCGACGGCGACCAGGACGGGTTCGGGTACGGCAGCCAGCCCCTGAGCTACGACCCGGACGGCGACTGCACCGACGACGACTTCCAGACGGACATCGGCTGGGACTGCGACGACTCGGTGGCCGACATCCACCCCGGCGCCGTGGAGATCCCGGACGACGGCCTCGACCAGGACTGCAACGGAGCCGACACGGTGACCTGCTTCACCGACGGCGACGGCGACCTGTTCGGGGGGCCGACGACCCACCTCGACAACGACGGCGAGTGCACGGACGCGGGCCAGGCGGCGTCGGGCAGCGACTGCGACGACGCCTCGGCGAGCGTCTTCCCGGGCGCGGTCGAGACGGTGGACGACGGCATCGACCAGGACTGCAACGGGACGGACACCGTCTCGTGTTTCTACGACGGGGACGGCGACGGGTTCGGGTATACCGGCTCACCGACGACGACCGATCCGGACGGGGACTGCACCGACGACCCCTTCCAGACCGACGTCGGCGGCGACTGCGACGACACCGACCCGAACGTCCTCGGAGGCTGCCCGTGAGCCCGCTTCGCCTCGCCCCCGTCTTGGCCCTCGTCCCGCTGATCGCCTGCCCGCAGTCCATCGAAGAGCCGCCGCCCGCCCCGGGGGAGG
This sequence comes from uncultured Rickettsiales bacterium, assembly GCA_964512225.1. Lineage (GTDB taxonomy): Bacteria > Myxococcota_A > UBA796 > UBA9615 > UBA9615 > CAZEKB01. Next base: position 6,934 of record CAZEKB010000170.1, on the reverse strand, counting down.
AGCAACCCTGGTCGGCCACGGCGCTGTTCGACGGCGCCGCGGAGCAGTGGGGCGTGCCCGCGGAGCTGCTGGCGGCCATCGCGTGGCACGAGTCGTCCTTCGCCCCCGGCGACGCCGAGCACACCGAGTCGCGCCCCGCCGTCGGGTGGATGGGGCTGAGCCCGGCGCGCGTCGCCGAGGCGGTGGCGCTCTCCGGGATCGACGAGGAGCGCATCGCCGATCGCACCCCCAACATCTACGCCGGGGCCGCCGTGCTGGACGCGCTGCGGGACGAGCTCGCCCCCGACGCGCCGGACGCGACCGTGAACGTGGAGTGGTGGCCGGTGGTCGTCGCGTGGGCCGACCAGGACGAGGAGTGGCTCGCCCACGACTTCGCCGCCGACGTCTTCCGCACGCTGCAGCTCGGCCTGGACGCGGGGACCGCGGACGGCGAGACCGTGAGCATCCGCGCGAGGAGGTTCCAGGACCTCGAGGACGTGCCCTTCGAGTTCGCGCCCTGGGAGGCCGGCGAGGAGCGCTTCGGGCCCGGGTACCCCCAGGCGGACCGCAAGCTGCTCGCCCACGGGAGCAACTACGACGCGCGCCCGGGCGGCACCGGCGGCATCGAGCGCGTGGTCCTGCACACGACCGAGGGCAGCTACGCGGGCGCGGTCTCGTGGTTCCGCAACGGCTCCTCGGACGTCTCCGCGCACTACGTCGTTCGCAAGTCGGACGGCGAGATCACCCGCATGGTCGACGACGACGACCGGGCGTGGCACGCGTGCCGCAACAACAGCGACACCATCGGCATCGAGCACGAGGGGGCGGCGTCGAACTCGTCCACGTGGACGCCCGCGATGCTCGACTCGTCCGCCCGCCTCACCGCGTGGCTCGTCGACGAGTACTCCATCCCCATCGACCGGCAGCACATCGTCGGCCACGGGGAGATCCAGCCGTCGAGCTGCTCGGGGCGCACCGACCCCGGCGTCTACTTCCCCTGGGACGACTACATGGCGGCCGTGACCACGTACGCCACCGGCGTGCCTCCGGTGACGCCGACGATCGCGTTCACGGCGCCGACGGACGGGGCGTCGGTGACCGACCCGGTGCACTTCGAGTTCACCCACGTGGGCATCGACCACGTGGAGCTGTGGTCGGGCCCGGCGCTGCTGGCGCCTCGCCTGGCGGGCGACCCGGCCTCGTTCACCTACCGCTTCGACGCCGTCGGGAGCCGCACGATCCGGGCCCGCGGCTACGCGGCCGGGGGCTCCCTGCTCGCCTTCGAGGACGTGAGCTTCACGATCGACGAGACCCTCCCGGGGGACGACGACGACGCGACCGACGACGACGACGCGGTCGACGACGACGACGCGGCGCCCCCCGAGTGCGCCTACGACGAGTGCGTCGACTCGCTGCCCTGGGTGGGGGTCGGGAACACCACCTTCGCCCCGTCGAACTGGGACAGCTACTCCTGCGCTCCGAACACCGACGAGTCCGGCGGAGAGGTCGTGTACCAGGTGGATGTGCCGCGCTCCGGCGTGCTCACCGCCGCGGTGCAGGACGGCGAAGGCGTCGACATCGACGTGCACATCCTCGCCTCGGCCAACAACTGGAACTGCCTCGACCGGGGCCACCACGAGGCCTCGACGTGGGTCTCGGCGGGCACCTACTGGGTGGCCGCGGACACGTGGGTGAACTCGGCGGGCACGCCCCAGGACGGCACGTTCACGCTGACGCTCTCCCTGGACTGATGCTCGACCTCGCGATCGCGACCTGCGTCCCCCTTCCGGAGCCCGACCCCGACGCCGAGCCCCTGGCCGACGCGCTGGATCGGGCGGGCGTGACCTATGCGTTCGCGGGCTGGAACGAAGGCGGCTGGCCCCCGGCCCGGGCGACGCTGCTTCGGTCCACCTGGGACTACCCGTGGCGGATCGCCGACTTCCGCACCTGGATCGACCGGGTCGAAGCCGGCGGGGCCCTGTGGAACGACGCCGCCACCGTGCGGTGGAACCTGCACAAGCGCTACCTGCTGGACCTCGAGGCGGCCGGGCTGCCGGTGACGCCGACCGAGCTCGTGCGGACGGGGTCGACCGAGCCCCTGGACTCGATCCTGAGCCGGCGGGGCTGGGAGGTCGCGGTGGTGAAGCCGGCCGTCTCCGCGGGCTCGTTCCGCACGCTCAAGACGCGGCTGGGCGACCCCGCCGGCGAAGCGCACCTCCGGTCGCTGACGGCGGAGCGCGACGTCCTGGTCCAGCGCTACCTGCCGTCCGTCGAGGGGTACGGAGAGCGCGCGCTCGTGTGGATCGACGGCGAGGTCACCCACTCCGTGCGCAAGACGCCGCGGTTCCAGGGCGAGGACGAGGCGGTGTCGGAGTCGATGCCGATCACCACCGCGGAGCGCTCGCTGGCGGACCGGGCCGTGGCCGTCGTGCCCGGCGACCTGCTCTACGCCCGCGTCGACGTCGCGCCGGGGCCGGGCGGCGAGCCCGTGATCATGGAGCTGGAGCTCATCGAGCCGTCGCTGTTCTTCCCCCAGTGCCCGGCCGCCCTCGAGCGCTTCGTGGCGGCGATCCGACGACGCCTGGAGCGCGAGCCGAGTCAGCGGCTGCCGTAGCTGCCGCCCCCGTACGACCCGCCGCCGGGGTTGCCTCCGCCCTCGGGCGTGCCGTAGCCGCCCGCGGGCTGGGGGGCCGGGATCTTGCGGGGGTTGCTGATGTACCGCATGGCCGTCTCGTAGGAGATCATCCCGTCGCGGTAGAGGTCCTCTAGGGACTTGTCGAGCGTCTGCATGCCGTCGCGTCGCCCGCTCTCCATCATCGACTTGGCCTGATGCATCTTGTTCTCGCGGACGAGGTTCCGGATCGCGGCGTTGGCGACCATGATCTCGAACGCGGCCACTCGGGCCCCGCCGTCGGCGTGCAGCAGCAGGCGCTGGGAGATGACCCCGAGGAGGGCCGCCGAGAGCATCGCTCGGGCCTGGGCCTGCTGGTGGGCCGGGAATACGTCGATCATGCGGTCGATCGCCTGGATCGCGTCGTTGGCGTGCAGCGTGGCGAGGACGAGGTGGCCGGTCTCGGCCGCGGTCAGCGCCGCCGAGATCGTCTCGAGGTCCCGCATCTCGCCCACGAGGATCACGTCGGGGTCCTGGCGCAGGATGTACTTCAGCGCGGCCGCGAAGGACTTGGTGTCGGCCCCGATCTCGCGCTGGTCGATCGTCGCCTCGATGCCGTGGTGGGCGTACTCGATCGGGTCCTCGATCGTGATCATGCGGCAGGCGCGGGTGCGGTTGATGCGGTCCACGAGGCACGCGAGCGTCGTGGACTTGCCCGAGCCCGTGGGCCCGACCACGAGCAGCAGCCCGTGCGGCTTGGTGCCGAGGTCCAGCAGCGCCTGGGGCAGCCCGAGCTCTTCGGCGCTGGGCACGACCCGCGGGATCGCCCGCAGCGCCGCCGCCATCCGACCCTTCTGGTAGTAGGCGTTCACCCGGAAGCGGCGGTCGCGGTCGAGGGCGAGCGCGAAGTCGATCTCGCGCTCCAGCTCGTAGATCGACCGCTGTCGCCCGCTCAGGATCGAGTACAGGAGAATCCGCATGTCCCCCTCGCTCAGGGGCGCCTCTCCGATGGGGACCAGCTCGCCGGTGATGCGCAGGATCGGCGGCCGACCGACTGTGAGGTGAAGGTCGGACGCTCCGCGATCGAGGACCGTGGTGAGCAGGGCCTTCATGTCCAGGTCGCTGGCGGGACCGTCGGGACCGCCCTGGAAGCTCACGAGCCCGGTGGTCATGCCGCGGGCCTGCAGGGCGAACTCTTCGGGGTTGGTCGCGTACGCCTGGCCGATCTCGTAGTCGATCACGCCGTCGCGGAAGAGCTGCAGCAGCGACCGGTTGAACGTGACGACGCTGGGATCGGAGGAGCTGCGCATGAGGTCGTACAGCTCGTCGACGCGCTGGTCGCGCAGGAGCTTGGCGACCGCGGGCGTGGACGTCATGACCTCCACCGCCGCCACCCGGCCCGCGCCGTCCTCCCGGGGGAGGAGCCGCTGGCTCACGATCCCCTGCATGGACAGGGACAGGTCCATCGCCACCTGGTCTCGCAGGTGGTCGGGGAAGTAGCTCAGGATCCGCTGCAGGGTCTGGGTCGCGTCGATCGTGTGCAGCGAAGCCAGGACGAGGTGGCCGGTGAGGGCCGCCGACATCGCCACCCGCATCGTCTCGGCGTCCCGCAGCTCGCCGATCAGGATGACGTCGGGGGACTGGCGGACGATCTCCTTGAGCGCCCGGCCGAACGACTCGGTGTCGGAGCCCACCTCGCGCTGGGAGACGCGGGCGAGGTAGTCGCGGTGTACGAACTCGATCGGGTCCTCGAGCGTGATGATGTGCGCGCGACGGCTCGTATTGATCCGGTGGATCATCGCCGCCAGGGTGGTCGACTTGCCGCTGCCGGTCGCGCCGGTGACGAGGACGAGGCCGCGGGGGCGGTCGGCGAGCTCGGCCACGGACGGAGGCAGGCCCAGCTCCTCGAAGTCGAGGTCCGCGAAGGGGACGGCGCGCGCGACGACCGCGCGACGGCCCTGCTGCCGGGAGAGATTGAGCCGGAACCGCTTGCCGCCGGGGAGCGAGAAGCCCGCGTCGAGGTCGCCGTCGCGCTCGAAGCGGTCACGCTGCTCGTCCCGCAGGACCCACTCGAGCAGCTCGTCGAAGTCCTCGCTGCTGGTGGTGGGCGCGTCCAGGCGGTTGAGCCCGCCGTGGATGCGCGCCGCGGGCGACTTGCCCTCGGTGATGAAGAGGTCGGACGCCGACAGCGCCTCCATGCGCGAGAGCAGCGAGATCAGGAAGGGGACGTCGGCCATGGCCGCATTCTGCCCGGCGGCCGTCTCGAGCGGGCGGGCGCCGCGGGGATGGGGGGCGCGGGGCGCGGGCTCAGCCCTCGGCGGCTCCGCCCGAGATCGCCCTCAGCACTTCGGCCTGCTGCTCCAGGTGGCTGCGGCTGCCGCTGAGGATCTCCATCCCCGAGTCCGTGATCTCCTTGAGGGAGTCGAGCATCGGATAGACCGTGGGCCCGAAGGTCGGCTCCTTCTGGGCCATGATCAGGAGGTCCTTGATCGCCTTGCCGAGGGTCACTTGGACCTGCATCCAGGTCTCGAAGCCCTGGTCGACGTGCCCGCGATGGGCCTCGAAGCGGGTGAGCAGCTGACCGAGGTCGACCGGGGCGTCGGGATCGATCGGGGGCGGGGCGCTGGGCGCCGCCGGGGCCGACCGGGCCGCCTCGAGATCGGCCCGGAGCCGCTCCATCTCGGCCTGCAGCTCCGCGATCTCCCGGTCCTTTCCGCCCACCAGGTCGAGGGTCAGCTTCGTGCGCATCTTGAGCTGCTCGACCTCGGCGCGGGCCGCGTGCAGCGCCTCCCGAACGTCGGACTCGTCGCCCGGGGCGGTCTTGAGGGTGCTGTCCGGCGTGCCGGTCTGCGCCTTCTCCAGCTCGGACTCCAGGTCGATCGCGCGAAGCTCGGCCGCGTCGGCCCGCACCGAGGTCGACCGCACCTTCTCGACGGCGTCGTCCAGCTCGGCGCGGAGCGCCTCGAGGGCCGCCTCCGCAGCCGTCGCGCGGGCCTCCGCAGCCACCAGCGCTGCTTCTGCCTCCGACGCTCGGGCCCCGACGTCCGCCGTGGAAGCGGCCGCCTCCGCGGCCCCCTCTCGGAGGGCGGCCGACGCCGTCTCCGCGGCCGACGCCCGCGCTTCCGCAGCCGACGCCCGCTCCTCCGCGGCCGACGCCCGCTCCTCCGCAGCCGACGCTCGAGCATCGAGCGCCGCCACCCGCTCGCCGGACGCCGCGACCTCGGCCTCCGCGGCCGACGCTCGCAGCTCCGCGGTGTCCGCTCGTCGGCCTTCGGCGGCGGCCTTCTGATCGGCCTCCGCGGCCCGCTGCTCCGCCTCCGACGCCCGCGTCTCGGCGGCCTCGACCTGCGTGCCCGCGTCGGCCGCCGCGGTCTCGCGGGCCTCCTTCAGCGAGGCCTCGATGGCGACGACCCGGTCTTCCGCCGTCTCGGCGGCCTTCGCCGCGTGGCTCGCCTCGAGCCGGGCCGCGTCGCGCTCCTTCTCGGCCGCCGCCCGAGCCGACCGCTCCCGCTCCAGGGCGTCGTTGGCGGTGTCCACCGCGGCCCACGACTCGGCCAGCTTGGCCTCGGCCGCCGCCGTCCCGGCCTCCGCGGCGGCGATCGCCGCCTCCGCAGCCGCGGCCCGATCGTTCGCCTGGGCCGCCGCCGCCACCGCGTCCCTCGCCGAAGCCTCCGCCGACGCCACCGCCGCCGCGGACGCAGCCGCCGCAGATTCGGACGCAGCCGCCCTCGCCGCGGACTCCGCGGCCGCGGACTCGGCCGCAGCCGCCGTCGCCGCGGACTCCGCAGCCGCGGACTCGGCCGCCGTCGCCCGGTCGTTCGCGGCCGCCAGCGCCGCGGACCCCTCGGCCGCGGCGGACTCGGCCGCCGTCGCCCGATCGTTCGCCGCGGTGAGGGCGGCGGCCGACTCGGCCGCGGCAGACTCGGCCGCAGTCGCCCGGTCGTTCGCCTCCGCGAGCCCGGCCTGGGCCGCAGCGCTCGCCGTCGCCGCCTGCGCAGCGGAAGCCTCCGCGGCCGATGCACGGTCGTTCGCCTCCGCGAGCCCGGCCTCCGCCGCAGTCGCCCGCTCTTCCGCAGACGCGGTAGCAGCCTCGGCAGCCGACGCGCGCTCCTCGGCGGAAGCGGCAGCGGCCTCCGCGGCCGATGCACGGTCGTTCGCCTCCGCGAGCCCGGCCTCCGCCGCAGTCGCCCGCTCTTCCGCAGACGCGGTAGCAGCCTCGGCAGCCGACGCGCGCTCCTCGGCGGAAGCGGCAGCGGCCTCCGCGGCCGATGTACGGTCGTTCGCCTCCGCGAGCCCGGCCTCCGCCGCGCCCGCGCGCTCTTCCGCAGAAGCAGTCGCGGCCTC
>CAZEKB010000169.1:0-11151 GCA_964512225.1 uncultured Rickettsiales bacterium | reverse complement strand
GCGGGCGCGGGCGTCGGGTTCGAGGCGCCCCACACGTCGGCCGCCGGCGTCGCCGCCGGAGCGGGCGCGGGAGCGGGCGCGGTCGTGGTCGTCGGCGTACCCCACGCGCTCGTGGCCGGAGCGGGCGCGGGAGCGGTGGTCGTCGTCCCGCTGCCCCAGCCCGACGCGGCGGGGGCGGGCGTCGCGGCCTCGGGGGTCGAGGGCGCACCCCAGACGGCCGTGGACGCGGGCGCGGTGGTCGTCGCCGTGGTCCCCCAACCCCCGGACGAAGAGGTCGGCGCGGCGGTGCTGTGCGTCCCGGTCCCCCAGCCGGTCGGGGCGGGCGCGGGCGCGGCCGGGGCCGGGGCGGGCGCGGCGGCGGGGGCGGGCGCCGGCGCGGGGGCGGGCGTGGTGGTCGTGGGCGTGCCCCACCCCGAAGCGGCGGGCTCGGGGGCAGGCGTGGGCGCGGCCCAGGGATCGTCGGGCTTCTCCTCCACGACGGGGGCGGGCGGCTCGCTCGGCAGCGGCGGACGCTCGCCCGAGCGGGCGGCTCGCAGGGTCGCGCTGCGAACCCGCGGGTCCACGTCCAGCGCCGCGCGCAGGTAGTCGGCCGTCTTCTTCTTGTCGGCCATGTAGGTGGCCTTCAGCGCGGCGATCACGGCCGCCGCGGACCGGGCGCGATCCCTCCACTCCTCGGGTTCGGTGCGGGTCGACGAGACGGACAGGAGGCGGAGGTAGCGATTGTCCTGATCCGGCAGGGCGAGCAGCTCGGTGACGAGGGGTTCGATGCGATCGCGGTACGGGTCGGCCTCCAACGCGACGTTGACCGTGGGCTGGTCCCACTGCGCCTGGGCCGTCGTGCCGACGGCGGACGCAGCGAGAGCGACGGCCAGCGCGGTGGGGAAGCGGCGCATCGGGGAAGGGTACCGGACCAAGCGGGCTCGCGCGCACGCACCGCGCGAGGCCGGCTCAGAACCACCGCCACGGCGCGAGGTACCGGGCGAGATCGGCCGGATCCCACAGGGTCACCGCTGCCCGCGCGTACAGCGCCGCCTGGCCGGCGAGCAGCGCGGTCACCAGGACCCGGCGGACCACGGGCACGCGCACGCGGGCCACGACGATCACTCCCGAGAGGACGATCAAGGGGTCGATGACGGTGTAGTAGTGCATCCCCGACGGGAACCCGACCCCGTTGACCAGGTCGAGCGTCTGCAGGCTCGCCAGGATGGCGACGAAGGCCGTCGGCCCCCACGCCATCCAGCGATCCGGCCCCGCCGGCGCGGGGACGAACCACAGGGCGAGCAGCAGGACGAGGAGCGGGTTGCTCCAGCCGACGTTGGGGCCCCCCGGCGGAAGGGTCGAGATCGCCCCCGCGCGGATCTGGATCCAGAAGTCGGGGAACGTGGACGCGAGCATCAGCGCCCCCGCCCCGGCCGTGGCGAGGACGATGCCGCGTCGGCGCTCGGGCCGGGCGACGAAGGCCGCCAGGACGACGGGCAGCGTCACGAACAGGGTGGCGAGGTGCACCAGCCCCCCCAGCAACAGGACGCAGGCCGCGGTCACCGTCGCCCGGCGGGTGCCGCGCTCGGCCGCCGCGGTCACGAGGAGCGCCCCCGCCGTCGCCAGCAGCTGAGCGAGCGGGTAGTGCTCGAACGGCCGCAGCGTCGCCGGGTTCGTCGCGAGCAGCGCCGCCGCGAGCAGGCCCCAGCGGAACCCGAAGCGACGCATCGTCATCGTCGACAGGACTCCGAGGAGGACCGAGTCGACCACCGCGCCGAGGACGAAGACGGCGAACGCCGGGGAGACGCCGGTGCGAGCCTCGAGGACGTCGAGGCCGTACAGCATCGAGGAGAAGAGGGGCGGCTGGATGAAGCCGAGCCACGACCACGGGTTGACGGTGTCGTGCACCCGCAGCTCGACGAGGGCGCGGTCGACCACCCCGGCGGCGATGCCGTGCCAGTGCACGATGTCGATCCACCAGGTCGCCGCGAGGATCAGGGCCAGGGCGAGGGCCCAGCGCCGGGGGGCGACGGGGACGGGGTCGACGGACGGGGCCTTCACGCGCGCATTCTGCCCGCCCGCCGCCGCCCGCGCGGTGACCCGGGAAGAGGCTGATAGCCTGCGCCCGTGGACGGTGACCCGAGCATCGAGCCGAGCCCCGCCGCCGCGAGCCTCGCAGACCTGCTGGCGACGCACGGGGATCACCCGCCCCTGGACCGCGCCGTCGCCCTGCTCGCGGCCGACGAGGACCCCGAAGCGGACTCCCAAGCGATCATCGCCTCGCTGGACGAGCTCGCGGCGGGCCTCCACCTCCCCGGGGGAGCCTCCACGATCGAGGCCGTCGCGCGGGTGAACACCCACGTCTTCGACACGCTCGGCTTCGTGGGCGACTCGGAGTCCTACGACGACCCGCGCAACTCGCTGATGCACCGGGTGATCGAGCGACGTCGGGGGCTCCCGATCCTCCTGTCGGTGCTCTACGTCGAGGTCGCGCGCCGCGCGGGCCTCGCGGTGGACGGCATCGGCTACCCCGGTCACTTCATCGTGCGACCCCGGGACGCCGACCCGCCCTTCTACCTGGACCCGTTCAACGGCGGGGAGGTCCGGCGCGCGGAGCCGCTGGTGGCGCGCCTCGGGCGGCTGATCCCGGAGACGATGCACGACGAAGAGCTCCGGGCGAGGTTCCTGGATCCCGTCGACGGGCGGTACATCCTCACGCGAATGACCAACAACCTGCGGGCGTCGTACCTGGGCCGCGCCGACGGGCCCGGAGTCCTCCGGTCGGTGAGACGCCTGCTGCTGCTGCAGCCCGACGTGGCGGCCCACCGCCGGGACCTCGGGCTCGTCCTCCTGGGCCTCGGCGAGGTCGTCGCGGGCTCCGCGGCGCTCGAGGACTACCTCCGCGACCACCCCGACGCGCCGGAGGCGGCCGTCCTGCGCGAGCACCTCCTCGCCGCGGCCGATGCGGACTGAGGCGGCGCTCGCGCTCGCGACGCTGCTGACGGTGGCCTGCGGGGCCCCCGCGCCCGCTCCGACCCCCGAACCCACCCCGCCCCCGTCGGCGTCGGAGGCGGTGCCGCGACCGTCGCCCCGGACCGAGCTCCCCGACTTCGCCCGATGGACGGAGGCCCGGGCCCGAGCCCGCACTTGGCTGGACGCCCGGGCGTGGGACCCGGTGGCGCTGTCGAGCCGCGGGATCGACGGCGTGTACATCAACGGCGTCAAGACCTGGGCGGAGCTGATGGAGGCCTACCTGGTGCTCCTGCTCCGCGCCGCGCCCGCCGACGCCGCGGCGCTGACGGCCCGCGCCGGGGCGCTCGCCGAGGCCACCAACCACCCGGACTTCCACCTCCTCCACTCGATGCCGGACCTCGAGTTCAAGGGGAACTCGATGTCGTACATCCGGCTGATGTGGGTGCTGGAGGCGTTCGGGTTCGACAGCGGCCGGTTCCGCGCCGCCGTGCAGACCAACAAGCCCCGCCTCGACGCGCAGCTGGAGCAGCGGGGGCCGTGGCAGCGGGAGGTGTTCAACATCTGGTACGGGTACCTGGGCTGGGAGATCCCGCCGGTCCTGACGCCCCCCTACCACCGGTCCCTGGGCCCGATCGCGGACCGGGTCCCCCCGGGTGGGATCGCCCTGCCGCAGCAGTACGAGCTCACCCACTTCGTATTCGTGCCCACCTTCTACGGCTACGCGCCGTACGCGGACGGCCACTTCGACGACGCGGAGCTCGCCTACCTCGAGGCCACGATTCCGGCGCTGCTCGCGGCGGGGGTGGCGGCGGGGGAGTGGGACATCACGTCCGAGCTGATCTCCTGCATGACCTACCTGGGGATGACGGACGACCCCGCGCTCACCGCGGGGGTCGCCGCCCTGCTCGACGCCCAGAACCCCGACGGGAGCTTCGGCGACTCGATGGCGGTGATCGCGAAGCACGGGGCCGCGGTGGGCGAGCACGCGAAGCTCCACCCGACGCTCGTCGCCCTGCGGGCGCTCGCCGAGCACTTCGAGCCGATGCCCTGGAACCTGGCGGGGCCCCGGCGGGCCGAGGGGCCGTCGGCGCCCTGATCGCGCGACCGGTATGCTCCGTCGCCCGGGCGGAGACCGCCCCTGGAGGCTGCGAACGATGGCGAAGGTGAAGATCCCGCGCGCGTACAAGTCCCGGCTCAAGGCCACGGGGCGAGCCCACGGGTTCAAGGGCGCGGACGACTTCGGACTGCACCTGATCGAGCGCGGCGTCCGCCAGTACGACGGCGGCGACGGCGACGCGCCCCTGCCCACCCGCCTCGACGAGGTCGTGGATACGATGGGCTACTCGTCGGGCGCCGAGCTGATCGAGCACCTCCTCGAGCGTGGCCTCGGCGCCTACGAGACCGCGTCGACCGACCCCGCGAAGTTCGAAGAGCGCCTGCGGGGCCTGGGGTACATCGACTGAGGGGCTAGTCGATGTAGCCGAGCGCCCGGAGCTGCTCGAGGAGCGCTTCGTCCACCGGCCCCGACGCCGACCGCTCCGCCGGAACGAGCGCCCCGATCCGGGCCTGCAGCCGCGCCGCGAGATCGCGGTCCGCCGCCGGGTCCTCGCCGCCCCGATCAGTCAGCTCGGCGGGATCCGCCGCGATGTCGAAGACCCGCGACGTCTCCCCCGCCAGCATCAACTTCCGCCCCCGGTGGGTGATCGACCAGGCCACCAGGTCGCGGTCGGCGATGCGGACGTGGGCGAGCACCGTCGGGTCCGCGGGCGCGGCCTCGCCCGCCACGGCCGCCGGGAGCACGCCGTTCCCGCTCGCCCCGAACGTCGCGTCCGCCCCCGCGAGATCCGCCAGCACCCCGGGCAGGTCCACGAGCTCGGCCGGCCCCGCGATCCGCGACCCCGGCTCGATCCCCGCCCCCGCGAAGATCAGGGGCACGCGGACCTGGTGCTCGTACGGCTCCTCCTCGTGTTCGCGGATCCCGTGCTCGAACAGCCCCTCGCCGTGGTCCGACGTGAACACCACCAGGGTCTCCCGATCCGGGTCCGACGCGTCGAGGTGGGCGAGCAGGCGCCCGATCTGGGCGTCCACGTACGCGACCTTGCTGTCGTACAGCGCGCGGATCCGCTCGTGGTCGGCGGGCCCGTCTTGGAACTTCGACCAGAAGTACGGGTACGCCCGCATGTAGCGGGGTCCCATCACCGGGCGCACGTCGTCGAGGCGCGTCACCAGGAAGCCGTCGTACTCCGGGTCCGCGAACCGGTCCTCGGCCCCCGGGGGCAGCAGGTACGGGGCGTGCGGATCCATGTAGTGGACGTAGAGGAACCAGCGGGTCCCGGCGAGCCGGTCGAGCGCCTCCATCGCGAGGTCGGTCAGGTCCTGCGCCGACGGGTACAGCGGCAGCCCCGTCTTCGCCGCCTTCGGCTCCGTGCGGGCCTCCAGGAAGAGGTCGAACCCGCGCCCGAAGCCCGCGTCCGCGTTGACGTTCGCGTTGCCGACGATGCCCACCGTCGCGTAGCCCGCTTCCTGCAGCGCGGGGGGGAGGTACGGCGCGTCGTCGGCGAGCCGGTCGGTCCAGTCCATAACGCCGTGCTCGGGCGGCTGCAGCCCGGTGAGGTAGCTCGCCACCGACGGCAGCGTCCAGCTCGAGGCCGCGTAGGCCGAGTCCACCTGCAGGCCCCGGGCGGCCAGCGCGTCGAGGTGCGGGCTCGTCGGACGGTCGTGGCCGTACGTCCCCAGGCGGTCCGCCCGGAGCGTGTCCACGACGATGAAGACGATGTTCGGCGGCGGCGACCGACGCCCGAGCAGCACCGCCGCCGCCACCAGCAGCACGACGACCACCGCGCCGATCTTCGCGAACCGCGTCACGGCGCCGCCGGGGTGAAGGAGGCGACGCCCCCGCCGTAGGTGCCGAACCAGATCGTGCCGTCGGCGGCCTCGTGGATCGCCACGACCAGCCGATGCGGGAGGCCGCTCGCGGGCGCCCCGTCCGGGCTCGCCGCGGCCGCGGGCGGCGTCGTGGGCGAGCACACCCCCCAGCTCACGCCGTCCTTCCACTCCTCCCCTTCGCGCACCGCGACGCCCCGGTGGGTCCCGAACCACGTGCGCCCGCGGCGGTCCACGAGCACGGCGCGCACGTCGTCGTCCGGCAGGGGGCTGTTGCGCGACGTGACGTGCTCCCAGCCCGGACCGGGGGGGCGACCGTCGAGCTTGCCCAGCAGCGTGTAGCGACACGCCCCGATGCCGGTGCCCACCCAGGGCCTCCCGAACGCGTCGACGTCGATGTCGTAGACGTAGTCGTTGCAGAGCCGGCCCTCGGCGACCGTCCAGCGCCGCCAGGCGTCCGCCTTCACGTCCCAGTGGGCGACGCCGTGTCCGCTCGTCCCGATCCAGATCCCGGAGTCCACGTCGTCCGCCACGGCCGAGATGAACCGGCCCCGCAGCTCCCCGGCCTCGGCGTCCGTGCCGTAGCGCTCCCAGCTGCGGTCCTCCTTCATGCGGAAGAGCCCCGAGTTGGTCGCGAACCAGGTGTCGAAGTCGACCCCGTGCACGACGTCGGACACGTCCGTCAGGCGGAACGGCATGACCGGGCGACTGGGGAGCCCGCGCCAACCTTCGGAGGGCACCGCCCCGTCCACGAGATCGATGTACGCCGCCCCCTTCAGGGTGCCCGCGTACAGCGTCCCCGGGTTCGCCGCCAGCGAGTAGACGGTGTCGCTGCGGAGGCCCCCGGCGGCGCGTCGGTGGACGGTCCAGGCGCCGTCCGTCCCGCGCACCGAGATCCCTCCGCCGTGCGTCTCCACCGGGTAGAGGTCGTTGGTCGCGAACACGACGCTGCCGTCCGCGGTGTCCACGATGTCGTTGACGAAGTCGCTGTCGAGGCCCCCCGCGGCCCGCTGCCACACGTGCCAGGAGCCGGGCGGGCAGGGCGTGGTGTCGTCGTACGCGGCCGGTCCCCCGGGCGCGAGACACACGAGGGCGGTCAGGGCCGCCGCGCCGAGGGTCCGAGGCCTGCGCATCCGCGGCACCCTACCGGACGATCTCCCGCAGCTTGATCCGCTCGGGGTCCACCTGGCGGACGTCGAACCGCACGGTCCCGAGCACCCGCTCGTCCTCGGTCTCGACGAGCACCCGCCACGCCCCCGGCCCGACCCGCCGCTTGCGCGTGTAGGTGCGGAAGCCGCCGCGACGACCGCCCATCACCGACACCCGGATCGGCTTCGGCTCCGTGTCGACCCACTCGTCGTTCTCGTGCAGCTGCCACCGATGGGCGAGGTCGAGCTTCGTCCCCTTCGGCGCGAACACCGCCGTGAAGACCACCACGCCCTCGCCCTCCGCCCACCGCACCCGGGGCGGCCGCAGCGTCAGCGCGCGGACCCAGGCCCCGCGGTCGACCTTCAGGTGGTAGCCGTCCTCCTGCCGGTCGATGTCGTGGGCGACGACGCGGTCCATCACCGACAGGGGCACCGGCGGGATGAGCCCGGATCCCGCCAGGATCGCGAGCCCGACGGTCATCGTCGCCATCATCCCCCCGAGGAACAGGAGGCGCTCCTTGAGCGTCGTGCCGCCCAGGAACGACGGCAGGCCGCCCCGCCCGGCGTGCGTCGCGATCACCACCAGCAGGCACGGGACCGCCGCCGCGGCCGCGGCGGGCACCCACATGAACGGGTTCATGACCCCCGCGAACACCGGGATGGCGAACAGGAAGAAAGAGAACGACGTGAAGAAGTACAGCGCGAGCCGGATCGTCTCGAGCCGCCGCAGCGCGCCGTCCCCGAACTCGTTGAGGACCATCGCCGCCGCGAGCAGGAGCATGAACAGGAGCGAGCCCGCGCCGCCCGCGCTCTTGAAGTAGAAGACGACGTACGCCGAGAAGAGACCGCCGAAGAGGAACTGCGTGGCCAGCTCCAGGGCCCGCGGGTACTCGGTCACGAACCGCGGCACGGACCGGTGCCACGCGGCGCGACGCTCGAGGACCAGCAGGACGCCGAGGATCGTCAGGTAGACGGCCAGCAGGACGTTGTCGAAGACCTTGTCGATGCGACGCAGGGTGATCGAGTCGTACAGGAAGCCCCCGAAGAAGCCGACCAGCCCCGCGTGGCGGAGCATCGCCTCCTTGAGGCTGCGCGCCCGCTCGCCGAGGCTCGGGCCCGCGTCGGCGGGACCCTCGTACAGCGCCTCGACGTCCGCCGCCCGCAGCTCCCGCGCGCGCCGCTGGTTGATGTAGCCCTTGTCGGTGATCTCGCCCGCGTCGGCGTCGGGGGGGGTCGTCAGCAGCGCGAATCGGGCGACGCGCTCGCTGCTCCCCCGGCCCTCCCCCCACGCGTCGAGTCGCTCGCGGACCGCCGCCTGCAGCGCGTCGCCGGACAGGCCCCGGGCGGCCGCGACGGTCTCGTTCGCCCACCCCAGCAGGCCCACGTCGGCCCGGTCGTGGCCCGTGACGATCGCGTCGTTCAGCAGCCCGTCGCACGCCGCGAGCGCGGCCGGCCGGAGCCGCCCCGCCCGCACCCACGTCCCGCTCAGGAGCTTGAAGTCCTCCGCCACCCGGCCGTCGAATACGAGGCCGGACAGCGGGTCGCCCGGGACCGCGAGCCGACCCGCGTCGCCGATCTTGTAGAAGCCCTCGTCGTCGAAGGCGGCGGCGGTCAGGTCGGGGCGACCGTGGTAGCCGGGCGTGACGTGGGGCCCCCGCACGCGCAGCTCGAACCGGTCCTCGCCCGGGAGCGGGACCATCCGGATCTCCGACCCCGGGGCGGGCCAGCCGATGACGCCCGCCCGGTCGATGTCCGCGTGCACCGTCGTGGCGGCCGGAGCGGTCTCCGTCGACCCCCACCCCGACGACATCGCCACCCGCTCGCCCGTCGTCCGCACCGCGAGCGCCTCGAGCCGATGCCACAGGTCCGGCGGGAGCGACGCCCCCGCGTAGAAGAGGACCTTCAGCTCCGCGAAGAAGGACGCCGCCAGGTCCGCGTCGGCCTCGAGGTGGGGCAGCAGGGCGGCGAAGCCCGCGGGCACGTTGAAGTAGACGGTCGGGGAGTGCTCGCGGAGGGCGGACAGGGTCGCGTCGAGGAGGCCCGGGACCGGCCGACCGACGTCGATGTGCAGGGTCCCGCCGCGGCTGAGCGCGAGGTTGAAGTTGTGGTTGCCCCCGAACGTGTGGTTCCAGGGCAGCCAGTCGACGAGCACCGGCGGCTCGTCGTCCACGAACGGCCACACGCTGCGGATCATCGCCTGGTTCGCCGTGAGCATCCGGTGCGGGTTGAGCACGCCCTTGGGCGCGCCCGTGGAGCCCGACGTGAAGAGGATCTTCGCGATCGTCTCGGGCCCCACCGCGGCCGCCGCGGCGTCCACGTCGGCGGCGCCCGCCAGGTCGCCCGGGTCGGTCACGACGACGTCCGGATCGGCGTGCTGCAGGCCCGTCGCGAACCGCTCGGCGTCGCTCGCGAAGACGAGCCCGGGCCGGACCTGCTCGAGCACCGACGCCACCCGCGCGCCGTCGGAGGACATGAGCGTCCACGCCGCCGACACGGGCACGACCGGCACCCCCACGTACATCGCGGCGAGGGCGAGGATCGCGTGGTCGATGCCGTTGCCGCTGAGGATCACGACCGGTCGATCGGGCCCGAGGCCCCGGGCGAGGAGACCCCCCGCCACCTCGCGCACCCGCCGGCGGGCGTCGCCGTAGGTCAGCACGCGCCGACCGCCCTCTCCCGGCTCGGTGAGGAACGCGCGCTCGGGGGCGTCGCGGGCCCAGCGGTCCACCCAGTCGCCCACGCGCGGGGCGATCCCCTCCAGCGGGGTCCGCGATCGCAGGACGCAGCCCCCGTCGGCCGTCGGCGTGGCCGTCGTGTCGGGGGGGGCGAACCGGACGGGCCGCAGGGGCGGGCGGGACATGCGCGCCAGGGTAAACCGTTACGATGGGCGGCCGTGGCCACCGTCCCCGATCGCGCGCTCTTCCGGCGCTTCCCGCGGCTCGCCGAGACGCTGCCGATCGTCCCCCTGCTGACGGGCCCGACGCCGGTCCGACGGCTCGCGCCCCTGGAGGACGAGCTCGGGGTCGCCGAGCTCTGGATCAAGGACGACGGGCGTTGCGCCCCCCCGTACGGCGGGAACAAGCCGCGCAAGCTCGAGTGGCTGCTGGGCGACGCGCGCGCCCGCGGCTTCGAGCGCGTCGTCGCCATCGGCGGGGACGGGTCCAACTACTGCCTCGCGACCGCGATCCACGGCACGCGCGCGGGCTTCGACGTGACCCTGATCACCATGCCGCAGCCCCCGATCGAGGAGGTGCGCCGCAACCTCCGGGCGGGCGTCGCCACCGGGGCCGAGTACGTGCCCACGGGCTCGGACGCCGCGCTCGTCACGACCCTCGCCCGGCGCGTGGTCTCCGGGAGCCTGCGGGGGCGGCGCCCATACGCGACCTGGTTCGGGGGCAGCAGCCCGCTCGGGGCCGTCGGGTTCGTGGAGGCCGCCCTGGAGCTCATGGACCAGGTCGCGGCGGGCGAGCTGCCGCGGCCGGACGTCGTCTTCCTCCCCACGGGCTCGGTCGGATCCCACGCGGGCCTCGAGCTCGGGCTGCGGCTGCACGCGGCGACCACCGACGACCCGGAGCCTCCGCCGTCCGTCGTGGGGGTGCGCGTGACCCCGGAGGTCCTGGGCAACCCGCGGCTCGTCGCCTGGACGGCGAACCGCTGCATGTCCGTCCTGCGCGCGGCGGACCCGGGCCTGCCGCGGCTCCGGATCGCCCCGAAGGACGTGACGGTCCGGGAGGGCTTCTTCGGCGAGGCGTACGGGGTCGGCACGCGCGCCGGCATGGAGGCGATGGAGCGCCTCGGGCCCCTGGGCGTCGGCCTCGATCCCACCTACTCCGCCAAGACGATGGCCGCGCTCCTGGCCGCGGGGGAGGCGGGGGAACTGCGGGGCCGTCGCGCGCTCTTCTGGGTCACCTTCAACGCGTGCCCGCTCGACGACCTGCCCGCCGGCGATCTCGCCGATCTGCCCGAGTCCCTGCGACGTCGGGTTGATACGCTCGCGCCATGACTCGTCGCCTCGCCCTCGCCCTGATCGCGCTCCTCACCCTCGCCCTGCTCGCGGTCGCCTGCCCGACCCCTCGCGGCCCCGGCGGCGGGAGTGACGACGACGACGCGACCGACGACGACGACGCGACCGACGACGACGACGCCGTGGACGACGACGACGCGACCG
>CAZEKB010000168.1:0-11219 GCA_964512225.1 uncultured Rickettsiales bacterium | reverse complement strand
ACGACTCATGAGCGGCAAACCGCTCGAAACTCGCCCACATGACGGATGTCCACGACTCATGAGCGGCAAACCGCTCGAAACTCGCCCACATGACGGATGTCCACGAGTTATGAGCGGCCAGGCCACGCCATGGGGGCGCCTCCCGTTCGCTATGCTGGGCATCCACACCCCCTTCCGCGGCGCTCCGCTCCCGAGGATCGCCGGCGGAGAGGGCCGCCTCTGGACGACCTCATCGCCCCGTCCGACCCCCCCGAGCAGGGCTCCGCCGCCCGCCGATTCGCCCTCCGCGCCCTCCGCCGACTGCGGGGAGGCGACCCCGACCCGACCCCCGCTCCGGCCCCACGGCCCGCCGTCGCGCCCCCGACCCCCGGGCCTCCGCCGTACGACCCCTCCCCTCCTCCCGACTCCGGCCTGCCCGTCCTCGAGGACGCGGGTCGCCTCCCCGCCCAGGAGGGGCTGCCCGCCTACCTCGGTGCGGATGACGCGGGCGTCACCGCCGAGGACACCCGACGACGCCTCGTCTGCGCTTACTGCGGCATCAGCGACGGCGCCGACCTGGACTCTCACGGCCGTCGCGCCGACGGGGCCCCCTCGCGCGGCTGCTCGAAGGTGCATACGTCCCGGGGGACGCGGCCCACGCTGTTCCCGATCCACACCGTGCCCAGCCGCCTCGACCGCGCGACCGGCAAGCGCGTGCCCATCACCTACGCCGAGGCGGTGCGCCGCCTGAGCGACCTCCTGGTGCGGCACCCGGGGTACGCGACGCCGACGTCCGTGTACGCCTGCGGCCAGGCCGACTACTTCGCGCTGTTCGCCCTGCAGGAGTGCCTGCGCCTGCTGGGTGTGCGGAACCTGTCCGGCAACGCCGAGCACTGCCTGAACTCCGGGGCGGTCCACAACGAGCTCCTGACCGGGCAGGAGGGGCCGTTCATCACGATCGACGGAGCCGTCCGGGGTCCGGGCCGCGTGTTCTTCCTCAACGGCTGGAACGGGCTGATCACCCACCCCGGCGTCTTCCGCGAGCTGCTGGCGCGCCGCGACTTCGACGGCTGGATCGTGGACGTGGTCGAGACCGAGAGCGCCCGCGCCGTCGCCCGACGCCTGGGGCCGGAGCGGGTGCTGCTCGTGCGCTCCGGGTCCGACCCCCACCTCGCCCTGGCGATCGGCCACGCGATCCTCGACCGGCACCCGACCGCCGTCGACCACGACTTCGTGGCCCGGTTCGCCGACCGCGCCGCCTTCGACCGCTACGTGCGCGCGGCCAAGGAGGAGCGCTTCTCGCCCGCGCGCACCGCCGCCCGGATCGCGCCGGAGCCGGAGCTCGCGCCGCGCATCGAGCAGGCGATCCTCGACATCGCCGCGAGGCTCGCGCACCCCGACGTCGTCCCCATCAACATCCCGTCGGTCGGGCTGTCCCAGACGACCGGGGTCGTCGCGCACTGCACCTGGGGCGACGCCTTGGCGCTGGTGGGCAAGTACGGCCTGAGGCCCGGGGGCGACCCCGCCGGGGGCACCCTCCGGCTCCCGGGCCAGGCGAACGCGCAGACCGAGGTCCAGGCCCTCAACCGCAACATCTTCTTCGGACGGCTCCCGTTCACGAAGGCCGGCGCCGACGAGGCCGCCCGACGCATGGGGCTCCCGGGAGAGGCCTACGACCGGGTCCTGGTCGAGGCCGAGCGCGCCGTCCTGGACTACGTCGACCCCTACAAGCCGTGCCTGCGGGAGCTCATCCTGTGCCTGGGGACGCAGTTCGCGACCACGATGATCGACCGACGTCGGTGGATCGACAACCTCACGTCGAGCGAGACGACGTTCGTGGTCATCGACCCGATCCCCGACCCGTTCTCGGTCAAGCACGCCGACCTCATCATCCCGTCGCCCCCGCACGCGGCGGCGGTCAAGCTGTACCAGAACGGGGAGTGGCGCTTCTCGCTGTCCGTGCCCGGCCGGCGCGCGGCGCCGGAGACCCGCACGGACGCCACCATCATGTACGACGTGATGGCCGAGACCAGCCGCCGGCTGACGCGGGACGCGAAGTTCCGCGGGGTGCGCCCGGACCTCGCCCGACTCGCCGACGACGGCTACCTCCGCCGCCGCTTCCTGCCGGTCGAAGAGGGCGGCGGGCTGCCCCGCGTCGACGGAGAGGTGTGCCGACGTCGCCTGTGGGAGCGGGTCCACGAGTACCTCGGCGAGGGCCCCGGGGGGGAGCCGCCGCTGTACTGTCGGCCCGAGCACCCCGACGCACGCCCCATCGAGTGGAGCGAGCTGCTCCGAGAGGGCTCGCTGATCTCCGGCGGGGTCGGCACCCGGCGCTTCCTGCTCGACCCCGCCGATCCCGACGCGCACCCCTTCCGCGACATCCATCGGCGCCCCGGGAAGTTCCGGTTCTTCGTGCCCACGGAGGAGGATCTGACGCTCCCCACCGGGATCGTCCTCTCCTCCGGCCGATCCTCGCTGTCGGACGAAGCGGCCCGCGTGCGGTTCGCCGGGGAGACCTTCAACTCGGGCAAGCACACCCCCGTCGCCGGGATGCCCGACGAGCACCCGCTGCACGTCTCCCACTCCCTCGCCGGTCGACTCGGGCTCGAGCACGGCGGGCGGGCGCGCGTTTCGGGGGTCCTGGCCGGGGGCGCGCTCGACCTCCCGGTGGAGGTGACCGACCGCTGCGTGGGGGACGTCGTCTACACGAGCTTCCACAAGTGCCGCGCCGAGCTGAGGACCGGCCGCCACGTCAACGACATCACGTCGGTGCAGGAGCGCTGCGGCTACAGCGCCCAGACGCGGGTCAAGGCGACGCAGGTGCTGGTGGAGCCCCTCCCTCCGCGGGACGACGACGACGGCGCGCTCCGCGACCACGGCGGTCCCTAGGAGCGAGCGTCAGGGCGGTCCGGCCTGGAGACACGGGGGCCGGTTCGTATACCGACGCTCCCAGGGCACCCAGACCAGGCACGAGGGGACGGCGGGCGGACGCCCCACGCAGACCTCGTCGCACACCGCGTGCTCCTCCCGGTGGCCGACCCGCCGACTCCGACCGTCGTCGGTGGACACGACCCAGTTCGCCGCGGTCCAACCGTTCTCGGCCGTGGCGGCGTCCACGCGGGTGACGATCTCCGTGGGCACGCCGCGCGCCCACATCCCCCGGCGCTCGCGGCGGGCGTCGGCCTGCAGCGCGATGTCCCCCGGCGCAGCGTCGCGATCGAAGGGGTAGAGGTGGCCGTGCCCCGTACGGAGCAGCTCGGCGCGGCCGTCGGGGCAGTCGACGAGCAGGCGTCCGTACTTGTCCTTCTTCCCCGACGCTCGGCACGCCTCCGCCGCGCCCGCGACGACGTCGGCGCTGTGTCGCGCGAGCGTGAGGAGGTCCTCCGGTCGCCAGTCGCCCCATCGGTGCACGGGCCCGTACGTCTCGAGCGCGTTGACGCCCATCAAGCGCGCCTCGAGACCGCGGCGGGGACCGTCGCGGAAGGTGAAGGTGTCCCCGTCCGTCCACACGACCGACGTCGCCGCTCCGTTGAGGTCGAGCGTCGACTGGACACCGTCGGGCACGGAGGCCACCTGCGGGGTCGTCGCGCAGCCGACCAGCAGGAGCACGAAGAAGAGGCGGTCGGCGGCGACTGGACCAGGCCCTCGGGCGGCGGCCTCCCCGCGAGGTCGCCCCGGCGGCATGCTAGCGGGCGCAGGGCGCCGTATCCTCCGACGGGAGACGCGCGCGCGAGGACGGAGGGCCTGAAGGATGAACCGAACCACTCGATCGGCGACCGGGATCGCCCTCGCCTTGTTGCTGGTGGGCGTGCTCCTGTGGGCCCGCCGGGACGCCCCGCCCCAGCCCTCCTCCGCGCCCTCGACGGAGCCGCTCCAAGCCCCGGAGGCGGCGATCCCGGATGCGCCTCGTCCGACGTCGGCCGAGCCGGTGGCCGGGGACGCGTCGAGCGCTTCCGGCCCTGTCGTGGGGGCGCTCGAGGCCCTGGAGCTCCCGAGGGCTCATCGGCTCCGCTGCGGGGCCGACCTCGCCGACGGTCTGTACGAGTCCCTCCCCGGCGCGGCGCCCGCGAGGGTGCGGTTCATCACCGTGCAAGACGGCGAGCTCTTCGCCGCGGCGTGGTCCGAGTCGGGTGAGGTCTGGGTCGCGCGGGAGAGGCAGCGGGTGGCGAGTCTGCGCTGGACCGGGGCGGCGGGGGCGTGGTCGACCTGCTCGGTCGAGCCCGTGGAGCTCGCATCCGTGTCCGGCGTCGTACGCCCGGGGACCGACGCTCGCGCCGTGCACACCGTCGTGGGCTGCCGGGCGGGCGAGGTGGCCGAGGTCGGGGGCGACGGGACCTTCACCCTCCCGGCGGTGGTCGGCTCGGTGTGCCATCTCATCGCGATCGGGGAGCAGGGAGAGCGATTCGGGAGGGGCGACACGCTCTCGGTGGTGGTGAGCGGACCCGTGGGCGGGCTGGAGCTGGTCGGGCCGTCCGAAGAGGAGCTGTGGACACCCGAGCGGCAGATCGAGATCGCCGGGCAGATGCTGCGGATGGGCGACGCCGGGCTGGTGGCGCGGCAGGCGCAGGAGCGCCCCGAGATCACGGCGGACGTCGACGGCCCCGAGGCCGCGTGGGTCGAGGCGTGGGTCGAACAGGAGGAGCGACGGCAGCGGGAGATGCTCCGGCAGCTCGACGGGCTCGACGACCCCGAGCAGGTCCGAATGTTCCTGGTGGAGGCGTTCCTCGGCTTGTACTGAGCGATCCTCGACGAGCAGCTCGCCGATGCCTGTGTCACACTGATACACATGCGTGTGTACCATGGCGTGCTCCTCTCGCTCCTCGCCCTCGTCGGCTGCGACACCACGACCGACGGGTTCAGCTTCGACGGAGTCGCCGACCGCAGCGACGACCCGGATCCGCTACCGGTCTCCGAGAGGTACCCGCACCTCGACGCGCCGTCGCCCCTGTTCGTCGCCGGCCTCGATCGCTGGGAAGAAGAGGGGGTGGCGATCGACGGACCGAACGAGCTCGCCTTCGACGCCCAGGGGCGGCTCTGGGCGGGCGACCAGGAGAACCTGCGCGTCCAGGTGTTCGCCCCGGACGGGGGCTTCCTGGCCTCCCTGGGAGGCGAGGGCACCGGGCCCGGCGAGTTCACGTGGTCGGAGGACTCGAACCGCGGGCCGGAGTCCGTGCGACCCGGCCCGGACGGGGGCATGTACGTCGTCGATCGCATCGGTCGCCGAGTCAACGTGTACGACGCCGAGGACCTCATCTCTCGGCCGAGCCTGGCGCTGCCGGGGTTCGAGGATCCCACCGGGCTCGCCATCACGAGCGACGGCCGCCTCTACGCTGCCGACGAGGGGCGCGACGAGATCCACATCTTCTCGCTGGACGGCTCCGCAGTCGGTGCGCTGCCGACCGAGCACGCGGGTCGCTGGATCCTCGACGAGGTCGAGACACTGGCGGTGGACGAGTCGCGCGATCTGCTCTTCGCCACCTCCGAGGACGACGAGGAGATCAAGGTCTTTCGGGTGTCGTCGGGCGAGTACGTCGGCGAGGTCACCGACCGCGGCGGATCGAGCTCCCCTCCCGGGCTGATCACGGACACGATCGAGGGGATCATGGTGGACCCGTCGCGCGGCCTGCTCTTCATCTGCGACGAAGAGCCCGGGCGCATCATGATCCACGACCTCGACTCCGACCGCCTCTTCGATCGGTCCGAAGACTTCGGGTTCCTCGGGTCCTTCGGCGGCGCCGGGTCCGACGAGGGCGAGTTCGATTCCCCCGACGGGATCGCCGTCAGCGTCGCCTTCGATCGCCTCGCGATCGCCGATCAGGGCAACGGTCGGGTGCAGGTCTTCGTCCTCTCCGACCTCCTGGCGCAGCTCGACCTCTAGGGGGTCGGCCCCCGGCGCGCCTACTCCCGGAACACCCACGCGCCCTGGACCGTGACCGTCCCGGCGCCGTCCACCTCGGGCACATCCAGGAACCCGTCCTCCCCGGCCCCCCCGGCGAGCCAGTCCGAGTCGCCGCCGTCCACCTCCCCGTCGATCACCAGCGTGAAGGTGCGCGCCTTCACGTCCACGGCCTGCAGCGTCCAGGGGGAGTCGGGCAGGAACGTGTAGACACCCCAATCCTCGGCCGCGATGTAGAACGACGCGCCCCCCGCTCCGACGATCCCGGTGCTGCCCGCCTCCAGCGGCTGCGGGTTCCCGAAGAACCCGGAGAGGAACGTGGTGCCCGAGGCCTCCACGCTCGCCCACCACGCTTCGGCCGTGCCTCCTTGCGGGGGCGGCTCCCGATCGGCGATGAAGAACCCGTAGAACGTGGTCTCGAGGCCCACGACGCTGCAGTCGCCGCGGCGGGCGAGCTCGGGGAGCGCGCCCGAGACATCGGTCACTGCGAGTGAGCAGCCCGGCCCCGCCGCGTCGTCGTCGTCCGTCGCGTCGTCGTCCGCGCTCTCCGAGTCCCTGCCGGGCGGGCACGCGAGCAGCAGGACCGCCGCCCCCAGAGGCATCGTTCGTCCAGCTCGAGTCGCGTACATGCGCCCTCCCCTCCCCTCAACATAGCGGATGGCAAGCTGCACCCCCGTCGACCAGGAGACCCCGTGGCCAAACGACCGCCCTTCATCGGCAACTACCGTGATCACACCGCCCCCGACGACTCCCACTACCCGGGGAGCGAGGAGCTCCTGAGCATCGGGAGCCCCATCGGACGCGAGCTCGGGCTCGTCGCGATCGGGCTCCACGTGGAGACCGTCCCCCCCGGGCGGCGCACGTCGTGGCCGCACGCGGAGAGCGCCGAGGAGGAGTTCGTCTTCGTGCTCGAGGGGCACCCGCAGGCGTGGGTCGACGGCCACCTGCACGACCTCGGGCCGGGGGACCTCGTGGCCTTCCCGGCGGGCACCGGCGTCGCACACACCATCCTGAACAACACCGACGACGTCGTCCGTCTCCTCGTCGGGGGCGAGACGACCAAGAAGAGCAACCGCATCTTCTACCCGCTGCACCCGCGGAGGAACGACCAGTGCCGGGAGAAGGGATGGCTCTGGGGGGACCACCCCGTTCGAGACCTCGGACCCCACGACGGGCTCCCGGATCGCCTCCGGGCCGATCCCGTGGACGAACCGGGGTAGCCGCCGGCCCGAGCCGGTAGTCTGGTGGTGGGAGGTTCCATGTCCGTCTTCGGCCGCGTTCTCGTCGTGGTGGTCCTGTTCTTCGGCTTCGCCCTGCCTGCGGCCGCGCAGCAACCCAGCGAACCGCCGGAGGGGGAGGGCCCCCCCGAGCCCGAGGGCGACTCGGCGGGCGCCGCGGAAGACGATCCGGAAGAGGCCACCCCCGAGCCCGTGCTCTCCGTCGAGGTCGCGACGACGATGCGAGCGGTCATCGGGCAGATCGCCGAGCTCGAGCGGCAGCTCGCGGAGGTCGCGGCGGGCAAGTCCACGACGCACGAAGAGGAGGTGGCCAAGAGCGAGGAGGTCGACGCGCTCGAGGCGAGCCTCGAGGAGGCTCGGGCGCAGCTGGCCCGACTGATCACGGGGCTGGACCCCGCCGCCATCGACGACGAGCCGGACCAGACGATCGAGTGGGAGGACGAGGCCCGCGAGCTGCTCGCGCCCGTGGTGAGTCAGCTGCGTCGGGCGACCGTGCGGCCTCGGAGGATCGAGCAGCTGCGGGCTCGTCGCACGGCCCTCGAGACGCGGCTGCCGCAGGTGGTCGACGCCATCGTCAAGACGTCGGACGCCGTGGACGAGGCGGCCTCGGCCGAGAGTCGCGCCGAGCTGGCGACCGTCAAGACGCTCTACATCGCCAAGAAGCAGGAGATCGAACGGGAGCTGCAGCTCCTCGACGCCGAGCTCTCGCAGCTCGAGCAGGAGCGGCCGCCGCTGCTGGAGTCCGGCCGCGCGGTGGTCGAGCACTTCTTCAAGAACCGCGGCAAGAACGCCCTCACGGCCCTCGCCGCCCTGCTGCTCGTGGTCTTCCTGGCCCGCCTGCTGCAGCAGTCCATCGGCCGCAACGCGTCCCGCCGGCAGGGGCGGTCCGCGCTCGCGCTGCGCCTGCTCGAGCTCATCGTCCTGCTGGGCGGCGTCGTCGCGGGCGTGGGCGCCATGGTGGGCGTGCTCTACGCGTCGGGCGACTGGGTCCTGCTCACGCTCGCCATCGTCGCCTTCCTGGCCGTGCTGTGGAGCACGCGCAACGGGCTGCCGCGGTTCTGGCGCGAGATCCAGGTGCTGCTCAACGTCGGGTCGGTCCGCCAGGGGGAGCGGCTCGTCTTCGACGGCCTGCCCTGGCGCATCGCGACGCTGCACCTCTTCACCGTCCTCGACAACCCGGCCCTGCCGGGGGCTCGCCTGCGGCTGCCGCTGTCGGCCATCATCGACGGCTACTCGCGCCCCGTGACCGAGGGCGAGCGGTGGTTCCCCACGGACACGGGCGACTGGGTCCTGTGGGACGACGCCCAGGCCCGGGTGGTGCACCAGTCGCCCGAGTCGGTGCTGCTCCGCCGCGACGGCAGCGAGATCCTGGTCCCCACCCCCGACTTCGTGGCCGCCGCGCCCGTGAACCTGTCCACCGGGTTCCGCCACCGCGTCACCGTCACGTTCGACTACGCGCACCAGAAGGAGGTGACGGAGCACATCCCGAAGACCCTCGCCCGCTACGTGGACGACGCGATCCGAGCGCACGAGTTCGGGGAGCACCTCACCGGGCTCGGGGTCGACTTCGAGGCCGCCGGGTCGTCGTCGTTGGACGTGGAGATCGAGGCCGACTTCGCGGGCGCGGCGGCCGAGCGATGGGAGGAGCTGCTCGAGCTGGTCCAGAAGGCCGCGGTGGATGCGTGCAACGCCGAGGACTGGGAGATCGCCCTGCCGCAGCTCCGCCTGCACCGCGCCGACTGAGGGGCGCCGCGGCCCCGATCAGCCCTGGGGCAGCCACCCCCCGTGGATGCCGTACCCGAGCGCGAGCGGCTTGTTCTTCGGGTCCCGAGCGCGAATCACGAACGCGGGGCCCGCGGCCAGGTCGCGGGTGTCGAAGACGTAGAGCTCGTCGACCGCGTCCCCCGCCGACCCGACCCCGGGCTCGTCCTTCACGAGGCTCCGCACGCCCGCGGCCATCACCCATCCCTGGTCGGGATCGTCGGAGTCCTCGGCGTAGGCGGCGCCGTACAGCCAGGTCGGGTCGGGGGCGTACCAGGCGTCGTCGATGGTCGTGGAGTCGTGGCGCGTGCTGTACACCGCCGCGGGCAGCACGGGCGAGCCGGTGCGCAGGGGAGTGTACTGGCCGAAGCGCTGCCAGATCTCGGCGTGCTCGACCGTCTCGAGCTCGGGCCAGGTGCCGATGGACACCCAGTACAGCGCGGGGATCCGCCGCTTCCCCACGGGCGGCTCCGCGGCCAGGATGGTGCCTGCGGGACCGCCGATGAGGGAGTCGGTCAGGATCTGCTCGCCGGGAGCCCGCCGCGGTTCGATCTCGAGCCGATGCAGCTCCTGGTTCCCGCCGTGGGGCGTGACGTCGCCCACCGCGTAGCCGACGACCTCCTCGGGGACCCGCTCGCCCGTATGGCGCAGGTGATCGCCCTTGCGGATCCAGGCGGAGGCGTCGAAGAAGCGGTTGCCCAGGAGCCACAGCGTGACGCGCTTGCCGCCGCGGTCGTCGAAGTCGGCGTACGCGTGGATGCTCGGGCGGTTGTCGACGACGACGGGGTACGCCTGCACGGAACGCGGTCGCTGGTCCAGCTCGGCGCGGGGGATGAACCACAGCGTCGTGTAGAGGGGCGGAGAGCCGCGGTAGGACGTGCCCTCCGGATCGCCGATCGTGCGCCGCTTCACCCCGCTCGCGTCGATCCGCTCGAACTGGTGGCTGTCCACCACGAACCCCGAGTCGCAGACGATGAACCAGTGCTCCGTGCATAGGGACTGGTGAGTGCCCCAGTCGATGTTCGCCCACCGCGCCGGCCGCAGGGCGTTGCGGACCGGGGTGCGGTAGGTGGCGGGGTCGCGCTCCGGGTCCCACTCGACGGCGTACAGGCGAGCGCGCACGTTGCCCCGACGCAGGGGGGGGCGGGTGTTCAGCCGGTACCGAATCTCCTCGGTGCGCCGGCTCAACGCGTGGTGCCGGTAGTACGGGAAGTACATCTTGTAGCGCCCGCGACTCGTGGGCGCGATGCCGGTCTCGGCGCCGGTGGGGACCAGCGGCCACTCCTTGCCGTACAGGTCCGGCTTGAACGCGTGCACCAGCGGGGTCGTGGCGAGGTTGCGCATCCACGGCGTCGACCGGTCCCGGCCGAACACATCGAACTTGCCGATCGGTCCCACCGTGGTCAGATCGTCGTCCGCGCCCGGGGTCGTGGCGCGGATCCGGTACGGGCGGCAGCCGTCGTTGCACATGACGAAGCCGTCCCCGTCGGGCGCGCGCATGGGGAACGGGTGGGTGTTGGCGGCCTCCCGCGGGCCCGCCTCGGTGAACGCCTCGCCGCCCTCGTAGCGAGTCTCCTCCTGGCGCACGAGCCAGGGATGGTCGACGCCGTGCTCGCGGACGAGGCGTTGCTCCTTCGCTCGCCGCTCCGTCTGCACGACGCGGCGGCGGAAGTCGAGGCGGCCCCGACCGTCGAAGCTCACGACCGCGATGGCCCCGTCGCTGCCGAACAGGTGCGAAGCCCCGGTGCTCGACCGCGCCAGACCGGGATCCCGGCGACGGACGTCCTCGAGCGTCTGGCCCCGAGCCCTCCGCACCGACTGCTCGTCCCGCAGGCACCCCCACGCCCAGCGCCCCCGGGGGATGGCCGACGTCGTCCGGTCGTACCCGGGCCGCGTCGTGACGACCAGGTCGTCGTGGCCGAGGTGGGTCTCCTGGTTGCCCGCCTTGAGCTTGGCGAACAGTCGTAGCGCGGCTTTGCGTCGGTCGTAGGGCATGGTCCGGGGGGAGGGAGAGAGGAGCGGGGGGCGGCGTGCACCGGAGCATACGCGGCCGCCGGAGCCCCGTCGTGGAGGGGGCCGGGCCTACGGCGGCGAGGTCGACGGCCCGAGGTCGACGGCCCGAGGTCCCGGGGTCTACGGAGGGGACCTCCACGAAGTCGGGACGAACGAGCCGTTCACCCAGGGTTCGCAGACGGGAACCTCCACGAAGTCGGGGTGAACGAGCCGTTCACCCAGGGTTCGCAGACGGGAACCTCCACGAAGTCGGGGTGAACGAGCCGTTCACCCAGGATTCGCAGACGGGAACCTCCACGAAGTCGGGGTGAACGAGCCGTTCACCCAGGGTT
>CAZEKB010000167.1:0-11405 GCA_964512225.1 uncultured Rickettsiales bacterium | reverse complement strand
CACCGCGTCGTCGTCGTCCACCGCGTCGTCGTCGTCCACCGCGTCGTCGTCGTCGTCCTCGGGGAACTCCGGCGGGCCGCTCCGCGAGTCGCCCGGATCGCGGTAACAACCGGGGAGCAGCAAGGCGAACGCGAGGATCGCGAGGAGGGTGCGGGGGACATCGAAGCGGGTCATACGGGACCTCGAGAGAGAGCGAGCGCGGCGGGCGCTCGGAGCGAGAAGCGCCGACTATCTACCGGATCCGCGTGACGAACGACGTGGATTCCTTGTGGAGGAGTCGTTGCGGCCCGGGATACGCTGGCGCCATGCACCGTACGTCCCTCCTGGCCGCCCTCGCCCTGACGTCCGCCGCCTGCGCCCCGCCGAACGCGGGCGACGACCCGCCTCCCGGGGAGCCCGAGGTGCAGCGCGACCCCGCCGCGCCCTTCGCCCTGGTGGAGCTGTACACGTCCGAGGGGTGACACTCGTGTCCGGCCGCGGAAGTTGTCCTGGCCGACCTCCTCGATGAAGCGCTCCGAGACGGCACCCGGGTCTTCCCGATCGCCTGTCACGTCGACTACTGGTGGTCCCAGCCGACCGATCCCTACCAGTCCGAGTTCTGCAGCGAGCGGCAGCTCGACCAGGCCCGCGTGTGGGGCGCGAACAACCGGTACACGCCCCAGATGGTCGTCAACGGCCGCCGGGGCTGGGAGTTCGTGGGCAGCAACTCGGGGGCCGCGAGCTCGGCCATCTCCGCCGCTGTGGCCCGAGGTGCGCGAGGACTCGATCCGCGTGGAGTACGAGGTGGTCGACGCCGAGCCCCGCCACGATCTGTACGTCGTCCTGGTGCAGCGCGGCATCACCCACGAGCCCACCCGCGGGGAGAACGCGGGCACCACGCTCCACCACGAGAACGTCGCCGTGGAGTGGAAGCAGAAGGGCGAGGAGCGCGAGGACCGCACCACCTTCGATCGCCCCGCGGACGCCGATCCGGAAGACCTGACCGTCATCGCGTTCCTCCAGGACCGCGAGACCCTGCTGATCGAAGGCGCCACGCAGGTCCACCTGGGCGACTGACGGGGCGGGCCGAGGAGCCGGAGCCGAGAAGGACCTCTCGGCACAGGGGGGTGGGCCGGGCCGAGGAGGTGCCCGCGAGAAGGGATCTTCACAATCGCTTACAGGCTCCTCGTTGCCGGCGGGGCCCGGGAGCGGCACATTCCTGCCGTATGCGACTCGGACCCGCCCCGCTCTGCATCCTCCTGTGCGCCTGCGTCCCCGTGGAGGACGGCGCCGAGGACCCCACCCCGGTGGACGTCGCCCCGCCCGTGGACGACGGATACGGCTACTGCCCCCAGGAGACGCGCACGGGCGGCTTCGAGGTGGAGCCCGCGTCCAGCTACACGACCGTCGTGGGCGCGGTCGCGGACGGCACGGCCCCGGCGACGATCCTCGACGTCGCGATCGACGACGGCGACTGCCGCCTGCTGCACCCGCGCACCCTCTTCTGCGACCCCGGCTGCGATCCCGGCTGGGTGTGCGACGTGGGCGGCGTGTGCGTCGAGGCCCCCGTCAACGTCGACATCGGGCCCGTGGCGATCGAGGGCCTGGGCGGCCCCGTCGACGTCGAGGCCATCCCCCCCACCAACATCTACAACTTCACCGGCGACCTCCCCTTCCCCGCCTTCGCCCCCGGCGACCGCATCGAGCTCTACACGGGCAACCTCCGACTGGGCCCGTCGCTGGTCGCGTACGGGATCGACGACCTCGACGTCGACGGCGACTCCGTGCCCCTGGAGGCCGACGTCGACCTCGCCCTGACCTGGGCCCCCCCGAGTGTCGATCTCGACGCCCGCGTCCACGTCGAGGTGAACATCGCGAACCACGGCGGCGTGCCCGCGAAGATCGTGTGCGAGACCGACGACGACGGCGAGCTCACGGTGGCCGCCGACGTCGTCACCGGCCTGCTGGACGTGGGCTGGTCGGGGTTCCCGAGCGTCACCTTCACCCGCCGCAGCGCGGACGTGGCCGAGACGGACGACGGCTGCTTCGACTTCTCCGTACAGTCCGTCGTGGCGCTCCCCGCCGAGATCCCCGGCCTGATCTCGTGCTCGGGCCCCGACGACTGCCCCCCGGACCAGGACTGCTTGCCCGATCTGACCTGCGGCTGAGCCGCCGAGGACATCCATGACGATCTCCAGACTCGCGATCCCCTTCCTCCTCACCGTCGCGCTCGTGGGCGCCTGCGAGACCGGCGGCGTCCTCGGTGACGACGACGACGCCACCGACGACGACGACGCCACCGACGACGACGACGCCACCGACGACGACGACGCCGTGGACCCGGCGCTGCAGGGCTGGTGCACCGTGGACGAGGAGGACTTCAGCTTCTTCGTCACGAGCATGGCCGCGCTGTGGGCGCTCTCCGGAGACGACGTGAGCGACCTCGCGGGCGGCTTCGGCGGCGACTTCGGGGGCATCGACGGCGCGGACGGGATCTGCCGGACGATCGCGACCGCCACCGGCCACGGGGACCGCGACTGGCGCGCCTTCCTGAGCGCCACGGACGGCGGAGACGGCAGCGCGGTGCACGCGATCGAGCGGGTCGGCGAGGGCCCCTGGTACGACGCCAACGGCCGCCTCGTGGCGACCGGCGTCGACGGCCTGCTGTCGGGCGACCGGCCCGACGGCGACGAGCGGTCCACCGACGACCTGCCCGACGAGTGCGGCATCGGCATCCTCGTGCTGGGCGACGCCCACGACGTGGTCACCGGCTCCAACGAGAACGGCCGCCTCGCCTCCACGGACCCCGAAGACACCTGCAACGACTGGACGGCGAACACGGGCGCGATCGGCGCGGGCAGCGGCGGCGGCCCGGGGGGCGGACTCGGGGGCGTCATGTGCGGGCACAGCTTCCCCCGCGACACCGGCGGACCGGGCGGCAACCGCGGCCAGCACTGGATGAGCGACCACGGCCTGCGGGGCTGCGACAAGGGCGCGAACCTGATCCAGAACGGGCCCGGCGAAGGCACCTGCATCGGCTGCTCGGGCGGCTACGGGGCCCTGTACTGCTTCGCCGCGGACTGAGATCGACTGAATACCCGGCTCCTCGGCGGCGTCCCACCGACGTGCGATAGTCGCGCCGCCCCCGGACCTGGAGCCGCTTCGTGAACGTCGTCTTCTTCGGCATCGTCGCCGCTGCCTTCCTGTTCGCGATCCTGAACGGGACGCCCGCGGAGGTCGGTCAGGCCGCCCTGGACAGCAGCAAGGCGTCGGTCGAGCTCGCGATCGGCCTCGTGGGCTACATGGCGCTCTTCCTGGGCCTCATGAAGGTCGTCGAGGAGGCGGGCGGGCTCAAGTGGATGGCCCGCCTGATCCGCCCGATCCTCATCCGGCTCTTCCCCGCCGTCCCCCCGGACCACCCGGCCATGGGCGCGATGGTGATGAACCTCGCCGCCAACGCGCTGGGCCTCGGGAACGCCGCCACGCCGTTCGGTCTCAAGGCCATGACCGAGCTGGACAAGCTCAACAAGGAGGAGGGCACCGCGACGAACGCGATGGTGCTCTTCCTGGCCCTGAACACGTCCGGGCTCGCCCTGCTGCCCACCGGGATGATCGGCCTGCGCGCCCTCAAGGGATCGGCCGATCCCGCCGCGATCTTCCCCACGACGCTCGTGGCGACGGCGTGCTCCACGCTCGTGGGGGTCATGGCCGCGAAATGGCTGTCGCGCCTGCCGATCTTCTCGCCGCCGGACGCCCAACGCGAGGCCGACGCCGCGCTCGCCGCGGGGATCGATCGCGGCAGCCCCAAGGACCTGCTGCCCCTGGGCGCGTTCGCGGCCGGGATGATCGGCCTGGTGGCGCTCGTCTACGTGTACGGCGAGGCGGCCAGCCAGTGGATCATGCCCGTCCTCATCCTCGGGATGCTCACCGTCGGGATGGTGCGCGGGGTCAAGGTGTACGAGACCTTCGTCAAGGGCGCCAAGGAGGCGTTCGACCTCGCGGTGATGATCATCCCGTACCTCGTCGCGATCCTCATGTCCGTGGGCATGTTCCGGAAGTCCGGGGGCCTCGGCTGGCTGGTGGACAAGCTCTCCCCCGTCACCGAGCTGATCGGGATGCCCGCGGAGGTCCTCCCCATCGCCCTGATCCGCCCGCTGTCGGGCTCGGGGGGCTTCGGCATCACGGCGGAGGTCGTGGACGCGCACGGGGCCGACACCCTGATCGGGCAGCTGGCCACGACGATGAACGGGTCCACGGACACCACGTTCTACGTGCTCGCCGTCTACTTCGGCTCCGTGGGCATCAGCCGCATCCGCCACGCCGTCCCCGCCGGGCTCGCCGCGGATCTCACCGGCGCCCTGGCCGCGGTCGCCGCCGTCCACATGCTGCTGTAGGCGCGGCTACTCGTAGAGCAGCGGGAGCTGGAAGACCGCCCCGCCCTCGCGGTCGTGGGCCGGGAACGGCGCGTACTTGAAGGTATCGGCCACGCACTCGGCGAACCCGGGGTCGCCCGCCGTGGAGTCGTCCTCCACCAGGGAGTCGACGACGCGGCCGTCGCACTCGACCGTCAGCTCGAGGGTGAGCCGGCCGCTGATGGTGACGCCCCCGCGGTAGCAGCGCAGGGTCTGCTCCTGGAACTTGCGCACGGCCCCGAGGATCTGCTCCGAGGAGAGCCCGGCGGACGTCGCCATCCCGAAGTCTCCGTCGTCCCCCGCCGACGAGAACGACGCCTCCTTGCAGGCCTTCGCCGCAGGCATGGACAGCGCCGCCCAGCTCCGACCGCCGTACGCCTCGATGTCCAGAGGGGCCGTCGCCTCGGCCTCCAGCTTCGTGTTCGGGGCGAACAGGGTGGCGTAGAGCTCGGCCGCGCCCTCCTGCTTCGGACAGTCGAACCGGAACTCGATCTCGTGGCTGCCCGCCTCCCGCTCGACGCGCTGGGCGTCCCGCGCCACGCTGCGCCCCCCGACCGACAGGTCCCACTCCAGCCGGAGCTTGGCCGTCTCGCCCAGGGGGACGCCGTCGAGGGCGAACGCGACCGCGGCCGTCATGTCCCCGCCGGTCAGGCACACGTCCGATTCGGGGTAGAAGTCGAGGATCTCGAGGCTCCGATCGCCGTCGCTGGAGGCGGTCGCCGTGGACCCGCGCGACCCCGACGAGCCGCCCCCGAGGGACTCGGCCGCGCCGGGGGGTTCGTCCGCCGCGCGCTCCGGCAGCGTCAGCGTGGACGCCAGGGACGCGCGCTCGGCCCTCGACGTGAAGCTCCACACCGGGTCCCGCTTACCCTGCTTGAGCCCCGGCTCGAAGTGCTTGAGCCACGCGGAGAGGTCGTCCTGGCCCACGCGGGCCCGCGCGACGACACGCCCGTCGACGAGGTCCGCGCGCTCCGCCTCGGGGACGGGCACGAACCGCAGCGGGAGCGGCCCCGACGCAGCCCGAGCGAGGCCTCGCAGCTTGTACTTGTCGCCCCAGGACCGCGCGAGGTCCGCCGCCTCGGCGGGGGTGAGGACCTTGCCCTTGCCGACGTTCTTCGCCCCCCCGTCCCGCCACCGCAGCAGGTGCCCGCGGAGGAGGTAGACGTCGTCGCCCGCGCGGAAGAACGGCAGCTCGCCGGCGTGCAGGGCACCGAACAGCTCCTTCGGGGGGACGCCGAGCCACAGCGGCGCCTCTTCGGCCGTGAGGAGCAGGGGCGTGTACCACGCGAACACCCCGACGACGGCGGCACGCGTCGGCCCGTCGTCGGGGGCCTGCACCGCGATCGGCGTGCCCGCGGCGAGGACGCGCGAGGGGTGTCGGACCTTCTCGGCCGAGAACTCCCAGCTCGAAGGCGCCATCGCCAGCGTCCGGTACCACCCGGAGCGGACGGCGAGGGCCTGCGTCTCCACGCGGACGGAGCGCAGCGAGTCGGTCAGGGTGCCCTCGCGCCGGGGCCACGGGCCCAGCTCCGCGAGGTCGAGCTTGCGCGCCTTGCCCCAGTTCACGACGTCGCCCCGGAGGCTCGCCGCCTCGGTGTCCGCGGCCTCGTCGTCGCCGAGCACGGCGTACGCGGACCGACCCGCGCCCGGGAGGTCGAACAGGGGGACGTCGGGCGTCGCGCCCCGGGACAGGGGGCGCGGCGACTTCGGCAGGTACAGCGCCGCGACGCGCGGGTCCGAGGCGGACTGCAGGGCGACGCCCGCGCGGAAGTGGCCGCGACCGGGGTGGGGCGCGTTCACGAGGTTGCCGAGGCCCCGGGACGTCGTGAGGAGGTCGGGCAGGTGGGCGGCGACGAAGGCCTCGCCGCGGCCGCCGAGGGTCACCCGGACGAGGCCGCCGGAGATGTCGGGACCGGCGACGTGTACGGCGGGGTCCCGCGCGCCCGCGAACGTCGCGAACTCGGCGGGCGCGCTCGCGAGCGCCTCCACCAGGTCCCGCGAGACGTGGCGGTCCCAGTCCATCCTCGAATCGGCGGCCACGAGCCACACCGCCTCGCGGCTGCGGAACGACCGCAGGCCGGCGAGATCGTTGCGGAGGAGGCCACGCTCCAGGGTCTGGTCGTCCTGGGGCCGAGCGCGGGTGCCGGTGAACGTCGGCGTGGGGGCGGCCGCCAGCAGCCCGAGGGTCGCCACGAAGAGCCCGGCGCGGATCGATCCTCCCATGGCTCCAGTCTGCCGGCCCGCGGCCCGGAACGACGAAGGCGCCCTCCCCGATGAGGAGGACGCCCCGTCGCCGCGACCGGGGTCGTGGCTATCGGTGCCAGCCGAACAGCGCCTGGGCCGAGGCCCACCGGCTGACGACGGACCGCTCCGCCGGCGTCGCCGCTCGGTTGTGCTTGCCCCGGACCTGCACGATCCGCCGACCTCGGTCGACCTCGATCGTGACGGCCCGTTCGCCGTCACGGGTCAACGACCAGATGGACGTCTTCCCGCGCTGCGCCACGTCGATGTACGTGTAGACGCAGTGCTCCATGGCGCGGCTCTCGGCGATGAACTCGGCCGGAGCGCGCAGCTGCAGGACGGCCCACTGGGTGCCCTCCACCTGCCAGGTCCCGCCCGCGAACATCGCCTCGGGCAGCTGGTCGGGCGCATCCGCGATGGCCCCCAGCTCCTTCTCCGCCCGCGCCACGCGGCGCAGGACGGCCGCCCGGGAGCGACCGGCCATGGAGAAGGTCGGGTCCTCCCGACGGCGCGCGACGAACCACCCGAGGACCCGCGCGGCCTCGCCGCGATCGAGCTCGGCCCGGACCAGCCACCCGAAGGTGGTGGGGAGGCCCGCCTCGATCCCGCGGTCGCGGAGCCGACGGCCCGTGGGCGTGCGGACGAGCTCGCACACGAGGCGCGGGCCCGCCCCGGCCGACGTCAGCTGAGCCCGCCGGATCGCCCCGACGCCCCCGTGCTTGCGGGGGGCCAGGAGGACCTGGTGGACCTCGCGTCGCGTCAGCCGGACCGGCAGGTGCCGACCGGCCGCCTCGCGCGCCGAGCCGCCCCGGGCGACCGAGGCCGCCCAGTCGGCGAACCGGCCGGCGTCGACCCGCTCCTCGGCCTCCAGCCCCGCGATGAGGGACCCGGGGACGCGGAACGGACCGAGGACGTGCCGCGCGAGCGCGGGGAACGCTCCCTTCGGCGACCGCACCGGCGCCTTCCACTCGTTGGCCCGGCCCCGCCACTTCACCTCGGCGAGGCGAGCGAGGGGCGCGATCCACTGAGCGGTGGCGAGGCGCGGGCAGGACGACTCGAGCGTGCGGAGCAGGTCCACGACGCGGTGCCGACCGGCGTGGTTCGGGTGCATGGGCAGGCCGGCGCAGTACCACGCGTCGAGCACCGGCGCGGGCAGCTGGTGCCAGCGACCGGCCGCGATCGCGTGACCGATGCCCTCGCGGGACGCCTTCGCGGCCTCTCGCAGGCGACGGAGCTGCTGCGCCGCGAGGGTATCCGCCGTCGCCGCCTGGACGCGACGCAGGGCGGCCGCCTCTCGCTGACGAGCCTCGGCGGCGAGACGCTTCTGCTGGTTCTTCTTGCGGGACATGACGGGCTCCTCTCTCCGCGACGCGGAGGAGGGCCTCGCTCAGCGCGCAGCACCCTCCCCCGACCGGTCACGGTCGGCGATACGAACGACGGGTTGTCGGCGGAGATGCGACATCGGCGCTCCGTGGGGGGGCACGCGGGACTGCGGCCGCGAGCAGGATGCCGGACGGAACCGGCGCTCACGAGGCAGATGGACACAACCCTGACAGGGAAGTTCCCGGAACCTCGGCCTCACTGCTCGACCGCCTCGAGGAAGGCCCGGAGCTGGGCCTTGGGGGCCTCGAGCTGGAACAGGACCTCGTGGCCGTCCTCGACGCCGTCTTCGAGGTGCTGCGCCAGGTCGCCCGTGCCCCCGAGGAAGGTGTCGGTCTCGGCGAGGGCGCGGGTCTGGGCGAAGGTGCGGTAGTCGCCGGGCCACGTCGCGGTCTCGTCGAGGGCGGGGCCGAGGAGCTCGAGCCCCAGCGAGGCGCTCAGGGCGTTGGCGATCGGGGGCAGGATGTAGGTGTCCACGACGCCTTGGAACATGAGGACGTCGGGCAGGCCCCCGCCCGCGCGGTCGGCGCCGCTCGCGGAGGCCCGCGCCATGGCCGCCGCGTACACCGGCGGGTCGGACGACTCCCCCACCCACTGCAGCATCGACAGGACCGGGTCGTGGTCGCTCAGCCGCGCGCCGGTCTCCTCGTAGCGCAGGATCGACTCGGCGACGGGGCGCGTCTCCAGGGGGCTGAGCTTGTGCACGACGTTGTGGATCCAGCTCCCTCCCGCGCCGCTGAGGACGGAGGCCCGAAAGCGCGGCTCGGTGCCGAGCACGAGGGGGGCGATCGTCGCGCCCATGGAGTGGCCGATCAGCGCGAGGCGGTCGAGGTCGAACGTCGCCGCGGGCGCGACCTGGCACGCCTCCGCCGGCAGCTACAGGGTCACGAGCACGTCGGGGAGGAGGGCGATAAAGGCGGCCGACTGGCGGACGTTGTCGCGCATGGCGGGCGGGTTCGTGACGTTGAACATCAGGAACTGCTCATCGCCGCCGGAGACGTTGCGGGGGCCCCCGTGGGGACCGTCGATCTGCACGCCGGCCCAGCCGACGCGGGCGAGCTCGAGGGCGGGCCCGGTCCCCGGCTCGAGGACCGCGCCCGAGGCGTCCCGCACGCCCCGGTGCATCAGGGGAAGGTCCCCTCCCCCGCCGGTGCGGACGAAGACCGCGGTGGGCACGCCCGCCTCGGGGGTCGCGACGCGGGGCACGGTCACGTACAGCCGCGACGGCT
The DNA here is from genome assembly GCA_964512225.1 of uncultured Rickettsiales bacterium. Taxonomy (GTDB): domain Bacteria; phylum Myxococcota_A; class UBA796; order UBA9615; family UBA9615; genus CAZEKB01. Next base: position 2,164 of record CAZEKB010000167.1, on the reverse strand, counting down.
CCCGGCCCTGGGGGACGGGGGCCCCGTCGGCCCACTCGATGGCGCCTCCCGACGACGTGAACGGGGGCTCGCCCGCCTGGAACACGGGGACGTCGAGGTCGCCCCGGAAGACGCAGTAGTGGTCGAAGACCTCGTCGAGGGCGAGGGGCGTGGTGAGCGCGAGGCCCTGCTCCCGCGCGGCGGCGACGAGGGCGCGCTGCTCGGCCACGGGGTCCTGGGTGCGGAAGACGGCCAGGCCGGCGATGGCGGCGGCGGGGGTCCCGAAGCGCTCGAGCATGCCCAGGGCGACGCGGTAGTCCTCGGTCCCCGCCGCGTCGGAGTCGAGGAGGGCGTCGGCGTCGACGGACGCGAGGGGGGCGCCGGTCCAGTCGTTCAGGTCGCGCCGGACGACGGCCGCGTAGAGCGTCCCGGGGTGCAGCGGGCGGCCCTGGACCGGGAGCAGGGACAGGAGGTCCAGCGGGCCGTAGGGCCCCGAGGTCACCTGGTAGCGCACGTCGACGGGGATCCGCACGCCGGAGTCGGGGCCGGTGTCGACGCCCACGAGGAAGACGGGCGAGCGGGGGTCGAGGCTGTCCACGGCGGAGGGGACGTTCAGCTCGTCCACGCCGCGCTCGGTGCGGAAGAAGATGCCGGAGGTGGTGCCGAACCCGGTCATCTCGGCGGCGAGGCCGAGGACGGAGTCGACGAAGGCGACCGGCGGGGTCTGTCGGGGGAAGCCGGACATGTCCACGGTCCCGCCCGCGAGGCGGTGGGACGAGGGGAACGGCGCGTCCCAGAACGGGGCTCCGTCGGTCATGTCCATGAGGACGCGCACGCCGGTCTCGACGGGCGGCTCGGGGTCGGAGGGGCAGCCGACGAGGAGCGCGAGGGCGACGAGCCGGATCGATCGCATGCGGTTCTCTACCATCTCGCTGTGAGCGCGCTGCACGAAGTCGTCCTCGACGCCTCCTCGCTGGGGCTGCGCGTGGATCGTGCGGCGGCCGAGGCGTTCGCGATCGCGTCGCGGGCGCGGGCCCGGAAGATGGTGAAGCGCGGGGAGATCCTGCTCAACGGGGTCGAGGTGGAGACGTCGCGGTTCGTGAAGGTGGGGGATCGGCTGTCGCTCCTGGCGCCCGCGGCCCCGACGGTGGTCTACGAGCGGGACCTGCCGGTCGCGTACCTCGACGACGACCTGGCGGTCGTCCTCAAGCCCGCGGGGATCCCGGTGCGCGACGGCCGCCTGCGGACGGTCGAGAACGCGCTCCCCCACGTGCTGCCCCCGTCGCCCCGGGAGGACGCGCTCCCGCGGCCCCGGGCGGTGCATCGGCTGGACGTGCGGACGTCGGGGTTGCTCCTGGTGGCCCGCACTGCGTCGGCGGACGTCGCCCTTGGTCGCGCCCTCGCGGCGCGGACGGTGAGGAAGCGATACCGCGCGATCGTGCGAGGCCGGCTCGTCGGGGAGGGGGTCGTGGAGCGGCCCATCGCGGACCGCGCGGCCTCGACGCGCTGGGTGGCGACGGAGCACACGCGCTCGCTGCACTGCGACTGGACGACGACGCTCGACCTGTTCCCCCTCACGGGTCGGACCCACCAGCTGCGGATCCACTGCGCGTCGCTCGGTCACCCGATCCTCGGCGACGATCTGCACACCCGGGACGGCCCGGTGCTGCGCGGGGCGGGGCTGTTCCTGTTCGCGGCGGGGCTCGAGCTGGTCCACCCCCGCACCGGCGAGCCGCTGCACGTGGTGGCCGAGGAGCCCGCGAAGTTCGGGGCCTACCGACGTCGGGAGGAGCGCCGGTGGGCGACCTTCCATAGGGGGGCGTCGTGAGCGGGGAGCGCGCTGCTCGGATCTCGGGGACATCCGACATCTCCACGACTTTCGAGCGCAAGACCGCTCGAAACTCGACCACATCCGACATCTCCACGACTTTCGAGCGCAAAACCGCTCGAAACTCGACCACATCCGACATCTCCACGACTTTCGAGCGCAAGACCGCTCGAAACTCGACCACATCCGACATCTCCACGACTTTCGAGCGCAAGACCGCTCGAAACTCGACCACATCCGACATCTCCACGACTTTCGAGCGCAAGACCGCTCGAAACTCGACCACATCCGGCATCTCCACGACTTTCGAGCGCAAGACCGCTCGAAACTCGACCACATCCGACATCTCCACGACTT
>CAZEKB010000166.1:0-11604 GCA_964512225.1 uncultured Rickettsiales bacterium | reverse complement strand
CCATGCCGTGCCGAGAACGGATTCTCGCCCGGGGCGCCTGGGCCCGGGCCGCGAGCGTCTAGGGGGGGCCCCTGGAAGGAACACCCAGGTTCGGTGAAACGCCCGAGCTATTGCCGCAGACCCGGCAACAACCGGCCCGGTTCGGTGAAACGCCCGAGTTCTTGCCGCAAACCCGGCAAGAACTCGCCCGGTTCGGTGAAACGGCCGAGCTATTGCCGCCTGCCGGGAGGTCTCGGGCCCCACCGAGGAGCCGACCCGCCTGGAGGGTCGCCCCGCGCGTCGTCAGGGAGCGAGCGGAGCCGCGGCGGGGGGAGCCCTCCAGGTTCGAGGGGAGGCGTTCTCCAGCGCCCGGCTAGTCCAGCGCCTCGATGGCCGCGGAGCCGAGCTCCGTCATGCAGCCCTCGGGGGGCACCGACCGCTCGCGGCCGTTCTCCCAGTCCCAGCTGAAGTGCAGGTGGTGGTGGTGGAAGGGCCAGCCGTCGCCGTAGGCGATCGCGTTGCTGCGCAGGATCTGCCCGTCGCGCTCGGAGAGGATGCCGTCGTCCTCGAGGTCGCGCGTGGCGCCCTGCAGCATCTGGCCGACCATCGTGTCGACGCCGATCACCCGGACGTGCAGCCCGTCGAACAGGCGCGCGAGGAAATAGGCGGTGCGGGGGACGTCGAGGATGTCGGGCTCCGACGTGCAGAAGTACCCGTTGTTGCGGCAGACGGCCCGGCCGTTGTTGTCGTCGCCGGTCTGGTAGTAGGCGATGTCGATGTCGTTGCCGTTGACGTGCGTGCCCTCGGGGTGCCGCAGCTGCCCGAACGCCGTCCCCGGCGTCGACCCGTCGCGCTCGGACATGTCGAGCGTCGCGAGGGGGTTCGTATCCTCGAACTTGGCGGCCGTCTCCTGGGCCGCGTACCGCACCAGGTAGATGAGCTCGCGCCGGAGGTTGCTCCAGTACGGCGGGTGCTCGACGAACAGGCCCTCGGCGCTGTCGTTCATCTGCGGGAACTGCATGATGCGGTTGCAGGGGCCGACGTTGTCCTCGTTGTCCTCGACGTCGTCCTCGTCGTCGTAGAACGCGTCGCAGTCGAGGCCTTCGTGGAACCGGCTGCGACGGACCCGCAGGTCGTAGACGCCGTCGTTCGTATTCGAGCCCTCGACCAGCAGGTAGCGCGACACCGGGTGCTCCCCCGGGTTGAACCAGGCGAGGCGCTCGTACGTCAGGCGGTCCGAGGCCGAGCCCCAGAGCCGGTCGCCTTCGTCGTCGACCTCCCACAGGTCGAAGTCGGTGCCGTCGAAGGAGTTGCCGAGGCCGTCGATCACGATCTCCACCGAGACCCAGCGCCCCGCGGGGATGTCGATCCGGTAGTAGTCCCGGTCGCCGTCGCAGAGGCTCAGGCCTTCGTGGACGAGGTTGTTCTCGGCCAGGATGCCCGCGGCGTCCTCGATCTCGTCGTTGTCCTCGTCGCCGCAGTCGTCGACGAAGTCGGGCAGAGGGGGCAGCGCGAAGGGGTCCTCGTCGACCTGTTCGCTCGGCGGGGCGCACCCCGCGGACAGCGCGAACCCGCCCACCAACACCGCCCCGAAGAGACGCGAGAACATCGAATCCATGGTGCTTTTCGACTCCCTGGCGGCACCTCTCCCGGGTGTCGCGCGGCGGGCTTTTAGCAACCGCTCGCGTCGTCGTCCACCGGGATTCGGGGCCGATCGTCGCCCGCACGCGAAAGGGAAGAACCCGCCCGGTTGTCGTGTATCTTTCGCCGCCGCCCGCAAGCCACCCGGAGCCCGAGTCGTCGATGAGAACCCCGGTCAAGATCTTCCTCGCCCTGAGCATCCCGCTGTTCCTGCTGGATTGGGCGACCAAGGCGTGGATCCGGGCGAACTTGCCGGTCCGCGACCACATCACGGTCATCGACGGCATGTTCCGCATCTGGCACCGCACCAACACCGGCGCGGCGTGGTCGCTGTTCGGGGACAAGACGTGGGGGATGGCGTTCCTCACGACCATGGGCGTGATCGCCGTCGTGGCCATGGTGTGGATGGTCCGCTCGCTGCCGGACGAGGACCGCATCACCGCGATCTCGCTGGGCACGCTGGCGGGGGGCGCGGCGGGCAACCTCCTCGACCGCATCCGCTTCCAGATGGTCACCGACTTCCTCGACTTCTACGCCGAGACCGGGATCATGGCCGCCATCCTGCGCAAGGTCGCGGGGGGCATCCACTACCCCACGTTCAACGTCGCCGACATGGCGATCGTGACCGGCGCGATCCTCCTGGCGATCGAGGCCCTGCGCGGGGGCGGGAACAAGGAAGAGGCCCCGACGGGCGACGCCGCCGAGGCCTCCGAGGGAGCGAAGTCGGCCTAGGCCGCGGCGCTCACCGCTTGGCGCCCGAGCGACGGGCGTCCAGAGCGTCGAGGCGCTCGCCCTTGCTGTAGACGTTGCGCTTCTGCTTCTGCTCGTCGGCTTCGCCCGAGAAGGCGTCTTCGACGGTCGCTTCGAGCTCTTCGACGTCCTCCAGGTTCGCGTCCACGGCGGCGGACCCGACCACCGCGTTGAGGCGCGCGGTGTCCTGCTTGTAGGCGTTGAGCTCGCGCAGGGCCTCGTCCCGGTTGCCCAGCTGCACCTGCCGCGCGACCTTCGTGCGCACCGAGGACCACGTGTCCTTGATCTGCGACTCCTCCCAGCGCTGCTTGTCGATCCCCTTGGCGTAGGCCGCCGGATCCTCGACGCACGACACCTTGGGGAGATCGCGCATGGCGACCGCTCGGCGGGAGCCCTTCGGGTCCGCGTAGGTGACCTCGATGTCCACGAGGCTGCGGTCGCCGAGGCTGCCGGTGGGGGCCTGCAGGGTCACCCACACGGTCCGCTGCTGACCGGCGAAGAGGGCGCCGGGCGAGAAGAAGACGGACGAGTCCTCGGTGTACAGCGGGTAGCCCGCCGCGTCGACGACGCGCACGCCGGGGCCGGGCCGCATCGTGACCTTGAGCCCGCCCGCGATCTGCTCTCGGGAGCTCTCGAACTCGTCCGCGAACACGCTCGCGAGCCGGGTCCCTCGCTCCAGGTAGTAGAAGTTGCCGGTGCCCGCGTCGGCGATCGACGTCATGAGGTGCTCGTTGAAGTCCTCGCCCACGCCCACCGCGGAGAGCACGTACTCGTCCGTGAGGGCTCGCCGCGCGCGGCGCACGAGGCCTTCGGTGGACGTATCGCCGGCCGTGGGCAGGCCGTCGGAGATCAGCACCACCCGAGCCGCCCGACCGGGGCGGCGGTGCTCGTCGAGGATCGCGTCGGCGACGTCCAGGGCGGCCCCGATGTTCGTCGATCCGCCGGCCTCGACGTGACCGACCGTGCGCTGCCAGTGGGTCCGCAGCCCGGCTTCCGCGGCGGCGAAGGGGATCGCGACGTCAGCGCGGTTGGAGTAGGTGACGAGGGAGAACCGGTCGTCCGCCGAGAGCATCCCGATGAGCTCCTGCGCGGCCGAGCGGGCCCAGCGGATCTTGTCCCCGTCCATCGATCCGCTGCGGTCCAGGACGATCACGACGTCCGTGGGCGTGCGCGGCAGCTTCGCCATGGGGCGGCGCTCGCCCGTGATGTTGAGCTCGACCCGCACCGTGCCGTCGCTGCCCTGCAGGACGCGGGTGCGGTCGATCGCGCCGGTGATGCTCACCGGACCGCCGGTGGCCGCGAGGGGGTCGGGCCGGGCGGGGGTCGAGAGGACCGCGCCGCCGACGCGGGTCGAGTCGTCGATGGCCGCAGGCGGCTGGGCGATGAAGGTCATCGCGACGGTCAGGGCGACGAGCACTCCGTCGATGGCGAAGGGTCGGCGAGCGGGTCGGGTCATGGCGGCTCCGGGTCGGTTGGGGTCCACTTCGGAGTCTGAGATCCGCGAGGGGGGCTGCGGGCAAGGGGTCCGTAAATGTCGAGCCCGCGCGGTTTACGCAGCGGTTACTTGCCGCGGCCGCCGCGGGGAACGATCCTCGGGGGGATGCCCACGAAGCCCGCTGTTCTGGTCGTCGAGGACGAAGCCGCGATCCGAGTCGGGATCTGCGACGTCCTCGCCTTTCATGGAATCCAGCCCCACGGGGTCGCCGACGGGGACGCCGGCCTCGCGGAGGCCCTGTCCGGGCGGTACGACCTGCTCGTGCTGGACGTGATGCTGCCGGGCACGGACGGCTTCACGATCTGTCGGACGGTGCGGGAGAGGGTGCCGTCCCAGGCGATCCTCATGCTCACCGCGAAGGGGGCCGAGTCGGACATCCTCGAGGGGTTCCGCTGCGGAGCGGACGACTACGTACCCAAGCCCTTCTCCGTCGCCCAGCTCGTGGCCCGCGTGCAGGCCCTCCTGCGCCGCGCGACCCGCGACCCCGGGCGGCGGTTCCACGTGGGCGGGGTCGAGGTGGACACCGGGGCGCTGCGGGCCGAGGGCAGCGGCGACGTCGTGGATCTGACCCCCCGGGACATCCAGCTGCTCGCGTTCCTCGCCCAGGAGCCGGGCCGCGTGAGCACGCGCGACGAGCTGCTCCGCGAGGTCTGGGGGTATCAGCGCGTGGACGGGGTCGAGACCCGCTGCGTGGACATGCACATCGCCAAGCTCCGGCGGAAGCTCCAGGGCGTCGCCGGGGGGGGAGGGGACACCCTCATCGAGACGGTGCGCGGCGCGGGCTACCGGGTCCGCGCGTGAGCCCCTAGGACCCCCGTGCTTCGGATCCGCCTCGCGGTCTTCGCCCTGGCCGTCCTCCTCTTCGCGGGGATCGGTGTGCTCGTGGAGCGGGCGCTGCAGCTCGAGGAGGACGCCGAGTACGACCGGCATCAGCGTCTCGCCGAGCGGGTCTTCGACGAGATCGACGACCGCCTCAACGCCCTGCTGAGCGAGGAAGAGGCCCGGAGCTTCCACCAGTACCGCTACCTGTACGTGCCCGAGGGCGCGGTCGCGGCGGACCGGGCCTGGATCCGGTCCGAGCTGTCCCGCGAGCCCGAGGCGGACTGGATCCTCGGGTGGTTCCAGTACGACGCGGACGGTCAGTTTCGGTCGCCTCTGCGCCCCGAGGTCGACGAACGGGCGATCCTGACGACCCGCTGGTACGCCACGGAGGGGATCGAGGGGATCGAGAACGCGCTGCGCCGAGCCACTCGGGGGCTGGAGAAGCTGCCCGACTTCCCCGAGCCGCGGCCTCCGCAGGTCGCCGCCACCGAGCCTGTCGAGGAGGCCCCGCGCACGCGGAACGTCCCCCGCAGCGAGGCCCGCAAGAACGCGCCCGAGCCGCGGCGGGAGCGGACCGTCCAAGACACCGAAGACGACGGGCGCGAGCCGCTGCGGGAGGTGGACGACGGCAGCGCGTCGCTCCCGATCACCGTCGAGGAGCCCAGCCGTCCGGTCTTCCTGGCCCAGGCCCCGGAGCAGGAGCCGGAGCAGAAGCAGGTCCAGACCAAGACGGCCCCGAAGTCCAAGAAGCGCCGAGGCGAGGACCGCAAGGGCGCGTCGTCGTCCCTGAACAAGGCGGCCGGGCGACGCTCGGGGCGAGCTCCGCGGCAGTCGAAGACGAGCGCCGTGAACGTCTACGGCCTCCAGCAGACCGAGCTGGTGGACGAGCTCGAGCCGCAGGCGCTCAAGGACGCGCGCCGCGAGCTCGCCGACGCGAACGTGGAGGGGGACGACGACGCCCTGGCGGAGCTGGCGGTGGAGCTGGCGCAGCGCGAGGCCACCTGGGCCGCGGGCGCCGGGGGCAAGGCGGACGTCGTGGGATCGCCCGTGGGCGCGGCGGCCGACGCGCCGACCGGAGCGCAGGCCCGGCTCGAGTCGGGGGCGGCGAGCGGGGAGTCGGCCGAGCAGGCCATCGCCGACCTGTGGGACGACGGGGACGAGCGTCGGGCCCGGGTGGACGCGGACCTCGCGGCCATCGACGAGGAGGTGCTGGAGGCGGAGGCCGAGGACGACGAGCTGCACGACGATCCCGAGTGGACGGAGTGGGTCGAGTCGGAGCGCCAGGCCGTGGTGGCCTCGGCGCAGGAGGGCGAGCGTCCCAGCGCGATGGAGCGCAAGCTCGAAGAGGCTCGGGAGAAGCGCAAGAAGTGGGCGGCCGCGAAGGCGAAGGAGGAGGGCCTGGTGCCCGTCGCCGCCCCCGCGCCGACCCGGGCCGAGATGCCGCCCGCGCCCGCCTTCGGGGGCTCGAGGGTCGAGACCGTCGCGGTCGAGGGGCTCGAGCGATCGGAGCTGCCCGCGGGGAGGATCCAGGCGCGGGCGACTGTCGACGAGCTCGCCGCCCTGCCCGGCGTCGCGGCCCCGGACGTCGCGACGAAGGCGGTCGTGCCCGCCGAGGCCCCGGCCGACGTGCAGGCCGGGCCCGCCGAGCTGCAGCCCCCGCCGAAGCCCGCGCTCGACGCCGGATGGGGCGACCTGACCGTGACGATCTCGCAGCTGCGCGGCATGCCCGTCGACGGCGAGCACCTCGTGCTCTATCGCCGGGTCTCGGCGGGCGCTCAGACCTTCTTCCAGGGCGTCGTCCTGAAGCTCCCCGAGCTCGCGCGGCACCTCGAGAAGGAGGTCGTGGCCGGGACCGAGCTGGCGGGGTACGTGTCGTTCCTGTGGGGCGACGGGACCGCGCGCGGGGCCTACGCGTTCGATCACGTGTTCGCCGCTCCGTTCGAGGCCCTCGAGGCGACCGCGCTGTTCGACCCGGTCCCCCGCGAAGACGCCGACCCGCTCCCGTTCCTGCTGGGCGTCACGCTGCTGCTCATCGTCGTGACTTCGGCCGGGCTCTACCTGCTCTACCGGATGGTCGCCGTGGTCGTGAGGTTCGCGGAGCAGCGGAACAACTTCGTCTCCGCCGTCTCCCACGAGCTCAAGACGCCGCTGACCGCCATCCGCATGTACAGCGAGATGCTGCGCGACGACATCGTCCCCAACGAGGACAAGCGGTACGAGTACTACGGGACGATCACGGCCGAGTCCGAGCGCCTGTCCCGGCTGATCAACAACGTGCTCGAGCTCGCGAAGCTGGAGAAGGGGACGCGGACGGTGTCGATGTCCGTCGGCCTGCTGCAGCCGGTGTTGGAGGAGGCCGTGCTCGTGCTCGGGCCGCACGCGCGCAGCCGCGGATTCACCCTGGAGCTCGAGGCCGACGACGACCTCCCCCCGGTCTCGTTCGAGCACGACGCGCTGCTCCAGGTGCTGATCAACCTCGTGGACAACGCGCTCAAGTTCAGCGCGGGGTCGGAGGACAAGCGGGTGATCCTGGAGGCCTCGCGCGACCCCGCGGGCGGCGTCTGCATCCGCATCCGAGACCGCGGCCCGGGCGTGCCCGCGGCCCAGCTGCAGCGCATCTTCCAGCCCTTCTTCCGGGGGGAGCGCGAGCTCACGCGGAGCACCAAGGGGACGGGCATCGGGCTCGCCCTGGTGCAGGGCCTGATCGAGTGCATGGGAGGCCGCGTGACGGCTCGGAACCACCCGAGCGGGGGCTTCGAGGTCGAGATCGGCCTGGTCCCTGCCCCCGTCTAGCGCCGTCTCCCCGCCGGCGCCCTCTCCCCCTCAGTCGCCGATCCGCGCGGCCCGATCGGCGAGGGCGTACGCCACGACGGCCATCGAGGCGACGTTCCGGCGCAGGGCCATGGGGTCGATCTTGTCGATGGTGTCGGCCTGGGTGTGGTGGATCGGCCAGTAGCCCGTCATGTCGTGCTTGAGGCCCAGGCCGGGCACGCCCGCCTTCACCAACGGGCTGATGTCCGCGCCCGCGTAGCTGATCTCCATCGTCGTGGCGCCGACCGGCTCGAGCAGGGCCGCCAGGTCGTTCATGGCGCCCAGCGCGGCCTCCTGGCGGGGGTGCAGGGTGTCTTCGGCGAGCTCGGTGCCCTCCGGGAGCGAGACCTGGACGCGGTAGCCGAGGGGCTCGCCCGCGCCCGTGTCCGACTCGATCGCCGCCACGTGCTTCGGCAGCTCGTCGGCGTGGTCGGCGGCGTAGGTCCGGCCCCCCGCGAGCCCGTTCTCTTCGTTGGTGTAGAGCACCACCCGCACCGTCCGCGCGGGCCTGCGGTCCATCGTCCCGATCAGGCGGGCGGCCTCCATCGCCACCACGCAGCCCGCCCCGTCGTCCTGGGCGCCGGTGCCTACGTCCCAGCTGTCGAGGTGGCACCCGAGCACCACGACTTCGTCCGGCCTGGTGCGTCCGCGGATCTCCCCCACGACGTTCGCCGACGGGGCGTCCCCCTCCATCTTCGCGGCCATCGTGAGGTGCACGCGGGGGGTGATCCCGCGGTCCTGCAGCCGGTGCATCGCCTCGGCGTCTTCGATCGACACGGCCGCGGCGGGGAGGGGACGGACGGTGTCCGGGTTCCGATAGCGCAGCGCCCCGGTGTGCGGCGTGGACAGGCTCGTCGGCGTCACGGACCTCACGAGCACGGCCGCCGCCCCCAGCGCGCTCGCCGCGTCGGCGCCCTTGCTGCGGTACTGCACCGTGGCGCCGTAGGTCGTGAAGGGCACGTCGTACAGGACGATCTTCCCCGCCACCGCCTCGCCGAGCCCCTCCAGGCCCTCGAAGGAGCCCACGACCACCACGTCCGCCTCGATGCCCTCGGGCGGGGTGCCGACGCTGTTGCCGAGGCCGAGCATGGCCAGGGGACGGTCCACCGGGTGCAGCATCCGAGCGGACTCGTCGCCCCGCACCCACTTCGGCACCACGACCGGCTCGGCGGCGACGTTCTCGAAGCCGTCTTCGCGCAGGACCGCTTCCCCCCAGGCCACGGCCTTCTCCAGGCCCGGGCTCCCGGCGAGGCGGTGGCCGATGCCGTCGCACAGCTCCACGAGGCGCTCCCAGGCCCGGTCCGACGAGAGCGCCTTGCCGATCAGCTCGGCGGCGGCCGACGGCAGGGCCTCCTCGGGGGAGATCTCCTTGCGGCGCTTGCGCGCGTCCGCCGGGCCGGCGGGCGGCAGCAGGCACAGCGTGAGGAGGGAGACGACGGCGAAGAGGAACCTCGGGCGCATCGGGGGATGCTACTCGGTCCGCGCGGTCCCTCGGCGCGGCGGCGCGATCCGATCGTCGCTCAGCCCGTCCAGGTGGGGAACGCCTTGCCCTGGAGCCACCGGCGGAGGACGTCGTCCGTGAGCACGGGGCCCACGACGTGCACCAGCGACTGCATCGCCTCGGCCTGGGCGGCGGGCTCGCACACGACGGTCCCCGGCCACAGGACGGACGAGTGGCACATCCGCACGTCGTCGCCGTCGTATACGAGGAACCCGACGTGGTAGTCGAGGCCCACGATGTAGATGCCCTCGCCCTGGTTCTCCACGTGCTTCACGACCTCGAGGGCCGCCTTGCGTCGGAACCACGTCGTCTCGCCCTTGGTGGCGAACGTCCGCACGATCTTCGAGCTGGCCTGCTGGGCGAGGTTCACCCGCGCGACCTTGAAGCCCGCGTCGCGGAGCACCGTGGAGACGAAGTACCCGCAGGCGATCGAGCCCTCGCCGGGGACCTCGGAGTCGCCGTAGAAGGCCCAGTCGGTGCCGAGCCAGGCGGGGAAGACGTCGTCGATGATCGCGCGCTGCACGGCCGTCCGGGCGTCGGCGAGGACCGTCGCTCGGGCCGGGGCGTCGGTCGCGTCGGTCCAGCGCTTCGCGAGCCCCGTGCGCTGCGCGCGGAGGTCGGAGATCGACTCCTCGTACGTGCGCACGACGACCTCGAAGTCCCGCCGGGCGGCCACGGCGGCTTCCTGGTGGGCGGGCGACGCGAACGGGTCGGGGGCCCGCCGGATGCCGGGCGGAGCGTCGACGATGCGGGGTACGCAGCGGGCGACGCCGGCCGTCGCGAAGGCCGAGAGGATGGCGAGGACGGCGGCACGCTGGACGAGGCCCATGTCTGCTGGACACGGGCCCCCCGGGGGCCGTTCCGTAACCGTTGTGTAAACGGGCGCGGGCGGGGGCGATCAGCCCGCGCGGGCGGCGATCACTCGGCGCCGAAGTCGATGCGCAGGATCTCCTCGGAGGCGGCGTCGGCCGCGTACAGCACGCCGTCGCCGTCGAAGGTGATGCCCATGAGGCCGCCCCGCTCGCGCTCGAGGTCGAGCCAGTCGATCATCCCGCCGTCCATGTCGAAGGCGTACAGGATGCCGGTGCGGTTGTCGGAGACGTAGAGCACGTCGCCGAAGCGGGCGATGCCGCACGGTTCGCGCATGTTGATCTCTTCGCCGTCCACGAACGTCGAGATCTCGGCCCCGTCCATATCCACGCCGGGCGTGCCGTCGTAGGTATTGAAGCGGCCGTCCTCCTCCGCCCCGGACGTGTCGAGCACGGCGACGCGGTTGTTGCCGCTGTCGGCGATGTAGAGGAGCTCGGAGCCGGCGTCGTAGTACATGTGCGAGGGCACGTCGCTCTTGCGATCGACCTCGCCCTCGACGTACCGGAAGATCTCACCGTCGGAGTGATCGGAGCCGCCCGGCCCGTGGTCCTCGTTGAAGTCGTACAGCGCGATGGACGAGGAGCCGCCCTCGAAGACCCAGAATGCGTTGTCTTCGTAGGCCTCGACGCCCATGCCGTTCACGGTGGAGTGCAGCATGTCGAGGTGGCCGCCGTGGCCCGCGTCGAAGATGGCGCGGTCCGACGACCACAGCGTGGGGCCCATGAAGTCGGCCGGGGAGCCGCCCTGGGCGGGCGGGCCCTGGGTGGGCTCGTCGGTCTCGTGGATCGAGGCGAGGTTGCCGTTCTCGGAGAACGCGATCGAGGCGACGCGGGCGAGGAAGTGCTGGTTGCCGAAGCTGATGAACCGCGTGGCCTCCTGGTCGTCCGTGCCGGGGTCGTCGAGGATGACCATCGACTCGTCGCCGGGGTCGTCGCCGCGGTTCGCGACCCACAGCTCGGTCGGGCGATCGGGGTGGAAGGCGAGATCGCGCGGGACCAGGAGGTCGTCGTCGGCGGTGGCGATGACGGAGAACTCGATGTCCTCGAGCGTGTGGTCGCCGCTGCCGAAGATCGTATCGACCTCGGACGAGCCGCCGGACCCGGGGGGCGCGGGGCAGCCGAGAGACAGGAGGCACAGGGCGGACGCGGAGAGACAGAGAGCAGTGCGGTACATGAACCCTCGGAGTCGGTGAGCGAGAACGTGGTCGCAGTCGCATACTGCCACGTGTCTTGGATTGATCAATGTCGGGGTTTCGCGAGGGCGCAGGCCCTCGATCCGGAGGTCGTCGAGCCCCTCCTTTGTTTCGCCGGTCCCGACCCCCGCGGGGGCTCGCCCGCGCCGCCGGAGCTCCCCGCGGAGGCGAGCTTCGCCGCCCTGGAGGCCCGCTGGGAGGGGCGCCTGCGGCTGCCCGAGTTGCCGTCGGTGGACGCGGCGCAGGGGGCGATGTTCGGCCGACGACTGGCGGCGGTGGACGACCTGCTGGCCGGGCTGGCGAAGGCGGGACCGCGGGGCCGACTGCTCCGGCTCGGGCTGCGCGTGCGGCTCGCGGGGATCGCGGCCGCCGAGCCGCCCCGGGCGCTGCGGGTGCGGGCGCTGGCGGACTTCTACTACTCCCTTGCCGTGGCGGCGGAGCATCACGCGTCGGGGGGCGATCGGCTGCCGTCGATCGTCGACGGGGTCGCGGGGGCGGACTGGACCGATCTCGGCGGCGGTCTGCGGTTCGCGCGGTGGGACG
>CAZEKB010000165.1:0-11701 GCA_964512225.1 uncultured Rickettsiales bacterium | reverse complement strand
GCGTCGTCGTCGTCGGTCGCGTCGTCGTCGTCGGTCGCGTCGTCGTCGTCCGCCGGCGGGCACTCCTGCAGGCCTCCGCCCCGGGGCCAGCACAGCGTGCAAGCGGGCGCGGTCAAGAGGACCGACAGCAGGAGCAGGACACGCACGTCCCGAGTCTAGACGGACGCGGTGCGGTCTGGTCGGGCCGCGCCCTCGCTCACTCGGGGAGCGGCAGCGCCCAGGTGAAGCGCGCGCCCCCGAGGTCCGCTTCCCCCACCCGCAGCGTCGCTCCCACGGCCTCCGCCGATCGCATCGCGAGCGCCAGGCCCAGGCCGATGCCGCCGGTGTCCCTCGAGCGGGCCGCGTCGAGGCGGGTGAACGGCTCGAAGATCCGCGCCCGGTCCGACGGGGGTACGCCGGGGCCGTCGTCGTCGACGTGCACGAGCAGCTCGCCCGCCTCGACCCCGGCCGATACGACCACGGTCGAGCGCGCGTAGCGCACGGCGTTGTTGACGAGGTTGCCGACCGCGCGATCGAGCAGCCGCTGATCGAGGGGCAGCCGGGGCAGGCCGCGGGGGACCTCGGCGCGCACGTCCACCCCCTCGCGCACCCGGTCCGCCCCCTCGGCGAGGTCCCCGAGGACGTCGCGCAGCTCCAGGGGCTGGAGCTCGACGGACGCGTCGCCTTCGAGCTCGGCGTACCGCAGCAGCTCGGAGACGAGGGTCTCCAGCTCCTCGATGTCCCGCAGGATGTGCCCGATCCGCTTGGTCCGGTCCTCGCCCTCGGACGTCTCCAGGAGCTCGATGGCGAACTTCAGGCGAGCGAGCGGGGTGCGGAGCTCGTGGGAGACGCCGTGCAGGAGCGTGCGACGGCCCTCCATCATCGTCTGGATGCGCTCCGCCATCGCGTTGAACCGGGTGGCGAGGCGGCCCCCGGCGTCGGCCCGCAGGATCGTCGCGCGGGCGTCCAGATCGCCGCCCCCGACGCGGATCGCGGCCTGGGTGAGCGACGCGAGCTGGCGCTCGAGCGGCCGCAGGCTCAGGTATACGACGACGGCCACGGCGAGCAGGAAGAGCCCGCCGAGCACGAGGCCGCGGGGCCCTCGCCAGGGCGGGGGCGGTCGCACCCCGGGGCGGAGGACCGCGACGAACGGGCCGCTCTCCAGGGGCAGGTAGATCGCGGGACCGGCGTCGTGCAGCTGGACGACGGGCTTGCCTTCGCCGAGGTTGCGCCGGGCGAAGCCCCCCACCGACCCCACGACCGCCTCCTCGGGCAGCACGGAGACGGGGTGTCCCAGCTCCTCGCCGAGGGCCCTCGCGGTGGTGTCGAAGCCCTCCGGCCCCACGCCGTCGAACCGCTTCGTCACGGACTCGGGGTCGGCCTGGATCATGCGGCCGATCTGGTGCTCGATCGTGGTGGCGCGCGGCTCCGGACGGAGGACCGCGACCACGATCACGGCGGCCGCCAGCACGGTCGCCAGCGCGAAGTAGATCCGGAGGAAGAGGCGGTCCACGGGGGCGCGTCAGCCCGCGGGGACGAACTGGTAGCCGACGCCGCGGACGGTCTTGATGCGGTCCGCGTGACGCGGATCCTTGGCCAGCTTCCGCCGCACCTGGCTGACGCGTACGTCGATCGAGCGGTCCACGCCGTCCCAGTCGATCCCGCGCAGGTCGCGCAGGAGCTCCTCCCGGGACACGGGCTTGCCGGGCTTGGAGGCGAGCGCCCAGAGCAGGTCGAACTCGGCGGACGTCATCTCCATCGGGGCGCCGTCGATCGTCACCGCCCGGGCGGCGCGGTCGATGCGCAGCGAGCCCGCCTCGATCACGTCGTCGGGTGCGCTGGGCCCGCCCCGGCGGAGCAGGGCCTTGATGCGCGCGGCCAGGACCCGCGGGCTCACGGGCTTGGCCACGTAGTCGTCCGCCCCCAGCTCGAGGCCGAGGACCTGGTCGATGTCCTCGCCGCGGGCGGTGAGCATCAGGATCACGCCGCCGTAGTCGTTGCGGACGCGCCGACAGACCGACATTCCGTCTTCGCCCGGGAGCATGATGTCGAGGATCACGAGATCCGGCTTCTCCGCGAGGATGCGGCCCACGGCTCGGTCGCCTCGGTGCTCCACCGCCACCTCGTGGCCGTGCGCGGCCAGGTACTCGGCCGTCAAGTCGGCGAGCCGTTCGTCGTCCTCCACCAACATCAAGCGAGCCATCCGGTCCTCCTGCTGCGCGTCCGCCCGGGGCCGGGACCGCGACACCGTCTTACTTCAGGGCGGCGAGGCCGTCACCCGCGCTGACGTGACCGGGGACGGTGCGGAGGACCGCCTGGAACTCGGCGCGCGCCTCATCGGACCGTCCGAGCCGCAGCAGCGCCCAGCCCAGGCCCGCGCGCAGGTCGTTGTCCGACGGATACTGGGTGACGACCGCGCGGTACGCGGTCTCCGACGCGTCGTAGTTCCCGGCGTTGTAGAGCACGTAGGCGAGGCGGGACATCCCCAGGTAGTTGCCGGGCGCGGCCTTCAGCAGCCGACGGCAGGCGGCCTCGGCGTCGCCCCAGCGCCGCAGCGCCATCAGCGGCAGCGTCGCCCCGAGGATCGCCTCGGCCGACCCCGGCGCCGCGACCCCCGCGGCGTCGTAGGCGGACACGGCGTCGGCGTACCGCCCGTTGAGGTACAGCAGCCACCCCCGCCGGAGGTGCAGGAGGTAGTCGTCTTCGCCCTGGGCGGCCAGGCGGTCCATGCGCTCGAGGGCTTCGGCGTACGCGCCCGCGCTCTCGAGGCTGAAGGACTGCTGGTACAGCTCCGTGGCGGACGCGCCGTGCGCCGGGGAGGAGGCGAGGGCGAGCGCGAGGACGAGGACTGCGACTCTCATGGCAGGTCTCCCGAGCCGCCGACCGACAGGCCGACGGTGATGAGGTGAGTCTGGTAGGTGGGCTCGCCCGCCCGCTGCAAGCCTACGATCTCGTAGCCGAGCAGCAGACCGCCGCCGCGGG
Source organism: uncultured Rickettsiales bacterium (assembly GCA_964512225.1). Taxonomy (GTDB): domain Bacteria; phylum Myxococcota_A; class UBA796; order UBA9615; family UBA9615; genus CAZEKB01. The sequence continues at coordinate 8,740 of CAZEKB010000165.1, read as the reverse complement.
GGAGCCGAATGCGGGCGTCGATGTCGAGGCTGCCGACCATCCGTCCCAGGACGTTCCAGACGGACGGCTCGTCGAAGCGGACCGGGCGGAGCTCGGGGCCCACGCGCCCCTCGACGGTCAGGTCGACGCCGCGCTCGCCCGGGGGCGATGAGAGGGTCGCGCCGAACCGGGCCGACGGCAGGACCGGATCCGGTGACGGCGGGGCGTAGGGTTGGCCGATGAGGGCGCCTCCGGGGCCTTGCCCGAGGCCGGTCGACCAGGTCGCCGCCGCCCCGACGTGCAGGGTCAGGAACGACGTCGTGGGGACCTTCAGGATCGCCGCCAGGTTCGAGACGTCGCCGTCGCTGTACATCCCCCGCGACGCCTCGAGGATCAGGCTCGGCCCGAACGTCGCCCACGCTCGACCGCCGACGACCCCCCGGATCGCCGCGCGGTCGTTGCTCCCGAGGACGGCGCCGAGGAACTCGAGCCCGAGGCCGCGGTGCTTCACCGACGCGCCGCCCCAGACCTCCCACTGGCCGTAGCCGCCCGACGCCGGGTCGGTCACGGAGCCGCGCCCCGCCACCTGGAAGCCGACGAGCTCGTCGATCAGCCCCCAGGCGCGGCCCGCCACGGAGATCCCGCCGGTGGAGGGGGCGCCCGGGCCGTACAGGGTCCCGGTGAACGAGGTCGTGCCCCCGAACCGCACGCGGGGCGCGGCGGCGGCTCCACCCTCGAGGGCGCAGGCGTCGCCGAGATCGGCCTCGACCATGCGCCCGAACGCGATCCGCGCGCCGATCCGATCGCCCAGGAGGAGGCGCGTCCAGGCGAGCCCGCAGGCCGCCGTCCGGTCGCCGGGATCGAGGTGCGTCGCCCGCGTATAGGCCACCTCCGAGCCGAGGAGGTGGTACTGGGGAGGAGCGAACCCCGTCGCGTTCCTCAGGGCCCACCCGCGCGTGGTCCACGCGGGCGACGACTCCGGGGCCAGGGTCGTCGCTTCCGCCGCCTGGGCCCGCGCCTCGCGCCCCCGGTCCAGGGCGAGCAGAGTGACGGTGCGGCCCAGCGCCGTGTCCAGGTTCCCGCCGGACACGGCGACCGCCCGGTCCCAGGCGAGCAGGGCGAGATCGTGCCGCTCCGCCGCGGTGGCGGCCGCGGCCAGGCGGACCGCGGCGCCGTAGTCCTGGGGGTAGGCCTCCGACTCGAGCCGGGCCTGCTCCAGGGCCGACGTCTGCGCCGCCGCGGGGGCGGCCAGGGAGAGGACGAGGGCGGTGGCGAGCAGGCGGATCACGTGAACTCGACCTCCACGCGCCGGTCGCCGATCGCGACCTGCACGGCGTCGAGGCCCACGTCGCGGCGGATCACGGCCGCCGTCGTCACGGCCTTGCGGCCCCGCACCGACACCGAGCGCCCGGTGATCTCGACGCGTTCGCCCCGGCTGTGGGCCTCGTAGTCCATGGCCTGGTCCGCGGGCGGTACGAGCGCCGCGGCGAGGTCGCGGACCCAAGCCCAGGACGTCGTGCCCAGGCGGCGTGGGTCGAGGTGATCGGTCCACGCGGTCCGCGGCGCGGCGGTGAGGGGGACGCGGGGGAGCGCGGCGTACATCGCGAACAGGGCGCCGTCGCGGGGGCCCACGTGGTCGTACACCACGAAGGTGCCGTCCCGGGTGCCGAACCACAGCCGGGCGTCGCGGGCCGCGCATACGAGGCTGCGGTTGCCGAGCGCGTCGATCGTGGAGACGAGCTCCTCGGTGCGCGTCGCGCCGTCCACGGTGACCTCGGCCCGCAGGCGAGCCCCCGGGGTGAGGGCCAGCGCCCCGGCGAGGCCCGCGTCGCCGGTGGGGTTCGCGACCACGTCGCCCTCCCGGGGGAGCACGCGCGACTCGACCTTGCGGCCGTCCACCAGCACGCCGTGGAACTCCACGGGCAGGGTGGCGTCGCCCAGGGTGGGCGTGGCCTGGAGCTGGAAGTGCAGGTGGGGCACCGGGGCCCGCCCCGAGCTGCCGACGAGGCCGAGCTGCGCGCCCGCCGCCACGACGTCGCCTTCCCCGACGGCGATCGTGCCGGGCGAGAGGTGGGCCACGAGGGAGAAGAGGGCGGGACCGTGCTGCACGATCACCACGTTGCCCCAGTTGTTCTCGACGTCGAGGCCGCCCACGGGGTTGTCGGGGAGGCCGTCCACGACCTTCACGACGGTCCCCGCCGCGGGCGCCGTCACCGGGAGTCGCCAGCAGTGCCAGTCCGCGAGCTCCTCGCCCGTGCCCTCGTGCCGTTCGCCGTCTCGGCCCGCGACCTCGAAGTCGAGCCCGTGGCGCCAGCGACCCTGGTGGGTGTGGTCGCCGTCGTTGCCCTGGGTCACGACCCACGCGCCCCGGAAGGGCAGACGGAGGGTGATCGGCACCGCCGAGCGGAAGCGACGGACGCGGGTGCGGAAGTGGTTGAGGTTGTCCTCGGGCGACCCCGCGACGAAGTCCACGGCCCGGGGCTCCACGTCCGCCGAGCGGAGGCGCAGCGCGGCGATCGTGCCGAGCACGACCACGTTGAGGGGGAGCGCCAGGATCGGCAGGCCCAGGGGCTGCAGGACGCGCGCGGCGGCGACGGCGACCCAGCCCGCGAGCAGCGCCCCGAGGCTCGCCAGCACCAGGGACCGCGGCCCGGGGACGTAGAAGATCCCGCCCAGCGCGACGGCCGTGAGGATGAAGTTGAACCCGATCCAGGTGTGCAGGAAGTCCGGCGGGAGCGAGAAGAGCCACTGGTCGGCGGCGACGGCCACCGCGAAGCCCGCGATCGCGTGCAGCGTGGCGATCCGGCTGAATACGAGCAGGGCGGCGAGGACGAGCGCGCCCGCGACCCAGTTCGGCTGGAAGAAGATCGCCCCCAGGGCGCGCAGGAAGTGGTCGACGAGCTCGGGCCCGGGGAAGGGGACGGTCGTGGCCGACAGCCCGCCCGTGCCCGTGGCCGCCGCGGCCGTCTCCGGGGTGCGGAAGCCCATGCCGCGCACGTAGGGCACGGCGGCCAGCGCGAGCCACGATACGAAGACGAACGGGAGCGACATCACCGGGAGGCCGAAGTGGCGGTGCAGCGCGTCGCCCAGGCCCACATGGACGAGGACGATGCCCGCCGCGAGGACCGCCGCCAGCACCCAGAAGGCGGGGGACGGCGTCAGCATCGCGCCGATCATCGCGAAGACGAGCAGGGCGTTGTAGCCGAGCACGCCCGACCGGACGGCCTCGCCGTCGAAGCCCACGAGGCGGGCCGAGCAGGTGGCGAGCACGGCCCCCGCGAGGCCCACCCCCCCCACGACGGGATCCACGAACGTCGCCGCCAGGAGCAGCGCCCCGACGAGGCGGCTGCGGCTGAACAGGACCTGGGAGTACGCCGCGAGCACGGCGCCCCCCAGGCGTCGGCCTTCGTCGCGCAGGCCCTCGGACGCTTTGGTGGGGACGATCGTCACGGCGCTACTTCGTCCACTCCGGGACCTGTTCGCCGATCACGAGGTCGTCGAGCGTCTCGGCGCGGCGGATGACCGCGTGCTCTCCGCTCTCGTGGATCATCGCGACGGCGGGGCGGAGCTGGATGAACTGCATCGACTGCGTGACGTTGTACGCGCCCACCGGGCCCACGAGCACCCGGCTCCCGATCTCGAGCGGCGGGAGCATCAGGTTGTCGCAGACGACGTCGATGTTCATGCACAGCGGACCGTACAGCACCGTCGGCTCGGGGAGGCCGCGAGGCGGGGTGGTGGGGGTGATGTCGTGCCGGTACCAGAAGGACGTGAACAGCACGTTGACCCCTGCGTCCAGCACGAGCGCCCGGCGCCCGTCCGGCAAGCGCTTGTTGGCGATGACGGTCGCGATCAGGGTGCCCGCGTCGTCGATGAGGGCGCGGCCCGTCTCGAGGATCAGCAGGGGGGCCGTCTCGGGGTCGGCGGCGAGCGCCGAGAGCCCGTCGGTGACCGCCTCGGCGTACTGGCGCAGCGACGGGGAGACCTGCTCGCCCGGCAGGTACTGGCTCTTGAGCCGCGCGGTGGACGCGAACCCGCCGCCGAGGTCGACGTAGCGGATCGTCACGCCCAGCTCGGTGCGCAGGCGCTCGGCGAACGCGGCGACCTTCTGCGCGGCCTCCCGGTACGCCGCCGCGTCGGTCACGAACGTGCCGATGTGGCAGTGCAGCCCCACGAGGTCGAGCGCACCCCCGCCGAGCAGGCGACGGACGGCGTCCCACGCCTGGCCCGTCTCGAGGGCGAAGCCGAAGCGGCCCCACCGGGGCGCCGCGCCCGCCTGCAGGTTCAGGCGGATCCCCACGTCCACGACGCGGTTCATCCCCTTCGCGACCGACTCGGCCAGCGCCAGCTCGTCGAAGTGGTCGAGGTTGACGATCGAGCCCCCGAGGAACGCCTTCTTGAGCTCCACCTCGGTCTTGCTGGGCCCGTTGAAGACGATGCGGGACGCGGGGACGCCGTTGCGCAGCGCCTTCTCGTACTCCATGCCCGAGACCACCTCCGCCCAGGCTCCCTCGGCGTGGAAGGTGCGGCAGACGGCGTCGAGGTAGCAGGTCTTGTAGGACCAGGCGAGCTGGACGCGGGGCCAACGGCGGGCGAGCTGGTCGTGGAGCTCGCGGGCCCGGTCCTGCATCGTCCGGCGGCTGTAGACGAAAGCGGGGGAGCCGTACGCGGCCACGAGGTCCTCGACGTCGACGCCGTCGATGTCGGACCTCACCCGCGACGACGGGCCCGCGCTCATCTTGTTCATGAGCCCGGGGCGGTGGCGCTGGATGCTCGGTCGCTCGTAGGCGGGGCGGTCGTCGCGGAGGCGCTGCACGGCGGTCATCGGATGCTCCCGGGGAGGTGGGGGGTCGGCAGGGGATTGCGCGGGGTCTCGGTGGTCTCGCCCCGCGTGGAGATCCCCTCGAGGGCGGAGATGGGGACGATCTGGTCGAGGCTGACGCGGATGAAGGCGATGCCCGGTTCGTAGGCGGGCAGGGGCGAGGGCGTCTCCCCGGCGGCCCAGCGCGCGACGCCGAGGGGCTGGTTCTGCCCCGCCCCGGCCGTCAGGTCGCACCACGCCGGGAAGCGGGGGTTGATCTCGAGGAGGTGGAAGCCGTCGGCGGACCGCATGACCTCGAGCTCGCACGGGCCCCGCCACCGCAGCGCCTCGATCGTCCGTCGGGCGAGGTCGAGGAGGCCGTCGTCGGCGATCGTGACGCCCGCCCAGCCCTTGCCCTGCTTCGTGAGCACGAGCTTCTTCATCGCGACGGCGCCGAGCATGCCGCCCCGGCCGTCGCCCACGGCGCACACGTTGAACTCCTCGCCCGCGACGTACTCCTGGACGATGACGGGGATCCCCCACTCGGCGGCCATGCGGTGGAACGCGCCCACGGCCTCGTCGAGGGTGCGGCAGATCTCGGCCCCGTAGAAGACGCCCTTGACGACGACCGGGAACTCGAAGCGCTCGTGGAGCGTGTACATGGGCGAGGACTCGACGAGCACCTCCGCCTTCGGCACCGGGATGCCGTGATCCGCGGCCAGCTCGGCGAGGCGCGCCTTGCTGCGCACGTCGTACTGGGCGCGCGTCGGCAGGAAGACGCCGATGCCCAGCGCCGCGAGGTCGGCCTCGTGGTCGAGCAGCGCGGGCAGCTCCGAGTCGAGGGTGGGGATCAGGACCTCGACGCCGAAGCGGTCGCGGGCGTAGGCGAGCCGGTCGAAGAGGGCCTGTCGCCCCTCCGAGGGGTAGGGGAGGAGCAGGGCGCCGTCGAGCAGGTCCGGGAGGTAGAGGCCCGGGTCCATGACGTCGTAGGCGAGCCCGATGATGCGGCCCTGGAACTCGGGGTCGGAGCGCAGCGAGCGCACGACGGCCACGCCCGGGCCGGGGTTGTCGCCCGCGTTCAGGCCGGTGACGGCGACGGTCTTGGTGAAGGCCATCGCCCTACTCCAGCTCGAAGCCGGGGGGGAGCAGGCCGTGGTCGCGGAGCACCCGGACGTACTCGAGGGCGTCGCGGCGGAGGTCGGCGTCCGCGATGGCGAACCGCTCGGCGAGTCGATCGACGACCTCCTGGAGGCCGCCGCCGTCGCGCAGCGCCTCGAGGACGGCGGCGCCGGTGGCGTTGACGGTGAACGTCGAGCCGGTGCGGGGGTCGAACAGGAACCCCGTGGGGCTCAGGGCGAGGTCGGAGAGGCGCTCGGCGGCGAGGGACATGGGCAGCTCCATCCGCCCCGTCGTCGGCCGGGGCACGTTGGAATCTGCCCCCTCCCGGGGTCGCGGACCACGCGCCCGGGGTCAGGCTTTGTAAGCGTTTGTGAGGGCCCCCCTCGGGGGCCGCGCCGCGGCGGGTCAGCCTTTGCGGGCGGGGACGCGGATCCTCGGCTTCTCGTCGCGCTCCCGGTACAGGATGACGACGTGCCCGACGAGGCCGCAGAGGTGGGCGTCCGTCTCGGCGGCGAGCCGAGCGGCCATCGCCTTCTTGTCCGTGGGGTTCTTCATCCCGACCTTGATGAGCTCGTGGTCCCGCAGGGCGCGGGCCGTCTCGCGGATCACGCCCTCGGTCACCCCGTTCTGGCCCACTTGCAGGACGGGTCGCATCGAGTGGGCCATCCCTCGCAGGTGCTTGCGCTGGTGGCCCTCGAGCGGCGCGTCGGCGGCGAGGGGTCGATCGTCGGACATGGTGGTTCGCTCAGCCCTTGGCGGCCTTGAGCTCGACGGTCAGGACGACCTTGTCCTGGATGAGGTCGTCGGGCTTGCCGGGGTACACGATGCCCCAGTCCTGCCGGTTGATCGCGAACTCGGTCTTGGCCTCGACGGCACCCTCGGCGACCGCGATCGACGCGGGGAAGGTGACCTCCATGCCCTTGCCGGCCATGGTCAGGGTGCCCACGACGGTGTGGGTCATGCCGTCGGCGTCCGAGCCCGCCGCGACGGACGTGGAGGCGAACGTGGACGTGGGGTTGGCGGGGACGTTGAAGAAGTCGGGGCTCTTGAGGTGGCCGGTGAGCTTCTGGTTCCCGCCGTCCTTCTCCGGGTCGGCGAGCAGCGAGTTCATGTCGACCTCGAAGCCGATGGCGACGACGTTGTCGCCGTCGACGTGGACGGTGCCGGTGAAGGTGCTGAACACGATGTCGTGGGTGGCGGTGATCTTGGCGCCGAGCGCGTGGATCTTCGAGGCGGCGGAGTCCACGGCCCAGGCTTCGCCCGCGGGCGCGGCTTCGGCGGCCTCGCCTTCGGCGGCGGGGGCCTCCTCGGCGGCGGGGGCTTCTTCGGCGGCCGGGGCCTCCTTCACTTCGGCTTCCACCTTGCCCTCGCTGACGTCTTCGGCGCAGCCGGTGAGCAGGGCGGCGGTCAGGGCGGCGGTCAGGAACAGGCGCATGAAAGTCTCTCCTCGTGAATCGTGCGTGGCCGCTCGCAGCGGTGTGCGAGGCGGCGCACCCTACCGCGGCGCGGGCGGGGATGCGCGGATCCGCATCGCGGGCGCAATGACGGGGACCGGACGTCGTACCCTTCGGGCATGCAACGACTCGCGCTCGCCCTCTTCGTGCCCGCCCTGATGGCCTGCCCGCCCGTCGACGTCGACGACGACGACATCCCCGTCGTCTTCGACGCCGTGGAGGAGGACTTCACCGCCGACGCCGGCGACCTCGTGCTCGAGGGGACGCTGCTGCTGCCTGCGCGGGTGGAGGGCGTCGCCGTCCCGGGGGTCGTACTGGTCCACGGGAGCGGCCCCCACCCCCGCGACGCCCCCCTCGGGGGGCAGCTGATGATGCAGTTCGGGTTCGAGATCCCGGTCTTCACGGAGATCGCCGAGCACCTGCAGGCCGCGGGGTACGCGGTGTATCGCTACGACAAGCGCTCGTGCGGCGACTGGGGCGCGTGCGACAACGGCTATCCGCTGCCGGACGAGTCGCTCACGGCGGACGCGTTCGTCGACGACGCGGCGGCGGCCATGGACGCGCTGGGGGCGCATCCCGACGTCGATCCGGGAATGGTCGCGGTCGTCGGGCACAGCCAGGGCGGCGGGTTCGCCCCTCACATCGTCGACGCGGCGGGGGGCGTCGGCGTCTCCCTCGCGGGCAACTGGAGCGGGATCGACGCGCTCCTCGCGTACCAGGCGGACTGGTCGCGCACGCTGCTGCAGGCGGCGGGGCAGACGCCGAGCGACATCGATGCCGCGCTCGCCGACCTCGATCAGGCGATCCTGGACCTCGCCGAGCTCCGCGCCGGGACCTGGGGAGGGGGACCGATCTTCGGGTCCCCCGCGGCGTTCTGGGAGTCGTGGCTGGCCCTGGACGACGCGCGTCCGGGTCTGTCGGCCATCCACGCCGCCGATCTCGTGGCGGTCGGCGGGGACTACGACTGGAACGTGCCCCCGTCGGAGCTGTCCGGCTGGGGCAGCGCGGGGGTCGGGACGATCGAGCTCCCCTGCGTCACCCACGCGCTCAACTGCGTGACCGAGCCCGACTGGACCCGGATCGGCTCCGGCGACATCGGAGACGCCGTCGCGCTCGAGGTGCTCGACTCGATCACGGAGTCGCTGGCCACGCTCCTGGAGTGATGGGTCGCCCGCGGGGGCGGGAATGCGCTCGGAAGTCGCCGAGATCCTGGATGTGCTCGAGTTCCGAGCGGTAACGCGCTCGGAAGTCGCCGAGATCCTGGATGTGCTCGAGTTCTGGGCGGTAACGCGCTCGAAAGTCGCCGAGATCCTGGATGTGCTCGAGTTCTGGGCGGTAACGCGCTCGGAAGTCGCCGAGATCCTGGATGTGCTCGAGTTCTGGGCGG
>CAZEKB010000164.1:0-11927 GCA_964512225.1 uncultured Rickettsiales bacterium | reverse complement strand
GCCGTTCACCACCACTTCGAAGAGGGAAACCTCCACGAACCCAGGGGGAACGGGCCGTTCACCGCCACTTCACAGAGGGCAGCCCCCCGCCTAACGAATCCCGTCCTCGACGGGCACCCCGAACGCGTCGCCCAGGGTGGCGGCCAGCAAGCTGGCCCAGGCGGCGTCCATCGCGAGGTCGAGCGCGTCGTAGGTCGGGTCGGCCATCCACTCGATGTCGCTCGTGCTGTGGATCACGACCTCGAGGCCCTCGCGGGTGAACGCGCGCACGCCCCGGTGGACCCACTCGCCGTCGACGTAGGCGTCGACCCGGATCGGCGTGAACTGGATCGTGGGATCCCCGACCAGCGAGAGTCCTCCGCCGGTCCGGTGGAGCTCATCGTCGACCTGGGCGAACCCCTTGCCGTTCGGCCGGTGCAGCTCGAACGGTCGCTCGGTCGTCCAGGCGACGGTCCAGGGACCCGACGCCATCGCGTCCCACAGCCCCACGGAGAGGCGCGCCCCGAGCGCGTCCGCGACGCGGTCCAGCCCGTCGGGATCGCCGAGCATGCCGTCGGCGAGCACCCGGGGCTTCGTCCGCTCGACGTCCATCAGCGCCACGCGCGGTCCCTCCCCGAACGCGAGGATCGACCGCACCAGCAGCAGAGCCCCGCGGGGCGGAGCGGCGGCGATCAGGGACTCGGCCGTGACGGAGGGCAGGTCCATCGCCCGCGACGCTACCTCGAACGCCGCGGTCTCGCCCGCCGTCCTCAGAACCGACGGACCACGGCTCGGTAGTGGTCGAGCCAGTCCGGCCGACGGTCGAGAAGCGGAGGCCCCGTCGAATCGGGCTCGTCGAACTGCGCGGGGTAGGCCACCAGCAGCACCCCGTCCCCGCGCTCGAATCGCCGGACCGAGACGTAGCCGTGGCGCCGCTCGTCCCCCCGGATCTCGTAGCAGGCCGACGCCGTCGCCGCGATCGTGCCCAGCTGCTCCACCACCACGCTCACGGTCCGCGCGGCGGAAGCGCGGGCCTGCTCGTTCGACCCCGCGAGGTCCTCCCCCAGACCGCGTCGGCGCTCCTTCATCAGCCGCGCCAGACCCCGGGCCGACTGCCGCTGGTCGTCCACGCACTCCGCCACCCCGAACTCTGCGGCGGCGCGGTGACCGCGCACCGCGTCGGCCAGCAGCGCTTCGACGCGGGTCGCGCTCGCCAGGACCTCGTCCGGCAGGGAATCCGCCGCCGCGGGGACGGCGACGAGGAGAGAGAGGGCCACGACCGAGAGGAACCACCGCATGCCCACAACCTGGGGTCGCCCCCGCGCGCGGCCCAGGGTTTCGACGACCCGGTCAGCAGCGCTCGAGCAGCGCCCTCGCCCGCTTCGCCCACACGGCGTCTTGCCGCTTCGCGAACTTCGGGCCCGACTCGTGCTGGTTGAGCCCCTTCGTCAGCAGCTCGCGCGCGTCGTCCCGCGACCCCGACTCGATCAGGAACATCGCGTACTGCACCTCGTGTTCGAAGCGGTGAGAGCGACGCGAGACCTTCTTCATCATCGCCAGCGCCTCGTCGCGACGGTCCTTGCGCCACAGGATCGCGGCCAGCTCCGCGCCGGGCGCGAACTCCTTGTAGCCGACGTCCAGCGCCACGAGCCTCTCCAGCGCGTCCACGGCCCCCGCGTCGTCGTGCGACGCCCCGCAAGACAGGGCCAGCCCGTACAGCGCCTCCTTGTTCTCGGTGTCCCGGACGAGGACGCCCCGGAAGGCCTCGGCGGCCTCGACCATGCGCCCTTTGTCGTGCAGCCCCTGGGCCAGGCGCAGCTTGTTCACGACGCTCGGCAGCGCCTCGACGGCCGCCTGCAGTTGCTCGATGGACTCCGGCCGCTCCGCCAGCTTCCGCACCATCTTCTGCATCTTGCGGTCGTTGCGCATGTACACGGCGAGGAAGTACACGAACTCGCCGCCGGGCATGAGGATCACGAAGTACCAGAAGGTCGCCGCGCGACGCTGGGTCGCGTCGTACAGCATCCACAGGCTGAACGCGCTCTCGAGCATGAAGAGGAGGTGCATCGGGCGAGAGCATACCGACGGCGTCGCCAGCGAGGCCGCGTCGCCTCGGCTACCGTGCCGAGCCCATCCGGAGGAGCCATGGCCGACTACCTGCTGATCGCATCCCGCGACCCCTTCTCGTCCAACGACGTGCCCACCTTCTACGACCTCGCCCGGGGCTTGAAGGAGCGGGGCAACGCCGTGACCGTCTTCCTCGTGCAGAACGGCGTTCTGCCGGCCCGCCCCTCGGCCGCGAGCGACCTGCTCACCGCGCTCGCCGACGGCGACGTCACGGTCCTCGCGGACGACTTCAGCCTCCGCGAGCGCGGCATCTCGACCCTCGCCGACGGCGTCACCGCCGCCCCCCTCGACGTCGTCGTCGACGCGCTCGAAGCGGGCACCAAGACGATGTGGAGCTGACATGAGCACCCTCACTTTCGTCCTCATGGACGCCCCCTACGAGAACGCTCGCACCACCACGGCCCTGCGACTGCTGGACATCGCGGCGCGGCGCGGACACGACGTCCGGGTCTTCGCGTACGAAGGCGCCGTGAACCTTCCGTTCGCCCACCAGAAGGCGCACCCGAACCCGGTGCACGGGAAGGACGCCGAGGAGGAGGACCACGTGCTCCCGCGGGAGTGGGTCGCGGCGGTGATGGCCGAGGCCGAGAGGTCCGGCGGCTCGCTCGACTGGATCAACTGCGGCTTCTGCGTGGACGAGCGCGGCGCCCACGACGCCATCGACGGCGTCCGGCGCGGCGGTCCCCCGAACCTGGTCGAGTGGCTGAAGTCTTCGGACAACGTCCTCGTCATCCCCACGAAGTAGGTCGCAATGAAGATCCTCCACATCCTCGAGACCGCCTTCCGGGGCACCATCGAAGAGCAGGACGACACGGTCGTGTGGACCGTGCACGCGATGAAGAAGGCGGGCCAGGCGGGCACCGTCGTCCTGCAGGGCAACATCGTGTGCCATGCGGCGCGCGGTCAGGACGCATCGGGCCTGTCCATCGGCGGGACCACCCAGAGCAACCCGGTGGACCTCGCGGGCGACCTCCACAAGCTGATCGCCGAGGGCGTCTCCGTGAAGGTCGTCGCCGAAGACGTCGCGGACCGGGGGCTCGACGGAGCCCTCATGGACGGCGTCGAGGCGATCGACCGCGCGGCCCTCCCCGCCCTCTGCGACGCACACGATCTCGTCTGGCATTGGTAGGCGAGGCGACGCGCAGATAGCATCCGGGCGTGCCGCGCCTGACCCCGTTCCATCCCCGCACGTCGGCGCTCGCCGCGAAGTCGTTCGCGTGGAAGGAGTGGGCCGGCTACATCGCCGCCTGCAACTTCGATCGACACAGCGAGCGGGAGTACTTCGCCGTCCGGCGCGCGGCGGGTCTGCTCGACGTCACCCCCCTGTTCAAGCTCGAGGTCACCGGCCCCGACGCGGGCCTGTTCCTGTCCACGATCTGGACCCGGAACATCGCCAAGATGAGCGTCGGGCAGGTCGTCTACTCGTGCATGTGCGACGAGCACGGCTGGGCGCTCGACGACGGCACCGTCACCCGCCTGAGCAAGACCCACTATCGCGTGACGTCCTCGGAGTCCTGGCTCCGCTGGTTCCACCGTCACGCCCGCGGGTTCGACGTGCAGATCGAGGACAGCACCGACCGCGTCTGCGCCCTCGCCCTGCAGGGCCCCCTCTCCCGGGACATCCTGCGCGAGGTCGTGGCCATGCAGATCGACCGGCTGCGCTTCTTCCGATCGCGCCCGACCACCCTCGCCGGGCGGGACGTCGTGGTCACCCGCACCGGCTACACCGGCGACCTCGGCTTCGAGATCTGGATGGACAACGACGCCGCGCTCCCGGTCTACGACGCCCTCCTGGAGGCCGGGAAGCCCTACGGCATGGAGCCCATCGGCCTCGACGCCCTCGACGTCACCCGAATCGAGGCGGGGTTCGTGCTCCAGGGCGTCGACTACATCTCCGCCCACAGCTGCCTCATCGAGGCTCGCAAGTCCACGCCGTCGGACGCGGGCCTGGGCTGGACGGTCGATCTGGACGACCGACCCCCGTTCATCGGGCAGGCCGCTCTGCTGAGGGAGCGCGAGAACGGCCCGAAGTGGGACCTCGTGGGGCTCGAGCTCGACTGGGCCGAACTGGCGGACCTCTACGCGTCCTACAACCTGCCCCCGCACCTCGCGCCGATCGCCTGTCGCGACGCCGTGCCGGTCTACACCGCGTCCGGCCGCAACCAGGTGGGCCAGGCCACCAGCACCACCTGGTCGCCGACGCTCAAGAAGCTGCTCTGCCTCGCCCAGGTCCGCGCGCCGCACGCCGCGCTGGGCACGAAGCTGCAGGTCGAGCACACCGTCGAGTTCGAGCGACGCACCGTCACCGCGACCATCGTCCCGAAGCCGTTCTTCGACCCCGAGCGCAAGCGGTTCACCCCCGGCGCCAAGAAGAAGGCGGAGGCGTCCTGATGCCGCAGAGATACGACGCGGTCGTCATCGGCGGGGGGCACAACGGCCTCACCGCGGCCGCCTACCTCGCCAAGGCGGGCCGCGAGGTCCTGGTGCTGGAGCGTCGCCACGTGCTGGGCGGCGCGGCGGTCACCGAGGAGGTGTACCCGGGCTTCAAGTTCACGGTGTGCAGCTACGTGGTGTCGCTGCTGCGCCCGGAGATCATTCGCGACCTGATGCTCCCGAAGTTCGGGCTGCGGATCGTGCCCCTGGAAGCGTCCTTCACGCCCTTCCCGGACGGTCGTTCGCTGTGCCGCTGGCCCGACCCGGCCCAGACTCGCGAGGAGATCCGCAAGTTCAGCAAGAAGGACGCGGACATCTACCCGGAGTTCGGGCGCGCGATGGGCAAGTTGGCCCGCTTCGCGAAGCCGATCATCGACTCCAACGCGCCGGATCCCATGTCGATGCGGCCGAAGGACGTGCTGCAGCTGCTCGGCTTCGGCAAGCGCTTCCGTGAGCTCGGCGAAGACCTCGCCCTGCTCCAGTTCAAGCTGACGACGATGTCGGCCGTGGACTTCCTCTCGGAGTGGTTCGAGTCGGACGAGCTGATGTCCCCGATGTCGTGCAGCGGCATCATCGGCACGTTCCTGGGCGTGAAGTCGCCGGGCACGGCCTACGTGCTACTGCACCACTACATGGGCGAGATCGACGGGAGCTCGCGCGCGTGGGGCTTCCCCGTCGGCGGCACCGGCGCCGTCAGCGAAGCGATCGCGGCCGCGGCGCGGCACTTCGGGGTGGAGATCCGCACCGAGGCGGCCGTGGCCAGGGTGCGCATCCGGGGCGGCAAGGCCGACGGCGTGATCCTCGAGAACGGCGACGAGATCGACGCCGGGGCGGTCGTGTCCGGCTGCGACCCGCGCCTCACGTTCATGCGGTTCGTGGGCGAGGAGCACCTCGACCCGGACTTCGTGACCTCGATGAAGCGCTACAAGTACCGGGGGAGCTCGGGGAAGGTGAACCTCGCCCTCGATCGCTTCCCCGAGTTCTCGTCGCGCCCCGGCGACGGCCCCCACGTCCGCGGCGACGTCGCGATCTGTCCGTCCACCGACTACCTCGAGACGGCCTACGACCAGGCGAAGTACGGCGACTTCAGCGACCGGCCGTACATCAACGTCGTCTTCCCGAGCCTGCTCGACCGCAACATGGCGCCGAAGGGCAAGCACGTCATGTCCTGCTTCGTGCAGTACGCGCCCTACGCGATCAAGGAGGGGCCCTCGCGCTGGCCCGGGCGCCGCGAGGCCTTCGGCGACGCCGTCGTGGACACGCTCGCCGAGTACATGCCGACGCTCAAGGACGACATCCTCCACCGACAGGTCCTCACCCCCTGGGACCTGGAGCAGGAGTTCGGCCTCAGCGAGGGCAACATCTTCCACGGCGAGCTCGGCCTGGAGCAGCTGCTCTTCCAGCGCCCGGCGTCGGGCTGGGCGCGCTACGCGACGCCGATCAAGTCGCTGTGGCTGTGCGCGTCGGGGGCCCACCCGGGCGGCGGCGTGATGGGCGCCCCGGGGGCGCTCGCGGCCAAGGAGATGCTGCGGAAGGGGGCCGTGTGACCGCCTACCACGCCATCGTGATCGGGGGCGGGCACAACGGCCTGACCGCCGCCCTGACCCTCGCGAACCCGAACTCCAAGGTCCTGGTGCTCGAGCGCCGCGACGTGCTCGGCGGCATCTGCGCGGGGGAGGAGTTCGGCGACGGGTTCCGCACGCGCGGCCTGCTGGACGAGACGTGTCGGGTCCGCCCGAGCGTCGTGGCGGAGCTCGGCCTCGCGAAACACGGGCTGACGTGGCGGGAGCGGCCGCCGCTGTTCGGGGCGCGGCGCGACGGCCCCGGGCTGCTGCTGGGCGGGTCCGCCGGCTCTTCGGCGCTCGGCGACGACGCCCTCGGTCACCGGACCCTGCGCGCGTTCATCGAGACCATCGGCCCCACGGTCCGGCGCATCCTCGAGGCGACCCCGCCGGACATCGGCGACGAGGCGAAGATCCTCCCCCTGGTCCGCCCCGCCCTGGACCTGCGTCGGCTGGGCAAACGCGACCTCATGGAGCTCCTGCGCGTCGCTCCGTCGTGCGTCGACGACTGGGTCACCGAGGAGGTGGCGGGCCCGCTGCTGCGGGCGATGCTCTGCTCCGAGGCGCTGCCCGGCACCTGGATGGGGCCCCGGTCGCCCACCTCGACGACCACCCTGCTGCTGGCGGAGGCCCTCGCGGGCCGCGAGATCGAGGGGGGGCCCGCCGCCCTGATCGCCGCGATGCAGGCGGCCGTCGCGGACGCGAACATTCGGGTGGAGACGGGCGTCGAGGTCCAGCGCGTCGTCGTGAAGAACGGCTCCGTGCAGGGCGTCGAGACGTCGGACGGCTACCGGAGCTCCGTCCGGGTCCTGTCCGCCGTGGGCCCGAAGACGACCCTGCTCGACCTCCTGCATCCCCTCGATCTGCCCGCGCACATCGAGCGCGACGTCTCGGACATCCGCCTGAGGGGCACGCTCGCGAAGGTCCACCTGGGGCTGTCCGCGCCCCTCACCGTCGGCGGGCGGGTCCACGAGCGGCTCCTGATCGGCGCGGAGGACCCGCTCGACCTCGAGCGCGCTTGGGACCACGCCAAGCACCGTCGGCTGCCCACGACCCCGCCCCTGCACGTGCGGCAGTGGACGGACGGCGACCGCCACGTGGCCTCGATCACGCTGCACTGCGCCGCCCACGACCTCGACGGCGGCTGGACCGACGACGCCCGCGATTCGCTGTACGTGGCCGCGATCGATACCCTGGAGGCGACGGTCCCGGGCGTCCGGGACTCGATCGTCGCCTCCGAGACGCTGAGTCCCGCCGACATCGAGGCCCGCTACGCGCTGCCCGGCGGCCACGTGTTCCACGGGGAACTCGCGCTGGACCAGCTCGGCCCCCTGCGCCCGACGCCGCGCCTCTCCGGCTACCGCACCCCGATCCCGGGCCTCTACCTGGGCAGCAACGGGATGCACCCCGGGCTCGGCGTCACGTGCGCGCCGGGCTTCCTGGCCGCGAGGGCGGTGTCGCGGTGAGAGCCGCGCTCCTCCGGCTGCGCATCCGGGGCGACTTCGGAGACTAGGGCCGGTCGCGCGAAGCCGGCCACGGTTTCTCGTGCCTCCCCGCGAATTCGCGGGATCTGACAACATCCAACGCAATCCCTTTGGAGGAGACACCCCGTCTCCCCCTCATCTCAAAGATTGGATGAGTCATGTCGCTGCCACGCACCCTCCGCTCCCCCCTCCTCCTCATCGCCGCGCTCTCCTTCGCTCCGGCCGGCTGCGCCGACGGCATCATCGGCGTCGACGACGACGACGACGTCCCGGGGGACGACGACGACGCCGCGGAGACTCCGCTCTTCGACCAGGCCTCGGGAACGGTCGAGTACGCCATGTCCTACAACGACGGCGCCCTCGAGGGCGAAGAGTGCGTCGAGACCTACGGCCTCTCGAGCGTCGACGCCACCGAGCAGGCGACCACCGAGCTCGCCCGGCTGCAGGAGGCCTGCCCGGGCTGCGGGGCGCTCTTCCAGGGCTTCTTCAACGACATCGACGTCGAGTGCGCGGGGGGACCCGACCTCCCCGAGGACAACTTCCTGTCGTTCGATCTGACCGTCGAGGGCGTGGCCACGATGTGGTGGAAGGCCGACGGCGACTGGATCGAGCTGGGCAGCGGGACGATCGACTTCGACGAAGTCGTGATCGAGGTCGAGGACCCGGACACCGGGGGCTGGGGAGGCTGGGGCGGCAACTCCACGAACGACGATCCGTGCGCCGGCTTCGGCAACCGTTGCCGATGGGACGGTCTCTACATCAACCACCTCGATCTGGGCAGCACCGACCGCCCCGAGGAGTAGCGCCCGGACCGGCTGCGAGGAAGAAACGACCTTCGGGGTTGCCTTAGATGCGATGGGGATATATCCCTAGTGCAGATTAGGAATCTGCATGCCCCGTTCGCCCGAAGAGCTCGACTTCCTCCGCACCTACGACCCCGGTGACTTCGAGCGACCCTCCGTCGCCGTCGACATCGTCCTGCTGACCGTCCGCGACGGCGCCCTCTGGACGCTCCTGTACCAACGGGCCGAGCACCCCGACAGGGGCTGCTGGGCGCTCCCCGGGGGGTTCGTCCGCATCGACGAGGCCCTGCCCGCCGCGGCCGCGCGCCTGCTCGAGACGAAGGCGTCCGTCACGGACGTGTTCCTGGAGCAGCTCTTCACGTTCGGGGACCCCGAGCGAGACCCGCGCATGCGCATCGTGGCGGTCGCCTACTACGCCCTGGTCCCGGCGGAGGTGTTCGAGTCCTCGGTGGGCCGCCCCGCCCGGGTACACGTCGAGTGGGAGGACGAGGCCGGGGGCACCGCCCGGGCCCTGGACGACGCCGGAGTGCCCCTGCCCCTGGCCTTCGACCACGCGACGATGGTGGGCACGGCGGTCCAGAGGATCCGCGGCAAGCTCCGGTACGCCCCCGTCGCCTTCGAGCTGCTCCCGCCCGAGTTCACGCTGCTCGACGCTCGCCGCACCTACGAGGCGGTCCTCGGGCGGGCCCTCAACAAAGACTCGTTCCGCAAGACGCTGCTGGGCTCCGGCCTCGTCGAGCCGACCGGCGCCCGCCAGTCGGGTGTCGGCCACCGCCCCGCCGCGCTCTACCGCCGCAAACCCGTGCCCACCTAGGAGCCCGACATGGCCGACATCAAGCGATTCCCCTTCTGGAACCACCTCCGCTCGGAGGAGAGCTCGTACGTCATCCACAGCAACGGGGGCGCGCCCGTGCGCGAGGGGCGAGGCCTCGGGTTCTGGTTCCTCCCGCTGTCCGCGAGCATCGCCGAGGTGCCTCTGGACGACCGGGAGCTGCCGATCCTCTTCCACGGCCGCAGCGCCGAGTTCCAGGACGTGACGGTCCAGGCGGTCGCCACCTGGCGGGTCGCGGACCCGTCGGCGCTGGCCCACCGGGTCGACTTCTCCATCGACCTCCAGGACGGCACCTGGACGCAGCAGCCGCTGGAGAAGATGTCGACCATGCTCACCGAGCTCGCCCAGCAGCTCGCCTGGGACTACCTCGCCCAGACCCCGCTGCAGGAGATCCTCGCCCACGGCATCGGGCCCATCCGCGCGCTGATCCGCGACGGCCTCACCGGCGACGACGACATCCGCGCGATGGGCATCGAGCTCGTCTCCATCCGCATCGCGTCGGTGCGCCCCACTCCGGAGACCGAGCGGGCGCTGCAGACCCCCGCCCGCGAGCGGATCCAGCAGGAGGCGGATCGGGCCACGTTCGAGCGCCGCGCCCTCGCCGTGAAGCAGGAGCGGGCCATCGAGGAGAACGAGCTCCAGAACCGCATCGAGCTGGCCCGGCAGAAGCGCGTCCTCATCGAGCAGGAGGGGGCCAACGAGAAGCGCCGGGTGACCGACGAGGCCGAGCACCAGCGCGTCGCGGCGGAGGCCGCCGCAGAGCGGGCGCGCCTCGGGTCCGAAGCGGAGGCGGCCGGGATTCGCGCCGTGGAGATGGCCAAGGCGGAGGCCGAGCGCGAGTCGGTCGACATCTACCGCGACCTCCCCAAGGACGTGCTGCTCGGCCTCGCGGCCCGGTCCTTCGCCGAGAACGTCCCCCCGATCGAGCACCTGAACCTGTCCCCGGACGTGATCGGCCCCGCGCTCAGTCGCCTCGCGGCCGTCGCGGGCAACCGGAGCTGACGTGGAGCCGCGGGCGGTCATCGTCCACCGCGCCACCGAGCTGACGGGCCTGCTGTACGACCACGGGACCAAGGGGAAGGCGGCGTTCTTCCTCAACACCCGAGGGCGCGACCTCGACGCCGTGGAGCACCGCAACGAGCTGCAGTCGCGCGCGATGGGGCACGCCCTCAAGGCGGTCCCGTCGCGCTGGCGACGGGCGGTGGTCGAGCGCTCCGACCTCGACCGGTTCCTCTTCGAGCCGGGCGACGTGGTCGTGGCGGTGGGCCCGGACGGGCTCGTCGCGAATACCAGCAAGTACCTCGACGGCCAGGTCGTCGTGGGCATCAACCCCGACCCCGACGTCAACGCCGGGGTGCTGGTCCCCCACGACCCCCGCCGCGCCCGGCAGGTCATCCCGGCGGCGGCGCGCGGCGACGTCCCCATCGAAGAGCGCACCATGGTGGAGGTCGCGACCGACGAGGGGGTGACGCTGACCGCCCTCAACGAGCTGTTCGTGGGCCATCGGGGCCACCAGTCGGCGCGCTACGAGCTCGGGATCGGCCGACGCAGCGTCTTCCAGAGCAGCTCGGGCCTCATCGTCGCCACCGGGACCGGCTGCACGGGGTGGGCCGCGTCGATCCACCGCGCCCGTCGCAGCAGCCTGCCGCTCCCGGCCCCGACCGACCCGCGCCTCGTCTTCTTCGTGCGGGAGGCGTGGCCCGGCCCGGGGTGCGACGCGGACGCCACCGAAGGCCTGGTCCCCGCGGGCGCGGCGCTGCGCGTGACCTGCCGAATGAGCGAGGGGGGCGTGGTCTTCGGCGACGGCATCGAGTCTGACTGCGTCCCCCTCCGCTGGGGACAGACCGTGACCATCACCCCTTCGAGTCGACGATTGAGGCTTCTGGCCGCGACCGGGTAGCATCCGCCGATGCAACGCCTCCTCCTCGCGCTCGCCCTCCTCCTGACGCTCGGCCTCATCGGCCAGGGTTGTGTCTCCCGCAGCGGCGGCCGCGGCGGAGGCGGGGGAGGCGGCTCCGACGACGACGACTCGGCCGACGACGACGACGCGACGGACGACGACGACGCGACGGACGACGACGACGCAGTGGACGACGACGACGCGACCGACGACGACGACGCCGGGGGACCGGAGGTCGTGTCCAACGCGTCCGGCACCTGGACGCTCGACTTCGACGTGCCGCCGGCCACCGCGGAGCACTTCGGCTGGGCGAGCTGCTACCAGGAGGTCGATCTGGGGCAGGTGAGCGGCACCATCGAATCCGGCTGCTCGGGCTGCGACGTGGTCATGCGCCTCGACTCCACGGACGTGAGCACGAACTGCAACGAGGCCACGGGCATCACCGACGATCCCCTCACCGGCGTCCAGTTCGGCATGACCCCGAGCGGCGACCTGAAGTTCTGGAACTACAACGACGAAGCCTGGCGGACGATGCTCAGCGGGGGCTCCCTCAGCTCGAGGAGCTTCTTCGGGGAGGAGACCGAGGAGCTCGAGGCCGAGTCCGAAGGCACGACCTACGACTACTCGGTGACCCGGACCATCGACATGGACTGGAACTGAGCATGCGGCTCCGAGGGCTCTCCTTCGCCCTGTTGCTCACGGTCGCGGGCTGCCCGTCCACCGACGACGGCGGCGACGACGACGACGCGGTGGACGACGACGACGCAGTGGACGACGACGACGCGGTGGACGACGACGACGCGGTGG
>CAZEKB010000163.1:7503-12205 GCA_964512225.1 uncultured Rickettsiales bacterium | reverse complement strand
GTCGTCGTCGTCGGTCGCGTCGTCGTCGTCGGTCGCGTCGTCGTCGTCGGTCGCGGGCGAGTCGTCGTCGTCGGGGGCGGGGAGGACCGGGCAGGCGGACAGCAGGACGGCGGGGACCAGGAGCCGGAGGCGCGACATGGGCGAACTGTAGGTCCTGGCCTCGCCCCGGGCGTCACTCGACGTCGATCGGCTCGCCCATGATGAGGATGTCGCCGTACCCGACGGCGGGGTTGGGGATGCAGCGGTACTCCCCGGGATGCGGCGTGAAGGTCGGCCCCATCGACAGCGTGTTGGCGCCCATCCCGATGTGTCGGCCGACGCGGAAGACGTGGTCGTCGTTGCAGCGAGTCACGATCGGGGAGAGGTCGCCCACGTCCTTGGCGACGTGGCGGGTCTTGACCTTGCGGGCCGGGGCGGACACGGGGTTCTCCTGGGGCTGCGCCCCCTCGATCGGGTCGTCGAAGACGATCTCGAGGTCGGCGACGGGCGCCTCGTAGAGGTCCTCGTCGCCCACGAGCTTCGCCACGACCTTCCAGGTCCCGTTCGGGCGCTCCTTGACGCCGATGGAGAGCTGCGCGCTGCCCCAGCCCGTCAAGACGAGGCCCCCGCCGTCGCTGAGCCAGCCCCCGTCTCGCGCCGCGCCCGCGTCGGAGTCGGCGGCCCCGGCGTCGGTGGGCGTGACCTCGATCCCGGACAAGGAGCCCAGGATGGTGCCGGACGCGTCCCGGGCGGCGACGGTCATGAAGTACGTCGTGCCCAGGGGGTCGTCGTCGAACTCGAGGCCCGCGTAGGTGAAGCGCAGGACGGTGCGGCGCAGCTCGCCCGCGGTGACGGCGACGGAGGCGACGGGATCGCACGACGGGCAGGCCGCCGGGTACGCCGCCACGGCCCAGGCCTCCAGCGCCCCCTCGGACGCGTCCGTCGCGGTGGTCCGGGCGATCGTCTTGTAGTCGCCGTCGCCGTCCCGGTCGACGGCCCGCAGGAACGTGAGATCGCCGCCGGGCGCGCTCGAGGCGGTCGGGGCGGTCGAGGACACGGTCGCGGGCGCGGACTGGGCGAACGCCATGGCCGGCAGGAGGAGGGCGAGGGCGGCGGGGGTGCGGAACATGGCGTCTCTCCAGCCCCGTCGGTGGGGCCTTCGGACGATCGCCGCTCCGGCTCTCCGACCTGCACCACGCGGATCCCACACCGACGGCCGTCGCACCACCGCTCGACGCCGGGCGGGTTCGGGGGCACCCTCGGGGCATGGTCCGCCCCTCGATCGTCGCCGCCGCCGTCCTGGGGGCGACCGCCTGCGTCCCCGTGCTCGAGGCCCCGGATCCCGAGACGCCCGCGCCCACCCCCGGGCCCAGCGCCGTCGAGGAGCTCGTCGCGCCCGCCCCGGAGGGGGCGCGGTTCCCGGACCTGGTGACGTCCCCCGACGGCGACGTGGTCCTGGTGTGGACCCGGGCGACCGAGGGAGGGGCCGCCGTGGAGCTGGCGCGCCGGGACGACGAGGGGACGTTCGCGGAGCCCACGACGCTCGTGGAGCGCGCCGATCTGCTCGTGAACTGGGCCGACGTCGGCTCCGTCGCCCTCGGCCGAGACCACTGGGCGGGGTACTGGCTCCAGCGAAGCGCCGGCGGCTACCAAGCCTGGGTCGCCCGGTCCGACGACGCGGGCGCCACGTGGTCCCCGGGGGTCCAGCTCTCCGACCACGACGGCCCCGGCGAGCACGGCTTCGTCGTGGCGCTCCCGGCCGACGACGGCACCACCCGCCTCGCCTGGCTCGACGGCCGCAAGTACGCCGACGACGACGCCGAGGACGAGACGATGCTCCTCGCCCGGACCCTGGACGCGAGCGGCGCTCTCGGCCCCGAGGAGGTCCTCGACGACCGCGCCTGCGACTGCTGCCCCACGTCCGGGGCCGTCGTCGGCGACGGGGCCCTGGTCGCGTACCGCGATCGCACGGAGGACGAGGTGCGCGACATCGCCGTGGCGCCCCACGACGGCGCGCGCTGGGGGGAAGCGGACGTCCCGGTGGCCGACGGCTGGACGATCGCGGGGTGCCCCGTGAACGGCCCCGCGGTGGTCTCGTCCGGCTCGTCGGCCCTGCTCGCGTGGCTCACGTCCGCGGACGACAGCCCCCGCGTCCAAGCCGTCCGCCTGAGCGCCGAGGGCGACCCTCTCGGCGCCCCGATCACGATCGCCATGGGGCGCTCCGTGCTGGGCCGCGTGGACGCGCTGCTGCAGGACGACGGAGCGGCCTTCGTCACCTGGGTGGCCCAGGACGACGGCGACACCGTGCTGCGAGGTCGATGGCTGCTGCCCGACGATACGACCGGCGAGCCGTTCGACATCGCGGCCCTGTCGCCCGGGAGCGCCGCCGGGGCCCCCCGCATCGTCGGCACCGCCGAGGGCGTCCTCGTGGCCTGGACCGCGCCGACCGACCCGCCGACGGTGCGGCTCGGGATCCTGCGCTGACGTCCCGCCGGGCGCTCAGTCCCGCCAGCCGATGGCGAGGCCCGCTCCTTGCGGGCCGAACCACGGAACGACCGCGGGGATCGGGGGCTCGCGCCGGGCGAAGTCGCGGGCGCGGGCGAGGTCGAGGCGTCGCAGGGGGCGGCGGTGTCGCCCGATGTCGACCAGCAGGACGATCGTGGCGGGGATCCCGAACAGCATCGAGAAGCCTCCGCCGAAGGTGACCATGCGGTTGGCGGTGGAGAACTGCCCGACGTCGCCCGACAGCTCCGCGACGGACCCCACGACCGCGACCCCCGCGGCGCCGAGGCTCACGCCCCAGAGCACCATGCCGGTGATGCGGCCCGGCCACAGCGGGCCCGTGCGCCAGCGGCGGTGGATGCCGCGCACGAGCGACGCCGCGCCGAGGGCGCACAGGCCCCCCACGCCGGTCCCGACGAAGCCCGCCACCGAGAAGCCGAGGTGCGCGTACGGGTCGTTCCAGACGAGGAGCCCCAGCATCTCCGTGAGGAGGCCCGCGCCGACGCCGAGGATGAGCCCGCTCGCGCCCACCGCCTGGGGCAGGTAGGCGAGGCGCCATCGCTTGTACGCCCAGCGCATCTCTTCGCGATCCAGGCGAACGACGGGCCGGTAGGGGCGCCGGCCGTGCCAGTTCGAGAGGGCGGCCCGGTGCTCGGCGGCGATGTCGACGGACGGGTCCAGGTTCGGCTCCGCGGACGCCTCCCCGGAGCGGTCGCCGTCGCCCCCGCCGTCCTCGGCGAGGGCCGGGCCCGGGGACACCCACAGCGCCGCCCCCGCGAGCAGCGTCACGACGATCGATCGGAGACTACGCATGAGGCCGTTCTACCCCGGCGACGGGTCAGGGGGGCTCGACGGTGACCGACACGCCGTAGTGATCGCTGTACGCACCCGCGATCGGCTCGCCGCAGCTCTCGGTGCCGAACGCGTCGTCCAGGACGCGCGTGGGCGTCTTCGTGCGGTCCTCGAAGCCCTGGAACATGACGTGGTCGATCAAGCGCCCCCGGGCGTCGGAGTCGACGCTCGACAGGGGGTTGTCGGGGCAGAAGGTGCAGCGCTGGTCGATGTCGACGAACGGCACCTCCCAGCCCTCGGCCAGCGCCTCCCAGTTCTCGATCTGCTCCTCTTCGTTGGCGCGGACGGGGGGGCCGGCGTTCATGTCCCCGAGCAGGACCGTCCGCCCGGTGGTGGCGCGCTCGGCGATGAACTCCCGCACGGCGGTGACCTGGGCGGCCTGCTCGATGTCCCAGTCGCCTTCGTCCCGGGGGTAGGGGATGAGGGAGAAGACGGCCGTCAGGTGAGTGCAGAACACGTCGACGTCGCCCTCGGGGGCGGTGACGACCGCGTGGAGCAGCGAGCGCCGGGTGGTCGTGGAGGACAGCAGGAGCGGGTCCTGGGGCACCATCGGCAGCGTCGACAGCAGCCCCGTGCCGAACGAGCCGCCGTACACGTACTCGGTGGCCTCGGTGGTGCACGTCTCGCGGATGCCCTCGGGGGTGTCGCTCACGTTGGCCTGGACGCAGCGCAGGCAGTCCGTCTCCAGGCGCAGGAACTCGAGCGCGCACTCCGAGAGCACGCAGTCCGGGAGCTCGTCGCCGCACGCCTCGCCGCAGTTGTCGGCGATGCAGGTGACGAGCTCGTCGATGTCGTTGACGTCCGGATCCGCCTCCGTGGGCAGGCACGCGGGGGCGGGCAGGACCTCCGGGGCGGGGTCGGGGAAGTACCGGTCGGGGAACGCCTCCGCGGCGGCCCCGTCGACCATCGCGATGTGCTCGGGCTCCCAGTACTCCTGCAGGCACACCACGTCGGCGTCGAGGGCGGCGACGGCGTCGGAGGTCCCCGGGGCGCGCTCGTCGGCGGCGGGCACGAACCCGACCGCGAGGCCCGCGTTGAAGGTGACGTACGTCGTGGGCCCCGCGGGGGGCGGGCACGCGGTGCAGACGAGCGCGCCGAGGAGCGCGACGGTGAGCCGGAGATCGAGCATGAGGTCCTCCACCCGCAGCATCCGGCGCGCGAGGGGCGGGGTCAACGCCGACTCCGGACCGGCCGGTGGGCCCGTAGCCGGTTGAAACGGTTCGTTTCGGCGTGTTGCGGGCCGTTCGGGGCCCGTAGCCGGTCGAAACGGTTCGTTTCGGCGTGTTGCGGGCCGTTCGGGGCCCGTAGCCGGCTGAAACGGTTCGTTTCGGCGTGTTGCGGGCCGTTCGGGGCCCGTAGCCGGCTGAAA
>CAZEKB010000163.1:0-7403 GCA_964512225.1 uncultured Rickettsiales bacterium | reverse complement strand
GAAACGGTTCGTTTCGGCGTGTTGCGGGCCGTTCGGGGCCCGTAGCCGGCTGAAACGGTTCGTTTCGGCGTGTTGCGGGCCGTTCGGGGCCCGTAGCCGGTCGAAACGGTTCGTTTCGGCGTGTTGCGGGCCGCCCGCACCTCGGTTCTTTTTCCTGGCGCACCTCACTTCGATGACTTAGTGTCACTGACATGACATCATCCAAAGCTCCAAACGCCCCCGTCGGCACCCGCCGAGCCCGCAAGATCGCGACCCGGCGGGCCCTCCGGGAGGCAGCGTCGGCGGCGTTCGTGGAGCGGGGATTCGGGGCGGTCACGGCCGGGGAGATCGCCCGGGCCGCCGGGGTCGCCCACGGGACGTTCTACGTGCACTTCTCCAGCAAGGAGGAGGTCGCCGACGAGCTCCTGGCGGACTTCAACGGCCGGTTCGCGGCCCGCCTCCAGCCCCTCCTGGCGGATCTCGGCATCGCCTCCCGGGAGGCGATCGTGCGGGCGGTGGCGGGCCACTTCGTGGACCACTGGCGCTCCGAGCGAGCCTTCGTGCGGGTCTACGCCGAGCGCACGGGCTCCGGGCTCGACATCGAGGCCCTGCGAGACGGCGTGAACCCCCCCATGGTCGCGATCCTGCAGCCCCTGCTCGAGGGGCTCCGCGGCCCCGCGCCCGCGCCGGTCGACGTGGGGCTGGCGACCCACGGCCTCCTGGGGCTGTGGATGCGCGTCGGGCTGCAGCACGTGCTGGGGGGCCGCGCCGACCGAGACACCACCGTCGAGACCCTCACCGCGCTCACGGTCGGCGCCCTCGGCGCGGCCTTCCCCGAGTCGTCCTAGTCCCTCCCTCCGTCCCCCTCCGTCCCCCGAGGAACCCGACCATGCTCCAGCCCGTCTCCCTCCCCACGCGCCGCGCCCCGCGCCTCCCCCGTCCGTCGCCGGTCCAGCTGCCCGCGGTCGCGCCCGCGACTCCCGCCGGGCTGCCCGAGTTCCGGCTCTATCGGCCCCGCCCGGGCCACCCCGACTGGCCCCGCCTCGCCGCCGAGGCCCGGGACCTGGCCGCGCAGCTCCGTCCCGTCCTCGAGCGCCCTCGCACCGGGTGGCGAGCCCTCCGGCGACGGCTGCGGGCCCAGGGCACGACGGCGTGGAACTACGGCCGCAACGTGCTCCGCGCCCGCCGCGGCCGCGAGGACTTGCTGCCGCTGTACTTCATCTGGACGACGACCCGCGTGTGCAACTTCGCGTGCACGTACTGCGACGACCACCGCGGAAGCAAGTACCCGGATCTGTCCAACGAGGGCGTCCTCGACACCGAGCAGGGCCGCGAGCTGCTGCGGATCCTGCGCACCGGGACGCCGTCGGTGTACTTCGCGGGCGGCGAGCCGACGCTGCGCAAGGACCTCCCCGAGCTGACCCGCGCCGCGCGAGACCTCGACTACTACCCCCTTGTCGTCAATACAAACGCCAGCGCCATCGGCCGGCTGCTGGCGAAGCCCGCGTGGCGCACCTGGCTCGCCGACATCGACATCGTGGTCGTGAGCCTCGACGGCCTCGGGCTGCGACGGCTCGGCGATCTGTGGGTGTACAAGCGCCCCGAGGACGTCGTGCGGACCCTCCTGCTCCTGCGGGAGCTGCGCGACGAGTTCGGGTTCAAGCTGATGGTCAACACCGTCATCCACGCGGACGCCGTCGACGAGGCGCGGGACGTCCTCGACCTCTGCAACGACCTCGGCATCGGCTTCTGCCCCGTCCCCATGAACATCGGCCCCGAGGTCGATCGCACGCTCCTCGATCACCCGGAGTACGACGACCTGGTCCGCACGATCCTCCAGCGCAAGGCGGACGGGCACGCGATCACGGGCTCGGTCCGGCTCAACGCCCGCCTCCTGCGCGGCGCGCCCCTGAACTGCCGCAATACGCTGAAGCCCCACGTCGACTTCGACGGGCGCCTCTACTGGCCCTGCAAGGCGGCGGTGAACCGCGGGCCCGAGCGCATCGACGTCCTGGACTTCCCGGACGTGGACACGCTGTACGAGGCCGCGTGCTCGCGCATCGACCCCACGGGCTTCCACGGCCCCGGGCCCGAGCAGTGCGGGGCGAGCTGCAACTGGGCGCAGAACTACACGACCGACGCGTACGCCCGGGGCCTGCGGCGCCCGCTGGGGCTGGTCGGCGAGGTCGCCGGGTTCCTGAGGTCGTCGTGACCGGCGGCCCGCTGCCGGTCGTGAGCGACCGCGCGATGGGCATCGAGCTCGCCGCCATCGTCGCGGTGAGCGTCGGCGTCCTCACGATCCCCGATCGCACCGCCTGGATGTCGGCGCTCGTGGCCGCGGCCTTCGTGGGGCGCACGCTCGCGTGGGCGACCCTGCCGCGCAAGGAGCGAGGGCCCGTCTCCGCGGAGCTCGTATTCCTGGCGGTCTGCACCCTCGCCGGGGGATTCAACGACTGGAACTCGGTCGTCCGCCACGGCGTCTACGACTACACCGTCGCCGTGTGGTGGCCCGAGGCGAGCACGATCCCGCTGTGGATGCTGGCCTTCTGGGGCCTGATCCTGCGGTCGGTGTACGCGCTGACGCGGTGGTCTCGCCTCGGCCCCCCGGAAGGCCCGGTGGACACGGTCCACGTGGGGGGGCGGGCGATGCGCTCCGCCGCCCTCAAGGTGGGGGTCCTGCTCACCCTGACGCTCGTGACCCGCCAGTGCATCTACCGCCTCTGGGACGACCCCTGGCTGTCGTTCCTCCCCTTCGCGGCCGCGCTCCTCGCCTACGTCGCCCTGTGTCGTCCGGGGCGGCACGACGGCCTGCTGGTGGGCGTATTCCTGGCGGTCGGCCCCGCGGTCGAGGTGCTCTACATCGGGATCGGCGGGCTGCACCGCTACGAGCACGGCGTCCTCGCGGGGGTGCCGGTGTGGATCGCTCTGTGGTGGCTCCTGGCGGTGCTCGTGTGGAAGGACCTGGGCGCCCGCCTCCACGGGGGCTTGATCGGCGGCGTCGAGCGCCCCCCACGGTTCGGCGGCGCGCGCGCCCCGCGGAGGGTGCGCGCGAGCCCCTGAACGTCGCTTCGGGGCAGTCGATCGGGCCGACGTCCATCGATCACGAAGCCGGCACGGGCCGTGCTCAGGACTCCGGGCGGACCCCGGAGCACACGATGTCCACCCGACCCCTCGCCCTCCTCCTCCTCTTCTTCCCGACCGACGCCGAGGCGGACCCGACGCTCGTGGTCTGGGCCCCGCCGCAGGCCGCGCCGTTCGACTGCGACGCCGACGGCGTGCTCGACGTCGACGAAGCCTCGGGCATGGGGGCGCGCGTCGGCGTGTACGGCGACTGGACGGACATTCGTGAGGTGCAGGGCATGCGCGCGCTCGGCCAGGGCCCCGCCCGGGCGCACTTCGGGCCCGACGCTCAGGACCCGTCGACGTGGTCGTGAGGTGGCCGGACGGGGCGACGGTCGAGCTCGACGACGTGCCCACGCGGCAGGCCCTCGAGGTGGAGCACCCGGACGCCTGACCGGCCCCCGGGGAGCGGTCGTCAGGCGGCTTCGACGGTGATCTTGCGGGCCTTCGTCTCTTCGGCGCGGGGCAGGGTGAGCGCGAGGACGCCGTTGTCGAGCCTCGCCGAGATCCCGGCGACGTCGACCTGATCGGACAGGCGGAAGCTGCGTCGGTAGAGCACCTCGCGCGGGTCCTCGCCGCGGGTCGTGCGGGTGGCCGAGAAGGTGAGGACGCCGCGCTCGACCGAGATGTCGAGGGCCTCGCGCGTCACGCCCGGGAGGTCGGCGTAGAGGGTGTAGGCCTCTTCGGTGGTCTCCACGTCCACGCTGGGGCGGAGGGCGAAGGGGCGATCGGAGTTGTAGTCGGTCCAACGAACGAGCATGTCGGTCTCCAGGTCCGCGGCCGGGGCTCCGGGGCGCGGGATGAGGGGGACGGTCCTTGTGGTCGTCGCGACGATCCGCGAACGCGCTCAATCTCGTATCGGCGGCTGCCGTGTCAAGGGGTTTTCGCCTTGAAAATCATGGGCTTGGGGCTCTTGACGAACGCGCGGGGCGACTTATGCGCGGGCGCCCACGGGGGCGCGGGCGGGCCTACTCCGCGACGACCTCGAACGCCTGGGACGCGGTCCCGGTGTCGGTGCGCAGCTCGATCGTGAACTCGTACCGGCCCGCCCCCGGCGGCGTCCACCGCATCGCCCCCGTCGCCGGATCGATGCGAGCGCCGGGGGCGAACCGACGGAGCGACCACCAGGGGCCCTCGTCGTCCGTCTCGGCGGTGTACGCGAACGCCTCGCCTACGACGGCGACGGCGGGGGGCGTGGAGAGGATCGTCGGGGCCGCGAGCCCGGCGGACTCGCGCACGCGCGGCCCCCCGGCGGCCCAGTCGTCGGCGAACTGGAACAGGGCCCCGTCGTCCCAGTACGAGAACGGCCAGGTCGGGTCGTAGGCGAGGAACCGCAGGGCGGGCGCGGTGGGGGCCCACCGGGCCACGTCGTGATACGCGTCCCCGTCCCACTGCTGCACGGTCACGGCGCGCGGCAGGTCCACGTCGAGCCGCAGGAGGCAGGCCTCCTCCCAGGCGGGCGGGCGCGTGAGGATGTTCGCGCCGTAGGCCGTGGCCGTCTTCCACCCGTCGGCGGGCTCGGTCCAGTCCACGTAGTAGAAGAAGTGCTCGCAGGGCGCCGGCTCCATCTCGGCGAGGTGCGCCCAGCCCAGCGGGTGGGTCCCCGAGCCCACGGATCCGGGGGGATACGCCGCCTCGTACAGCTGTCGGACGGCCGCGTAGACCGGCCCGCGGCGCGCCCCGCGCAGCCAGCGCCCGAGCTGCGGATCGTACGACGAGCTCGCCGAGCCCCCGCCGACGTAGTCCTCGAAGTGGGCGTCGTCGTCGTACAGGACCTGCAGGAACGTCTCCGAGAAGCCGTCGAGGTCGCCCGCGTCGAACACCACCCCCGCCTCCGCCGCGAGGAAGGCGAAGTCGACGTTGATCGCGGCGTGGGACACGTCCTCTCCGGGGGAGGCCCACGGCCCGCCCCAGTAGTTCCAGCGGTGCGCGCCCCCGGCGGTCGTGATGCCGTCGAGCAGGGCCTCGGCGAGCGCGGTCGCCTTGGCGAGGTACGCGGGCTCCGCGGTGACGTCGTACAGCGCCAGCAGGAGGCGCCCCATCGCGTTGGACTGGTTGAAGGGAACGTCGCGGTCGGGGAAGCGCAGGAACGTCGCGTCCGCGCGGAAGCGATAGAAGCCCGCGGGGTCCCACTGGTCGTCGTGGGCGGCGACCACCTCCTCGGCGGCGGCGATCCAGTCCGGGAGCTTGTCGCCGAAGGGCACCCCGTCGTCGTCGGGTTCGTCCTCGAGGCCGGCCGCCGCGACGAGCCTCGCGAGCTCCGCGACGGGGTAGCCGATCATCCCCGAGTGCACGACGTAGCAGTAGGGCTCGTCGTCGTCCTGGTAGTGGAGGTTGCGCCAGCACGCCGCGGAGGCGCCCCGGTAGTCCGAGACGCCCCGCGCGTCGTCCCGCTGGGCGAGCACGTCGTCGACCTCACGGGCAAGTCGCGACAGGTACGTCGGGTCGCCGGTGGCGCGGAACATCGCGGCCAACGACATCATCGCGTAGGACTTGCCCCAGGCCAGGGTCGCGGTCTCGTTGTTCGCGCCGGCGTACCAGGGCTCGTCGCCGTACGCGGTCTCGAAGCCCCACCGCGCCGACGCTCCGTGGCCGGTGGGGGACACCTCCTGGACCGGTCCGTCGACGGGGCCTGCGTCGTCGTCGTCGATCGCGTCGTCGTCGTCCAGGTCGTCGTCGTCGTCGATCGCGTCGTCGTCGTCGGTCACGTCGTCGTCGTCGGGGGCGATCCCGCCCGAGGGGCAGCCGACGAGCAGCAGGAGGGCGAGGAGAGACCGCACCCCCGGACTCTACCCCTCGCCTCCGCGTCCGCCGCCCAGGCTGAACACTTGTTCACTGAACAAACATCCAGTAGTCTGGCTGGACGATGGCCGCAGAGCAGCTCTCCCTGTTGGGGCTTCACGAGGAGCCCGACGTCGATCCGGGGTTCCGGGACGTGCGTCGGCTGCGGCTGGACGAGTCGTCCTGGGTCGACTACTGCCCCGGCTGGATGCGGGGGCACGCGGGGGTCTATCGAGCGCTCCGGGAGGGCATGCGCTGGCACGCGGGGAGGCGCGCGATGTACGAGAAGGTGGTCGACGTCCCTCGATTGACGGCCTCGATCCCGGAGGACGGGCCGGGCCACCCCATCCTCGCCCGAGCGTCGCTGTGCCTCGACCGTCGCTACAAGGTGCGCTTCGATCGTTGGGCCGCGGCCCTCTACCGGTCCGGCACCGACAGCGTCGCGTTCCACCGGGACAAGTTCGTCCGCCACCGCGACCGCGCGGTCATCGCCATCGTCTCCGTGGGCACGCCGCGCAAGTTCCTCCTCCGCCCGTTCGGGGGCGGTCGCTCGATCGCGCTGCGCTGCGGCTGGGGAGACCTCCTGGTGATGGGGGGCGCGTGTCAGCGCGACTGGGAGCACGGCGTCCCGAAGCAGCGGGCCGCCGATCCACGGATCAGCATCCAATTCCGCTGCTCCCGGTTCACGGAGACGCCCGCGCCGGGTCGGTAGCGCGCTACCCTCTCCGCGGAGGCTTCATGAAAAAGCTCGTCGGATTGGGTGTCGTCTTGATCGTCGTCCTCTTCTTCGGAGAGACGCTGCTCGAGCAGTTTCGCGGCACGCCGCCCGCCCCGGGCCAGGAGGAGTCGCTGAACCCCGGGATGCGCCACAAGGCCGCCACGGCGGGGTCCGCCGACCGCCAGAAGAAGCACGACAAGATCGACAAGATCGGCGAGGAGTAGCCGCCCCTTCATGACCGAGGTGTCGCCCAGCACCCTGTTCCGCGATCCGCTCGGCCCCCGGTCGACGGCGCCCGAGCTTCTCGCCGTCGACGTGCCCGAGGCCGCCTACCGCACGTTCTGCTCCGGAGGCATGGCGTTCGCGCTCCCCGACTCCGCCGTCCTCGAGTGGCAGACCCTCGAGGGGGAAGAGGTGGGCCGGACGATCCGCGGCCCGGGGGCGCGCCGCCTGCAGCTGGACGACCGCGTGGTCCCGCTGCGTCCCCTGGAGGACCTGCTTCCGGAGTGGCTGGAGGCGCCGTGCGCGCCCCCGGTGGCCGACCACGTGGAGGTGCTGGTGCTCGGGGACGGGGACGAGCGCGTGGCCGTGAGCGTCGAGCAGGTCGAGGACCTCGTGGACATCGACTTCCAGCCCCGGGAGGGCGCCCAGGACGGCCCGGTGCTCGGCGCCAAGGTGGTCGCGGACGTGGGGGTCGTCTTCATCCTCGACGTCGCGACGCTGCTCCGGCTCGGCGCCGCCGGCTGACGTTTGTATGACCTCCTCGTGGAGGTTCACAGGAGCGGGGCCGAGCCGAGCTTGCGAG
>CAZEKB010000162.1:0-12395 GCA_964512225.1 uncultured Rickettsiales bacterium | reverse complement strand
GTTGCTTTCACAAGGTTTCGAGCACCCTCCGGACCGAAACTGATCGATGGACGTCGCCACGATCGGGGGCCCTCGACCGGGAGGGGGATGTGGGCAACCGGGCGGGATCAGGACGTTTCCGCCGCGGCCGAACCGGGGGTTCAAAACGAACCGCGGGGGCGGGGGCTCAGAAGAGGTCGAAGGCGGCGTCCACGTCCCAGTCGTCGTCGGCTTCGTCGAGCGTCGCGGGCCCGGACTCCCAGGCCCCCTCCTGGTCGAGCTCGAAGGGCGTGTCGGTCAGGTACTCGTGCCCCTCGACCCCGCCGGGCCCGAAGTACGCGCCGTCGGGGGTCGGGCGGGGCGTGGGCGGCGCCGCGAGCCCGGGCACCAGCCCCTCGCGGACGGGGTTCAGGAGCGCTCCCTCGTTGACCCGAGAGACCCGCGGGGTGTCCCGGGCGGGGGTGGCGGGCAGGGCGAAGGTCACGGCCTCGCCCTTCATCGTCGGGTCCACGACCCGGCCCACGCGCTCCTGCGCCCAGGCGTACACCGCGCGCCAGTGCTCCGCGGCCACGGGGCCGGCCAGGGGGAGGCAGACGCGGTACTTGTGGTGGGCCGGCGTGTGGGACCACGTCGTGTGCAGCACGTGGAGCCAGCGGTCCCAGTGGCGCCGGGCTTCGTCCATGGGGAAGCCGCCGTCGTAGTCCAGGACGAGGCAGGACAGGTGCACCACGTCCGCCTTCGTGCGGCGGCCCCCGCGGCGGTAGAGGGTGGGGGCCCACAGGCGGAGGTCCGACTTGGCGTACCCCTTCGCGTTCTTGAGGAGCTGATCCCGAGCCGCGACGACGGCCTCCCCGGGGTCCATCCCGGCGCGCAGGGCCTCCTTCTCCGCCTTCTTGAGCGTCGAGAACCACTTGCCCGCGCGGTACTCGCCCGCCGACCAGGACGACCACGCCGCGTCGATCCGGTCGAGATCGACCGCGATCTTGCGGACCAGCTTCGTCTTCACCTCGAACCGCAGGAGGCCCCGGATGAGGACGGGCAGGGTCACGACCTCGACCTTGGGGTCGGTGTCGAAGACGCGGTCGAAGGACGAGACCGCGAACCTCAGCACGCCGTCGCTCACGCGCGCCTCCCTGCTGCCGCGGGGATCACCCCGCGCGGGACCTGCCCCGGGACGTGTCCCATGACCGTCGCACCCTCGCGACCCCCAAGACGTGCGTATCGTATCGCGCTGAGCGCGCTGAACGCGTTGCGTCGCCGGATCGGAGGAGCCGGCACGCCCGTTGCTCTCAAGGAGCTTCGAACGGGGGGGACCCCGAACCGAATGGAGAACCCATGTTGAACCGCATCCTCATCGCCCTGATGGTCGCCCTCGTCACCGCCGTGGCGCTGCCGTCTTCCGCCGAGGCCGGCCGCAAGGTCCGCCTCATGTACGAGCCGCCGGTCGCCGCGAGCGGAGGCCCCGCCGTGGCCGTGACCTTCGAGGACGCGCGGGAAGAGAAGAAGGGGGGCAAGGAGCCCCACCTCATCGCCCAGGAGCGCAACCAGTACGGGATGCCCCTCGGCATCTTCTCGGGCGGCTCCGGGACCGCCGATCCCCCCGAGGTCGTGCCCGCCTGGGTCGCGGACGTGCTGCGCTCCGCCGGGTACGACGCCCGCGTGGGCGAGGACGCGTCCCTGCCCCGGGTGCACGTCACGCTGAACTCGGTGTGGGGCGACGGGGCGAACATCATGGGCGTGGAGCGTCACACCTTCACCCTCGACGTCGAGTTCTCGGTGTTCCCGGCGGGCGCGGCCGAGGCCGTCCATACCTTCCCGGTCTCCGCCAAGTCCGGCGTCACGACCGTCATCATGCGGTTCAACGACAAGTTCGAGGCCGGCTTCGTGCGCGGCATCACCGGGACGATCGTCCTCGGTCCCGACGCGAAACCTCCGGCGGGCGGCCGGATCTTCGTGATCGCCCGTCGCCCGGGCGTCGCGGGCGGCCCCCCCGCGGCCACGGCGGCGCTCCCCGCGCGGCTCCCCGCCGAGTTCAGCCTCGGCCCGCAGAACGTGATGATGGGCGGCCCGTTCCCGGACACCGTGGAGCTCACGGTCCGCTGGGACGCCGACGGCGACGCGATGACGAAGGGCGACGCCGACCTCTGGGGCACCGCCGACAGCCCCGTGGACAAGGGCACCGCGGGCGTCGAGGTCGTCCTTCACTAGCGAGCCGAACGGCCCGCACCCGCCCCCCGGCGACGGGGCTACTTGAGGCCGCGCCAGTTCGCCCGGGGCGTGTCCTTGCCGGACGGGTGCCCGCCCGGCGTGATGATGTACACGGCGCGCCGGTTGACGATCTCGTCCGTGTTGTCCGGCGTCTCCTTGGCCAACGCGGTCTCGCCGAAGCCCTGGTAGCGGATCGCCACCTTGCTCGCCGACCGCTTCTTGAACCACTGCGCGATCGCGAGGGCCCGCCGCTCCGACAGCGACTGGTTGCTGGACGCGTCCCCCACCGTGTCCGTGTAGCCGCCGACGTACAGCGTGGGGGTCGGGATCCACTCGCCGTACTTGTCGAGCGCCTTGACGATCTCCTTCCACGCGTCCTCGAGCTTCGGGGCCTCGTCGGCGAGGATCTCGTGGCTCCCCGTGGGGAAGTTCACGTCCTCGTGAGGCACGACGAGCGACCACGGGATGATCTCCACGCCCGCCCAGTAGCCGTACTCGTCGAAGGCCCGCACGAGGATGCGGAAGACCTCTCCCTCGCCCTGCTGCTCCCAGGTCACCCGCACCGGGCTCCCCTTCTTGGCGTCCGTGACCGCGAAGGTGGACTCGCCCAGCGTGGACAGATCGTCGGCGATGACCTCGATCTTCACCTCCTCGGGGGCGTGGTTGGTCACGAGCGAGAACTGCTTGGCCTCGAGGTCCACCGAGTTGGCGGGGATGCTTGCCGTGATCGGCGGCGCGGAGGAGACGAACACCTCCGTCTCCTCGGTGTAGTGCTCGGCCGCGTTGTCCACCATCTCGACCGTGATGGTGTACATCACGGTCCCCTCCTTCTGGGACCACGTGTAGCGGAGCTCCTGACCCGCCGAGACCGGCTTGACGTGGTGCGTCTTCGAGTAGCCGTTCTCCCCGACGATGTCGATCTGGGCCCGGAAGTACTTCTCGTCGAAGCCGATGATCAAGGTGGGCACCTCCCCCTTCGAGGGGTCGACCAGGTCGGCCTCCATGCCCATGAACACGCCCGCCTGGGCGGGGGCGGCGGACAGAGCGGCGCCGAGGACGAGCAGTGCGAGCAGCGTGCGGAACATCATGGTGAAGGGTTCTCCTGAGGCACGGCGAACAGATAGATCCCCCGCCCCCGGGGGTCGTGGCTGCAGCGGGCCGCGACGTAGTAGCCGTCCCCGCTGATCTCGGCCTCCGCGCACCCCGTGGGCAGGGTCATCCAGTCCCGCCCGGTCCGGCGGTCGTGAAGAAGGACCGTCTTGGACGCCGAGTCGGTCTTCTCGTACAGAAGAAATCGGCGCTGGTCGTCCAGGTCGACGGAGCTGAAGCACCCGTCGACGGTGCCCGTGAGGTCCACCCGGCGGCGGGTGGTCAGGTCGGTCCAGAACAGGCCGCAGACCCCGCCGACGCGGGTCACGAACACCACCGAGTCGACCGACGGGTGCAGCACCGCAGCCTCCACGTCGCCCTTCCGAACCGCGAGATCGGTGTACAGCCCCCGCGTCGTATCCACGAGGAGCACGCTCAGCGGACCCGAGGGGTCGGAGCGCACCAGGAGCCGGCCGTCGTCCGCGATGCCCTCGATCGCCGTCTGCTTGCGCCCCCGCCACGCGACCGTCCCCACGTCGAGTCCGGCGGACACGACGACGGCGACCGGGTCGCCCCCCAGCAGGGCGGCGAACGCGACCTTCGTGCCCCGCGCGGCCATGCGCGGCCCGGTGGCGCGGCTCCATCGACCGCCGACGCGCAGGTCCTCCCGCTCGTCGAGATCGAG
Source organism: uncultured Rickettsiales bacterium (assembly GCA_964512225.1). GTDB lineage: Bacteria > Myxococcota_A > UBA796 > UBA9615 > UBA9615 > CAZEKB01. The sequence goes on along the minus strand of CAZEKB010000162.1, from coordinate 8,434 downwards.
GATGTGCAGCGTGCCCCCGCCCTCGGCCGCGATGACCGCCACGCGGGTCCCGTCGGCGGAGATGCTGGGGACCGCGCCCTCCTTCACCGACTTCGGCCAGCGCTCGATCCGGCGCCCGCGGAGCACCAGGAGGTGCTCGTCCCGGGGGCGCCTGCGGTCGAGCCCGCGACACACGACCGCCACGGCCGCCGCCGTCCCCGCAGCGGCCGCCCCGCGACAGCCGGACTCGTCGAACTCGCCGTCGAACAGCTGCCACGGGCCCACGCCGCCGCGACCCTCCAGGGCCGTGTCCGTGGCCAGGATCTTGGCCAGGAACCCGCTCGTGGTGTCTCGACGCGCGAGCTCCGTGGCCTCGGACGCGCTCAGTCCCGAGCCCCCGAGCCCGCCCGCGATGAGGTCGACCTCCGGGTTGTCCACGCGCGCGACGCCCACGTCCGCCTCGGCCTCCGCTTCGGCGAGGGGGGCGAGGCCTTCGCGGATCAGGTCCATCACGAGGCGCTCGGGCTCGAGCGTGAGCGGCGTGGACTCGGACGCCATGGGCTCCCAGTCCGGCAGCTTCTCGGGACTCGACTCGGCCGCCATGAGCAGCACCGAGACCGGGATCAAGAGGAGCGAACGCCGCATGCGGCCGTGAGCGTAACCCACCCGGGCGCGCCGGTCCCCGAGGCGCCGATGCCGGCCGGTGATAGGGTTCGCGCGATGCGGAGAACCCGCCCCCTGCTCGTCCTCGCGGCGGGCCTCGGCTGCGTCGCGACGGCTTGCGGCGGCGTCACGCCTCCCGGCTTCGGCACCGCGGACGACGACGACGCCACCGACGACGACGACGACGTCCCCACCGAGCTGGACTTCGGGCTCCCCGAGGACTCGCTGCTCGGCGACGTGATCCGGGCGACGATCCGCGTGCCCGGGTACGGCGGGGCCGTCAGCTTCTTCCACGTCGGCGGCGAGCTCCCGCCGGGGCTCCGCGTGACGGCCAACGGCGTGATCGAGGGCGTGGTCGAGGCGGCGGGCTCCTACACGTTCTCGGTGCAGGCCACCGAGATGTCGATCCCCGACATCGTCGACGACGCGGCGATCACCGTCGAGCTGCCGGACGTGCCCCTGCACCTCGGGGTGCCGCACGACCGGACGACCACGCTGACCGGCCTGCGCGACTTCCAGCTCGACCCCTGGTTCCGCATCCAGGCCGAGGGGGCGCCGGAGTGGACCGAGGTCACGGTGGAGGTCGGGCTCTTCCACCCCGGGCTGAACGGGGAGAACGACCGCGGCTGGGGAGACGACCTGTTCGTGCAGTCGATCCCCTTCGAGTCGTGCGACCTCGAGCTGGGGAAGTGGACCAACCCCGACGACACCGACTGCGATCCCGACGACCGCCCTCCACACTGCATCGAAGAGGACCCGATGGTCTACGAGGGCGGCGGACGGTTCCGGACCGGGGCGGACACCGGGCGCTACGACGTCACCCTCACGTGCTCGCCTCACGGCAGCATCGACTTCCGCGTCCTCGCCGTCCCGCCGGGCTGGTGTCCCCTCGGCCACCACTACGGCGGCCCCTCGTGGCAGCACCCCGGCGCCTGCGAACCCTGAGAGCCCCCCCGTGACCACTCCCGACGGCGGAGTCCTCCGCCTCCACGCCCTGGGCACCCCCCGAACCCGCTGCTCCGGCTGCGGCGCGTCGTGCTCGTCGTACCGCATCGGCCCCCTCACCGAGGACGACGAGCGCCGCCTCGAGGCCGCACTGCCCGCGGTCCGCGAGGCCTTCCCCGACGCCGACGACGCGGATCCGCGACGGCGCGAGGTGCGCGACGACACCGAGCGCGTCTTCCTGCGCAAGCGCGACGGGTACTGCGTCCTGTGGAGGCGGGGCGTCGGCTGCACCGTGCACGCGGCCGCCGGGGAGGAGGCCAAGCCGCTGGTCTGTCGACTCTTCCCGCTGCAGCTCATCCGCACCGAGGGCGGCATCCGGATCGGCATGCGCCCGTCGTGCCTGGCGGACGCCGAGGTGTGGCACGACGGGCCGCCCGTGGCCCCCGAGTTCATCCAGGCGATGCTCGTGCAGCCCTTCGGGACGATCGAACGGAAGAAAGCACCGACCGAGGATGTTCTCCTGCAGGTGCTCGCCCTGCACGACCTCGACACGGCCACCGTGCTGTCCTTCCTGGCCCAGCGGCCCACGCGCGACGATCCGCCGGACGTCGAGCCTTGGCTGGAGGCCCGCCTGCGCGCGCTGTTCGAAGCGGCGGACGCCGTGGTCGGCGGCGAGTTCCCCGAGGACGCCCAGGGCCCGCTGCACCCGTCGACGTCGACCGCGGGCGGCTTCGCGATGCTCCGGGCGTTCGTCGAGGACGGTCGGGGGCCCCGCGACGGGCGCTGGCCCGAGGTCGACGCCGCGTTCCGCCCCTTCCTCCGCGACGCCCTCCGCCGCCTCGTCTACCTGCGCCAGACGACCCTGTTCGGGACCCCGGCGTGGGCCTTGATCGGCTACGTCGCGGCCGCCCGCTGGGCGTCGAGTTGGGCGCGGCACGACGGCGGGGTCCCCGATCCCGTACGGTTCGGCCGCATGTTCTCGACGCTCCTCATCGTCCTCCAGAGTCCGCGGATGCAGCGCGCGCTCACGGACGCAGGCCCGCCCTTCGCCTGATCGTGTCTCGCCTCCTCCTCACGATGACCGCGGTGATCGCCGGTCTGGTCGCGGTCCCGTCCGCCGAAGCGCAGATGTTCCGGCGGCTCGCGGGCAGCCTCACGGACCCCGCCCCCCCGCTGGGGCGCGCGATCGACGAGACCCTGCGCGCCCACAGCGTGGGCGGCGTGCCGCTGTCCGAGTACCTGCCCGCCCTCGAGTTCCAGGGGTGCCTCGACGACGTGCGGGCCGAGCTGGTCGAGGGCCTCGGCGCGCTCCGTCGCCTCCACGTGAACGCGGTCGAGCGCCGCCGCCTCCCCCAGGTGTGGCGCACGTGGGAGCGCAAGCTCTCGGACCTCTCCCCGGACGCGTGGCTGCTCACGACGGCGTGGCTCGACTCTCCCGAGGTCGCCCGGCGGCTGTACCTCTGCGACGACGGCCTGCCCCCGTCCTGGAAGGCGCTCGATCCCGACGGGTACGTGCGGGAGGCCGTGACGTGGTTCGATCTCGCGGTCGCCGAGCGCGAGCACGCCGTCCTCCAGGGGGCTCCGGCCGACCGTGAGCTCGCGATCATGGAGCTGCTGGAGCTGCAGGACGCGCTGGCGGACCGCTTCGCCACCACCTACCCCGGCGGGGCCGAGTACGACGGCGCCCGGTCGCGCCTGAGCGAGCGCCTCGACCTGATGTGGGAGGTGCTGGTCGAGCCCCACCACTACGGGTTCACGCCGCGGGCGCGGACGACGGACCCGGAGACCTCCGGCGACGCCCACCGCCGCGGCATGCCCCAGAGCCCCTTCATCGGCATCGCCATCCCGGACCCCCAGGACAGCCGCGCCCGGGACCGGGTCGTCGAGTCCTGGCGCCGCCAGCGCCGCATCATCGACGCCGAGATCAAGGAGCGGACGGCCGCCCTCGAGGAGCTCACGACGGCGATGGCCACCACGTCGGGCGATGAGCTGCAGGGGCTCGTCCGCGCGGCGGCGCGGCTGGAGGCGGAGGTCTCGAACGCGCGCGTCGACCTCGTGCGCATGCAGAACCGCATCCGCCACTTCAGCACCGGGAAGCCCTGGATCGACTCGATGCTGTCGGCCGGGTTCCGGCGCCGGAACGTCAAGAAGCTCGACGCCCGCGACGACACGCTCGAGGCCCAGTCCGTGGCCCTGCGGGAGGCCGTCGAGGCCGCCGTGGCCCGCGGCGCCGCTCCGCCCCCGCGCTGGGACGAGGGCGAGGGCGGAGGCGGCACCGGCGAGGTCGCCGTGACCCGCGTCGAGCGCGGCAAGCCGGGGCCCGGCAACTGGCTCGCGGGCCTGCCCGAGGGCCTGGTCGAGGCCGCCGCGCCCGACATCGGGGGCGGGATCCCCGAGGGCACCGGCGAGGTCGAGCGGGTCTACGAAGGGCCCCTGCCCCTGCCGTCCGCGGTGTGGTCGCTCGAGCTCGTCGACGACCTGGTGGCCGCCCACCCCACGCTCGACCGCACCGACGTGCGCATCCTGCTCGGCCTGGTGCGCGCCGCCTACCGCGAGCTGCCCGATCGCGCCGCGGTGGAGGCCGCCGTACGACGGACGCTGGACGAGGGCGGCCTCCGCATCCGCGGGGAAGAGTCGACGCTGTCCGATCTGTGGATCCCCGGCCGCAGCCGGGGGGACCAGCCCGTGGTCACGTTCGTGCTGACGCTCGTGTTCTGAACCGGCCTGTTAAGGTCCCTCGCTCTTTTTGGAGGACGCTCCCGTGATCCCGTATTGGGTGCCCCAGCCAATCCAGATCTTCGACTTCCGGATCGACTGGTGGATCGCGCTGATCGTCGTCGGCATCGCGGCGGGCACCGAGTGGGCGCGCGCCCGCGCCGTGCGGGAGAACCTCTCGGTCAAGATCACCGTCGACACCACGCTGTTCATGGTGCTCAACGGATTCCTGTTCGCCCACATCCTGCACGTGCTCGGTTACAACTGGGACCGCTTCGTCGAAGACCCGATCATCCTCGCCCCCTGGTACGGCGGCTACTCGTCGACCGGCGGCTTCCTGGGCGCGGCCATCGCGATCGTCGCCTTCCTGCGGTGGAAGAAGACCCCTACCTGGGCGTACGTCGACAACCTGTGCATCGGCTTCACGCTCGGCTGGGCGATGGGGCGCTTCGGCTGCTTCACGGCCCACGACCACAAGGGCATTCAGACGGACTTCTTCCTCGCGGTCGCATTCCCCGAGCGGCTCGGCGGCCCCCGGCACGACCTCGGCCTCTACGAGTCGCTGCTCGCGTTCACCATCTTCTTCACGCTGATCACGCTCGACCGGCTCGACAAGGACAAGCGTCGCTTCCACGGCTTCTACTCCGCCCTGACGCTGTTCATGTACGCCCCGTTCCGCTTCGGCATGGAGTTCCTGCGCGCCCGGGACCTCGAGGACTACGGCGGCCGCTCCGATCTGCGCTGGTTCGACGCCCTCACCCCCGCGCAGGTGGGCGCCGTCGCGCTGTTCGGCCTGGGGATCTACACGTGGCGGACCCGGAGCCGGGCGGGCCGGCTCGATACGCGGCGGGAGATCCTGCGGGACTTCCCCGGGGACGACATCCCCGACGCCGTGCGCGACAAGGTGAACCAGATGCTCGCCGAGACGGGGGAGTCCCTGGACGGGTCACCCCCGCCCGCGCCCGCCGAAGCCGACTGACCGCTACTTCAAGAAGGTCAGCAGGATCCCCGCCAGGAGGATCAGCAGGCCGACCGTGACCACGACGACCGCCGACGTGGGAGGCGGCGGGCGGACCGTCGGATCGCGCACCGGGGCCGGCGACCGCGACGGCGCGCTCTTCTTCGGCTTCTTGCCCCCGGGCGAGGTCTTGCGACGCTTCTTGCCCTTCTTCGGGCCCCGGGGCGGGTCCGCGGTGGGCGTGCGCCCCGTGTCGGCCACCGGCAGCTGGTGACGCGCCACGGCGACGGGCGCGGCCGTATTCCCCGACGGCGCCGACGACGCGGCCTCGGGGATCGACACGTCGCTGACCGAGCTCAGGCTGTTGGTCCGGATGTCCGCGGCGGAGACGCGGGGCGACGACGTGGTGTCGGCGACGTTTCGCGACGGCTCCATCGCGCGGGTGGGCGGCGGATCGACCCGGGCCGGCAGCGGAGGACCGGACACGGCGGAGGTCGCGGGCTCGGTGCGGGCGACCTCCTCGTCCCGGTCGTCCTCGAGCGTGGGCGCGGGCGGATCGGGCTCAGGCGGCGGGATCGGGTCCGGCTCGGTCGTGGCGGGGATCGGCCCGATCGAGTCGGGGCGAGGCCCCCGCAGGGACGGGGGCGGCGCCTCCTTCGGGGGGTCGCTCACGCTCCGGCCGGGGCGGCTGTTCTCGCCGCTGCGGAGGCTCCGAGGAGCGAGGCGATCCACGGTGGGCTTCACCGACCGCAAGAAGCTCTTGAAGCTGTCCCGCGACGAGAGGGTGTCGCGCACGTCGCGCAGGTCGTCGGCGAGGTCGAGGGCCGCCTGGTAGCGGCGGTCGGGCACCCGCTGGAGGACCTTCTCGAGGATCGGCACGAGCGCCGGGGCCCGCTCCGTCGCGTGACCGGCCTCTTCGGTGGGCTTGCGCCGCGCGACCTGCTCGGCGATCCGGGCGAGGTTGCGCCCCCGGAAGAGGCGCTTGCCCACCACGACCTCGTACAGCATCGCGCCCACCGCGAAGAGGTCGACGGAGGGCTGGAAGTTGCGCGTGCCGCCCCACACCTCGGGGGCGATGTACCCGGGGGTCCCCTTGACGATGCCCCGGGTGGTGGACTCGATGTTCAGGGTCGACTTGACGAGGCCCCAGTCCGAGATCTTCACGAGACCGCGGCGGTCCACGAGGACGTTCGAGGGCTTGAGGTCGCGGTGGATGATCGCGAGGGGTCGCCCGTCGTCTTCGCAGGCCATGTGGGCGTGATCGAGGGCCTCGCAGAGCTCGATGCAGAGGTCGATCCCGACGCCCAGGGGGATCACCGTCCCCTCCGCTCGCAGCGCCTCGAGCAAGGAGTTGAGGTCCGGGCCGTCGACGAACTCCATGGCGATGAAGAGCTCGCCGGACTGCTCGCCCACCCGGTAGACGTCGACGATGCCCGGGTGCCCCAGGCGCCCGCACACGCGGGCCTCGTTGATCAGCGCCTTCTTCTGGGCCTCGAGCTCGCCGGGCGGGGGGCGCAGCAGCTTGAGCGCCTGGCGCTTGCTGAAGCCCATGTCCCCCGTCTCGACCGCGAGCCACACCTCCGCGGCGGCGCCCCGCCCGAGCCTCCGCTCGAGCCGATACGGGCCGAAGATTTCACCGGGCTCGTGGGGGTTTGGGACCTGCGTCATCGAGGGGCCTGAGGGCCCCGGAATCTAGCACGGGGGGGCGACGGCTCAGTCCTGCAGGGCGAGGAACACGGGGTTCACGTCGGCGTCCAGGGAGGCCGTGAGTCCGTCGATCGCAGCCTGCACGTCGGCGGCCGTCTCCGTCGGGTCGTCGCCCACGACGATCGACTCGTGGAAGCCCCAGCCGCCCCGCCCGGGGAGGTAGAGCCCCACGTGGAGCATGCCGCCGCTCTCGGCGTCGTCGTCGGCCACGAACCGGCCCATCAGGACCGCCCGCGCCGAGACCTGCTCGGCAGCGAGGGCGAGACCGTCCCAGACGCTGGACCGACGCTGGGAGCGCGGGGCCTCGAGGGCGCCCTGGACCGTCTCCTGGAAGCGCACGCTGTTCTGCACGGCCATGGCGAGGACGACGTTCTTGTCGTCCTTCGGGCGGATGCGGACCTCCTCGACGGCGTCCGCGTGCCCCGCCTTGCGGCCCACGACCCGGTACACGCCGGGCGGCAGCTCCAGGGTGAGCGACCCGTCGTAGACCATGCCCTGCTCGGTCCCGTGCACCAGCACCCGGACGTCGGGGGCGGTGGCGGTGAGCGTGACCTGGCCGGTCGGGGCCTGACTCCGGCGGGCGTCGACCTCGTCGAACAGCTCGATGAACCGGGGGTGCTCGACCTCGCGGCGCGGCGCCCAGGACGGGTCGAGGCCCAGGGCGGCCTGCAGCGTCATCGACGCGGGCCCGGCCTCGCCGCCGGCGAGCTGGATGCGCGACTGGAGCACCTTGAGGTCCCGCATGAGGCCCTCGGGGAGCCGCTCGTCGGGGTAGGGCGCGACGAGGTCGATCGCCTCCTGGACGAGCGCCGTGGCTTCGCCGTGCTCCCGACCGCGCAGGGCGGTCCAGGCCGCTTCCTTCCGGCGCACGGCGGTGTGGATCGCGATCGAGATGCCCTCACCGGGGCGGACGTTCGGGAGGAAGTCGCGGTCGTGGTCGGCGACCACGGCGGGGACCTGCACGAGCGCGTCGGCGATCTCGGCATACCAGCCCGCGCCGTCGTTGCGGAGGACGTCCGTGGTCTGGAGATCCCACACGGCCACCGCGGGCGGCGCCTTCTTCTTGCCGAAGGGACCGGGGGGGGCGGCCGCCCGGGCCCCGCGGGCCCGCGCGCGGGCGGCGGGGGGGGCGCGCGGGGGGGGGCGCCGGGGCCGCGGTGAGCAGGCGCCGCCCGAGGGGCCCGAGGCGGAGGCCCTGGCGGCCATCGCCCAGGACCTGGAGCGGCTGCTCTCGGGGGTGCCCGACGAGAGCCTGGCCGACGACTGGGCGGCGCTCTGCCGGGCCGCGGCGGCGGACCTGGCGGCGGCGCCCGGCGAGGCGCTGGCGGCGATGGAGCGCCTGCGGGCGCGGCTGGCCAGAGCGTCCTCGGCGCGGCTCTACCTGGTGGGCGCCGCCGCCACGCTGGAGGGCCTCACGGCGCCGGCCGAGGCGCTGGTGGGCGCGCTGGAGGCGGGGCCCGCGGTGGT